>NZ_WPCC01000038.1 GCF_009741925.1 Natronomonas sp. CBA1123
GCCAGCCTCGGTGCAGTAGAAGCCGCTGCCGACCTGCGGCACGTCGCCAACCCGGCCGGCCAGCGCCAGCCAGCGACCGCCCGTCGAGGTGGCGGCGGCGACCGTCTCGCCGTCGGTCGCCACCGCGCCGACCGTGTCGTGGTCGGTGGGAGTCTCGCCACGTCCCTCCGGGTCGCCGCCGAATCGTTCGGCGACCCACTCGGCGTGTTCGCGGGCGTCGCCTGCGGGGCGCTCCTCGAGGTCCTCCCACTGCTCGCGAGTCCGTTCCGACCAGAGGTCGACGTCGGTTTCGACGCCGAAGGCATCCGCGAGGTCGACGGCGTGGACGCCCGAGACGAGGACGTGTGGGGTCTCTTCTTTGACGAGGCGGGCGACCTCGACGGCGGCTTCGACGCCGGGCATCCCGCAGGCCGCCCCCCGTCTCGCGGTCGTCGGTCATCAGGCCGGCGTCGGTCCGGATGTAGCCGTCGGACTGGACCGCCGACCCGACGCCGGCGTTGAACTGTGAGTCGCCTTCGAGGACGCGAACCGCGGCGACGACCGCATCGGTCGGGTCGTCGGCCTCCGTGCCGGTTTCGGCGGCGTCGTCGAGGACTGCCTGTCGCGGTGTCGGCTCGTCGGCCGGAGAGCCGGCCCCGCCGTGGACGATGACGCGCATACGTTCGTTCCGGCCGCCGCCGTGTTACGGTTTGCGGCTTGTCGGGCGGAAAGTCGAACGCTCGGAAACCGCTCGGGAGTTCTCCCCGGTCGTTCATGCAAAATTCGCCGCGAGAGCGGTACGCCTTTCAGGGGGCCGGTAGAAGCACGAACATATGGGATACGATAAAGTCGAGGTGCCCAAGCAGGGCGAGCAAATCGAGGTAACGGGTGACGACGAACTCGTCGTACCGGACGACCCCATCATCCCCATCATCCACGGCGACGGTATCGGCGTCGACGTCGGCCCGGCGGCACAGGACGTGCTGCAGGCCGCCGCCAACGCGACCGGCCGGGAAATCAACTGGATGCGCGTCTACGCCGGCGAGTCCGCACGGGAGCGATACGACGAGAACCTCCCCGACGACACCATCGAGGCGCTCAAGGAGTTCAAAGTCTCCATCAAGGGCCCGCTGACGACGCCCGTCGGCGCCGGCTTCCGCAGCCTCAACGTCGCCCTCCGGAAGCGACTCGACCTCTACACCAACATCCGTCCGACCTATCACCTCGACGGTGTCCCATCACCGGTCAAGCGGCCCGAGCAGATGGACATGGTGTCGTTCCGGGAGAACACCGAAGACGTCTACGCCGGCATCGAGTGGGAAGCCGGCACCGACGACGTCCAGAAAGTCAAGGAGTTCGTCGAAGACGAGATGGGCTTCGATTCGACCATCCACGACGGCCCGGTCGGCATCGGCATCAAGCCCATCACCGAGTTCGGGACGAAACGGCTCGTCCGCAAGGCCATCGACTACGCCCTCGAGAACGACCGCGATTCGGTCACGCTCGTCCACAAGGGCAACATCATGAAGTTCACCGAGGGCGCCTTCCGCGACTGGGGCTACGAGGTTGCCGAAGAGGAGTACGGCGAGAAGGTCATCACCGAGGACACCCTCTGGGAGGAGCGCGACGGCGAACCGCCGGAGGACGCCGTCGTCGTCAACGACCGCATCGCCGACAACATGCTCCAACAGATTCTCACCCGCACCGACCAGTACGACGTACTGGCGCTGCCGAACCTCAACGGCGACTACCTCTCGGACGCCTGTGGCGCCCAAATCGGCGGACTCGGCATCGCCCCCGGCGCCAACGTCGGCGACGGCCGCGTACTGGCCGAACCCGTCCACGGCTCGGCCCCGAAGTACGCCGGCCAGGACAAAGTGAACCCCACGGCGATGATTCTCTCCGGCCGCATCATGCTGGAGTTCATGGGCTGGGACGACGCCGCCGACCTCGTCCGTGACGCCGTCGAGCAGACCATCGTCGACCGGAAGGTCACCTACGACATCGAGCGCCAAATCGAGGGCGGCGAGAAACTCGCCACCAGCGAGTACGCAAACGCCGTCATCGACAACCTCGAAGACCTCGCGTAACTCACTCTGCCTCTTCTTTCGCCGTCTCGACCCACTCGGGAGGAGCCGGCGGTTCGTCCAGTCGCTCGTAGTCGACGGTCGCCTCGATGTCGACCGGCTGGCCCGAAATCGACGCCGCAACCGAGAGGTCGTAGCCGTCGACGTACAGCGGATTGGACCGCACCGTCGCCTCGAAGCGCCCGCTGTACAGCGTCGTAATGAGCCGAATCCGTGCGGGCGTTACGTCCCACCCGGCGCGGAGGTCGGTGCCGACCGCTGACGCGCCGTCGGTCGTCTCCGAGATGGCCACCGACGCGAACGAGCCGAACAGGCGTCGGATGCGAAAGCGGTCGGTCGTACCGTCGGCCGGCGAGTCGAAGGCCCGACTCTCCGAGACGAAGTACTCCGGATTGCGCCGCCCGTAGCGGTTGTGCGTCGTTCCGTCGTCCCACGTCTCGAAGTACGGTTCGGCGGGTTGGGTCGGATACCGCTCGGTGTCCTCGGTGTCGAAGAGAAGTGATACGCCTCGGCGTCGGCGGTCGACCGGACCCGAACCCGGAGCGTCCGAATCGGCGTGCCGTCCTCGGTGACGACCACCTCGCGGGTGAAGCCGTGCGGCCCCGCGAGCAGGCTGTCGCGGTGGCCGCGAGCCAGTTCGGGGGCGTCCTCGACGCCGAGCGCCGAGAGGTCCGGCGGCGGACGGCGTTGCGGCGTCGGGCGGACGGTCGGGACCGGGACGGCCGTCGGCGTTCCCACGGACTCGGCGTTCGAGTTGCTGGTGTTACAGCCCGCCAAAAGCGGTGCCGAAACCGCCGCGAGGAACCGACGCCGGCCGACCGGCATGGTCACTCCGCCCAATCGGGGTTCGGCCGCGGCGGTGCGAAGATGTCGACGCCGCGAACCACCGCGTCGCCACGGTTTTCGGCCGCATGAGGCTCCTCACCCGGAATGGTAAAGGAGTCGCCGGGACCGACGACGGTCTCGCCGTCCGGACCGACGAAGGTCAACTCGCCCTCGTAGACGAAGCCGGTCTGTTCGTGGTGGTGGCTGTGTTCGGGGACGGTCGCCCCCGGTTCGATTTCGAACGCCTGAATGCTCGTCTCCTCGCCCGTCGCCAGTTGTGTGAGGTGGACGGCCTCGACCGCCTCCACCGAATCCCGCTCGGAGAGTCCGACGCGTTGCATACACTCCATTGGGCGCCGGGCGTTGATACGTTTCCGGGTAGCACAGTACGGCGGTCGTCCGGAGGGGAAGCGATGCATCGAACTTTTAGCCGGAGGCGTGGAACGCAAGCACATGTACTCCGTCGTCGGGTGCAAGGAGTGTCTCGCCCTCTGGGTCGTCGAGGACCGCCCAGAGACGACGCAGTGTCCCCGCTGTCGGAAACGCCACCAGTTCGGGAAACTGAAGCAGTTCGCCGAAACCGACACCTCCGAGGCGGCCGCCCGCGTCCGGAGTTCGATGCTCGCCGACCGGGCCGACGACGGCGAGTTCCTCGACCCCGAGGAAATCGACATCGACGGTGTCGGTGTCGACGACGAGGAGTATCTCACCGCATCTGGACTGGACGCCGACGAGGTGGCGGCGGCCGGCGACCGCGCCGAAGGCGGCACGGAGCGCTCGCGAAGTCGGAAACAAATCGTCCTCGATGCCCTCTCGGAGCTAGAGGAGCCGACCACCGAGGCCGTCGTCGAGTACGCCACCGCCGAAGGCGTCCCCGAGTCCTACGTCGAGACGGCGCTCGAGCGCCTCCAGCGTGCCGGCGAAGTGACAGAAACGGGCGGCGTCTATCGCCGGCTGTAACAGTACCGAAACGCGCCGTTATCGACCCAGTTCCTCGTGAGCGCTGGCGAGGTGGTCCGACGCCAGCGCCCCCAGAAGCGACAACTCGCCGGCGAGTGCGGCGGTCGTGATGAGTTCCGCCAGCGCGTCGGCGTTGGCGCCTGCTGGGTTCCCGCCGCCGCGGACGCCGACGACATCGAGCGCCTCGGATTGGGTCGGCAGTTTCGTCCCGCCGCCGACGGTGCCGACCTCCAAGGAGGCGATGGTCAACGAGGCATAGAGGTCGCCATCCCGGACGTCGGCGGTCGTAATCGCGTTACTGCCCTCGACGACCTGTGCGATGTCCTGGCCGGTCGCGAGGAAGGCCGCGGCGACGGTGTTTGCGGCGTGGGCGTTGAAGCCGAGCGACCCGGCCTTCGCCGACCCGACGAGGTTCTTTCGAGTGTTGGCCTCGACGATTGCCTCCGGCGTCGTTTTGAAGTAGCTCTCGACGGTCTCCCGCGGAATTTCCACGTCGGCGGCGACGGTCCGGCCGCGGCCCTCGACGCTGTTGACGGCGGCGGGTTTCTTGTCGGAACAGAGGTTTCCGGAGAGGGCGACGAGTTCGGCGGGCGTCTCCGCCGTGACCACGTCACAGGCGGCCTCGGTGGCGATTGTGGCCATGTTCATCCCCATCGCGTCCTTGGTGTCGTAGGCGAATCGGAGGAAGACGTTGTCGCCGACGACGTACGGGGTCACGTCACGCAACTCGCCGTGGCTGGTCGTCGACTCGGCGGCCTCCGCGAGTGTCTCGACGTTGGCCCGGACCCACGAGGCGACTTCGCTTGCCTCTCCCACGTCGTTGACGCGGAAGACCGGGGCACGGGTCATCGCGTTCTTCAGCACCCGAGCGGTCGCGCCGTCGGCCGCCCGGATGGCTGCACAGCCACGGTTGACCGAGGCGACGAGGGCGCCCTCAGTCGTCGCCATCGGGAGGTACTTCGAGCCCTCGATTGCCCCGCCGTCGATGCGGACGGGGCCGACGATACCCATCGGTACCTGTGCGGCGCCGAGCATGTTCTCGATGTTCGGGCCGGCGTCGGCGGCGTCGAACGTGTAGGCGCCGATTGCATCGAGGTCGGCTTCGGTCTCGGCAGTGAGAAGCAGTCGGCGTGCCTCGGCCGCAGCGTCGGCGTCGGCGTGCTGTTCGAGTTCGTGTAGGCGTAACTCGCCGTCCTGTACGCCTTCGACGAGTTCCTCTGTGTCCATATCGTCGAGTTGCGGGCGGGCGACTAAGGGTTTCCGTCCCGGCGTGAGACGGTCGGGTTCGCGAACCGCCTTCCTCCGACGCCGCTCGCCGTCTCGAAAAACTGGTGGGCCGAACGTCAGGGGAGCAGGACGCCGTCGATGACGTGAACGACGCCGTTGGACGCCTCGATGTCCGTGCCGACGATGTCGGCTTGGTCGCCGTTCAGGTCGGTCCCATCAACGTCGACGGTGCCACCGTTGAGCATTCTGATTCTCGGAGCGTTGACGACCGACTGGGCGTATCGACGACCGTTCGTGACGTGATACAGGAGGATGTCGGCGAGGTCATCCCTGGCGAGCAACTCCTCCTTGGTAACGTCGAGCGCCTCCAGCAAGTCGGCGAATGCCTGGTCGGTCGGTGCGAACACCGTCAGCTGTTTGTTGCCGCTCAGTGCGTCGACGAGTCCAGCCTCCCCGACGGCAGCGACTAACACGTTGAAATCATCGGACGCCTTGGCGACGTCGACTATCGTCCCCTCGGCGCTGGCGCCCTGTCGTTTGCCTCGGCCTCGACCCCGCCCCCTCGCACTCGCCGTGCCGACACCGGCCGCCAATGCTGCGCCCCCGCCAATCGTCTTCAGTACTGCTCGCCGTGTTTGGTTCATGTTTTCAAACCTCACGAATCGATACGTGATACCACCATAAAGTTATAATACCAAACCAGTACGATATGCGTGGATTAACCCCATCACGACGGGGTGTCGTCCCGACGCGGAACACCGCCACAGGGAGTTTCAAGGCGATTGGGTACGCCCCTCCGATATGACACAGGCGGCGGACCGCATCTTCACGAACGCCGAGGTACACACGCTGGCCGACCCCGACGAAACACACGAGGCCGTCGCCGTCCGAGACGGCCGAACCGTCCGCGTCGACTCCGCCTACGAAATCGGGTTTCTGGAGGGCGTCGACACCGAGGTCATCGACTGTGACGGTGGTGTCCTGCTGCCGGGGTTCATCGACGCCCACACCCACATGGAAATCGTCGGCCGACGCCTCGTCCACGCCGACCTCGCGGTCGACGACCGCGAGACCGCACTCGACCGACTTCGGGAGGCGCCGGCCGAGGAGTGGATTCTCGGCTACGGCTACGATGAATCGGTGTGGGACGACGACCGGTATCTCACCCGCGAGGAGTTGGATTCGGTCTACGGGGAGCTGCCTGTCGTCGCCTTCCGAGAAGACCTCCACACCGCTTCGGTCAACTCCGTCGTCCTCGAACGCTACGGCGAGTCGCTCCCCGAGGACGGCGTCGAGCGCGACGGCGACGAACCGACCGGCGTCGTCACCGAGGACGCAGCCGAGTTCCTGCGGATGGAAACCGCACCCGGACGCGCCGAGACGAAACGGCTCGTCGAGGCCGCCCGCGACCGCGCCCATCGACTCGGCGTGACGGGTGTCCACGACATGGTCCGACACTCCGATGCGCCGGCGGCCTATCGGGCGTTGGCACGCGACGGAGACCTCGATTTGCGCGTGCGACTGTACTACTGGGCCGACCACCTCGATGCAGTCGAAGAGACGGGACTGGCGACGAACCACGGCGGCCCGTTCGTCGAGGTGGGTGGCATCAAGACCTACACGGACGGCTCCCTCGGCGCCGGAACGGCGAAGCTCTCGGAACCCTACACCGACCGCGAGGGGACCGGCGAGTGGGTCGTCGACCCCGAGGAGTTGGCCGACATCGCCGAACGCACCGAGGAACTCGGCATGCAGTTGGCGGTCCATGCAATCGGCGACGAGGCAATCGACGTTGCCCTCGAGACCCTCCCCGAGGACCCCGAGATGCGGCACCGCATCGAACACGCCGAGTTGCTACCGGCCGACCTCGAGGGCTTCGACGCCGTCGCTTCGATGCAGCCGAACTTCCTCCGGTGGGCCCGCGAGGGCGGCCTCTACGAGCGCCGCCTCGGCGCCGAACGAACCGCCGAATCGAACCGCTTTGCGGACGTTCTCGACGCTGGCGTGCCGCTGGCGTTCGGCAGCGACTGCATGCCGCTTGACCCGCTTTTCGGCGTCCAGCAGGCGGTGACGGCCCCAGAAGAGGGCCAGCGACTCTCGGTCACCGAAGCGTTAGAGGCCTACACCTCCGGAGCGGCCTACGCGGGCCACGACGAGGACCGCTTCGGCACCGTCGAAGTCGGTAAGCGGGCGGACTTCGTCGTCCTCGAGGAATCTCCGTGGGCGGTCGACGTCGACGCAATCGCCGATATCGCCGTCGCGATGACGGTCGTCGACGGCGAGGTCGTCTATCGGGCCTAAATCAGGCCAACACCACGTCGAGTGTCAGCATGACGATGATACCGGCCATCGTGCCCAGCGTGGCGACGCGTTCGTTGCCGTGGGTGTGGGTCTCGGGGATGATTTCGTCGGAGATGACGAACAGCATCGCGCCGGCGGCAAAGCCCATCGCGTAGGGGAGGAGGGGACTGGCAATCTGGACGGCGAAGGCGCCGAAGACGGCCAGCGGTATCTCGACGACGCCGGCCCGTAGCCCCGCGACCGCCGCGTACCACCGGCTGTCGAGGCCGGCGTTCAGCGCCGCGATGGAGACGGCCAGTCCCTCGGGGATGTTCTGGAGGCCGATGGCGACCATCAGCGCGATGGCGCCGCCGAGGTCACCGGACCCGAACCCCACGCCGACGGCCAACCCTTCGGGCATGTTGTGCAGCGTAATCGCGAGGACGAAGAGCACGACGGAGGCGATGCGTGCGTCGACATCTGGGAGACCGCCAGTGTCTGGGTTGGCGGCGTCGGTCCGCCGCTCCCCGGTGACGAGGTAGTGGGCGTGCGGAACGAGTGCGTCGGCACGGTCGAGAAACAGCGTTCCGGCGATGAGGCCGACGAGAACCGGAACGATACCGACCAACTCGACCCCGCCGAGAGTGACTGGGTTGTACGCCGCCTCCGACGCGAAGTCGATACCGGGGAGGATGAGGCTCGTGAAACTCGCCGCCAACATGACGCCGGCGGCGAAGCCGAGCGCCGTATCCAGCGACCGCTCGGAGGGGTTCCGCCAGACGAAGACCAGGGCGGCACCAACGAGGTTCAGACCGGCGATGACGAGGCCACCGACGAACGCCTGCATGACGGGATTCTCGCCGGCAATCGCGACGAACAGCGACTCGACCGTGGTCATACGACCTACCGACACCGGGGTATATTAAAAAACCGGCATACGCCGGCTTTTGATTGAATACTGCAGTTCGGAGTGCGTAGTGTCGGACACTAACTCAGCCAACAGAGAGTATTGAAGACAAAATTTTATCAATATGCCAGTCCGTGGGCTAGGATACCCCAAGGAGTACTACCCATGCCCGAAATGGAAACGGTCGACCTTCAGACCGACCTCAGCCTCTTCAAGTACGACAACCTCGAACAGCTCCCGCCGCAGTACCGGGAGTTGAGCGAGGGCGAACGCACGGAGCGCATCGCCGCCGCCCGGGAGGAACTGGGCGAGGACGTAATCGTCCTCGGCCACAACTACCAGCGGCGGGAAATCGTCGAGCACGCCGACTTCATCGGCGACTCCTACGAGTTGAGCAAGCGCGCCGCCGACGCCGATGCGGACTACGTCGTCTTCTGCGGCGTGACGTTCATGGCCGAATCCGCCGACATCATCACCGACGACGACCAGACGGTCATCCTGCCGAGCATGGAGGCCTCGTGTCCCATGGCCGGGATGGCCGAGGCGCTGCAGGTCGACGCCGCGTGGGCCGAACTCACCGAGGCGGCCCCGGACGCCGACATCGTCCCCATCACCTACATGAACAGCTACGCCGACCTGAAGGCGTTCTGTGCCGAACAGGGCGGTCTCGTCTGTACCTCCTCGAACGCCCACGACGCCTTCGAGTACGCCTTCGAGCGCGGCGACAAGGTGCTGTTCCTGCCCGACAAACACCTCGGGGAGAACACCGCCCACCGCCTCGGGATGGAAGACGCCGTCGCCGAGTGGGACCCGTGGGACCCCGAATCGAAGGACGCCGACGAGGTGGCAGACGCCGACATCGTGCTGTGGGACGGCTACTGTCAGGTCCACGAACGGTTCACCGAAGCCCACATCGAGGACATCCGAGAACGCTACGACGACGCTAACGTCATCGTCCACCCCGAGTGTCGACGCGAAGTCGTCGAAGCCGCCGACGTGGCGGGGTCGACCTCGACCATCTGTGACACCGTCGCCGAGGCCGACCCCGGCGAGACGTGGGCCATCGGGACCGAAATCCACCTCACCAACCACCTCCAGCGGTGGCACCCCGAGGTGAACGTGGTGCCGCTGTGCGGTGACGCCTGCATGGACTGCAACGCCATGCGGCAGGTCGACCCGAACTACCTGACGTGGGTACTCGAAGGACTGGCCGAGGGCGAGGAGCGCAACGTCATCGAAGTCGCACCGCGCGAGAAGGAACTCGCTGGACTGGCGTTAGAACGAATGTTGGAGATATGAACGAACGCACCACCGACCTGCTGGTCGTCGGCAGCGGCGTCGCGGGCTGTGCGGCCGCTCTCGCCGCCGCCCGAGCGGGCGCGGACGTGACGCTCGCGACGAAGGCCACCCAACCGGAGGAGTCGACGTCCTACTGGGCACAGGGCGGCGTCGCCGTCACGCGCGGCGACCCCGAGGCGTTCAAAGCCGACATCCTCGACGCCGCCGACGGCGCGGCCGACCCCGAAGCAGTCGATGTGCTGGTCGACTCCGCCGACGAGGCCGTCGAAGACGTGTTCGTCGACTCCCTCGGCGTTGAGTTCGACGGCGAGGAGTCCCCCGACTACGGTCGGGAGGCCGCCCACAGCGAGGCCCGCATCCTCCACGTCGACGCCTCGACCGGCAAGCACCTGCTGGCGCCGTTTTTGAACCATCTCGCCGACCACGACGCCGTCGAGATACTGGAGGACACCGCTGCCCTCGAATTGCTGACTCACGAGGGGCGGGTTCACGGCGCGATGCTAGAGCGAGATGGCGAGTGGGCGCCGTGTTTCGCTGGGGCGACGGTACTTGCGACCGGCGGCATCGGAGCGTGTTACGGTCGCTCGACGAACCCCGAGACGGCGACCGGCGACGGCATCGCGATGGCCGCGCTGGCCGGCGCGGACGTCGAGGACATGGAGTACGTCCAGTTCCACCCGACCGCGTTCGCGGGCGAGGAAGGGGCCGAGACTGCCGACGGCGGACGGGGTACCTTCCTCCTCAGCGAGGCCGTCCGCGGCGAGGGGGCCCTGCTTCGGAACGAAGAGGACGAGCGGTTCATGCCGGAGTACCACGACGACGCCGAGCTCGCCCCCCCGAGACGTGGTCGCCCGTGCTGTCGAGGCCGAGCGTGACCGAACCGGCGGGGTGTATCTGGACGTGAGTCCGCTCGACTTCGAAGCCGAATTCCCGGACCTCAACGCCGAATGCGAGAAACGTGGCGTCGACCCCGACGACGGGATTCCGGTCGCACCCGCCGAGCACTTCCTCTGTGGCGGCATCGATGTCGACACCGAAGGTCGGGCCTCCTTGGACCGACTGTTCGCCGTCGGCGAATGTGCCCGGACGGGCGTCCACGGCGCGAACCGACTGGCCTCGACCAGCCTGCTGGAAGCGCTGGTCTGGGGGCTCCGGGCGGGTGAGGCCGCCGCCGGCTACGAGGCCGAAGAAATCGAGGCACACGAGTTGCTCGACCGCGACCCCACCTTGCCCGAGGGGTTCGCCGAAGAGAAGTCGGTCCGCCTCCGGCGCGTGATGGACGAGTACGTCGGCATCGAGCGCGACCCCTCGGAGTTGACTCGGGCGCAGGCCGTCCTCCGGCGCCTGAAAGGCGAGGTCGACGCCTACACCCGCACTCGGACGAGTCGGTCGCTGTACGAACTCCGGGGCGCCTGCGTCACCGCCCTGCTCGTCGCACGCGCCGCCGCCGAACAGGAGGAATCGCGCGGCTGTCACCACCTCGTCGAGGAACCGACTGCCGATGCCGATTGAACGCTCACAGGTCGAACGCTGGCTCCGGGAGGACCTCGGCCACCACGACGTGACCAACGACGTGCCCGGCGAGACGACCGGACGACTCGTCGCTAAGGAGAGCGGCGTCGTCGCCGGCCTTGACGCCGCCGAAGCCGTCTTCGAGTACCTGGGCGTCGACGTACTCGAACGGGCCGACGACGGGACGACAGTCGAAGCCGGCGAGACCGTCCTCCGAGTCTCGGGACCCGCCGCCGACGTCCTCCGCGGCGAGCGCGTCGCGGTCAACGTCGCCGGCCACGCCTCGGGTATCGCCACCCGAACCCGACGGGCGGTCGATACTGCCCGTCAGGTCAGCGACGAGGTTCGCATCGCCGGCACCCGAAAGACTACGCCCGGCCTCCGTGGTATCGAGAAACGCGCCATCGCCGCGGGTGGCGGCGACACCCACCGACTGGACCTCTCGCATATGGTGATGGTGAAGGACAACCACGTCGCCGAACTGGGAATGGAACGAGCAGTCGAGCGGTTTCGAGAGCGCGTTTCCTTCGCGACGAAAATCGAGGTCGAAGTCGAGAAACCGTCGACGGCCGTCGACGCCGTCGATGCGGGCACCGACATCGTCCTGCTGGACAACATGGCTCCGGATGCGGTCGAACGAGCGGTCCAGTCGGTCGACGGCCGGGCGCTGACGGAAGCAAGCGGCGGCATCACCATCGAGGACGTTCCCGACTACGCGGCGACGGGCGTCGACGTGATTTCGATGGGGTCGCTGACACACTCGGCGTCGGCGCTGGATTTGTCGTTTCGGACCGGCTGACTACAACTCCGACTGGTCGGCGTGCGACCTGACCCATAGCTCCCCGATGCGGGAGAGTCGCGTCCGGTAGGACTTGCCGTGTTCCTCCTGTTCGATGTACCCCTTCCCCCCGGGGCCGAGGCGGTCGACGTTGTAGATGACCTTCGAGCGGAAGGAGTCGGTGTACTCCTCGCCTAATTCGCGGGCGAGGGTCTGGGCGAGTTCCGAAACCGACTCGAAGACGCCGTGTTCACCCAGCGTGAAGAGGATGAGTTCCTCGAACGGTTTGACGTTCGAGAAGGAGGCGACCGGTAACTCGATGATGTGGCTGTCGCCGAACTGCTTCGCGCCGATGGTGGTGCCGCGCTCGTCGAACTCCTCCAGTAAGTCGTCGGCGAGGTCGAGATGCTCCTCGATGCGTTCGTCGTCGACCTCGTCCTCGAGGAGGTCTTCAAGTAAGTCCCGTTGGGCGCGGAGCTCCTCGGCGAGTTCGGTTTCGAGGTACTTCTCGGGGACCGTGTAGTAGGTGTGGATGCGGTCGCGGTCGCCCTCGCGTTCGACCATGATGGAGTGGGCGGCAGTCGCGAAGGCAAACGAGACCGTGCGAGGCATCGCCGAGACGTTGACCCACACCTCGCCGCCGGCGTCGAGTTCCGTGTTGATGAGGTCGTAGGCCTGCTCGAAGGCGGCGTCGTAGTCGTAGACGTCCTCGACGACGAACCGCTCGGTTTCGGCGCCGAGCAGGTTCGTGAAGTCCTTTTCGAGTTTCTTCGCGAGGTTTCGGGAGTACTCGACGTTGGCCTCGCTGCCAACCGCGCCCTCAAGCAGGACGACGCGGTCCACGTCGAGTTGGTCCCGCACCAACGGGGCGATGAGCCGGTCGTAGTCGAAGCCGACCGGGACGATGTGGGTTTGCATGGAGGGGCGTTCGACCGACTGCCTGTTAAGTGGTTCACTCCCGAAACCCGGAGGACCGGATTCGATACCGGAGTGGGAGCCCACCGAGGCGTTTATGCTGCTCGTCGGTGTAGTTTTGCTGGGTGATACCGATGGGCAAAGACATCCTGATGATAGTCGGTGACTTCGGCGAGGACTACGAGATAATGGTGCCGTTCCAGGCGCTGCAGATGGTGGGCCACGAGGTCCACGCCGTCTGTCCCGACAAGGAAGCGGGCGAGGCAATCAAGACCGCCATCCACGACTTCCGTGGCGACCAGACGTACATGGAGTCGCGAGGCCACAACTTCGAGTTGAACGCCACGATGGCCGAGATAGACCCCAGTGACTACGACGCACTCTGTGTCCCCGGCGGACGGGCGCCGGAGTACCTCCGGACCCACGAGGAAGTCATCGAGGCGGTCCAGCACTTCTTCGAGGCCGACAAGCCGGTCGCGACGCTGTGTCACGGCCCACAGATTTTGGCGGCCGCCGGCGTACTGGACGGCTACGAGATGACCTCCTATCCCGCGGTTCGGGCCGAGTGTGAGGCCGCCGGCTGTTCGTGGGTCGACGGCGTCGTCACCGACCGCAACCTCGTCACCGGACAGGCGTGGCCCGACCACCCCGAGTGGCTGGCCGGATTCATGGAGCTGTTGGGCGACGAAGTGAGCCACGGCGAGGCGGTCGCGGCGGCCGACGACTAATCGACGCTTTCCGTTTTTAATCGGCGCTCAACCCCTCGAAGTACAGGTCTGTATCCTCGTCGGGCGACCGAGCCGTGACGGCGGAGACGACCACCGTAACGAGCAGTCCGAGAATCATACAGTAGATGGAGACCCCCCAGCCGAAGTAGGTGTCCGTAAAGAGCGTCACGGGGCCGAGCGGCACTTCCGGCAGGAAGTTGAACCCAACGTAGACGACCTGCGGGACGAGGATACCCGCGAGGATGCCGCCCCGTGTCGTGCGCCGCCAGTACAGCGCGAGGATGACGGGCAGCGCCAGTTGGGCGAACCCGCCGAAGGCGAGGTCGCCGATGGTGACGAGAATCGACCCGACCGAGTCGGCACCGAAGGCGCCGGCTTCGGCCCAGATGCTCGCCACGAGGGCGGCGGTGGCGAAGACGGCGACGCCGGCGCGGGCGAGCAGGTCCTCGCGGCGCTCCGACAGTGAGTCGTCGATGACTGGCCGGTAGACGTCACGGGTGAAGTACGACGACCCCGACAGCAGCATCGAGTCCGACGACGACATCATCGCGGCGATGGCCCCGGCGATGACGAGTGCCGCGAACCACGCCGGCGTGTACTCGCCGAGGATGACCGGCAGAATGCTCTCGCCGGCAGCGATGTCGGCTTCGAGACCGAGCCCCGTCGCCCACGTCCCCAGCAGGAACGCGGGAACGAACAGCAACAAGACGAGGACGGGCCACAGCGCGAAGGAGCGCTTGAGGACGGTCTCAGAGGACGCCGCGAAGAACCGCTGGTTCACCTGCGGGAACATGGCGACGCCGAAGGCGATAGAGATGGCGAATGTGAGCATGTTCGCGGGCGTGTAGAAGTCACTTCCCAACGCGAAGAACTCCGGCCGAGTGGCTTCGAGGCCGGCGTTGATGGTGGTGAGACCGCCGTCGACGGCCAGAAGCACCCACAGCGCCGCCGCCCACACCATCACCAGCATGAACGCACCCTGTAACGTGTCGGTCCAGGCGATGCCGCGCATCCCGGCCAACACGACATACAGAATCATGAACGCGGTGATGAGCGTCGCACCGGCCCAGAAGGGGAAGGCCCCGCCGGTAAGCGCCGACAGCGCCCCGCCGGCGCCGATTTGCTGGAGCATGACGTAGGGGAACAGCCAGAACAGCGAGACGACGGCGACGAGGGCCCGAACGCCGGTCGACCCGAAGCGGTCGCCGAGCATCTCCCCAAGCGTCACGTAGCCGTGCCGCTGGCCGAGGAGCCACTGTTTGTAGCCGACGACGTACCACAGCACCGCGAAGATGATACCGTCCATCAACCCCATGACGAGAATCCACTCGGGGCCGAAGGCGTAGGACGTGTCGGGGCCGCCGAAGAACGTAAAGGCCGACAGAAGCGTCGCGAACACCGTGAACAGCAACACGACGGTGCCGAAGGTGCGACTGGCGAGATAGAAGTCCTCGGCGGTACGTTCCGTGAGGCGGTAGGCGAGGAGGCCGACCCCCAAGGCGATGAACAGGTAGGCGACGATGATGCCGAGTTGGAGCGTCGCGGTCATGCGTGGTCACCCGTCGTAGTGCTATCGGTGTCGGTGATGCCGATACCCCACGCCCGGTTCGCGAACGTCCAGAACGCGGCCGACGCCAGCACCATCCAGCCGATATGCCACCACAGCCAGACCGGCAATCCGAGGGCCATGCGACTGTCGCCCCACAGGAACCACGGGATGGCGAACGTAACCAGCAGCGCAAATACGACCGCCCAACCGTATTTCTCCGCTGTCGAGACCATTGGTTGCCACTCCTTACCGACCCGCACGCCTAAATGTTGCTAATCGCTCGACAATGACCCCTATCGAAGAAGAATCCTCTTCATTAGCCGGGGGCGACGGCAATCAGTACACGCGCGTCCCGTTCGGCACGTCGCGTTCGGGTTGGAGGTGGACGATGCCACCGCCCGCGCTGTCGACACCCGTGACGAGACACTGACTCTCGAAGCCCGCGATGTTCACCGTCCCGAGGTTGACGACGGCGACGACCTGTTGACCGAGGAGGTCATCCGGGTCATAGAGGTCGGTGAGTCCGGCCGCCGACTGCCGCGTCTCGGAGCCGAAGTCGACTTCGAGTTTGTACACGTCCTTTCGGGCCTCCGGGAACGGTTCGACGCTCGTTATCTCGCCGATGCGCATCTCCACGTCCTCCAAGAACGCCGTCGGGTCGATGTCGGGTTCGTCGATACCCATACGCGGCCCTCGTCGTGGACGTACATAAACGGTCCCGGAGGCTGGCCAAAGCCCGAGTCCGTCCGCAGGTTTATATACGCGTGTCGGCGTAATTTATATACCCATGAGTTCGCTCATGGATTCACCATCATCATCCACGCCCGGCGACGGGCAGTTCATCAATGCAGGACACAGCCAAATATCTCGTTCACGCGGACATCACCGCCGACGGAGTGGTCGAGCGCTCCGACGTCGTCGGGGCGGTCTTCGGGCAGACCGAGGGCCTCCTCGGCGACGAACTCGACCTCCGGGAGTTACAGGACTCCTCGAAAGTCGGCCGCATCGACGTCGAAATCGACTCCCAGAACGGCCAGTCGTTCGGGCGCATCACCATCGCCACCAGCCTCGACCAGGTCGAGACGGCCATCCTCGGGGCCGCACTGGAGACCATCGACCGGGTCGGCCCGTGTCGCTCGACCATCGAGGTCAGAAAAATCGAGGACGTCCGCGCCGCCAAGCGCCGGGAAGTCGTCGAGCGCGCGAAGGCGCTGTTCGGCGAGGCCTTCGACGATTCGGTCCGCTCCAGCCGTGACCTCGTCGAGGAAGTCCGAGAGGCCGTTCGCGTCGAGGACATCACCGAATACGAGGGTCTCCCGGCCGGGCCCCGCGTCGCCGACTCCGACGCCATCGTCGTCGTCGAGGGACGGGCCGACGTGCTCACGCTGCTCCGGTACGGCATCAAAAACGCCATCGCCGTCGAGGGGACGAACGTCCCCGACGCGGTCGCCGAATTGACCGAATCGAAGACCGTCACCGTCTTCCTCGACGGCGACCGCGGCGGCGAACTCATCAGGAAGGAACTGTCGCAGGTCGGCGACATCGACTACGTCGCCTTCGCGCCGGAGGGCAAGTGCGTCGAGGACCTCGCGCGCCACGAAGTGATGGCTGCGCTTCGGGAAAAAGTCCCCCACGAACAGGCCATCGAAGCCGCCGAAGCGGAGAGTCCCTCCGAGACACCGAGCGTCGAGTCGTCGTCCTCGGTGGAGTCGGCTTCCGGCCCAACGAATAACGGAACCGCCGCGGTCGACGCGTCGGCCGAAGCCTCCGCCGAGGAACCGACGGACGACACTGAGGAGGCGGATGACACCGACGCAGCGGCCGACATCGAGACGACCGAGCCCGGAGAATCCGAAGCGACGGCGACTGAAGGCGCCGACGACGGCGACCCCGGAACGCTTCGCGGGCACGTCCGTGAAACCATCGGCGACGAGAGCGGCCGCGCCAGGCTCCTGGACGCCGACTTTCGAGCGGTCGAGGAGTGCCCCGCGGCGGACGCCTTCGACTGTCTGGTCGACGCCGAGGCGGTGCCCACCGCCGTCGTCGTCGACGGTGAACTGAACCAACGGCTTCTCGACGTGGCCGCCCAGCGGGGCGTCGACCAAGTCGTCGCCGCTTCGACCGGCGAGTTCGTCAAACAACCGACGAGCGTCCGTGTCAGAACCGCCGACGTGTTACTCGCCGCGAACGAGGCGTAGTGCGTCCGTGCCGTCGTCGTAGAATTTCGGTACTCGCTCGCGGATTTCGAACCCGATAGTCCGATAGAAGCGTTCGGCCCCCTCGTTTTCCGCTGGCGTCGTGACGACCGTTCGGTCGGCGCCCGACGCCTCTGCGACGGCATCGACCAGCGCTCGACCGTACCCGTGTCGACGGAAATCGGCGGCGACGACCAACTCCGAGAGCGTCGTTTCCTCGCCGGGGAGCGCGATAGCGTAGCCGACGACGCTCCCCTCGTGGACGGCGACCCGGCCGACGAACGGGCCGTCGAGGGCGGCGTCGATTAGCTGTGGGTCCGCGTAGTCGAGGTCCGACTGCAATGACCGGACGGCCGATTCGTCGGCCGGGACCATCGGCCGAATCACAGCACCACGAGCCCCGCTGCCCCGGCGACCAGCCCCGCCGACAGCGTCGCCAGCAGATTCACGCTCTGGTTGTCGAGGCGACCGCCTTCGAGCGTCGCCCCGAGGATGCTGTCGACGGTCATGCCGACGAACCCGGCGGCGAGAATCGTCACGGTACCGGGAACAGCGAGACCGAAGAACAGCGCGCCGAGGCCAGCGATACAGCCGGAGCCGACGAGGCCGGCGACGACGCCCTGCAACGTGACGCCGCCGTCGGTGCCCGCCTCGACGCGTTCGAAGGTGGTGATGAGCCGCGGATTGTCGAAGAGGCCGCCGAACTCACTGGAGAGGGTGTCGGCCAGCGCCGCGGCCACCGCGCCGGCGAAGGCGAACCGGAACACCGAGGCGTCCATGCTGACGTGGACCGCGCCGGCGTAGGCGACGACGGCGACCAGCGCGACCGCCGAGTTCGCGAGGACGTTGCCGCTGTCGCGGGCGCCCTCGTTCTCCTGGGCGATGCCGCGGTCGAGTTTCTCCTCGTAGCGGTACTTCGAGGCGAGGCCGCCGATGCCGAAGAACGTCATGAGGAGGACGAACCAGCCGTACCCCCCGAGGACGACGGCGAACAGCGCGAGCAACACGCCGGTGAGCATGCCGGTAATCGAGGCGGTTCCGAGCCCGTAGGCGAGGCCGCCGAGTAAGACGGTGAGTCCGAGCCCTACGGCGATTTGGGTCGACGACGTCGTCGCGCCCAACCCCAGTTCGAGCAGGAACCAGATGACGAGTCCCGTCGAGAGCAACACCAGCGAGTCGTCACGGACGTGAAGCGCCGAGCGGATGAGCGCCGCCAACAGCGCGCCGCTGGCCGCGAAGAACGTCGCCAGCGGGAGCGACGGCGTCGTTGCGCCGAGGGTGCCAGCGAGGAAAATCGCCCCGATAGCCCCGGCCATCCCCGAGACGACGAACGCCGAGACGACGACGAAGGGGTTCACCAGCCGGGTTGCCACGAGCATCTGACCGAGATTCCCCGTCGTGAGGACGAACACCGACGCGACGAACGCCGCCGTCGGCAACTCGAAGCCGACGAGCAACACGGCGAGGCCGGCGACGGCGAGCGCAAATGAGGCGAGTCCGTACAGCCGGCCCTCCTCGCGGTCGCTGTCGCGGGCGAACAACTCGAACAGCGGGCCGCGGGTCGACGCCAGCGCCACGGCGGCGACGAACGCGAAGGGGGCGACGGTCGTGATAGCGGCGACCCGACTGCTGGTGGCGCCGTCTAACACCGGAGCGATAAGCGACAGCGCTCCGACGAGGAAGTAGCCGCCGGCCCGACGTACGTCGCCAGTCACGCCCCGAGATTCCGCCGTCGCCCACTTAACCTTCCCGAAGGTGGACCGACACGTTCAGGCACGTCGGCGAGAACACGCGGACGTGGGACTGTACGACCGGTACCTCGCGACGCGAATCCGTCTCAGCGACGCGGCCGTTCCCGAGCGGGTCGCACTCGTCATCACCGAACACGACCTGCTCGAACGCGGCGCCTACGACACCCTCTCGGCGTTTCTGGAGTGGGCGTTCGAGACCGGTGTCGAGGAAATCCTCATCTACGTGAGCGTCCTCGACAAGGCCGCCGTCCCGACGCTTCGGAACGCACTCTCGGAGTTGGAGAGTCCGAGAACGGTCGCCGTCCGCGGTCCCGACGCCGACGACGCTGCCGACGCGCCCGTGCAAGTGTCCATCGGCCTCGGTGGCCGCGAGGAGTTCGCCGCCGCCGTCCGCGACATCGCCGAAGACGCCGCGTCGGGTGAGTTGGACCCCGAGGACATCGACGAGGCCGAAATCGAGCGCCACCTCGTCTTTCGGACGCCGCCGGACCTCGTCATCAAGACCGGCGCCGAACGGCTCTCGGACTTCCTCATCTGGCAGTCCGTCTACTCCGAGTTGCACTTCACCGACGTGAACTGGCGGGACTTCCGACGGCGGGACTTCCTGCGTGCGGTTCGGGAGTATCAGGAGCGACAGCGGCGGTTCGGAAGATGAACGGAGTGAGTCTTCTAAACTGCATTTCGGACGATAGGGGCCGCTCACTTCCCCTCGACGAACAGCGTGGCAGCCGAAACCACGAACAGGACGACGATTCCGATGGCGTAGAGCCAATCGCCGACCGTCCGAATCGGCTCGATGCCTGACACCACGGCGACAGCCCCCGTCATAAAGAGGGCGAACACCCCCAGACTCGAACGCCACAGTAGCCGTTCGGCCCGGAGTCCGACGGCGGAAACACCGCTTCGAAGGGAGTACAGCAGTCCCACCGCCACGACCGGCAGCGACAGCGTCATCGCGCTAATCACGACCGCGGCGACGGCACCGACCGGCGTCAGTGTCGGGACCGTCCAGATGGCCGCGGCGACGAGAAGCGTCGTAGCGCTCAAGGCGACACCAAGCAGGGCGCTCCCGCGTCGAAGGCCATCGGAGGTGGCGATTCCCCTCATGGGTGGACACTCCCGTTATTCGACCGACGGGTCGGCCTCGCCGGCCTCCTCGATGTCGTCGAGTTCGCCGTCGGGCAACGAGTCCCGGAATCGCCCGATGATGCGGCGCGCTTCTTGGAGTTCAACGTCGCCGACGGCGCGCAACAGCGCGGCCGCACGCTGGGCGCGCGTCCGGCGCCAGGATTCCTGTCTCGATTCGTAAGTCCGGACTGCACGCAGGAGGTCGGCCCGGGAGAACTCCGGCCAGTAGGGCGTACAGAAGTAGACGGCGGCCTCGTTGCCGTTGGCGTGCCACGGCAGGAAGTTCGAGGTGCGCTCGTCGCCGCCGGTGCGGATGATGAGGTCGACCGCGCGGGTGGGACGAGTGGTCATCCGGCGTTCGATTTCATCGACGCAGACCGACTGCGGGTTGAGTTCGCCGTCGGCCGCCTCTTCGGCGATGTCGCGGGCCACCCCGAGCAGTTCCGCGCGGCCGCCGTAGGCCAAGGCGATGTTCAGATACAGTTCGTCGTACTGTGCGGTCCGCGATTCGGCGTAGTCGACGGCCTCACGGACGCGGGGCGGGAGACGCTCGACCTCGCCGATGGCGCGGATGCGGACCTCGCGGTCGTGAACCTCCTCGCGGTCCGCGAAGGTTCGGAGTTTCTCGGTGATGAGGTCGAACAGCGCCTCGCGTTCCTCCGGCGGGCGCTCGAAGTTCTCCGTCGAGAACGTGTACAGCGTCAACTCCTCGACGCCGAGGTCCGCACACCACCGCAACACGGACTCGGTGGTGTCGGCGCCCGCTCTGTGGCCTTCGGTCTTCGCTTCACCCTGCTTTTCGGCGTACCGACGGTTGCCGTCCTGAATGACCGCGACGTGGGACGGGGCACCGGACACTTCGCGCTCCAGGACGCGCTCGTAGGCGGCTTCCAGGAGCCGACGGGGACCTCTCATCTATCCGACCCGAGGACACCCAGCCAAATGAGTGTTGTTGGTCCGGCCGGCGCGCGCCGGCCGCCACACACGACGCCGAGTGTCGGCACCCGGCAATAAACGGCCCGCCACAGCCCGAACGACCGAATTTACGGACAGTTCAGGGCAGATTACCATCAAAAGCAGTCGATTTACAATCATGTAGCCGCAGCCTTTTTATGTACCCACGTCATCCCGTCAGTTGCAATGGCGACTGGTACGGTTGACTTCTTCAACGACACTGGCGGCTACGGATTCATCGAAACTGACGACGCGGACGAAGACGTGTTCTTCCACATGGAGGACGTCGGCGGTCCTGACCTCGAGGAGGGGCAGGAAGTCGAGTTCGACATCGAGGAGGCCGAGAAGGGCCCGCGCGCGAAGAATCTGACCCGTCTGTAAGACGGCACACAGGCACAGCGTTTACGACTTCGGCGCGGTGCGGGCTTCGGCGCGGACCGTGACCTGTATTACCCTCGATAGCCTCTGCTGTCTCAATGGCAGACGCTATCGACGACGACCTTTATCAGCGGACGAAGGCGCTGCTCGAACCCGGAGACATCCAACTGAACGGCGTCATCGTCCGGACCGAGTTGACCGGCGAGGAAGAGCCGACGCTCCATCAGGCCACCCTCGACATCGGCGACATCATCGCCGAAGCCGCCGGCATCGACCCGACTGACACGTACGTCTACTCCGGCAACGACGACGACCGCTTCGGCGTCAACCAGCATCAGGGACTGACCCTCGAGGACGAGGAGTTCGTCTGGGAGTGTCAACAACTCGTCCGCGACGGCACCTACGACGTGGTGTTCTACTACGAGGCCGACGCCGACCAGACGGCCATCGTCGAGGGCGTCGAGGAGCTCGGCTTCGACGCGACCGGCGTCGAGGGCGAGTAGGCGAGCGTCGGAAAACCGGCGAAGGAGTGCGCCGAACACGGGTCTCAAGCGTCCGGCTGCCCAAGGACGGCTATGAGCCAGCCGGCACTCCGACGAGACGGACGGGACGAGTGGACCGACGAACGTGGCTGGAGCCACCGAGTCGCGGACGTCGGCAGCGTCGACCTCCACTACGTCACCGCGGGCGACCCCGATGCCCCGGCGGTTGTCTTACTTCACGGCTTTCCGGAGTGCTGGTGGGCGTGGCGGCGCCACGTCGACCGGCTCGCCGAATCGTTCCACGTCGTCGTTCCCGACCTGCGCGGCTACAATCGCTCGGAGAAGCCACACGAGGTCGAACAGTACCGACTCGAAGCAGTAACGGGGGACGTGGCGGGGCTGATACGGACGGCGGGCCACGAGACGGCCCACGTCGTCGGCCACGACTGGGGCGGCGTCGTCGCCTTCGGGACCGCCCTCCAGCGACCCGAAGTCCTCGACCGACTGGTCGTCCTCAACGCACCCTATCCCGGTGCCTTCGAGGAGCAGTTCACGCTCAGACAGGCGCTTCGGTCGTGGTACGCCGGGTTCTTCCAGTTGCCCGCAATTCCCGAGCGGGTGCTTTCGGCCGACGATTTCGCGTTGCTCGAACGGTTGTTCCGGGAGGACCCTGTTCCGGGCACCTACACTGACGAGGATATCGCGATGTACCGGAGGGCGTGGGGACGGGAAGGTGCGATTCGTGCGATGCTCGATTACTACCGAGCGTTCGGACGGGAGAACGTCCAGCGACTGTGGCGAAACCGCTGGAACGCCGGCCGGCGCGTCCGCGCCGAGACGCTACTGCTGTGGGGCGAACGCGACCGCGCACTCGGCGGGCACATCCCCAACGTCATCCAGCGAGAACTCGACGACGTGACGGTCGAACACTACCCCGACGCCAGTCACTGGCTGCATGCGGAGTTTCCCGAGCGGACGGGCGCCGACATCGAGGCGTTCATTTCCCGATGACGACGGCCTCCCGGACCTCCAGTGCCGTCTCGAACTCCTGGCGGCGGTCGATGTCGTCACCGAGTCGCTTCAGGTGTTCGGCGTGAGCGCGGCGTATCGCCTTCCACTCGCGGTCGGTAAGGGACAGTTCCTCGCCAATCTCGGCCCAGTGGCCCTCGCTCGTGAGGAAGACAGCCGTCGATTCGTCCTCGTGGACGCATTCGTAGCGTCGGCCGTAGTCGGGAAGTCGAGCGCCGAGGTGCGTTTGGGCGCGGTCGACGAGGTCGGGGAGCGCTTCACCGGAGACGGAGGCTTTCGCGGCCGCGACGACGAGGGCGTTGCCCTGTAGCGGACCGCCCGCCATCTATCCACCCGCACGAATCGCCTTGCGTGCGAAGTCCTCGATGAGCGGCTCGAGCGTCCCGTCGTCGCCCTCGAAGTCGACGGTCACTTCGGTCAGCGTTATCGACCCGACGACGTCGACTTTCTCCTCGGAGAGGTCGGCGTGCCAGCCGTCGCCCTCGATGCGGTCACCGCTCTCGTCGGTTCGCTCGCCGCCGAGGTTCTCCAGATAGTTCGCGGCCAATCGCTTCGAGATGCCGCGGAACTGCCGTGTCTCCTGCATCTATCCACCCGCGACCGGCGGGAAGACGCTCAACCGGTCGCCGTCGTCCAGTTCCGTCTCGGTGCCGTCGATGTGAACCACCTCGCGGCCGTTCTTCAGGATGCTCAACTGTGGCTGGATGTCGCCGTCGTTGTCGAGGATTTCGCCGACGAGTTCCGGCCACTCCGATTCGATTGCCGCGAGCACGTCGCCGACCGTGGCGTCGTCGGCGTACTCCCGTTCGACGACTTTCTGACCGACGGCCTTCCGGAACGTCGCGAAGAACCGCAACTCGATGTTCATGCCTCGCTGTTGGTCCGTCTCGCTCATAAATCAGAGAGTCGGATGCCGTCTTCGACGAGGCGAGCGTTGCGTTCGCGGTCGAGTTGCGCCGCCAGCCACTCGTGTTCGTACAGTTGGGCGACGAGGTCCGCATAGAGGTTCCGCCACGCGATGGCGAAGATGGGCGACTGTCCCCACGCCCGCAGTTCGGGGACGAACTCGTCGAAGCGCTCGCGGCGAGTCTCGAAGTGTTCGATGAGGTCGAGCGCGCGGCTCGCGGCTTCGGCATCGTCGTCGGCTTCCTCGATTGCGCCGTTGAGGCGCTGTTCGTACCCCTCGACGGCCCGTTGCATGTCCTGTGCGGCAGCCTGTCCGTCCTCCGGAAGCGAGTCGAGAAGCGGCTGTGGGACGCCGAGCGAAATCTCGTCCATACGGCGTGGTGGTGCCACGACAGTAAAAAGGTGGCCGGCGCCTGCGTCGAGCGAACTATTCCGACCGACCTGTCTCGAAGGTGAGGGCGTACCCGCCGACGACGAGAAGACCGAACAGGGCCGCATCCAGCACCGCGTATCCGCCGAGAATTCCCATCTCGACGAGGAGCGACCCCCGTTGGGCGACCGTGTCGGCCCCGAAGCGAACGAGGAGGTATCCGACGGCGGAGCCGACGAATCCCGCCAGCGCCGCGACGGCGAGGACGCCCGTCGGTTTACTACGGGCAGTCGTTCCGTAGGCGTAGCCGACGGCGGCGAAGCCGACGATGGCGACGGACATCCAAAGCGGGCGAATCAGCAGCGACAGGGTAGTCAAGCCGAAGAACTCCTGAAGCGATTGAAAAGCAACGAGACTCCGCAACGGAACGACGAGTGCCGATACGACTGCGACCGGGACTGCGAGGAGGGCAGGGCGGTCCATACCGCTATTCCCGACACCCGTCGAAAAGAATCCTACGGCTCTTCGCAGTGGCGTACGTCGACGGCGACGCCGCGCGTCCCCTCGACCATCGCCGCGCCGTGAGAGGCCGCCCGCCCGATGCCGAAGGCCTTCGGTCCCTCGAAGACGACCTCGTCGCCCGGCCGAATCGAGTCGTCGGCGTCGACGACGCCCGGCGCGAGGACGCTTCCGCTGGGGACGAAGGCGTCGATTTCGACCCGCTTGGTCGGCGCGTCGCTGTCGAGCCACGCCCGGGCGCCGGCCAGCGTCAACGACAGGGTTCCGTACTGGGCGACCTGCGTCGCAAGCAGTTCGCCCTCGCCGTCGACGACCCGGAGTTTCGGGTAGTAGCTCTCGGTTTCGACCTCGGGGCCGAACACCTCGTCGCCGGCACCGTCGCCGAACTGGAAATCCGCGATGGCTCGCACCGTCGCCGCCTCGCGTTCGCTCTTGTAGTAGCTATCCTCGCCCTCCAGCGCCGCGGCGAGGTTGTCGAGGGAGGCGTCGGTCGTCGGGTGGTCCTCGACGGTGTACTCGAAGTCGATGTCCAGCGAGTCGGCGACCCGCTCACAGATTTCCCGATACCCCTCGCCGGGAACGTGGGCGATGTGGCGGTCGTAGTCGGCGCGTTCGAGGTAGCGTTCGAGGACGGCGGCGACGAACTCGATTTCCGTCTCCGTCCAGTTGCCGGTCACCACGCTGTCGTAGTGTTGGGCGGGGTAGGTCGTCTCCAGTTCGTTGGGGACGACGCCGATGGGGGAGGTCATCGAGACGACGTGGCCGCGGTACTTGATGGCCTCCGAGAACTGCTGGTGGCTCTGGGAGTCGCTGTAGGGTTTCCGGGCCGAGCAGGGAACGAGGACGAGCGGCGCGTCGAGGCGGCGACGGTAGCGACTCGTCACGCGGTCGGCGAACCGCTGTATTTCGACGCGCCGGAGGGCGTCGTCGGTCGCCGCGAGCAACTCGTTTCGTCGGAACACGGGCGTCCGTGCTTCGAGATAGCCGTACTGCTGGTCGAGTCGGCGGAACGTCGCCGTCAGCCACGCCTCGTGGCGGGCCTGTCCCTCGACGTAATCGCGCAATCGGCCCTCCGAAATTCGGTGTCGGACGCGGGCGAGTTCCGCACGCAGGGCGTTGGCGTTGTGGTCGGCGCAGTCGGCCCGACTGAACTCCGAGACCGGCTTTCGGCAGGCTTCACAGGGGCACGGCAACTCATCGAGGTCCTCGAGGAACGCCTCGCCGTCCGTCGAGAGGTAGAACCCCTCCAGACCGCGCGCTCTCGCGCGTTTCTCGTCGAGCAGGTCGACGCCCGAATAGACTAACACGGCGGCGTTGGCCGGCGTCGCGACGCCGGAGAGATACAGTGCGGTGTCGTCGGGGATTGCACCCCGAACCGACAGCACTGCTTCGACGAACGCCTCGGCGTGGCCGGCGTACCCCGGCCCGCCGGCAAGGACGTAGGCGTCGGTGCCGTGGTCGGCGGCCGTCTCCGGCGAAACGACGGCAGCACTGGGATACTCGACATCGGGATATTCCCCCGAGAAGGCCTCGGCGACCGGTTGCTCGGTGCCCGGCGGTAGCGCTCGGTGAGGAAGAATCGTCAACCGCGCGTCGTCGCCGTCGGGCACCTCGCGGGCCTCGTGCCAGCGACTGCCCGAATCGACGACGAACTCGTCGACGAGGGCCGGCGTCGAGACGGCGTCCGCGAGGCGCAACTCGCCGCGGCGGGCGGCGGCGTCGCGCTCGTGAACCTCGAAGTAGTCGGTCATAGACGCCCTTCGTCGGCCGGCGGGTAACCCTCCTTCGGTCTCACTCCGCCTCGTCGTCCATCCACGCCGGTATCGTGCTGTCGTCGCCCAACTGGACGGTTCCGACCGATTCGGGCAGTGCCGCGAGTGCCGTCTCGGGCCACTCCCAGTGGCCGACCCAGAACTCCGTATCGGGATTGGCCGCGGCGAGGCGACGGACCCCCTCGGCGGCGGCCTCGTAGGCCGCGGGGTCGAGGCGCTCGGGAATCTCGGCAGTCAGTGGGTAGCTGTCCGACAGCGCCGGCGGATACGGGCCAAACGGGGCTTGTAGCCGCCACGTCGTATCGAAGCGGCTGTTGTCGTCGCCCTCCGACAGCAGGACGCGGTCGCCGTCGACGGCGAGCCGCGAGAGTCGGTCGTGGTGCCGGCGGACCTCCGGCCGGCGAGCGGACTCGCGGAGAGATGGAAGAACGTCCCCTTCGAGACGGGGTCGTGGGCCTCCAGTTGGTCGGCGCCGTCTAAGAGCGCGCGGTAGCCGTCGACCATCGCGGGATGTCCGCGAGCGCGTCGTTCGACCAACTCGAGGAGGTTCCCTTTCCGAATCGCCTGCTTGACGGTCCGCAACTCGCGGTAACTGACGTGGAGGTTGTGCCGGGCGAGCAGTTCCTCGCGACGGGCGTCGTCGGTCGCCCGGAGGCTCTCGGGGGTGTGTTCGGCACACACCGGACACGCACACGGGAGGTAATCGAGGTCCTCGAGGTGCTCGGTGCCGGAGACGGTGAGATAGCGGGCGTCGCGGGCGTACAGCGCGTAGGCGGCGGAGTCGAAGAGGTCACACCCCGCGGCGACGGCGAGGGCGAACATCATCGGGTGGCCGGCGCCGAAGAGGTGGACAGGCGCGTCGACCCCGAGGCCGCGTTTCGCGGCAAGGACGACCTCGACCATCTCGGCGTAGCGATACCCGTTCATCAGCGGCACGACCGCGCCGACGGGGAACACGTCAAGGCCGGTGCCCGCGGCGTGGGCGCCGGCGGCCTCCCGCAGGTCGGGGTACGTCGACCCCTGTACCGGCGCGTTGACGAGCATCTCGCCCACGTCGACCGATTCGGCGGCCTCCAGACGCTGCTGTGTCGTTTCGAGGTCCGCTTCGGCCTGCTCGCGGCCGACATCGGGAGGTGTCGGGATGTCTATCGGCGTGCCGATGTCCGAGCCGATATCTCGCTGAAATCGGAGGATTTCCTCGTTCGTCACCGAAATTTCGCCGTACTCCGACAGTTGGAACGACCCCGAGTCGGTCATGATGGCGCCAGAGAACTCCAACAGGTCGTGAAGCCCCTCATCGAGGGCGCGCTCGCGGAACTGCTCGGATTTGAAGAAGATATACCCGTTCGTGATGAGGACGTCCGCACCGAACTCGGCTTCGAGCACGGACGGTTCGATGGTTCGGATGTGGGGATTGATGACCGGAAGGAGAGCGGGCGTCTCGACGGTGACGCCGGCCCGCGGGACCGAGAGCTCGCCGATGCGGCCGGCGCCGTCCCCGTCCCGGAGTTCGAAAGAGTCGCGCATTGGATGGGGTTGCCGAGCGACGGCACTAAGGGTTGCGTTCGGTCGACACGCCATCCGAGTCGTCCGCGGGCGACACCGCTAAGGGAGAGCCACACCGACCCACGTCCATGGAATGGCGACTGTTCGCCAACCTCGCCGAGGCCGCCGGCACGAAACGTGTCACGGTCGAGGCTGAGGCCGGCGACACGTTCGGGGAGGCCTTCGAGCAACTGCTGGAGGCCCATCCCGAACTCAGAGACGAGGTGCTCGACGACGACGGCGAGATTCGCGACCACATTCGCGTCCTCCGCAACGACCACAACCCCTTCGTGAAAGACGACGGCCACGAGACGGTTCTGGAAGCGGGCGACGAACTCGCGCTGTTCCCACCGGTCAGCGGCGGCAGTAGCGTCGCTCAAAGACCCGTTTGAGCCTCCACAAGGAACTCCCCCCGTCGCCCCCCGTAGCGTCGCGTATGGCCCCCCGACAGACGAACGACCCTCCGAGTTGCCGGCACCGGCCTCGTCGGCGCACTCGCCGGCTGTCTCGACGGACTCGGCGATGGCAACGGGAACGGAGACGGAACACCGAATGGCACGCCGGACGACACCCCCGACGAAACACCGACGGCATCGTCGGTGACAGACACCGAGATACAGCAGTACCGCGTCGAGGGGTCGGCCGAGTGGTACGACGAGTCGACGACGGGCCAAATCGTCGTCATCGACAGCGAAAAACGACAGGAGGCGGTGGTCCGGCTTCACGAAGTCCCCGAGGCGCGGCGCGAGGCGCTCCGGGAGTTCCTCGATGGCGTCGACTACGAGGAGAGCGTCGTGTTGCTCGTCGCCTCCGTGGGTCCGAACACCTGTTACACGGAACTCGACGCAGGCGGTTTCGCCGTCGAGGACGACACCCTGGTCGGCGAGGCGTCGGCCGTCGACACCAGCGGCGACGACGAAGCCTGTGGAGAGGCAGTGACGTTCCCCTCGGCGCTCGTCCGTGTCACGTTCGAGGGCACACCCGTCACGGACACGTCCCTCGACATCACCGACGGGTGGGGTGAGACGGCGACGGTCACCGCAGGCGCCGACGACCCGCTGTCACCGGACCCCGCCGACCTGCCGGGGTACGTCCGCCCCGAGGGCGATGCAGACCCCATCGCGCCGCTTTCCTGTGAGGACGACTCCTTCGAACGACACCCCCAATGGCCCGACGAGGCGGACGTACAGTACGGCAACTTCGAGACCGACGGCGAAACGACGTTCGCACTCCGGGTCGCTGAGACGAGTTACGAGCGCGGCGACACGGTCGAGATGACGCTCACGAACGTCACCGACCGGGAGGCCTCGACCGGGAACAGACGGAAGTACAACCTACAGGTGTACACCGAAGACGGCTGGCAGGACGTCCGTGGCGGGTCGGAGAGTTCGTTCGGCTACACCGACTTGGCAATCGGCCACGCCCCCGGCGAGGGGTTCGAGTGGTCCGTCGAGTTGACCGAGGATGGAGTCGGCGGCGACCGCTTCGAAGTGTGTCCGGACCTGTCGGCCGGCCGCTATCGGTTCGCGTACTTCGGCGTCATCGGCGACGGCGCGGTGGCTGTCGCCTTCGACGTGGCCTAAGCAGCCGTCACCAGGGTACCGCACCCGTTCCGCGTTCGACCGCACCGAGGTCGAACCGACCATCGGAGACTGGGACGCCTTCGTAGGGGTCCGACTCCAGCAACAGCGACCCGTCGAGGTCGGCGTAATCGAGCAACGGCAACAGGTGTGCCGCCCCCGCGATGGCGGCGTTCGTTTCGAGCATGCAGCCACACATCACCTCCAGTCCGTGTGCGCGGGCGGTGTGAATCGCCTCAACGGCGGGCGTGATGCCGCCCGTCTTCATCAGTTTCAGATTGACGATATCGCAGCTGTCGGCGATGTCGGGTACGTCGACGGCGGTGAGACAGGACTCGTCGGCCGCGATAGGCAGCGGCGAGCGCTCGGAGACGTATCGAAGTCCCTCGCCGTTCTCCGCGGGAACCGGCTGTTCGACGAACTCTACGTCGTGGTCGGCCAGCGCCTCGCAGTTGCGGACCGCCTCGGTCGGCGTCCACGCCTCGTTGGCGTCGACCCGAAGCGTCACGTTGGGGGCGACGGCGCGAATCGCCTCGACGATGCGCTGGTCGCGGTCGGTGCCGAGTTTCACCTTCAGGACCGAGTAACCCGAATCGACGGCCGCCCGGGCACGGCGCTTCATCGCGTCGGTGTCGTCGATGCCGACGGTGAAGGAGGTGGGTGGACACTCGGTGGCGGCCGACGCACCGAGCAGGCGGTACACCGGCTGGTCGAGCAGTTTTCCCGCGAGGTCCCACAGGGCGATGTCGACGGCGGCGCGGGCCGCCGGGTTGTCGCGTGCGACCGACAGCATCCGGTCGTGAATCTCGCGGCGAGCGAAGGGGTCGCCGACCGACTCGGCTGCCTCAAGATACTCCGGCAACAGCGCCTCGACGGTCGCGGTGGTCTCGCCGTAGTGGCGTGAGGGTGCGGCCGCGCCGTACCCCACCTCGCCGTCGTGTTCGACGGTGACGACGACGTTTTCGGTCGTCTCGGTCGTCCCGCGGGAGATGGTAAACGGCACGTCGAGCGGTAACTCGACGGTGTCGAAGTCGGTTCTCATAGCTGGTCGATGATTTTCGCGGCGTCGTCCCGGACCGGGTCGGCGGCGGGGACGCCGATGGAGTCCTCGTACGCTTCGATGGCCGCCTCGGCCTCGTCGGGCGACATGCCGTAGGTGTTCAACGCGCCGCCAAGCAGTTCCGTCGGCGCGACGCCTTCGGCGAGGTCCTCGTACAGCGTCGCCACCTCGCCGGGGTCGGGGATGGGGAACGATTCGTAGCCGTGGATGGCCTCCCGGCCGGCGACGTGACACAACACGAGGTGGTCGGGCATCGCGCCGTGGAGGATGCCGCAGGTGACCGCCGAGTAGGCGGGGTGGATAATCGAGCCCTGTCCTTCGACGAAGAGGTAGTCGTACTCGTCGGCGGCCTCGACCAGCATACGCTCGACGGCGCCGTTGGTGAAGTCGCTGATGGTGCGGTCGATTGGGATACCCCAGCCGGCAATCATGATGCCCGTCTGGCCAGTCGGAATGAACCCGGCGTCGAGGCCGGCCTCGCGTGCGGCCTCGACCAACTCCAGCGTCGTCGTCATCTTGCCGGTCGAGCAGTCGGTACCGACCGTCAGGACGATTTCGCAGTCGAGGTCGCGGGCGACGCCCTCGGCGACGGTGAGGTCCTCGGGCGGGTTGCGTACGTCGCGTAACTCGACGCCGTGTTCGTCGGCGAGTCGGGCGAACTCCTCGTCGTCTTCGAGGAAGTAGTGCAGGCCGGCGATTACGTCGGCGCCGCGTTCGATGGCGCCGCGGACGTCAGGGCGCCAGGACTCGTCGAAGCCGCCGCCGATGGGCGCGATGCCGACGACCAGGGCGTCGAACTCCGGGGCGTCGTCGACGCTTTCGACGACCGGGGCATCGGAATCCACATCGGGGAGGTGGTCGGAGACGGTCGTTCCGACCGAATCGCGGTCGAGCACCGCGACGACATCGTCGTCGCCGTATCTGAGGATGCCGACGGCGGTTTTGGCGCGGTCCGGGAACTGCTCGTGGGCGAGAATCGCGATGCGCATACGCCGAAAGACACCACCCGTGAGTATAAACGCATCAGTCCGCGCCGCGCGTTTACAGTCCGTACACCGGGACGGTCCAGAAGTCCTCGAAGGCGTCTTCGAGGGCCGCCCGCGGTTTGCCGGTGGCGTCGACGGCGGCGGTCACGTCGGCGTCGAACTCGGAGACGAGACGGCGGTCGCCGACGACGTACAGTCGGTCGGCGTCGATGGCCGCCAGCGCGTCCTCGCACTTCTCGACGTGGTCGGCGATTTGCTCGTCGCGGAGTCGCTCGAAACGGGCCTGCGAGAACCCGCCCTTCGAGTGGTCGCTCTTCACGTCGCTCTCGAAGCCATCGTACTCGACGCGCTCGTCGCCCTCGTAGACGCCGACGGCGAAGACGTCCGAACGGACCAACGCGAGTGCGAACCGGCCGGTCGGCGCTAGCCACTCGCGGTCGATTCGCGGAGTGGCGTTCCACTCGACGAACGGGTCGGGAGCGACCGGCGGCCGGATGGCGACCGCCAGGAGACCGGCGTCGTCGGCGCAGACGAGACACGGCGCGGCCCGCGAGACGAGCGGGGTACGGTCACCGAGGAGTTCGCGAACGTCGTCGGGCACCTCGTCGTCGACGAACGCCGTCAGGACCGTCTCCTCTGACCCCTCGAAGGACGTGAGTCGGCCGTCTATCTCGTCGAGACGGCCAGCGCGGACGGTCTCTCGGTGTCGAAATCCGATATCGGCCGTCTCGTGTTCGGCGTCGACTTTGCCCTTCAGGTCGGCGATGCGGTCTTCGAGGCGGTTGACCCGCTCTTCGGCCTCCTGTCTGGCGCTGGCGGCGTCGGCACGGCGGTCGCTCTCGGCGTCGAGTTGGGCCTGTAGCCGGTCGCGCTCGTCTTCCAGTTCCGCGATGCGTTCCTTCAGTGCGGTCCGGCCGAGGAGGTCGTCGAGCATCGCCGGACCGAGGGGGG
>NZ_WPCC01000060.1 GCF_009741925.1 Natronomonas sp. CBA1123
GGAAACGGAGGGGAAAATTCTCGCATGCCTGAAGATTGTCACGAAGAAAACGAATACGAGAGGCTTATACGTGCCCACCATCTCTCTGTATTCGCAATGGCAAACGGTAAGGTTGACTTCTTCAACGACACTGGCGGCTACGGATTTATCGAGACTGACGACGCGGACGAGGACGTTTTCTTCCACATTGGAGGACGTTCGGCGGCCCCGACCTCGAAGAGGGTCAGGAAATCGAATTCGATATCGAGGAAGCCGAGAAGGGCCCGCGCGCGACGAACGTCACGCGCCTGTAAGGCTCCCGCTTTCCACACTCGCTTCGAGCGACTGAACTGACTTTTCCGTATTTTCCGACGACGAGCGACAGCGTTCCAGTATCCGGTTCACGCACTCGACGGAATCTACTGTGCGGTCGATACCCCAACCTCCATAGTGCTTACGTCGCTTCGGCCCCATCGACAGGTAATGACAGTCGTACCGCGACCACAAGACGTATGCCGCGTTTCTCCGGGTATCCGGTACGCCCTCCATGACTGACACGACCGAGTCATCGGCCGCGCCGCCGGCCGAGCGGACGGTCGACGTACAGCGTGCCGGCGAGACCGCCCGGGACGTCATCGACAACGTCCAGCGGGTCATCGTCGGCAACGACGACAGCATCGAGCATCTGGTCACCGCGCTGTTGGGTGGCGGCCACGTCCTCCTAGAGGACGTCCCCGGCGTCGGCAAGACGATGCTCGCGCGTGCGGTCGCCGAATCCTTCGACTGCTCGTTCAAGCGCGTCCAGTTCACGCCGGACCTCCTGCCGGCCGACATCACCGGCGCGAACGTCTACAACCAACAGACGAGTACCTTCGAGTTCCGCGCGGGGCCCGTCTTCGCCAACGTCGTCTTGGGCGACGAAATCAACCGCGCGCCGCCGAAAACGCAGGCCGCACTCCTCGAGGCGATGGAGGAAGGGCAGGTGACCGTCGACGGCGAGAGCCACCCGGTTCCGGACCCCTTCGTCGTCATCGCGACCCAGAACTCCATCGAGCGCGAGCGCACCTACGAACTGCCGGCCGCCGAGTTGGACCGATTCATGCTGAAGTTGCATCTCGGCTACCCCGACCCCGACGACGAGTCGGAGGTCATCGACCGCGCCGTCGGCGGCCACGCCATCGACGACATCTCGGCGGTCGCGACCGACGAAGCGCTCCGGGAGGCCCGCGAAGTGACTGGGAACGTCGAGGTTCGGGACCCGCTCCGGCAGTACGTCACGCGGCTGGCGAACTACACCCGCGAGCACGCGGAGTTGGGCGTCAGCCCCCGCGGCTCTATCGCCCTGGTGCGGGCCGCACAGGGCCGTGCCGTACTCGACTCCCGCGACTACGTGATTCCCGACGACGTACAGGCCGCCGCGCCGGTCGTCTTCCCCCACCGGATGCGGACCGCCCCCGGCGACGATGACAGCGAGGCCGTCGTCGAGGCGGCGCTGGAATCGGTCGCCGTCGAGGAGTGAGAGCGGGCGATGCTCACGAACGTCCGAAACCTGCGGCCGACGCGTCGGGGCTACGCCGTGCTCACGGTGGCGCTGCTGGCGTTCCTCTTGGGCGCCGGCGCGGGCGCGCGGTCGCTGAACGCCGTCGTCGTCCCCGCCTTGGTCGGCCTCCTCGCGGGCGCCGTCCAACTTCTCCGGGCCGACCCGCCGACCGTCGAGCGCTCGACGCCCGAGGCGGGCTTTCCCGGCGAATATCGACCCGTCACGCTCAGCGTCGACGCCGACGTTCCCTGTACGGTCACCGAGTCGCTCGATGACGGCGTCGACGCCGATACGACGACGGCGACCGTCGGCCACGGCGGGACCTTCGAGTACGACATCGAGTTGCGCCGCCGCGGCGAACACGCCCTCGGACCGGCGACCTGCCGGGTGACCGACTCCCTCGGCCTGTTCAGAACCGACGTGGAGACGGCGGGGACGACGACGACACTCGTGTATCCCGACGTGTACGGCCTCGAAGACGACACGCTGGGGTCGCTCACCAGTCGCGTCCTCGGCGACGACCGCTCGTCGTTCGACCGCCTCCGCGAGTACGGCCCCGGCGACACGATGCGGGATATCCACTGGCGGGCGAGCGCGAAGCGAACGGACGAGGAGTTCGTCGTCGCCGAATACGAGAGTCGTTCGGAGGCGACCCAACTCGAAGTGGTCGGCGAGTCGGCGCTGGGCAGCGCCGACGCGATGGCCGAGAGCGTCGCCTCCCTCGTGGCCCACCTCCACGACCTCGGCGTCACGGTCGCCGTGACGGTGCCCGACGGGAGCATCGTCGCCCACCCCGGCGACGTCGTCTCGGTGCTCCGACTCCTCGCACGCACCGACGACGGGTGGGTCGACCCCGAACGCCGGCGGAGCGCCGACGTGTACGTCCTCGGGCGGGGTGGCAGTGCGACCGTGACACTCGCCGACCGGGAAGTCGACTTCGAGGGACTGTCGGGAGCCCACCGGAGTCGGGAGGTGCTGGCGTGAGCACGACCGACCGGTCGGTTCGCGACGCACTCGGCGCCGTCGAGGCCCCGGTCGCCCCGGCCCGACTTCTCGCGCTCGGCGGCGTCGCGACCACCCTCGGCGCGTTCTGTTACGTCCTCTATCGGATACTCGTCATCACCGGTGACGCGACGCTCCTGTACTACGTCGTCGGTGGGGCCGCACTGGCCGGCGCCGTGCTGGCGTGGCTCATCCGCCCGCGAACCGCCTTCGGCATCGGCGCGGCGGCCGTCGTCATTGGCACCTACCTCTACATCCAGTCGCTCCCCGGCGGATTCGGCTTCCTCGTGTTGGTCGGGCCGATGGTGAGCGACGTGTTCGCGCTGTTGGGCGGCCTCTCGGTGCTCCGCATCGTCAACGCCGACGTGTGGGCGCTTTCGGCCGCCCCGGGGCCGGTTTTCCTGGCCACCTACCTCGCGTTGCGTCGCAACTACGTCGCCGCCAGCGCCGTCGCCGGCGGCGCCCTCGGTGTGGTCGTGTTGACCGGCGACGCGACGACGCCGACCACGCTCGTCGGCGTCGTCGGCGTCACCCTCGCGTTGGCCTTCGGCGACTGCGACCGCCGTGGCGAGTCGCTCAGAAACGCCGACGGCGTCGTCGTCTTGCTCGCGACGATGGTCGTGTTGACGCTGTTCGTCGGGGTCGTCCCCGGCGCCGCCGGGTCGTTCATCTCCACGGAGGGTGTCGGCACGCAGACATCGACGATGGAGTCGAGTCTCGTCCACGCCGGTGACAGCCTCGCCGTCACCGGGCCCGTCGAACTCTCCCCGGAAGTGCGCTACACCGTCGAAGCCGACGCCGAGGCGTACTGGCGGGTCGGCACCTACGACCGCTACACCGGCGGTGGCTGGGTCCAGAGCGGCGAAATGCGCAACTACGGCGGGTCGCTACCGCCGCCGCCCGGCGAGAGCCGGACGCTCGAACAGCGTTACACCGCCGAAACCGACATCGCGACGCTTCCGGCGGCGAACACGCCAGTCGACATCGACGACGTTCCAGTTCCCGTCCAAGTGACCGACAGCGGCGCGTTCCAGCCCGCCAGTCCGCTGCAGGCCGGCGAGTCCTACACCGCCACGAGCGAGGTGCCCGTCGCCCCGCCGGCGGAGCTCCGGAGTGCCGGCACCGACTACCCCCGACACCGTCACCGAGCGGTACACGCAGTTGCCGTCCAGTACGCCCGCCCGCGTGACCGAGCGGACCGACCGACTCACTGCCAACGCCGAGAACCCCTACGACACCGCTCGCGTCCTCGAACAGTGGCTCCAGAACAACTACGACTACTCGCTGGACGTCGAACGACCCCGCGGCAACGTCGCCGACGAGTTCCTCTTCGAGATGGACGCGGGCTACTGTACGTACTTCGCGACGACGATGGTGACGATGCTTCGCACCCAGGACATCCCGGCGCGGTTCGTCGTCGGCTACACCCCCGGCCAACAGGTCGACGACGGCGAGTGGGTCGTCAGAGGGTACAACTCCCACGCCTGGGTCGAGGTGTACTTCCCCGAACACGGCTGGGTGAAGTTCGACCCCACGCCCTCGGACCCCCGCATCGCCGAGGAGCGCGAAATCCTCGCCGACGCCCGCTCGGACAACGACAGCGACATCGACACCGACGACTCGCTCGACTCCGATTTCGACCAAGGGACGCCCGACCCGACGACACCCGAGGGGCCGAACGGGACGGACACCGAACCGAACGGTACCGAGACGACACCCACCGACGGTCCGCCGGGAACCGACGGCGACGGCGGGTTCTCGCTGCCGACGATACCGGTTCCGACGCCCGAACAGGCCGGCTTCGGGTTGCTCGTCTTCGCCGGCGTCGTCGCCGGCCTCAGACGCACCGGCACCGGCCGACGACTCTACCGGGAACTGTGGCTCAGGCGCCTCCCGGTCGACGACCCCGAGGCCGTCGTCGCCGGCGTCTATCACCGCGTCGTCCACCTCGAAGAGCGCGACGGCCGGCAGAAAGCCCCCGGTGAGACTCCCCGGCAGTTCCTCGCCGGCGACGACCGAATCGAGCGCGTCGGCCGACTGTACGAGCAGGCCCGCTACGGCCACGGCGTCGATGCTTCCGACGCTGCGACGGCCAGAGCCGACCTCGCCGACCTACTCGAAGAGCGCTCTCGACTCCCCCATCTGGTGGAAAAGCGGAATACACGGTCCCGATAGTGTTTAATACGGCCGTCGTGTACACCCGGATTGTAATGTCGGAAGTCTGCTCGACGTGCGGTCTCCCCGAGGAACTCTGCGTCTGCGAAGACGTCGCCAAGGAGTCCCAGGAGATCAACATCCGCATCGACGAGCGCCGATACGGTAAGGAGGTAACGGTCATCGAGGGGTTCGACCCCCGAGACGTCGATCTCGACTCGCTGTCGAGCGACCTGAAATCGAAATTCGCCTGCGGCGGCACCGTCGAGGACGGCGTCATCGAACTACAGGGTAATCACCTCGGGCGCATCGAGGATTTCCTTCAGGAGAAGGGGTTCAACGTTGCGTAACGCCCTCTGAACCGCACGTCGAGTCCGTTTTTCGAGCGCCCACTTCACCAGCGGTAGCTACGGCGCGTCCTTCAGAACGGCGCGTCCGGGCCGTCCTCGCCGGCCGTGATTCCCGACTCCGTCTCCTCGCCAGACGCCAGTTCGTACTCCCAGCCCTCGATTCCGGGCGCGAGCGAGTCGACCCGTCCCGAGAACCCCTCGAAGGATCCGATGAGTCGGGCGGCCTGCTGGCTCGCCTGCCCGTGGGGACACACGGTCACGACGCGGTCGGCGTCGGCGAACTCCTCGATTCGAGTCGTCAGTTGCTGAAACGGAACGTTTTCGCTGCCCGGAATATGTCCGCGAGCGAAGGCGGGAGGCGACCGGATGTCGACGATGCGAACGTCCTCGCCGTCGTCGAGTAGCGCCTGCAGTTCTGCCGCAGAAATCTCGCCGTCCATACCGGTGGGTAGGCGACGAGCGTATTAAACGGCAGGACTGGACGGCTACAACAGGCCGTCGGCCTCAGCCAACAACAGCCCCTCGATGGTGGCGTCGTTTGCCGGCCCCGACCGCGCGAGGTCGAGTGCGGATTCGACGGGCACCGTCTTCACGTCGAGGAACTCGTTGCCGTCGAGTTCCCGGGCGCCGACCGAGAACCCCTCGGCCCACGCGATGCCGCGTTCGTGACGCAACACGCCCGTCGAACACCAGAAGTCCTCGATGAGTTCGACCGACTCCGCGACGAGACCGACCTCCTCTTCGAGTTCCCGGGCGCCCGCCTCGGCGTAGGTTTCGCCGTCCTCGACGATGCCCGCCGGGAGTTCGTAACACAACTCCCGAATCGTCGGCCGGAACTGCTCGACCATCGCGACCGACCGGCCCTCGCCCGGAAGCCCCAGCGACGCGGGGTCGTCGACGACCGCGACGATGACGACCGCCGGCGGCAACTCCGCCCAGTAGTAGCGCTTCTCGCGGCCGTCCGGTAACTCGACGAGGTCGTAGCCGCCGGTGTACCACCCAGTCTCGTACTCGGTGACGGACTCGACGACGTGCCAGTCGTGCTCTGAGGGACTCGGGTCCTCCATCTACTCGGCCTCCACCCGGACGATTTCGAGACGGTACCGCTGGCCGCCGCGTTCGACGTAGGCCGTATCGCCGACCGGCGGCTCGGCGCCGCGTTCGACCGCGCTAGCGTTTCTGGTCCGGAACTCGCCGAACTCGTCGAACGGCGTGTGGGTGAACGCCTCCTTGAAGCCGATGGGGCCAGTGTAGTAGGCCTCCGACCGGGCCGGCGTCTCCCCAGTTTCGGCGGCCTCCAAGGCGGCGATGCTGTAGGGGAACCGCCGTTCGGTGAGGTTGGTCGCGTCGACTGTCGGCCCCGGTTCCTCGACAGCCGTCGCCTCGACGTAGTAGGGGTCGCCGGTCTGGATGTAACTGGGAAGCGCGCCCAGCGCGAGGAGGGCGACCAAAAGCACCAACAAGAAGATGACGAGGTTGCGCGTTACGGTTCGCATAGTTCCTCCCGGTAGATGCGGTTGAACGCCACCCGTCGGAGCGTCGCCACCGCCGCCTCGGGTTCGTTCTGGAACGTCGCCGCGACCGCGGCGCCCTCGGGGCCGGCGTGCCATGCCACGCGGTCGACGTTGTCGCTGCCGACAACGTGTACGTCGCCGTCGAAGGTCTCCCGCCACGTCTCGAACTCCTCGACGGAACCGACGGTGACCGACAGCGTCTCCGCGAACGTCGCCTGCCGGGCCGTCTCGACGACCTCACTCGTCACGCGAGATTCGTACTCCTCGCGGTCGAACGCCATCGCTTTGGTTACCTCGCGGACGACGGTCTGTGCCGTCGGCCCAAGGCTCTCATAGCGGTTTCGGGCGTCGGCCCACGACTCCGGGGCGAACGTCCCTTCGGTGTCCATACCGACAGAAAAGAGCCGCTGCCGTTACTCGTTTTCGGCTTCGTCGTCGCCGGCATCGCCGTCCTTGAGCATCTCGCGGGTCATCTCCCGCGCCTCTTCGAGAATGGCCTCGGTCTCGGCGTGGGCCGGCTCCGAGGTGCTGGCGGTGGGGGCGCCGTGTCCGTGGTCGTGGTCGCCGTGGTCGTGACCGTGGCCCGATTCCTCGAACAGCGCCCCGGACCGTTCTTCGAGTGGGTCGTCGGGGTCTTCGGGTGAGCCGACGGTGTCCTCGAACACCTGCGGGAACTCCGTCTCCTCGACGTAGTCGGTGACGACCGCGGCGAGTTCCGATTCCCCCATCCCGTCCCACTCCGGGACGTGCTCGCCGAGCCACGTCTCGTGGTCGGCGTCGCCGAGGATGGCGGTGAAGGCGAGGTGGTTCGCGAGGTGGCCCGCGTCGGCTTGTGGGTCCGAACAGACGGGGCAGGCGTATCCCATACCCCGAATCGGCGTTCCAGCGGCAAAACGCCTGCGCCTACGGTCGACGTCACAGTACGACGAATCTACGACTCGGTGGGATGACAGTTTACAGCTCTCGCACCATCACGTACGCGTCCTCGCCGTCGTCGTAATACCCCGGCACGGCGTGGTGGGTTTCGAAGCCGAACTCCCGATACAGCGACAGCGCCGCGTCGTTGCTCTCCCGGACCTCCAGTTTCACGCGGCCGACGCTCTGCGTCGCAAGCGTCGCGAGCGCACGCGAGAGCAGCAGTCCACCGATGCCCTCACCGCGGCGTTCGGGGTCGACCGCGAGGTCCTTGACGTGGCCGATGGAGACGCCGTGGTTCGGAATGCTGTCGGCGACGACGTAGCCGACGATTTCGCCCGCCTCCACGTCGTCGGTTCCCTCATCCGCCTCCGCGACCAGAAACCCGGGTTCGTCCAGAAATCGCTCGAACGCCGCGTAGGGCCACGCCTGCGGGAACGACCGCTTCTCAATGCGGAACACCGACAGGAGGTCCCCACGAGTGGCCTGCCGAACCCCCACGTCGGCGCGCGGCGCCGTCGTAGTCACGTTTTCACTTACGTGGACGGCGGCATATGCCTACCGGCCGCGACACCATATATAAATACAGTGCTTGGAATCTAAGGGCTGGCCAGAAGATTCATTTACCCACGGGAGTTACAGTCAGTTGCACCCGTTTGGGTGCATCCCCCACCCCCCCCCCCCACCCCCGCTTTTTACACGATAGATAGCCGCTGCACTGTCCAGTTCGGTTTATATCGGTCGCTGTAGGCGATCCAGCGGCTCGAAGCCGCGGCTGGCCGTGTAGCGTCGAAAAAAATGAACGAGTGTTGTGAAACGAGGCTTCAGTCGTCCGCGGGCGCGGCGCCGGAGCTCTCGTCGTGCTGTTTCTTGACGTGGGGGGAGCTTGCCACCGTTAGCGAGGATTTCGCGCTCGCGCTCGGAGGCGTCCAGCGTCGCGGTGAGTTCCCAGTCGTCGTTGACGCGGACCGTGAACTCTTCCTGACCGGAGCGGACGCCTTCCGCGACGTCGTCGACGATTTCGATGTCGTCGCCCTGCTCGATGTTCTCGTAGTCGGCCTCGTCGATTTCCAGCGGGATGAGACCGAAGTTGAACAGGTTCGCCTTGTGGATGCGGGCGAAGCTCTGTGCGAGGACGCCCTCGATACCGAGGTACATCGGACACAGCGCCGCGTGCTCACGCGAGGAGCCCTGTCCGTAGTTCTCGCCGGCGACGAGGAAGCCGCCGTCGCTGTCGAGTGCGCGCTGTGCGAAGGTGTCGTCGACGCGCGACAGCGTGAACTCCGAGAGCTTCGGAATGTTCGACCGGTACATCAGGATGTCCTGCGTCGCAGGGATGATGTGGTCGGTCGTGATGTTGTCCTCCATCTTCAGCAGGGCCGGACCCGACAGTTCGGCGTCGAGTTCGTCCTTCAGCGGCACGTCGCCGATGTTGGGGCCCTTGATGAGCTCGTCGTCGACGGCCTCGTCGGGCGCGATGAGGTCGGGGTCGTCCTGGGCCATGCCGGGGCCGTACTTGTCGCCCATCTCGAAGCCGGGGTCCTCGAGGTCGCCGAGTTCGTCGGCGAGGTCACGCGGGTCGACGATTTCGCCGGCGATGGCGGCCGCGGTGGCGACCTCCGGCGAACAGAGGTAGACGTTGTCGTTCTCGATGCCGGAGCGACCCTCGAAGTTGCGGTTGAACGTCCGCAGCGAGACGGAGTCGGAGGCGGGAACGTGGCCGATGCCGATACAGGCACCACACGTCGCCTCGGAGAAGTTGACGCCGGCCGCCATCATCTCCGCGGTCCAGCCCTCACGGGCGAGCATCTCGGAGGCCTGCTTCGAACCGGGCGCGACAATCATCTCGGTCTTCTTGTCCGTGGTGCGGCCTTCGAGCATCTTCGCGCCGGGGAGGATGTCCTCGTAGGCACCGTTCGTACAGGAGCCGATGATGACCTGGTCGACGTCCGTGCCGGCGACCTCGCGGACGGGCACGACCTTGTCGGGCATGCTCGGACACGCGATGAGCGGTTCGAGCTCCGAGAGGTCGACCGTAATCTGGTCGGCGTACTCGGCGTCGTCGTCGGGCTCGAGGTCGACGTACTCGTCTTCGCGGCCGAACAGCGAGAGCCACTCCTTGGTCTTCTCGTCGGTCGGGAAGATGGAGGTGGTCGCGCCGAGTTCCGTCCCGAGGTTCGTAATCGTCGTCCGCTCGGGGACGGTGAGGTTCTCGACGCCGGGGCCGGTGTACTCGAAGATTTTGCCGACGCCGCCCTTCACGGACAGCTCGCCGAGCAGGTGCAGCGCGATGTCCTTTGCGGTCGCCCACTCGGGGAGTTCGCCCTCGAGGCGAACGTTGACGACTTCGGGCATCTCGATGTAGTAGGCGCCGCCACCCATGGCGACGGAGATGTCGATACCGCCGGCACCGATGGCGAGCTGGCCGAGCCCGCCGGGCGTCGGCGTGTGGCTGTCCGAACCGAGGAGCGTCTTGCCGGGCGCGGCGAAGTTCTCCTTGTGGACGTTGTGACAAATGCCGTTGCCGGGGCGGCTGAAGTACGCGCCGTACTTGCCGGCCGCCGAGCGAAGGAAGCGGTGGTCGTCCGTGTTCTTGAAGTCGAACTGATACGTCTGGTGGTCGCAGTACTGCGCGGCGAGTTCCGTCTGGACTTCGTCCATCCCGAGCGCCTCGAACTGCAGCCACACGAACGTACCCGTCGTGTCCTGTGTCAGAACCTGGTCGATCTCGATTCCGATTTCCTCACCGGTCTCGAGTTCGCCCTCGACGAGGTGGTCGTCGAGGATTTTTTCTGCAATCGTCTGTCCCATAACGTCCGTAGGTGGTCCCTCACAAGATATAAATCCGGCGTGTTTGCCACGTATTGCGGCCGCCATCGGCCGATTTGGCAATATTCGCGCCTAACAGTTGTGGCTTTTCGACTAATATTCGTTAACGTTTTTTGACGAACGATTGATTCGGGCGCCGGCGCGAGGAGAAAAGTCGACCTGTCAGGCGATTCGGGAGAAGGCGAGATTGCCGCTCGTGTTCTCGATGTACACCTCGACCACGTCGCCCTCGCTGGCGCCGGGGACGAAGATCGTGTAATCGCCGCGGTGGGCGACGCCGTCGCCCTTCCGGCCAGTGTCGGTCACTTCGACCGTGTACGTCTCGCCGGGCTTGACTTCGTCGCGCTGCTGTCGGGTGTTCGAAGAGCCGCCGCCCTTCTTCACCGGTCGGAACGCACCGCAGGCGTCACAGCGAAGCATCATCGTCCGGTCTTCCTGGACGAGTCGGGTGTCCGGCAGGCCACACTCACTACAGCGGACGTACTCCTCGGTGTAGTCCTCGACGGCGGCCTCGAAGTCCCGCTCGTCGAAGTTGCCGTTGTAGCGGCCGACGCCTTCCTCCAGTTTCCCGGAGGTCGCGAGGGCGCGCTGGACGAACCGGTGGAGGTGGTCCGTCTCGCGGGCCAGCGCGTCGGCGACCGCATCGAGGTTGTTGAACCGGGTGAAGGCGCCGTCGGCTTGCGCCTGGGGGTCGGGGACCGAGAGCCGGTCGCCACCCGACTGAATGTCGGGGACGGCGTCCAGCGCTCGGTCGAGGCTGGCTTCGTACTCCATACCCGTTCGAAGCGGTGCCGACCTAAATGGGTTCCGAGACGGGAAACGCTCTTTTCGCCGCCCGACGACCCCAAAACATGGATCCGACGACGCCACAGGAGGCCTGCTTCGAGGCCGGCATCAAGTTCGGCACGCTGTATCACCAGTTTGCGGGCACGCCCGTCTCGCCGACCAGCAGCGCGAGCCTCGAAACCGCAATCGAGGAGGCAATCGAGAACCAGCCGTTCTGTGCGTCGGTCACCGTCGATATCCTCGACGACGCGCTGGCCGCCGAACTCGACGGGCAATCGGCCGACTACACGGAACTGACCGGCCGGTTCATGGAAGTCGAGATGGACATCGACTACGAGGACTGTCGCGTCCACGCCTCGATGGCGATGGACGGCGACTACCCGCGCATGCGCGTGGACGATGTCGAGTCGTGAAGCGGGCGACTCAGACGACGAAGGACACCGCTTCGAGGTCGAGAAACGCCCGCTCGTACCCCTCGTGGCGGGCGATCTGCGGCGGCGTCACCGGCGAGAGGACGACCTCGTCGCCCGCCCGTAACGCCGTCGACAGTTCGGCGCCGTAGTGATACCCGACCTCGGAGTCGAACGTGCGCCGGAGGTCAACCGTCGTGTCCTCGCCGCCTCGTCGGACTGTCCCCGACCACGCGGCCCCGGGAATCGCCATCCGGTTGTACGGCGTCCGGAGGTACACGGCGAGGTACTGGTCTCCGACGGGCGCCGCGTCCCCGTCGAGAACCGTCGGAACGACCTCGGCGTCGTGCGTCGAGGCAGTGCCGAGACGGACGCCGGGCACGCGCTGGACGGTCAACGGTGAGGGAAGACTATCCATCCGGGAGGGGGACGCCGCGCCCCGTTCGCCGTAGTCTTCGAGTCGCTCGACGGCGACGGCTTCCCGTTCGGATTCGGTAAACGAGAGGTCGATTGTGGCTGATTGTGGGGCGTCGAAGCGACCCTCGAAATCGCCGGTCGCCCGAATCGGGAGACCGCCAACGGTTACCTCGACCTCGTAGGTTCCGTCGCCGTCGAGAATGAAGTTCCCGCCGTAGTGAAACCCCATGCTCTGGGAGAGCATCGGGTAGATGACCTCCTCGCTGACCGTCTCGCCGTCTCGGGCTATCTCGACCGATAGCCCCCGTCTCGGGGACCACCTCGCCGGTTTCGGCGTCCCAGACGACGGCCATGAGATGGAGGTCGTCGGCCGGTCGGATGGGCCGTTCGCTGGCACGGTCGCCTTCGACGAGCCAGAAGCGATGTGGGGCGGCGTACATCACCGCAACACGATAGGGTCCCGCTTCGGCCTGTCCCTGCATCGACATCGCGTTCTCGAACGGCTGGACGTACACGCCGTCGGGGAGGTCGACACCCTCGTAATACGGCGGCGTCCCAGTCGGCCGCGGCGACGGTGTCTGCCGAGGCGTCGACTCCGGCGCCGATTCGCCGCCGGTACAGCCCGCCAACGACCCGGCGAGCGCGGCGCTTGTCGACAGGAACGTCCGTCGGTTCATCGGTCGAAATTCGGATACATCCGAGATGTGGGTTCTGGTTCAGACGACCGCGATTACTCCTCGCTCTCGAAGAACTCCGCTGCTCGCTCCCGGAGCCGTTCGCGTTGGGCGTAGGTGAACCCGGTGAGGCCGGCCGCGGTGCCGGCCGTCAACCCGCTGACTGCTGCGGTCGGGTCGTTCTGGTCGATGCCCGCCAACACAGGTGAACTCATCGTCCCGGAGAGCGCCTGCCACGTCTCCCCGCCGTCGTCGCTGAACTCGACGGGGCCGAAGATTTGCGTTCCCGTGTCGCCGGCGCCGTCGTCGGGCGACTCCGCGAAGTACGTCACCGTCTCGCCGGGTGCGGTCGTCGCATCGAACTCGACGGCCACCTGCCCGCCGAGGGCGTAGGTTTCGTGGTCGTCGCCAGCGACGACCTCCCAGTCGCTCGGGATGCGGTCACGGAGGTAGACGTCCTCGTCGGCGTCGGCGACGGTCAGTCGGACCCGACCCGCTTGGTCGGCGGTGTACAGCGTTCGGTCGCCGTCGCGTTCGACGTCGACGAACGGGATGGCGCCCCGTGAGTCGATGTCGTCGTGTTTGATGGCGAAGACGCCCTGATTGATGTCCGCCGAGTACGTGATGCCGCGGTGGTTGATGGCGCCCCAGACGTTCGGTTGGGCGCTGGAGAGGCCCGTCATCTTCGATTCCTCGGGGACGTCCTCGACGGGACGGGCGAAGTCCGCGCCGTTCGGCTCCGAGAGGTCCCAGTTGGTTGCGTCGTTAGCGCGGTCGGTCGGAACGCCGTCGACGACCTGCCACGACCCGGCGCTGGCGGGTGCGGTGACGCCCGCGGTGTTACCCCGGCCGTTGGTCCCGACGTAGACGCCGTTGCCGAGTTCGGGGTCATCGCTGATGGTCGTTCCGCGGTCGGAGCTCGGGGTCACTTTCAGGAAGCGCGTTCCGCCGTGGTAGTGGCCGACGTGGAGCCACAACTCCCCGTCGTGGAAGGCGGGGTCGGAGTTGTGCGGACTCAGCTCGAAGCCCTCGAATTTCACCTTGTCTTGCCACGTGTAGTTGGCGAGTTCGCCACACTCGACGACGCCGTCGGTGTCGTAGATGTCGTCGGTGTCGACGAGGTAGATGGTGCCCGTGCTGCCTCCGTTTGGCTTGCCCTCGCGTGGGTTTTCGAAGTCGACGCTCGGTTCCTCGTGGCTGGCGAAGGCGACGCGCCGCTCCTCGCCGCCGACGGTGACCGTATCGGGAGCCGGCACCGCGTAGTGGCCCTGCAGCATCGGGAAGATGCCTATCTGTTCGAGGTCCATCGGGTCCGACCCGTCGAGGATGACGGTACCGCCGTCCCAATAGGAGAGGTAGATGGTCGGCGTGCCGTTCTTCGGGTCGTTCTGGACGTGGACGTCGTGACAGTAGAAGTTGAGCCCGCCGAGCCCGGTATCGCCCTGGGCGTCGTCGCCCGACGGCGTCCAGCGGTTGACGAGCGTCAAGCCGAGTTCCTGCCGGTCGAACCGGAACACGTACAGGCCGGCTTCGCCCTCGTTGATGTCCTTGCAGGCGAAGACGTAGTCCTGTCCGTCGATGCGGTGATGATAGCAGTTGTGGATGCCCGTCGAGAACCCCTCCGCCACGTCGACGATTTCGGGACGGCGCTTGTCGGAGACGTCGATGGCGAGCAGGCTACCGGTGTTGGGGCCGCCCGAGGAAGAATCTCGGTCGTTCAGCTCCTGGTTTTGCCCCAGTTCGCCGAACAGCGCGGTGATGGGTTGGGTACCGACGAAGACGTAATCGCCGGTGTCGTCGGTCTTCACGTCCATCATCGCCGTCGCCGGGTTCTGGTTGCGGAAGAACGACTCGACGACGAGTTCGGCCTGGTCGAGTTCTTCGGTGGTCTTCGCTCGATTGAACTGTGCGATGTTGACGATGGCGAGGCCGCGGCCGCTGCTCGAACCGCGCGCGGAGAACATGCTCACGTAGGCGTAGTCGCCGTGAACGTCGATTTCGGTGATGCCGCCGAAGTGCGGCGCCCGGGCGCGACCGCCCGTTCCGGACGACCCCTCGTCGCCGAGGCTGTGATAGCCGAACACCTCGCTGTTCTTCGAGAGTCCGACGTTCTCCGGAATCCCGTCGTCGGTCGTGTCGGCGAATGGTCCCTCGGTGGTGCTGTTCGACCCGCTCCAGCGGTGGCCCGCCGCCTGTCCCATCGCGCCGACGCCGAGCGTCGCGCCGATGGCCTTCAGCACCGACCGCCTCGTCTTCGCGCCGAGTTCGTCGATGTTGCGTCTCATTGTCTGTCGCACACTGTCATACCATTCCTAAGAAGGGTTCTGACAAATCCGTCCAAACGTCGAGACGTGCGCCATCAGAGGACAGCGCACCCGGATATTTATCTCCAGTCGCGTGGAGAAGCCGCCATGGCCCTCCACGCCCTCGACGCGATAGACGACGCACTGACCGCCACGCGACGGTTCCGGCCACGCGGCCTATTCGAGTGGGTCTGGGTGACCGTCGTCGCCGCACTCGTCGCCACTCCGGGCATCAGCATCCCGACCGGCGGAACCGGTGGCGGCGGTGTGGCGCCCGAACAGCGCGGCGCAATCGAGGAGGCGCTCCCGGCGACGCTCCCCGAGTGGGTGCCGCTCGTGGTTGCCATCCTCGGGGTCGTCTGGCTCGGCTTCGTCGTTCTCGGCGCGCTCCTGGAGTTCCCCTTCCTCCGGTGGCTCCGAGACGGCGAGCGAGCGACGATAGCGGGGATGGCCACCCACTGGAAGCAGGCGCTCGGACTCGCGGCGTTCAGGGTCGTCCTCTCGCTCGTGGGGTTCGCCGTCCTCGGGGCGTTAATCGCGACCGCGACGGGGGCGGACCCGACCCTGACGGACTACCTCTTCGCGCTGAGCGAGTACGGAATCGTCCTCGCCCTCGTCGGGGTTCCGACCGGCATCGTCGCCGCGTTCACGACGGCGTTCGTCGTTCCGACGATGGTTCTCGCCGACTGCGGCGTCTTCGGCGGATGGCGGCGCTTCTGGGCGACGCTTTCGGACGCACCAAAGCAGTTCCTCGCGTACGCGGTCGGCGTCGCGCTGCTCGCGACGGTCGGCGGCATCCTCGTCTCCATCGCGGCCGTGGTCGGGTTCATCGCGGCGGCTATCGTGGGTGGCCTCGTCGGCTTCGCGGTGGCGGCGAGCG
>NZ_WPCC01000062.1 GCF_009741925.1 Natronomonas sp. CBA1123
GGGCCCGACGCCCCCTCGTCGTCGAGCGACTCGAAGCCGCCGGCGAGTGGCACGTCGTCGCCGCTGAAGACGACTTCCGACTCGGCGAACCGACGATGGCGCTGGAGCGACTGGAGGGCAACGACCGAATCGAGGCGCGACGCCGCCCGCCCGGTCCCGAGGAGTGGGGGCTGTACGGACGGCCGACCGCCGTCCACACGCCGCGAACGCTGTTGCAGACCGCCGAGTTGTGGCGGAATCCCGAAGCCTTCGACGCCGAAACGTCCGACCCCGGAACGCGTCTCGTCTCCGTCGGGGGCGACGTGGCCGTCCCGGCGACCGTCGAGTTGCCGACCGACGTGCCGCTGTCGAGGGCGCTTTCGGCGGTCGACGCTCCCGACGACGCCCGCTTCGCCGTTGGCGGTCGGTTCGGCGGCGTGACTCGTTCGCTGGATGTTCCCGTGGCCGCGCCCGCGCTGAGTGCAGCCGGGCTTGGTACCGAGGGCGTCGTCGAAGTTCTCGGCCCCGACCGCTGTATCGTCGCCAGCGTCGGCGAGCGCGCCGCCTTCGCCCGCGAGGAGAACTGCGGCCGCTGTGTTCCGTGTCGAGAAGGGTCGAAACAACTCCACGAGGCGCTTCGGGCGGTGTACGACGGTGAGTTCGACGCCGCGAAGATTCGGGAGTTGAGTCGCGTCATGGCGACGACGAGCCTCTGTGCGTTCGGCGAAACCGCCGCTCGACCCGTCCGGACCGCACTGGAGGACTTCGAGGGCGAGTTCCGCGCTCATGCCGACGGCAGGTGTCCGGCCGGCGCCTGCGGGGGGCTGCAATGAGCGCCGACGAACCCGTACCGACGCCCGGAATACCGGACATCGAGGACCCTCGGCCATCGACGCCGCTGACCGAGGACTTCCGGACCGGAACTGCAAACGACCCGCCGAGGCAGGGTTCGGGGGCCGACGCCGCCGCGACACTCACCGTCGACGGCGAGACAGTCGTCGTCCCGCCCGAATCGACGCTTCTGGACGCCGTCGAAGCGGCCGGCCGCGAGGTACCGGCGCTGTGTCACTATGACCGCGACACCGACGCCAGCGAGGAAATCGGTCCGCGGTCGACGTGTCGCACCTGCGTCGTCGAGTCCGACGGCGACCTCGTCGCTGCCTGCTCAACGCCCGCAGAGGACGGCCTCTCGGTCGAGACCACGGCTCCGGACGCCGAGGAAGCCCGGAGCGTCAACCTCGATTTGGTGCTGTCGAACCACAACCTCCGGTGTACGACCTGCGGGAAGAATGGCCGCTGTGAACTGCAGGACGCCTCCATCGAGGCGGGCGTCTCCCACCCCCGCTACGGCGTCTTCGACGACCGCGACGAGTACGAACCGCTGGACGCCTCCTCGCCTATCAACATCGACCGCAACAAGTGCATCCTCTGTAATCGGTGCGTCGAGGCCTGCAACGACGTACAGGTCGAGGGCGTCCTCCGCGTCGAGGGCACTGGCGAAGACACCCGAATCGGCTTCCAGACCGGTGCGGAGACGATGGCGGAGTCGACGTGCGTCTCCTGTGGCCACTGCGCGACGGTGTGTCCGACCGGCAGCCTCGTCGAGGAAGGACTGGTCGACGCGACGACGCTGCCGTTCCCCGGCTTCTCCCAGCGGAATTCCGTTGGCGAGGTGCTGGAGCGGGACGACGGTGACAGCAGCGGGACCGAAGCCGAACCCGGTGTCGACGGCTTCATGCAGCGAGCCAAGCGGCAGGCGACCGACAGCGCGAGGGACCTCCGCGCTCGCGCGATGAAGTTCGGCGAACACCTCGCCGAGGACATGGCGGCGACGGTCCTCTCGGAGGGCCTCCTCTTCGGAATCGCAAAGCGCGTCGGCGACGCCCGACTGAAACGCGTCGACGAGACGGAGACGACCTGTGGCTACTGTGCCGTCGGCTGTCGGTTCGACGTGTACTCGAAAGACGACTCGATACTCGGCGTCCGAGCGACGGACCCCGAGGCCGCCCCCGCAAACGACTTCTCGACGTGCGTGAAGGGGAAGTTCGGCTACGGGTTCGTCGAACGCGAGGACAGGCTGACGACGCCGATGATTCGGGAAGACGGCGAACTGCGCGAGGCGTCGTGGGAGGAGGCCCTCGGCCGTGTGGCGTCGGAACTGGGTGACATCCGCGAGACGGGGGGCCCCGACTCGGTCGCCGCCTTCGCCTCATCGAAGTGTACCAACGAGGACGACTACCTCCTCCAGAAGTTCGCACGGACGGTCCTGGAGACGCCGAACGTCGACAACTGCGCTCGGCTGTGTCACTCCTCGACGGTCGCTGCACTGCTACAGACGGTCGGCTACGGCGCGATGTCCAACAGCATCGAGGACGTGGCCAACGCCGACGCCTACCTGCTGTCCGGGACGAACACCACCGAATCCCACCCCGTACTGGCGACGAAAATCAAGCGCAACGTCCGCGACGGCGCCGACCTCGTCGTCGTCGACCCCCGGAAGGTCGACATCGCCGAACACGCCGACCAGTACCTCCGCTCGAACCCCGGTTACGACGTGGCGTGGCTCAACGGGATGGCACGCTACATCATCGAGGAGGACCTCTACGATGCCGAGTTCGTCGCGGCGAACGTCCACGACTTCGAGGCGCTTCGGGAGAAGGTCGACCCCTTCACGCCCGAGGAGGTCCAGCGGTTGGCGGGAATCGCTCCCGAAGAATTGAAACAGGCAGCAGAAACCATCGCCGAGGCCGAATCCGTCGTCTTCGGATGGGCGATGGGGCTCACCCAGCACAGCCACGGGACGAACAACGTGCTCGCGATGGCGAACCTCGCGCTGTTGACCGGCAACGTCGGCAAGCCGAACGCCGGCCTCTCGCCGTTCCGCGGCCACAACAACGTCCAGGGCGGTGGCGGCGACATGGGGACGCTTCCGAACAAACTCCCCGGATACGGCGACGTGACCGACCCCGAGACGGTCGACCGTTACGAGGCCGAGTGGGGCGTCCGACCGCCCGAGGAGGTCGGCCTGAAAGTGACCGAGGTGTTCGAAGCTATCCACGACGAGGAGGTACGTGGCCTGTTCGTGATGGGCGAGAACCCGGCGCTGTCGGAACCCGATATCAGCCACGCCGAGAGCGCCCTGGAGAAACTGGAGTTCCTCGCCGTCGTCGACATCTTCGAGACGGAAACCACCGACCACGCCGACGTGGTGTTGCCGGCCGCCTCCTTCGCCGAGAAGTCGGGGACGTTCACCAACACCGAGCGCCGCGTTCAGAAAGTCAACCCCGCTGTCGACCCGCCCGGTGCGGCTCGCCCCGACTGGCGTATCGTCCAGTCGCTTGCCAACCGGATGGGCGCGAACTGGAACTACGACGACCCCGCCGAAATCATGGACGAAATCGCCCGCGTCGCACCCATTTACGGGGGTATCAGTCACGACCGCATCGAACGCGAGGGCGGCCTCCAGTGGCCCTGCACCGACAGCGAGAGCCCCGGCACGAAATTCCTCTACGCCGACGGCTTCAACTTCGACGACGGCATGGCCCGGTTCGTCCCCGCCGACATGGGCGAACCCGGCGAACTCCCCAGCGAGGAGTTCCCCCTGACGCTGACGACCGGGCGCGTCCTGTATCACTTCCATACGGGGACGCTCACCCGCCGGGTCGACGCGCTGACCGACCACGTCGGCGAGAGTTTCGTCGAAATCAACCCCGAGACGGCGCGTCGACTCGGCGTCACCGACGGCGAGACAGTCCGCGTCGAGTCCGAACGCGGTGACATCGAGGTCCGGGCGTGGGTAACGGACCGACCCGGCGACGGCGTCGTCTTCGTCCCGATGCACTTCGCCGACGGCGCGGCGAACGTCCTCACCGGCGAGCGCTACGACCCCACGAGCGGCATCCCCGAGTACAAGGTCGGGAGCGTCCGCGTGACGCCGCTCGGGAGCGACGGCGAGAGCGCGACGGCCTCCACCGATGACTGACGAGCGTACCGGCGTCGTCGTCGCCGGCGGTCGCTCAGTGCGGTTCGGGGCCCGCGACAAGACGGTCGCCGACCTCGCCGGAAAGCCGTTGATTCGGCACGCCGCAGAGCGCCTGCTCGAGGTGACCGACCGCCTCGTCGTCAACTGCCGGGCCGACCAGCGGGCGGCAATCGCCGAGGCGCTGTCTGGACTGGACCCGACGTTCGCCATCGACGAGGAACCCGATAGGGGACCCGTCGGTGGTATCGCCACAGGGTTGCGAGCGGCCGAAACTCCCTACGCGGCCGTCGCCGCCGCCGACATGCCGCTGCTCGATTCCGGCCTCTTCGAGTATCTCTTCGAGCGCGCCGCGGGCCACGACGCCGCCGTCCCTCGCCCCGGCGACTGGTTCGAGCCGCTGCACTCGGTCTATCGCCCCGAACCGATGGCCGAAGCCTGTGAAGCCGCCCTCGAAGAGGAGGACACCCGCATCATCGAACCGCTGTTCTCCCTGGACTACGTCGTCGTCGAGCGCAGCGACCTCACCGCCCACGGCAGTCTCGACAGTTTCGAGAGTGTCGACACGCCCGCCGACTTGCAGTGGGCCACCGAGCGACTCCCCGAGTAGGACCACGCTCTTGTCACCGGAGACCCTCTGTCGGATATGCCACGAACTGCAGTTATCGCAGGAGTTGGCCCCGGATTGGGTACCTCTATCGCCGAACGGTTCGCGGAGGAAGGCTGTTCGGTCGCATTGTTGGCGCGCTCGGAGGCGTACCTCGATGACCTCGCGACCCGGCTGCGAGCGGAGACTCCCGGTGATGCCCTCGCCGTGTCAACGGACCTCGCCGAACCGTCCGACATCGAGGCGGCCTTCGCGGAGATTCGGGACGCCCTCGGCAACGTCGACGTGCTCGTCAATCACGCCTCGGCCGCCTCGTGGGACGGCCTCTTGGAGCAATCGACGGATGATTTCCGGCGAGCGATGGCCGTCGGCCCGGAGGCCGCGTTCCGCTGCTCGCAGGAAGCCGTCTCGGATATGCTGGACGGCGACGGCGGAACGGTCATCTTCACGGGCGCGACGACCTCGGTCCGAGGGCGTACGGGGTCTGTCGGCTTCAGCGCCGCGAAGTTCGCCTCTCGCGGACTCGCACAGTCGATGGCACAGGAACTCGGCTCCGAGGGCGTCCACGTCGCCCACGTCGTTCTCGACGGTGTCATCCGGCCGCCGGGTGGCGTCCCCGAGGACGAGACCCAGTCGTATCTCGACCCCGACGCCATCGCCGAGCGGTACTGGTCGCTCGTCGAGCAGTCGACCGACACGATGGATTTCGAGGTTCACCTCACCAACGGCGACGGCACCGTCGAATTCCTCTAGTCTCGGGCGAGGAACTATGTCGATTCGGCGTCACGGACGGATATGACCGAACGGACGGTCACCACGAGCGGGACGGGGAGCACAGCAGCACAACCGGACATCGCGGAAGTCCGGCTGTGGGTGGCGGGTCGAGACGATGTCGCCGAAATCGCCCACGAACGGGCCCGCGATACCGAAGCGTCGCTCCGAACTGCACTCTCTGCGGCCGACGTTCCGGAGGACTGCATCCGTCGGACCGACGCCCAACTCGAGGACAGAGACAACGGCTTCGAGATACACACCGACGACCCCGAGTACCGAGCGGAGTTTTCGATGGTCGTCGACTGTGTCCCAGAACAGGCCGACGATATCGTGGGTGCAGTCCTCGATGCTGGCGATGGGTCGGGTATCGAACGGATTAGTTTCGACGTCGGCGACGAAGCGCGGATGCGTCTCGGCGAGGAGGCCCTCGACGACGCGATGACAGTCGCTCGCCGCAAGGCGGAAGCTATCGCGGCCGCTGAAGGCCTCACTGTCGGCGAAGTTTTGGAAGTGACGACGGATAACATGCCCAGTGGGATGGAGAGTATCGTCGACGACGCGCTCGGTTCCTCCGAGTCGGGGTTCCACCCCAACCCTGTCGAAATCGAGGCGTCGGTCGAGGCTACCTTCGAACTCCAAGACGGCGACTGATTCAGGCCGTCACCACATCGACGACCCGTCGGAGGTCCATCCGGCCGAGAACGACGCTGTCGATGCGTGGGTGTTCGAGCACGCCGGCAGCGATTTCTCGGGCGGTCGTCTCCAGCGACTCGTCGTCGACCATGTTCAAAAGTGGGACGACCCGGGCGTCCGCAGGGACACCCTTCAGGCCGCCATCGTCGTGGGTCAGGACGGTCACGATGTCGTCGGGGCGTATCTCCGCGCCGATATCGAGACCAGTCAGTTCGGCGACGCGCTCGGGGCGGTGAACACGCTCGTCAGTCAGCGGTTCGCCGACCGCACGGACACTTGCGACCGGGACGACCACATCGGCGGTGGCCGGTATCTGGGGTTCGTCGTCGGCCGGCGCCTTGAACCACCGCCGTCGCGCCCCGTCTGCCTTGACGAGTATCGGCGCGTCCGTCGCCTCGGCCAGTTCGTCGACCGTCGCCGTCTCGTAGCCGAGATACCGCTCCCGGTCGCCGTCGCGTCCGGGGACGACACCGAGCGGCCAGTCGCCTTCGGCCGCGTTCTCGACGGCGCCGACCGGGTCGTCGGTGACGACGAGACGACTCACGTGGCCCTCGAACGGCGGAATGCGAACCGTCGCGGTGACGACGGCTCGGTTGAGAGCGGCCGAAAGCGCATACAGCGTCGACTTCTTGCCGCCGGCACCGACGACGGCGACGATGCCCTCGGGGTCGAACGCCTCGATGAGGTCCATACCGAGGCGACGACGGCGCGGCACAAAACGGCTCTGCCGGTTCGGGTGTTTATTTGTGGCCGGCGGTCGGCCTTGGCGTATGGTCTTGGATACGATTATGTACACCCTCCACACGGCCTTCGCGTCGCTGTGGGCCGGGTCGGTCCTGTTCGTCGTCGCCGCCGTCCTCCCGCTCGCGATGGACGGCGACATCGCCCCCGAGAACTTCGGCAGCGTCGTCTCGAAACTCCAGTGGGTGACGCGACTCAGCGTCCTCGTAACGTTCCTCACGGGCGGTCACCTCGCCGGAACGCTGTACTCAGTCGAGACGCTGACCGGAACCGCCGGCGGCTATCTCGTCCTCACGATGTTGACGCTGTGGCTGGCGCTGGCCGCCACCGTCGAAATCGGCAGCGCACGCGCCCAGCGAGGCATCGAGGAAGGGAAAATCCGCGAACCGGCCCGCTCTGCTCGCCCGTTCTACCTCGCGTCGGCTGTCTTCGCTGCCGGATTGCTCGTCGTCGCCGGGCTCCTGGGTGTTGCCGGCCGATACGGCCTCCCCTTCTAGGGAATCCGAATCTCGTTTTCCAGCGTTCCGACGCCCTCGACGGTCACCTCGACCGTGTCGCCGTCCTCCAGTGGGCCGACGCCTTCGGGCGTTCCCGTCGAAATCACGTCGCCGGGCTCCAGCGTCAGGTACGCGGTAATCTCCTCGATGAGTTCCGGCACCGAGAAGATGAACTGCTCCCGGGAGGAGTCCTGTCGGAGTTCGCCGTTGACCCGACACTGGACGGCAGCGTCGTCCGGGACTTCCTCGGGGGAGGCCACAACCGGGCCGATTGGTGCGGCGTTGTCGAAGGCCTTCCCTCGAACCCAGTTGGTCTCGACGGACTGGTCGTCGCGGTTCGAGAGGTCGTTCACGCAGGTGTACCCTGCGATGACCGACTCGGCGTCGACGGCGTCGACGTTGCGACAGCGCTCGCCGATGACGACGCCCAACTCGGCTTCGTAGTCGAGTCGCTGCTTGTCGGGCAGCAACTCGACGGTCTGTCCGTGGCTGGCGACCGCGTTCGGCGGTTTGAGGAACAGAAGCGGGCGGTCGGGGACCTCTTTACCCTGTTCGGCCGCGTGGTCGGCGTAGTTGAGGCCGACACAGACGATTTTCGAGGGGTCACACGGCGGCAGTATCTCGACCTCGTCGGCGGCGACCGTCTCCTCGCCGAGGTCGATACGCCCCTCGTCTACGGGGTAGGCGTCGATTTCGGCGCCCTCGTCGTCGGTCCACTCGCCGCGGCGCACCGTCCCTTCGGAGTCGCGGAATCGGACGTATCTCATGTGGGCGTCCGACGGCCGGCCGTGGCTTAAGCGTTCGCGGTTCGGAAGTTGGCCCCATCCTTTTGCGGGACGGCGACGAACGTCGACCATGCAAGTCGGCCTGTTCGCGGCCCACGAACAGCACGCACCGACGACGCTGTTGGACCACGCCAGCGCCGCCGAAGCCGCCGGCTTCGACAGCGTGTGGACGAGCGACCACTTCCACCCGTGGGGGCACACCGACGCCCACTGCGGGGCGGCGTGGCCGTGGCTCGGGGCGGCGCTGGAACGAACCGAGGAGGTGACCTTCAGTACGGGCGTTACGCCAGCTATCGGCCGGTATCATCCCGGTCTAATCGCCCAGACGTTCGCCACTCTCGGTGCGATGTATCCCGGCCGAATCCGGTTGACGCTGGCGACGGGTGAGGCAATGAACGAGAAACCGCTCGGCTACGAGTGGCCCGACTACCCCGAGCGCAAGGCGCGACTCGTCGACGCCTGCGAGATAATCGACCGTCTGTGGGACGGTGGCTTCCACGACTACGACGGTCACTACTGGACACTCGATGCCGCGCGACTGTACACCCTGCCCGATGAGCGCATCCCACTGTACATCGCCGGCAACGGTCCGAACACCGCCGAAGTGGCCGGGCGCTACGCCGACGGCTTTCTCACCCTGGTCGACCCCGAGACGTACGAGTCCGAACTCCTGCCGGCGTTGAAACGCGGCGCGGCCGAGGCTGGGCGGGACCCCGACGAAATCGACCGAATTCGGCAGTTCACGGTCGCCTACGGCGACGACCGCGAGGCCTGCCGGGAGGCCGCCGGCTTCTGGCGCGGCACGCTGGCCGTCGATTTCGACGAGGGCGTCGCGGACCCGCGGGAAATCGAACGACAGGGCCGGGAGGTACCCCTCTCGGAACTCGACGAGTGGGGGTTGATTACGACCGACATCGAAGACGTCGTCGAGGCAATCGACCGCCACGACGACGCCGGCTTCGACGAAATCGAGTTCCTCTCGTCGTCGCCGGACCAGCGGGCGTTCGTCGAGGCGCTCGGCGCCCACTTGTGACCGTCCCGGTACGGAGCCGCCACCACGTTTTTCGGGCCAGCGACCCTACCCATTTGCCATGGAAGCGTTCGTCGAGTTGCTGTGTCCGGAGTGTACCAAGCACTGGGAGGCGACGCCCGCAGCGTTGCCCGACACCGACGAGTCCTTCGACTGCCCCGACTGCGGCGAGCGCCGGCCGCTGTCGGAGTTCGCCAGAACCACGCGTGACCTCGAAGTCCTTCGGGAAGCACCGTCGTAGCGGAACCACCTTTTTGCGCTTGGGAACCGCTCCTCCGACGATGCGCGTACTCATCATGGGTGCGGCAGGGCGGGACTACCACGACTTCAACACGGTCTTTCGAGGCCGCGAGGACGTAGAGGTCGTCGCGTTCACGCAGGCACCGGGGCAGAACCTCGGGGAACTGGAGACGACCAACGAGCGATACCCCGCTTCGCTGGCCGGCGATGGCTACCCCGACGGCATCCCCATCGAGCCCGAGGCGCGGTTGGAGGAACTAATCGAGGAGTACGACGTAGACGAGGTGGTGTTCTCGTACTCCGACGTCTCCTTCGAGCACGTGATGACCGCAGCCTCGCGTGTCGAGAGCGCAGGCGCGGACTTCCGACTGCTCGGCCCCGAAGTGATACAGCACTCCCTCGAAGTGCCCGTCCTCGCCGTCGACGCGGTCCGGACGGGGTGTGGCAAATCGCAGGTGACCCGCGGCCTCGCCGACGAACTCGACAACCGGGGCTACGACGTGGCCATCGTTCGAGAGCCGATGCCCTACGGCGACCTCGAAGCCAAACGCGTCCAGCGATTCGCCGACCGCGAGGACCTCAAAGATATCACTATCGAGGAACGCGAGGAGTTCGAACAGCACGTCGACCGCGGCCACGTCGTCTTCGCCGGCGTCGATTACGCAGAGGTGTTCGAAGCCGCAAGTCGAGAAGCCGACGTACTGCTGTGGGACGGTGGCAACAACGAACTCGCCTTCGCGGAACCGGACCTCCACGTCGTGTTGGTCGACCCGCTCCGTCCGGCGGACACGACGGGGTATCACCCCGGCGAGACGAACCTTCGGCGGGCGGACGTCGTCATCTCGAACAAGGAGAACAGCGCCGACGAGGGCGCCATCGAAGATGTGGAATCGACCGTCGAATCGGTCGCGGGGCCGGTGGACATCTGGCACGCCGATTCCGTGGTGACCGTCGACGACCCCGACCGAATCGAAGGGGCCTCCGTGCTGGTCGTCGAGGACGGCCCGACGCTCACCCACGGCGACGCCGACTACGGCGCCGGGACCGTCGCCGCCGAGCGGTTCGGGGCAGCAGAGCGGGTCGACCCTCGACCGGGAGCCGTGGGGACCGTCGCCGAGACGCTCTCGGAGTACCCGCGACTCGACCGCATCCTGCCGGCGGTCGGCTACTCCGAGGAACAGGTGGCTGACCTCGAAGCCACTATCGATGCCGCGAACGCCGACTGCGTGCTCGCAGGGACGCCCCACGACCTCGAAGCAGTCGTCGACGTTTCGGTGCCAATCGTTCGGGCCCACTACCGCGTGGAGTTCCACGACGGTGATTTCGGCGACTTCCTCGACGCCTACGAATCCGAGTTGTTCGCGGGGTGAACGACGGTGCCGGCCTCGCCGGCCAGCGCCGATTCGACCGCATCGATGTCCGCGACGACGGCCTCACCGCCCGCCTCGGCGAACGCCGCACAGGCCCGCATCTTCGGCGCCATCGACCCCTCGTCGAACTCCCCCGCCTCCAGATACGACCGGGCGGTCTCGGCGTCGACGGATTCGATTGGGCGTTGGTCGTCGGTGCCGTAGTCGAGATACGCCCGGGAAACGTCGGTGAGGAAGACGAGGCGGTCGGCGTCGACGGCCTCTGCTATCAGCCGCGTCGTGTGGTCTTTGTCGACGACGGCCTCGACGCCGTCGAAGCCGTCGACCGTTCGCGTGAGGGGAATCCCGCCGCCACCGCCGCAGACGACGGCCTGCCCAGACGACAGCAGCACGTCGACTGCTTCGGCGTCCAGCACCTCGGTCGGCTCCGGCGAGGCGACGACCCGACGGAACGGTCGTTCTCCCGACCCGATGCGTTTCGTCTCGAAGGGTTTCCGTTCGGCTTCCACTTCGGCGTACCACGGCCCGACCGGCTTCGTCGGGGCGTCGAACGCGGCGTCGTCGGTATCGACGAGGACGCGGGTCAGAAGCGCCGCGACAGAGCGGTCGAGTGCGGCGTCGAGATGTCGCTGGAGTAATCCACCGAGACTCGCCTGTGTCTCCGCGACGAGTACGTCGAGCGGCCGGTCGGGCGTGTCCGCGGCCTCGGCTTCCAGCAGTACGTTGCCGACCTGCGGGCCGTTGCCGTGGGTAACGACGAGTCGCTCGTTGCCGACGGCGTCGGCAAGGGACGAAGCCGTCTCCCGCACCGTCCGATGCTGTGCCTCGAAGGTGCCGTCGGCAGCGAGGGCGTTCCCGCCGACGGCGACGACGAGTCGTGTCACACCCCCGGCTTCGGCGCCGAGTGCCAAAACGTTCGAGGCCGACACGGCGGTGATGTTGGTCCGCTACAGCTGTTTCCGCATCTCGCGGTGGGGAATCCCGGCATCTTCGAACTCCTCGCTCGTCACCTCGTAGTCTAAGCGTTCGTAGAACTCGACGACCGGCACTTGGGCGTGAAGAACAACCGCATCGTATCCTCGGTCGGCCGCTTCAGTTTCCAGTGTCTCCATCAGCGCTCGGCCGAGGCCCGTTCCGCGGTGTGATTCGACGACGGCGACCCGTTCGGCTTTCGCCGTCGCCTCGTCGTACGCCCGCATTCGCGCCGCCCCGACCGCCGTTCCCTCGTCGGTCGCGAGGAAGTGTATCGCCTCGTCGTCCTTGCCGTCGAGTTCCCTGTGTTCGGGGACGCCCTGTTCGTCGATGAACACCTCGCGGCGAACCGCGAGTGCGTCCTCCAGTTCACTGTCGGTTTCGACCCGGCGAACGTCCATACCCGGGAGGTGTGTCGCGAACGGCCTGACGTTTCCGGTCGTCGTACTCGAACCCCCGTCTGCGGCCACGGGCGGCACCCACGCTTAATACGCTGACGGCAGTAGTCCAAGGCGCAATGGAACTCACCTACTACGGCCACTCGACGTGGCACGTTACGGTCGACGACACCGACCTGCTCATCGACCCGTTCTTCGAGAACCCGAAGACCGACACCGACCCGGAGGAGGTAGACCCTGACTACGTCCTGTTGACCCACGGCCACGCCGACCACATCGGCGACGCCGACCGGTTCTCGGGGGCGACGCTCGTCGCCGTGCCCGAACTCGTCAGCTATGCCGAGGACAACTTCGGCTACGACAGCGCCGTCGGGGGGATGGGGATGAACCTCGGTGGCACCGTCGAGTGCGGCGACGCGTGGGTGACGATGGTCCGAGCCGACCACACCAACGGCATCGAGACCGATTACGGCGCCTCGGCGGGAATGCCCGCCGGCTTCGTCATCAGCGACAAGAAGCCGACACAGGAAACGGACCCCGACACCACCTCGTTCTATCACGCCGGCGACACCAGCCTCATGGTCGAGATGCGCGAGGTCATCGGCCCGTTCCTCGAACCCGACTTCGCGGCGCTCCCCGCCGGTGACCACTTCACCATGGGACCGGCACAAGCAGCCATCGCGGCCGACTGGCTCGACGTCGACTACGCCTGCCCGATGCACTACGACACGTTCCCGCCCATCGAAATCGACACGGAGGACTTCGAGCGGGAACTGAAGGCTACGGGTGCCGGCGCCGAGGCAGTCATCCTCGACGGCGACGAGTCCTACACGCTGTAAGCGTCCGAGGGCTACACCGACTTTTTATACTCGCCGGCCGATTGTTCGCTCGCAATGGCTGACATCGAGACCACGACCGTCAACGACGAGAAGTTTCACGCACTGAGCCGGGCCGGCGATTTCGAGTTGAGCATCGACGCCACGGGGTCGGACGGCCCCACGCCGAACGAGGTACTCGTCGCCGACTACGCCTCCTGTTTCAGTTTCGCCTGCCGCGCGGGCGCCCAGCGCGAACTCGACATCGACCTCGGGAAAATCGAAGCCGAGGCCGAAGCCGACCTCGACGACGACGACGACCTCGAGTCCATCGCCTTCCACCTCCACATCGAAGCGGACCTCGACGACGAGCAAGTCGAGAACGTCATCGAGTTGGGCGAGGAGATTTGCCACGTCCACGCCGCGGTCCGTGAGGGGCTTCAGGCCGACATCGACGTGACGGCAGGCGCTTTCTAACGCGAAGTTCGCGTTTCAGAACTGCTTGAGGTTCTGGAGGTCGTGTTCGGTTCGAGCGAACTCCGAGAGCCGTCTGCTCGCGTGACAGTTCGGGCAGTGGAACGTCCGGCCGGGGTCGGGCAACTCACTCGGGGAATCCTGCCAATTCTTACCGCACTCGGGACACAGCAGTCGGACGTACGTTTCCATACCTCCGGCAACGGCGGGCAGGTATGAAAACCTTTGTCACGATTCAGTCGTCGCCGACGACGACAGCGGGGGCAAGCGTCTCGTTGATTCGGCGGCCGTACTCGCTTGCGTCGATGTCCCCGGAGACGTAGGCGCTTGCCCACGCCGCGTCGGCATACCACGTCAGCGTCCGGTCGGCGTAGGCGATGCTGTCGAGTTTCTCGACGGTCCATCCCTCGCCGACCCGGTCGGCGAAGGCGACGGCGACGGCACCGAGGTCGTCGCCGACGCTGTCGCTGTCGTACTCCACTGAAACCACGCCCGAATCCAACGCCAACGCGTCGAGCGTGACACCGCGGGATTCGACATCGTCACGGAACGCCGCTCTGTGGTCGACATCGTCGCCGAGACAGCCGGCGAGGGCCGCCGTCGCTGCAGTACCCGAACCGACGATGAACTCCCGTCGTCGCATACGCTACGCTCTCGGTCCTCAGTAAAAGCGATTGAAAACGTTTCACGCCGCGAATCGAGCGATGAATCCGAACCCGATTAGGCCGTTACGACGTCGCCGGCCTCCAGCAACTCCTTGTATCGGTTACGAATGGTGACCTCGGAGATGTCGGCCACCTCGCTGACGTCGCTCTGAGTGACCTTCTCGTTGCAGAGCAGCGCGGCGGCGTACACCGCGGCGGCGGCGAGGCCGACC
>NZ_WPCC01000036.1 GCF_009741925.1 Natronomonas sp. CBA1123
AAAACTCGAACTCGTCAAACGCGACCACGGCGAGAAGTCGGAGTCTCGACCATACCATGCTCCGCGTCGAGGACGCAGACGAGGCCATCGGCTGGTTCAGCCGGAAACTGGAGTACGACCTCTTCCGACAGGCCGAGTTCGACCGAACTTCGCGTTGTACTTCATGAAGCCCGAAAGACGCCGCCGAAGAGGCGATGAGCGTCGACTGACGTACAACTACGATGGCCGAAGCTACGAACTGGGTGATTCGTGGGGCCACGTCGCCGTTCGGTGTGACGACCTCGATTCGACGTGGGAGACGCTGATGACTCGTGACGCCGCCGACTACCGGGACCCCGAATCCTGCGGGAACCGCTATGCGTTCACGAAGACGAACGACGGTCACGAAGTGGAAGTAGTCACGCGGGTAGTCGAACGCGAACGGCGACGGAGTCGTCGTGAGCGCCTTTTTCATCGAAGTTTTTGCCGCGAGTGGTCGCACTCCGTGCGACCCGAGCGGGAAAAAGTTCGGCGTTGAGGAAGACGAACGACGGTCACGAAGTGGAAGTAGTCACGCGGTAGTCGAACGCGAACGGCGACGGAGTCGCCGTGAGCGCCTTTTTCATCTCCCGTAGCCATCTCCGTCCGACCACGTAGCAGCGGCGCAGTCCCGTGGCCGTGCGCTCGTCGCGCCTTCGACGACAAAACATATACTCGTCGTCCTGCATTGCTTCGACAATGAGTCTCTCCGCGCTCCCGACGAGTGGCCCCTCGGTGTTGCCGGTCACCGACGTGCTCGCGTGGATTATCGTCGCTGTTTTCTTCGCCGGCGTGCTCGCAGAGTCGACGGACCGCCGTGCGGCGGCCCGAAAACTGACCGCCGGCGCGTGGGGGCTGTTTTCCGTGTTCTGGTTGCTCCTCATCCACTTCTACGTCTTCGTCCACCGGAGCATCGTCGAGACGGTGTTGGTCGCAATCGCCGTTCCGGCGTGTCTGTACGTCGGCTGGCGGCTGTATCACGGCCGAGATTCGCTGCTGGTCGTCTCCAGAGCCGTCGCGTTCATGGGGCTGCTGTATCTGCCCTTCGAGACCTCGCCGGCCGCCCGGCAGTTCCTCATCGAGACGGTCGCCACGCAGACGGCGTGGCTCATCGAGGCGCTCGGCTACGGTGGGGGGATGGAACTCATCGAGGACCCCTTCGGCGAGACGGGTTACGTGAACACGTTCTTCTTCCCGGCGACGGGCCGGTCCTCGCAAATCGTCTTCGCCTGTACCGGGTTGGCGAGTATGGCGATTTTCGGTGGCCTTTCGGCTGCCGTCGACGCGCCGCTCCGCCGAAAAGTGACTGCCTTGGTCGCGTCGGTGTCCATCATCTGGGTGCTCAACCTCGGCCGAAACGCCTTCATCGCCCTAGCGAACGGCCACCAGTGGTTCGATTACGCGTGGCTCGAAGGCCCGGTGATGTTCGTCTTCGGGCTGTCGGACCCCGGGCGAGTGTCGTTCTTCGTCGCCGACCGAATCCTCTCACAGGGGCTCGCGGTGTTCGCGCTCATCGGCGTCGCCTGGCTCGTCTCGCGGTGGCTGCCCGAGCTGTTGGACATCGCCGAGGAACTGCTGTCGCTGCTGACGGGTAGTGAGGTGACGCTCCGCTCGCCACAGACGGCCACGGACGGAGGTGACCCCGAGCCGTGACCGAGGACTCACGGCTGGACGGTCTCCGTGAGGTATCGAGGCGGCGCTTTCTCGCTGGTGCAGGCGCGACGTTGGGTGGTGTCGGTGCGGCGAAGGCGATTCACAACACGACACTCGGATACGGGCAGTTCGGCATGGGGACGAACCTCCACGAGCAGGACCTCGCTCCGGTCATCACCGAGCGCTTGACGCCGAGTTACGACGAGACGGTCGACGGCACGCGGCTTCGCCTCGTCGAGAACGGCGTCACGGCGTGGAACGACGACGCGACGCACCGACTCGCGTTCACTGAAGACTCCGCCGCCGACGCCCGCGAACTCGATTCGGAACTCGGTCTCGGTGGGCGCCTCGCCGAGCTGTTCGTCGACGGGGAAGCGCTGTTGGCCGGCGACTACAAATTCGAGTTCAGCCAACCGGAGGCGTTCTTCGAGCGCGTCACGCAATCCGACGCCCGCTCCGACGCAGTCGCGGCTGTTCGGGGCCGCCGTGACCGAACCGTCGACCCGGCTATCGTCGAACGGTTCGCCGATGCCGACCCCGCAAAAATCAGGGCGCTCGTCGACGGCCTCGTGGCGGGGTTCCGCGAACACGCGGGGTACGACATCCCCCGGTATCTCGCGGGCTCCGTCGAAGACAACGTCGTCTTCGGAACCGTCGACCTTCGGAAACACTTCGAGGGGGAGGTCACCTTCGAGGCGATTTTAGAAAACGACGGGACAGGGCTGTTCTGTTGGGAGTTGGTCCATCGCTCGATAGATGCGCTTCAAGCGGTCGGCCCGTGGCAACAGACCGTTCCCGTCGCGGCCTGTTACATCAGCGACCGAAGGCACAAACACGCGTTTACGGGTGTCACGAGCGTCATCCGCGAGGACGACGAACTCGTCTTCCCGATGACGTTCCTCGATTACACCCACTCGACGCTGTACGACGACCTCCACATCACGGGCGTGACGGGTGAGGGATTGGCGGCGTACACCGACGGCCACCGCGCCGACGAAGTGTTCTGGTGACGGTTCCGCACGAGTCGAACACGGGCCAACAAGGATTTTACCGCACCGACCCTTCCTGTCGGTACGAATAGATGCTCCCCTTCGACGTACTGGCGGTGACGGACCCACTTGCGTGGGTTCTCATCGCGCTGTTCGGCGGCGGTGCCCTCGCCGAGCGGTGGCGTCCGGACCTCGCACGTTACGTCGTCGGCGCTGCGTGGGGGCTGTTCGCCGTCTTCTGGCTGCTGCTCGCGCCGTTTTTCTTCTTCGAGCAGAACAGTTTCGTCGAGGCGCTGCTCGCTCTCGTCGGCGTCCCGGCGTGTCTGTACGCCGGGTATCTGCTCGTTGACGGCCGGGATTCGCTGTTCGTCCTCTCGCGGGCCGTGGCGGTGATGGGCATCATCTACCTCCCGGCGGAGACGATACCGCTGGTCAGACAGCTGTTGGTCGAACACGTCGCCAGCCAGACGGCGTCGCTGATGTCGTTGCTCGGCTACGACCCGACGCTGCAGCCCATCGGGCCGGAGCGGCCGGCCTACGAGGGGTTCCACGCCGCCTTCTACTTCGAGACGCCCGACCCGAACCACGCCGGCATCGTCTACAACATCATCATGGCGTGTACGGGACTGGGGAGCATGGCCATCTTCGCCGGCTGTATCGCCGCGGTCCGGGCGCCGTTGGGACGAAAACTCCGGGCGCTGGCCGTCTCGATTTCCATCATCTACGTCCTCAACATCATCCGGACGACGTTCATCGGGCTCGCCTTCGGCCACCAGTGGTTCGACGGGCCCTACACGCCCTACCTCATGACGGTGTTCGGCGAATCCGACCCCTACATGGTGTCTCACATCGTCGCCGAGAGCGTCATCAGCCAGTTGCTGTCGGTCGTCGCATTGGTGGCGATTGCGTGGTTCGTCATCCGCGAACTCCCCGAACTACTCGTCATCATCGACGACGTGGCGTACATGGCGACCGGCGAGGACCGCGACACGGCGTCGGAACTCGGGTTCCTGCCGGACACGGAGGAGACGGTGACCGAACGACCGACCGGCGACGACTGACCCGCTGTCTCTACACCGGGTCGGGAAGCGACTCCTCCGGTGCGCCTGCCAACGTCGACAGCGCGTCGTGTTCGAGGACGTGGAGGTCGCCCGGAATCACGAGCAGGTGGAGGGGGTCGCCGAAAGTCCGGTCGGCGAGGGCATCGAGTCGGTCGGCGGCGACCACCGGGTCGGGACTTCCCGCGCGGGCGACGACACAGCCGACACAATCGAGTTCCTCGGCGAGTAGTTCGGCGGCGTAGTCGGCAGTCATGTACTCCTCGTGGTCGGGGTCGATTCCCGAGGGGCCGGTTCCAACCTTGATATCGAGGTAGACGAGGGTGTGGAGGCCGCGCTCGCGGTTGTCGGCGATGGTGTCGAGGACGCTGCCCGGAACGCCGTCGGCGCCGTGGGCATAGGGGAAGGGGAGTGTCGTCGCCTTTCCGAAGCGGTAGTTCTGGAGGCCGGTCAGGGAGGCAGCGGCCGCCTCGGCGGTCGTTCCGTGGACGACTCGCGTCTCGATGTCGCGTTCGGCCGCCCGGAGTCGCAAATCGACGTGGGTGGTGGAAATCATCGTGTCGCCGGCGGTGAGGAAGACGCACTCGCCGTCTTCGGCGGCGTCGAATATCGGTTCGGGGTCGGATTCGACGCCGGGGCGGTCCCGCACCTCGATGTCGGTGTCGTGGTAAGATTCGAGGGATTGGACGCTCGCGCCGGCGAGTTTGCTGGTGTAGAACTCCGCGAAGACGCGGTCGGCCGACCGAATCGCCTCCCGCCCCTCGACGGTAATCGAGCGTTCGTCGTAGAGGCCGAGACCAACGAAAGTGAGCATACTCCCGTTCGGGGGGCCGCGGTCAAAAGCGCCGCGTTCGCCGGCCGCGGAAACGTCAGGCTTACCGCCCGCGCCCGCCGACTGCCGGTAATGGCTGTTCCGTGCGTCCGCGTTCCCCGCGAGCGGGGCGAAGAAACCAGACAGCGACTCGCCGAAGCGGACGCTATCGCCGACGGCTACGAAATCGAGGTCGTCGACGGTGACATCTACATTCCCGTCGAGGAGTCACTCGACCCGGCCGCGGTCGACGGCGAACTCGTCTACCGAGACGCCCCCCGTTCGAGAGGGCCAGACGCTCCCGAAGGACCTGCTCGGTTTCGACCCCTCCTACGAGCGACTCGGCGAGATAGCCATCATCGACGAGGACGACGACGAACGCGCCAAAGAAATCGCTGACGCGCTCATGGATTCGGATTTGCCCATCGGGACGGTCGTCAACCGCGCCTCGCCCATCGAGGGTGAACTCCGGGTTCGGAACTGGGACGTACTCGCCGGCAAGACGACCGAGACCGTCCATCGCGAGTACGGCTGTGCGTTCGAACTCGACATCGCCGAGGTGTTCTTCTCACCCCGATTGGCCACCGAACGCCACCGCGTCACCGACCAGGTCGAGTCGGGCGAGCAGTTCCTCGATATGTTCGCCGGCGTCGGCCCGTTCGTCATCCCTGCCGCGAAGCGGGGCGCCGAATGTGTCGGCGTCGACCTCAACGAAGCCGCCGTCGAGTACCTCCGCCGGAACGCCGAGCGAAACGGCGTCGAAGACCGCGTCACCGCAATCGCGGGCGACGTTCGGGCGGTCGACGGATACGACGATTGGGCCGACCGTATCGTGATGAACCTCCCACACAGCGCCGACGAGTTCCTCGACACCGCCGTCGAACTCGCCGGCGACGACTGTGTGATTCACTACTACGACATCCAACACGACACCGACCCGTTCGGCCCCGGCGAGGCCGCAATCCGGGCGGCCGCCGAACCGGCCTACGAGGTCACCGTCGAAACGAGACACGACGTGCGGTCGTACGCCCCCCACGAGCGCAACGTCTGTCTCGACGTTCGGCTTCGTCGCTCCCGGTAAGAGGCCCCCACGCCATCGTTTGGACGCGTTTGTCAGAACTCCTTTAGAGTGATGTGAGAACCGTCGTAGTAACCAGGGGTGCCCCAGAACATGCGTACCGAATCGACAACCACGGAACGTGTTCGTTCGTTGCTGTTGGTCGCCGTGATGATTTGTGCTCTCGTCGGCGGCTCCGTCGCGGTGGCCGGGTCGGCGACGGCAGACCTCGACACCTCGTCGGGTTTCACGACCGACGACACGTCGAGCGACGGTAGCGACAACACCAATGACACGGACAGCGGGACGAATACCACCGAATCGGATGAGACGACCAAGAACGAAACCTGGACACACACTGGGGAGGCGACGGCCGGGCCGGATAGCGTCGGCGTGACGGCTGGGGCGGATGGACAACCGGCAATCGCGACCGCCGATGCCGGCCCGTCGACGTTGCGGTTCACGGAGGACGAGCCCAACGGCTTCCCGGCCGACGGGACGGCGACGCTGACGCTCCCCGAAGACGGCGGCGTGACGTTCGACACCGAAGCGAGTTCGGTTTCGGTGACCGCGACCAACGCGACGGTCTCGGGGACGGACCTCTCCGAACGGGAACTCTCGATTGCGGTCGACACCGAAAACGGGACCGACACCAAAATCACCGTCGACGGCCTTCGGTTCGCCGTCACAGCGGATGCGAAAGCCACGGAAGCGACGTGGACGTTCGGGGATGCGACTGGAACCACGACGGTCGAACCGGAGCGAATGACGGCCGCCGGATTCGGCTCGGTCGTCGCACGCGGTGCCCACGGCGCTCCCGAGGAGGGAACTGGATTCTCGCTACAGCCCGACCAAGGGGAGGCCCGAACCAACGGCTTCCACGAGCGAGGAGATTTCGTCGGCGTCTTCATCGACGAGGCGTACGCCGACCGACTCGCTTTCGACCGCTCTTCGGTCGACGACCTCGAAATCCGAACGACCAACGGATGCCACCGGGACAACCTCGTGGAATCGACGGGCGCCAGAAACGTCTACGTCCAAGATGGCGTGTTGTTCTTCAAAGTTTACTGCCAACTCGACCACAGCGACTACCTCACTGTCCAGAACGTGCGGTTCAATACGACTGGTGCGACCGCGGATGAGGCCCCGGACTTCGATGCGGCGCTCGAGGTGAAGTACGACCCAGTCAACAACACCGACTCGACGCGTGTGGCGGCCGACGGCGACACCCAAGTGTCCGTCCGCTCGCCGACCGTCGAGGGGGCGAACACCTCGGTCGAACGAGGTTCGAACGCCACTGATGGTGATGAACCGGTGTCGATTACCCTAACCGACGAACACGGCGGGATGGTCGCAGATGGGAGCCAACTCACCCTTTCGCTGGCCGGCGGCGACGGCGTCTCGTTCGACGACTCTCAGAGCGTCGAAGTCGTCTCCGAGAGCGACTCCTTCACCGCGACGGTCGCCGAGGTGACTCCGGGCTCGATAGTCCTCGACGTCGACGGCGACAGTTCCGCGGGCGATTCGCTGACGATCCGGGGTGCCAACGAGAGCGGCCTCACTTTCGATGTCGGCGAGAACGCCTCCGACGCCAACCTGACGGTGACGACCAACGCCGGCGGCGACGACGTGACCCAACGAGCAGGGAGCGTCTCAGTCGGTGGTTCGGACTCCGGGGCTGACGAGGGAGACGAGGGAGAGGACGAAGACAGCAGTGGTGACGACGGTGGTGGTGAGGATGGAATCGGCGATGGTGACGATGGCGACTCCGACGGTGATGGCGAAGGCGGTGAGAACGATGATGGCGAAGACGGCGAAGAAGACAGCAGCAACGATAGCGACGATAACACTGGCGACGGAACCGAAAACGCAGATGACGACTCCGGTCCCTCCGGTGGCTCCGGGGACTCGCCCCCGAGTTCCGGCGGTGGCGGAGGCGGCGGAGGCGGAGGTGGCGCCCCCGCGGATGACTCGACCGACGATTCCACTGCCGACGACAACGCCGCAGCGACGGCAACCCAACCCATCGAGGACGCGGCACCCGACCAGCCCGGCACGACCGTCGAGTTCGACATCGGCATGCTCGATTCCATCACCTTCGCCGAGGGGGCGTCGGGCAACGTCACGGTGACGGTCCACGAAGAACTCCCCGAGGGCGTCCCAGCCACGCCCGGGACGTTGATACGAGCGATGACAATCGAGGTGCCCGAGGAACTCGAAAACGAGTCGGCCACCATCACCATGTCAGCCGATGCCGACTCGCTCGATGCCGACGCCGAGCGGGTCGTGCTTGGTCACTACGACGACGGGGATGGCGAGTGGGACACCCTCGAAACGACGGTAAGCGAGTCCGAGAGTGGCGAGTTGACCTTCGAGGCGACCACGCCCGGGTTCTCGCTGTTCGCGGTCCAGACGACCCAGTCGACACCCACTCCGACAACGTCCGGAACCGAGGGGACGGCGACCCCGGCCGATTCCGAAACGGAAACGCCGACACCCACCGCCGCCCCCGGCGACGACGCTGGTGGTGACGGCCCCCTCCACGAAGCCGCCGGTTTCACCCAGTCGATGGGAACGAGCGTTCTCCTCGGCGTCGCGATTGCCGCGCTGCTGCTCGTCGTCTCGGGTATCCGGCTGTACCGTCGCAACGATAGCCTGTAGTCGCGTCCCTCGAAGTAGGTTCGCAACCCTTATTGCGATTATCCTCCCACGGTGGAATAGGCGCGCCGGAGTAGCTCAGCTGGCAGAGCGATTCCTTCGTAAGGAATAGGTCGAGGGTTCAAATCCCTCCTCCGGCTTCTTCTGCCGAACCACGTGAGGCGAAAGCCGAGCGTGGGATTCGAATCGAGAACAGCTCCGCTCCGACCCCGGTTCACAATCATCTCATCCGGCTTTTTGACGGAACGAAGTGGAGTCGGAGCGCGAGGAGCTAGGCTGGGTCCGTCGACCGGAGCAGCGCCGACAGCATCTTCGATTCTGCCTTTCGGAGGTGTTCGTCGACCGTCGACGGCGCACACTCCAGTTCGTCGGCCAACTCGCCCTGATTGACCTGTCGGGGGATGTCGTAATAGCCCATTTCGACGGCGGTTTCGAACACTTCCCGCTGGCGGTCGGTCAGCATCGACAGCATGTCCCGTGTCCCGGGAGAGTACTGGCCGACCTGTTGAATGGAGACGCTGATGTGGTCGGGGACGGCCTTCAGCGCCTCTCGGAGCATGTCGTGAGTGCCGACGATGGTGACGAGGACGCCGCCGCGGTCGGTGAACTCGATGGGCGTGTCGATGATGAGCGCGAACTCGTAACACAGCGCCATCAGTGTGCCAGCGGGTTCGCCGGGGTGGACGTGGACGTAGAGGTGGAAGGTGTTCTCGGCTTCGACGTCGAGTACGTCGTAGCTGATGACGGAGTCGTGGGCTTCGACCGCATCGACGACAGCGTCGCGGTCGCCGTTGAGGCGGTACAGCAACACGCCGGTTCCGTCGCCGAAGGAGTCGATGTGGAGCAGCGCTTCGCGTCCGACCCCGTCGATACGGGACAGCTCCGCGTCGACCGGGTGAATCCCGTTATGTTCCGACGTGAGGACGAGGTCGAAGTATCGCATGGGCTGTTCGTGTCTCGTGTATCACACCCATTGGGGTAATCGTTTGGGTCGCCACGGGTATTTTCGCACCGTCTACAACCGGGAAACTGTTTATGCCGACGCCACGACTGAAACACGCATGCGCAAGGTTGCTATCGACGACGTCGACATCGAGTTGAGTCCGTTGGGCGTCCACAGCGTCAGACGGCCGGTATCGGATGCACTGGGCACCGACCACTTCGCGATGAACTACTTCGAACTCGAACCCGGCGAATCCTTCTCCGGGGGGCTCCACACCCACCACGACCAGGAGGAGGTGTTCTACGTCCAGTCCGGGGAGGCGACGTTCGAGGTCGCGGACGAACCCAGCACCGACGCCACCGAATCGGTCTCGGTCGGTGCCGGCGAAGTGATTCGGTTCCCGCCCGGGCAGTTCCAAGAGGGCTCCAACGACGCCGACAACGACGACCCGGTGGTCGGATTCGCCTTCGGCGCGCCCTCCTCGAAACACGACTGGGACTCCATCGAATCGGTGATGCCTTGCAGCGAGTGCGGCGAGGAGACTGGCCACGGTCTCTCGCTCACCGAGGAGAACACCTTCGAGTTCACGTGTACGGAGTGTGGGAACGAACTGTCGTTTTGAACGTGTCGGCCCCGCGAGGACGTATTTTTCACCGGTCAGGGGAAAGATACTTGTGATTGGGTACTACCCGTCTAACGTATGCCACACTGCCGGAACTGCGAAGGGTTCGTAACGGAGAGTTACGTCCGCGTGTTCGCACCACAAGAGATGTCGTCGGTACGTGTCTGTCCGAACTGCGAGGACAAGTTGCGGGATGGGGCAGAGGTGCGGGAGGCCCGTTCGACACGGCAGAACTGATTTTTACGGACGAGAACCGTATCAGTCGTCACCCGGGGCGACGGCGACGGTGCCCTCTTTGAGATACTGCTCGCCCCGTTCGGTCACCGCGTAAATCACTTCGCCACTGACCGGTTCGAGCAATCCGTGGTCGACGAGCGTGTCGACGCGCCGTTCGACGTAGCCGAGGTGCATCCCGAGCCGATTGGCGATGAGCGGCACGTAGTCCGGCGGGTTCTCCGAGAGGAATCGCAGGATTCGCTCGTCGGCCGGATGGGTCCAATCGGGGCTCGTCGACATGCTGTTTGCCTCCGTCAACACTATTAGTAGAAGAACCCACAAAACTGTGTCGATTGTTCACAAGGGACATGATACATCGAGCGAAAGTGGTAGGCCGTCCCCCTCGTAAGGAACGCCATGGATACCGCCTTCGAGGACCCGCGGTCACCCGACCGGCGGCGTGACGCCGCCCGAATCGGTGCGGGACTGCTCGCGTTGGCCGTGACGGTGGTGTGGTTTCGGGAGCCGCTCGCCGCCGTCTGGCCGCTCGTCTACCCGCCGACGGACACGATGGCCGCCACGCTGGCGTTGGTCGTCGTCTTCTCGCTTTTCCTCCCGATGATGGTGGCTGCAGGTCTCGTCGATTTGCTTTACGACCGCTTCGTGGGTGAGTGAGTCGGCGACGTCGCCTCGGCTGCTGCCGTCAACTCGGCCTCGGTGACGACGTCCGCCCGTCCGTTCGGCGTCTCGACGCCGTCGAGAGCGAGGAGTCGAGCGCTGGCCGTGGCCACCGTCGCGTTCGCGTCGGTCAGCGGGGCGGTGATGACGGTCGCGTCGGCGCGCTCGGCCAGCGAACTCGCTGCTCGAATTCGGTCGTCCGGAACCGGGCCGAACGGCGGCGCCGTGACGAGGTCGCTCGCGACGCTCCGAGCGGTCGCCGCCGCGGCGTCGCCCTCGGGGAGGACGCCTGCCGTCACCTCGATGCCGGCGTCGACCAATCGACCGATGGTCCGAGCGGCCCGCTGGCCGCCGCCGAGAACGTGGACGTGCCGGTCGCCGGGCGGTGCGTCCGAAAGCGGCGTCACCGTCGGCGTTCCCGTGATGGGATTCGTTCCGACGGCGCTCCGGACGCCGAATGCGGTCTCCAGACGCTCGGCGTCGAGGACCTCCTCGGGCCGGCCGCTGGCGAGAATCTCCCCGTCGGAGAGCAACGCGACGCTGTCGCAGAACCGCGCCGCGAGGTCGAGGTCGTGGATGGCTGCGACGACCGTCTTTCCCTCCGCCGCGAGGTCACGAGCCAACGACAGCGTCCGAACCTGATGGTTGATGTCGAGGCTCGCGGTCGGTTCGTCGAGCAGTAGCACCGGCGTCTCCTGTGCGAGCGCGCGGGCGAAGACGACTCGCTGGCGTTCGCCGCCGCTCAGCGCGCTCACCGAGCGGTCCGCGAACTGCGCGGTGTCGGTCCGGTCGAGCGCCGACTCGACGGCGGCCCGGTCGGCCTCACTCGCCGTCGAGAACCGCGAGCGGTGTGGCGTCCGCCCCATCGCGACTACCTCGGACACCTCGAAGTCGAACGCCAAACTGGTCTCCTGTGGCACCGTCGCGACGAGCCGACCGATTTCTCGGGCCGACAGTTCCGAGACGTCCCGTCCGTCGACGGTGACCGTCCCCCGTGACGGCCCCAGTAAGCCGTTGCACGTCCGGAGAAGCGTCGTCTTCCCCGCCCCGTTCGGGCCGACGAGCGCGAGGAACTGCCCATCCTCGACGGACAGCGAGACGCCATCGAGGACGGTCGTCTCGCCCAACTCGATGCCGACGGAGTCGAGCCGAATCACAGCGCGTGCACCTCCCGTTTGGTCAATAGATACAGGAAAAAGGGTGCTCCCAGCGCTGCCGTGATGATTCCGACCGGCATCTCCGCCGGTCCCATCCGGGCGACGGTGTCGGTGGCGACCAGAAAGACAGCGCCCGCGAGCGCGCTCGTCGGCAGCAGTATTCGGTGGTCGGGGCCGACGACGAGCCGCATCGCGTGTGGGACGATGAGGCCGACGAACCCGATGACGCCCGACACCGCCACCGCGGCGGCGGTGACGATGCTCGAAGCCGCAAGCAGCACGCGCTTCGTGCGTTCGACCTCGATACCGAGGGTTCGGGCGTCGTCCTCGCCGAGCAACAGGACGTTCAAATCACGCGCGTACGCCAACAGCAGAACGAAGAAGACGGCGACGACCGGCAGCGCAACCCGGACCCGCCACCAGCTGCTGTACTGAAGGTGACCCATCAGCCAGTGGACGGCTCCTTCGAGGCCGTCGCCGGCGTGCAACAGCATATACGAGATGACCGCCCCGAGGAACGTCTGGATGGCGACGCCGGCCAAAAGCAGCGTCGCGACTGGCGTCCGGCCGCCCTCGCTGGCGATGAGGTAGACGCCGAAGGCGGTGACCACGGCACCGACGAAGGCGAAGGCGGGCAGTCCCCACCCGGCGACGATTTGGGGGAGGATGCCCCCGACCGCCGACGTGAGCGCCGCGCCGAAGACGATGTAGGCGACCGCACCGACCGCGGCGCCGGTCGAGACGCCGATTATCGAGGGGTCTGCCATCGGATTTCGGAAGAACCCCTGCATCACGGTGCCCGCCAACGCGAGTGCGAACCCCACGATTCCTCCGAGGACGATACGCGGGAGCCGTATCTCCCGGACGATAGTCGTGGTCGTCGCCGGCACCACGAACTCGAAGGGATGAACCCACGTCACCCCAGAGGTGTCGACGGTCGGCACCGCGACCGCATTGAGAACGACGTAGGCGACCGACAGCGGCGTGATGTCGGCGTACCCGAGCGTCGCGCTCACGAGCACGACGGTTACGAACAGCAGGGCTAACCCCGCCGACCACGCCAGCGCCCGTCGGAGGACCATAGACACAACTGCGGTTGGATTAGCCAAATACTTATTGCCCTCGTCTCTCTGTTCGCTCGATGACCCGACGCTACACTGCCGTCCTCGTCACGGCGCTTCTCGTCGTCGCGCTCTCTGCGGCCGCCGCCCCCGCTGCGGGCGCGACCGCACAGAGCGATGCCGACTGTTCGTTCCCGTTCACCGCGACCGATGCCACGGGGACGAACGTGACCGTCGAGGAACGGCCCGACAGCATCGTCGCCCTTCAGCCGAGTGCGGCCCAGACGCTGTGGGAACTCGACGCTCAGGACCGCGTCGCCGGCGCCCCGGTCGGCCCCTACACCGACTACCTCGAGGGCATCGACGGGAAGACGAACGTCCTCAACGACGACGGGTTCTCCGTCAACCAGGAGGCCGTCGTCGAACTCGACGCCGACATCGTGTTGGCACCGAACATCGTCCCCGACGAGACGGTCCAGAGCCTCCGTGAGGCCAACCAGACCGTCTACAAGTTCGGCTTCGGCAACTCCCTGCAGTTCGTCGCCGACAAGACCACACTGACCGGCCAACTCGTCGGTTCCTGTGACGCCGCCGAGACGACGAACGAGGAGTACTGGAACCGCATCGACTCGGTCCGCAACGGCACCGGCGCCTACGAATCGCCGCGCGTGCTGCACTTCACGGACAACTTCACGGCTGGGTCGGGAACGTTCATCAGCGAACTCATCACGACCGCCGGCGGCGTCAACGTCGCCGCCGAAAACGGCGTCGAAGGGTACGGCCAAATCAACGACGAGGCCCTCGTGGAGTGGAACCCCGAGGTAATCATCGTCGCCGACGACGAGGGGCGGGTCCCGAACACGGCCGCCTACGAGTCGACGTTCGCCGTCCAGAACGACCAGGTCGTCGCCATCAACGGCAACTACCTCAGCCAACCGGCGCCCCGAATCGCCATCGCACTGGAGTCTATCGCCGAGGCGCTCGCGGAGGCCGAACTGGAATCCGACGCGACGCCGACTGCAACAGCGGCCGATTCGGAGCCGTCGACGACCGAGACCGATTCGACTGACGGCGACGGCGCCGGCTTCGGCGCGCTCGTCGCACTCGTCGCACTCCTCGGCGCCGCGCTCCTCGCCCGTCGGCCGTAACCGCCCTCTTTTTACGCCGCCGTCGCCCACGTCGACTATGGTCGAGAACGTCATCTGGCCCGCCTATCTCGACGCGGAAATGTCTCGCAGCGAGGGCCGGCGCGTCCCCGCGGACCTCGCCGTTCCGGAACCCACCGTCGACGAGATAGCCAGCGCGGTCCAGCAGGTCGGTTACGACGCCGTCATCGAGCGCGAGAAGACGTATCCGCGGGAGTACGAACCCCGCGGTCGCGTCCTCGTGAAGGACGCCGACGACGCCACGAAATCCGACCTTCTCGGGGCCGTCGCGGCGTACGTCTCCGCCCTTCGGGAATGAAACGCGTCGGCGAGGTCGTCAGGACCGCCCAGGGGTTGGCCGTCGTCCGCTGTCCCGACGACGACCACCCGGACATGGGGGCCGCAGTCGTCGACCAGGACCTCGAGTCGGTCGGCCGCGTCGTCGACGTGTTCGGGCCCGTCGACCGTCCCTACGTCGCGGTCTCTCCCGAGCAGGGCGTCGACCTCCCGCTGTTGCTCGGGACGAAACTGTACGCCCGATAGCCCTCCGTTCGGAGACCGCAACGCCCAAACGACCGCCACCGGACGGTAGAGTATGAAGCGGGCCTACGTCGCTGTCGCCGCCACCGTCGGTATCTTCCTCCTCGTCCAGTTGGGCGCTCTCGCCCTCGTCGAGCCGTTCATGGAGGCCGGCTACCAGACCGTCGAAGACCCCTCCGACCCGACCAACAGCCTCCTGTACATCGGCGCCATCATCGTCGCGACAGCTGTGATGCTCGTCGCCCTGAAGTTCGGCGTCGACCAACTCCTGCAGGGACTCATCGTCTTCGCGTCGGTGTTCCTGTCGTTCTACGTCTTCTCGGTCGTGATTCCCGCCGTGGTCACGTTCGGGGGGCTGAACGTGCTGGCTGTCGGCGCCGCACTCCTGTTGGGCGTCGGCCTGCTCGCGTATCCCGAGTGGTACGTCATCGACGCCGCAGGTATCGTCATGGGCGCCGGCGCGGCGGGCCTGTTCGGCATCAGTTTCGGACTCCTCCCCGCCCTCGTCCTGCTCGTCGTGTTGGCAGTGTACGACGCCATCTCGGTGTACGGCACCGAACACATGCTCACGCTGGCTTCCGGCGTGATGGACCTCCGACTGCCGGTCGTGTTGGTCATTCCGTTGACCCTATCGTACTCGTTCCTCGAAGAGGAGGGGCCGGAGACGATTTCGGACGACGAAGACGAGGCCGAGGAGACTTCCGGGGCTGAAAGTGACGACACCGAGGGAGCCACCGAGGAAGAGCCACCCGAACCGTTCGAACGCGACGCCTTCTTCATCGGGTTGGGCGATGCGGTCATCCCCTCGATTCTCGTCGCCTCGGCGGCGTTTTTCCGTCCCGGCGACGCGCCGTTGTTGGACGTGCCCGGGTTGGCGGTCACCATCCCTGCACTCGGCGCCGTCCTCGGCACCACCGTCGGACTACTCGTCCTCATGTGGATGGTGATGAAAGGGCGTGCACACGCCGGACTGCCGCTGCTCAACGGCGGCGCAATCGCGGGCTACCTCCTCGGTGCGCTCGTCGCCGGCATCGCTCTCGTCGACGCCGTCGGCCTCACTCCCTACCTCTGACAGAAACGCGTTTCTGCTGAGTCTTAAGGGCGGCCGCCGAGGAGTAGGCGTATGTCGAGTCAACGGCTCTCGCCGGCCGAGGCGTTCGAGATACTCGGCGACGACGTGCGGCTGTCGATTCTGCAGGCGCTCAAAGACGACCGGAACCCGGTGTCGTTCTCCGAACTCCGTGAGCGCGCCGATGTCGACGACAGCGGCCGATTCAACTATCACCTCGACCGCCTTCGCGGCCACTTCATCCGCCGGACCGACGACGGCTACGAACTCCGGTATCACGGCAAACGGGTCGTCGAGACCGTCCTCTCGGGGACGCTCACCGACACTGCGACGGTCGGGCCGTTCTCCGTCGAGGGGTCCTGCTACGCCTGTGGTGGGGCGCTGGAGGGCGTCTACGACGACGAGCGCGTGACGATTCGCTGTACCGACTGCGAGGAGCGAATCCTCTCCATCGACTACCCGCCGAGTGCGCTGCAGAACCGCGACACCGAGGAACTGATGGAAGCCTACCGTCGCTGGGCGACCACGGGAATGATGCTCGCGGCCAACGGGGTGTGTCCGAGCTGTGGCGGCAAGACGGAGCGATACCTCTTCGAACCGGACAACCACCTCCCGTTCGAGGTACTGGTCGGTTTCGAGTGTATCGTCTGTACGAACCGCTCTGGAACGTCGTTCGCGTCGCTCGCGCTCCGAAAATCAGCCGTCGAGTCGTTCTACGCCGACCACGGCGTCGACGTCGAGACCCGCCCCTACTGGGACATCGAACCCTGCGTCACCGGCGAGTACACGTCCGTCGAGTCCCGCGACCCACTCGACGTTGAGGTCACGTTCCCGGCGGGCGATGAGGAACTCCGCGTCCGACTCGACGACGACTTGAACATCGTCCGGACGGTCCGCGAGCGGGTCTGACTACTCGCCGGTCAGCGCCTCGCTTCCGGGGGCGAACTCGATGGTCTCGCCGAGACCGCGCTCTTTCGCTCGCTCGTACAGTCCCCACGCCGCCGCGACGGTTTCGATGCCGGTGCCACCGCTGTCGAACAGCGTCACCTCCTCGTCGCTCGTCCGGCCTTCCGCCGAGCCGGCGACGACTTCGCCCAACTCGGCGTGGATGTGGTCGTCGTTGACGAAGCCGGCGTCCCGCGCCGCGAGGAACGCGCCGGCGTCCTGGAACGCTCGTTCCCGGAGGTCCGGAACGTACGTCGACCGGGCGACCGTCTCGGCGCTGATTTCCTGTTTTCCACGGTCGTACTGGCCCATCGCGGTGACGTGGGCACCGTCGGCGAGGTCGTCGTCGTGGAAGACGGGGTCGGAGGCTCTCGTCGCCGTGATGACCACGTCGGCTCCCGAAACGGCCGCACTCGCGGAATCGGCCGCGGTAACGTCGGCAGCGAGGCGGTCGTCGAAGTCAGCGGCGAAGGACTCCCGACTCTCCGGCGTCGGCGAGAACACGCGAACCTCCTCGAAGTCCCGAACCGTCGCCGTGGCTTTCAGTTGCCCTCGTGCCTGTGCGCCCGACCCGACGACCGCGCAGGTGCTCGCGTCCTCCCGTGCGAGTTCGTCCACCGCGACGGCGCCGGTCGCGCCGGTCTTGAAGGGGTTCATCGACGCCCCGTCGAGCAACGCGAGCATCCGCCCGGACTCGGCATCGAACAGCGGGAGCGCGAAGTGTACGTCGGCGTCGCCGAATCCGGCGGCGTAGGTGTAACCGCCCATCCCGCCGACCTCCGGGAGGATGGAGAGGTAGCCGGTGCACATCCCCGGTGGGTCGCCGTTGACGAGTTTCGTCCGCGGTTCGGCGGTACCGGTCTGGCCGTGGCTCTCGTAGCCGGCGCGAACCCACTTGACGTACTCCGCGGGCGTCGCGAGCCCTGCGAGTTCGTCGCTTCGAAGGAACAGAACGTCCGTCATACCGACGCTTCGGGCGGCGCCCGCTTAGGGACTGCGACTAGTCGGCAGTGACGTTCGACGGCGCAGTCTCGGTCCCCGACTGCCCCTGTTCGTCCTTGTTGCTGACCGGGACGGGCGCGTTGACGAACAGCGCGTGATAGATGAGCGTGACTGCGGCCATCGAGGCCAACGGAATCGAGACGGATAACGACAACCCGGCGAAGAGGAACACGGCAGTCAGGCCGGCGAACGACGCGGGAATGAGCCCGAGAACGATGTCGTAGTAATCCGTCATAATACGTCGTAAACTACTACCGATTGTTACTTAAACATTTTTCAAAATCATCTGATATTCAACGGAAAAACAACGAATTGGCCGTATAAAGGTAGTGAGAAAAATTTTGATAACTTATGAAGGTGTTATCGGAGAAAACACGGGGCCGGTTCGTGGACCCCTTCGAGCGCTCTACGGTGAGTAGCCGCGAGTCCGTTCGCTTATATCGGGGCCACGACAACCGCCGGGCAATGAGTGAAGACGCGTCGTCGGACGCCCCCGACCACCCGTCAGAAATCGATTACGACGGGCGAGCGCGGGAGATACTCGGCTTCTCGCGGTGGTGGCAAATCGTCGCCGCGGCCGGGATGATGGCCGCCGTCAGCCCCTATCAGTACGTCTGGTCGTCCATCGAGGGGCCGCTCGCCGAGAGCCTCGACATCGCCTTGCCGGCGCTCGGTGCCGTCTTCTCGTTTTACGTCGTCTTCCAGTCGCTGTCGCAGTTCCCCGCTGGCTGGTGGCGGGACCGCCGCGGTCCGCGACTGTTGATGTTCATCGCGGCGCTGCTCGCCGGCGGTGGCTATGTGGGCTTGGCCTACGCCGACAGCATCTGGCAGTTGTACCTCCTCTACTCGCTGGGTGCGGTCGGCGTCGGCATCGTCTACACCGTCGCCGTCAACACCGCCGTCAAGTGGTTCCCCGACCGCACCGGTCTCACGACCGGCATCGGGACGATGGCCTTCGCCGGCGGCAGCGCACTCGTCGTTCCCTACGTTCGGGCGAACGCGACCGTCGCCAGTTACGCCGACGTGTTGCGGAACGTCGGCATCGTCATCCTCCTCGTCTTGCTTCTCGGTGCCGTCCTCCTCCGTGACCCGCCCTCGAACTGGCTCGGTTTGGAGGACGATGACGACAGCGGTGACCGCTCGAACCTCGCGGCGTCGCTGCGCGGTCGCTCCTATACGACCCGGGAGATGCTGAAGACCTGGCAGTTCTGGCTGCTGTATGCGATGTTCATCGCGACCGCCGGTGCTGACTTGCTCGTCATCGCCAACGTCGTCCGCTTCGCCGAACACCTCGGGTTCGCCGCCGTCGTCGCCACCGCCGCGGCCACCCTTCTCCCCATCGCTGCCGGCGTCTCGCGGATGATACTCGGCGAGGCCTCCGACCGCTTCGAGCGCAAGCACGTGATGGTCGTCTCCTTCGTCCTTGCCGGCCTGTTCCGACTCGGCCTCATCGCCGCGGGCAACGCCGAGGCCGGCATCGCCTTCGTCGCGATGGTGATGGGTGCGATGTTCTTCTCCTCGCCGCTGTACGTCTACTTCCCGTCGATGATAGCCGACTACTATGGCTCGGAGTACTCCTCCAGCAACTACGCGGTCATCTACACCGCGAAGGTCGGTGGCGGCGTCTTTGCCGGCACCGTCGCCGGCTTCCTCGTCGCCGCCTTCGGCTGGATTCCCACCTTCACGCTCGGCGGGGCACTCGCCATCGCCGCCGGACTGGCTGCCCTCGTCCTCCGGCCGCCATCGGGGTCGGGACTGAACGCAGACCCGACTGAGTGACCGCGATGAAATCCGCAAGGACTTGAAGGGGTGGCGTCGAAGCCTCGCTCATGGCAGACCAGTCGTTCCTCGACCAGCGACTCGACGCGAGTACGTGGCCGATTGCTGTCGGAGACATCGTCGCGCTGTTGGCGTTCCTGCTCGTCGGCACGCTCCAACACACGCCGCTTCCGCGGTTGCAGGCCGAACCGATAATCTACCTGTACGCCGCCGGGCCGTTCATCCTCGGATGGCTCGTCTGTGCGCCGCTGGTCGGCGCGTACTCACCGGGAGGTGGGTCGGCACCGAACTCCTCGATTCCGCTCGCCATCCGGTCGTGGGTGCCGGCCGCCATCGTCGGCATCGTCGTCCGCGTCCTCGTCGTCCCGGACCGCGGCTTCGACCCGATTTTCGCCGGCATCATGCTCGTCGGCGGGGCACTCGTACTGTCGGTGTGGCGGTTCCTCTACTTCAAAATCAGCTGAGACGGTCGGTCCCTTCTCATTCTTTGACGCCGGCAATCGTCATCCCGAAGCCGTACTCCAGTGGCCGAGGGTCGAGACCGGCTTCGTCGATTGCGGCTTGCAGTTCCTCCGCGGTGTAGAACCGCGAATCGAACCCGACGAGTCGTTCACTCACGTCGAGCAGTCGCCCGCGTCGCGTCGAGCGGTCGAACTCCGAGATGACGAGAACGCCGCCCGGCGCGAGCACGCGAGCGGCCTCACGCAAGGCGCCCTCGTGGTCGGGGAAGTGATGGAACGCGTCGACGATGAGGACGGCGTCGACCGAGCCGTCGGCGAGTGGTAGCGATTCCGCGACGCCCTGGACGGTTTCGAGGCCGCGGCCACGAGCCCGTCGGAGCATCCCCTCGGCGGGGTCGACGACGGTGGCCCCCACCTCCCGGGCCACTCGTCCCGAACCGCCGCCGACCTCGACGATTCGTTCGAGCTCGCGGTCGGCACAGACCAGCCCCTTCCGGAGCGCGAGCCTGTCCGCTGGCGGCATGAAGATGTCGTACAGCGGTGCGAAGGTGTCGAAGGCGCGAACGTCCCAACTCATTGTCGGGGAGTCGAGCGCCGGGCATAACTCCGTTGCCCCCGTCCATCGGGTATGCCTCCGAGTTCCCCACCCCCGAACTCCTCGGCTGGCCGGGCGACGGCCCCACGCTCCGACTCGACTACCGGCGGTTCAGTTACGCCGGGAAGTTCGTCATGTCGAACACGGGGAAGGCAGTCGTTCGCGAAGGCGAGTCGACCGATGGCGAGTTCGACGACAGCGTAGTCGCAGCAGTCGCGTTCAACGCCGACCGGACGGACCCGGAGACGCTGTGGCTCAGGTACGTCACCGTTCGGGACGACCGCCGCGGCGAGGGACTCGGTCCGCGACTCTGTCGATTCGTCGTCGAGCGAGCGGCTGCCCGGGGCTACGAGCGCGTCCGCATCGCGGTCAACAACCCCTTCGCCTACGAGGCGCTGTACCGGGCGGGGTTTGCTTTCACCGGCGAGGAGACTGGCATTGCCGAGTTGGTGTTGGAACGGCCCGCCCACGCGCCGGCGGAGCGCTCGACGGCCCGATACCGCGCAGGGCTCGACCAGTACCGAAAGCGCGACCTCTCCGAAGACGAACGGGCGTTTCTGGAGCGAAAACGGGGCGAAGAACCGCCCGCGCTGTCCGACTGAGCGCTACCGATACCGGCTGCCCGGCATCCCGACGCCGCTGAGTCGATACAACAGGAGCGCGGCGAGCGCTCCCACGAGGACGAAGACGGGGACGACGGATATCCACACGGTCGGCGGGACGACTTCGACGATGGTCCCTTCGAGATACGGGTCGGTGACGGACCAGCCGACGGCGATACGGAAGACGACGAGGCCGAGTACCGAGACTGCGGCGAAGACCAGCAGTGCCGCCCTGTCGACCGTTCGCTCCTGGTCCATTGCCCCAGCGTACGGCACCGGCCGAGGAAAACCCCACGACTCCGGCGTGGCGGGGGATTCAAGCGCCCGACGCCCCAACGACCGCCAATGGGAAACGCGGACATCCGGCAGTTGGCGGTCATTGAGCCGAAACCCTTCGAGGAGTTGGCCGGGTCGGTCGTCGCCATCGACGCCCACAACTGGCTGTACCGATATCTCACGACGACGGTGAAGTTCACCCGAACCGGAGCCTACACCACCGACGACGGCGAGGAGGTCGCGAACCTCATCGGTGTCGTCCAGGGGCTCCCGAAGTTCTTCGAGAACGACATCACGCCCGTCTTCGTCTTCGACGGCGGCGTCACCGAACTCAAAGACGACGAGGTCCAGGCGCGTCGCGAGCAGCGGGAAACCTACGAGGAACAACTCGCGGAGGCCCGCGAACGCGAGGACGCCGAAGCGGCCGAAATCGCGGCGCTTGAGTCCCGAACCCAGCGACTCACCGACACGATACAGGAGACAACCCGCGAACTGCTCGCGTTGCTCGACGTACCGGTCGTCGAGGCACCCGCCGAAGGGGAAGCACAGGCGGCTCACATGGCCCGATACGGCGACGCCGATTACGTCGGGTCGGAGGACTACGACGCGCTGCTGTTGGGCGCTCCCTACACGCTCCGGGGGTTGACGAGCAAGGGTGACCCCGAGTGTATGGAGTTCGAGGCGACCCTCGAAAGACACGAGTTGACGTGGGAAGGGTTGGTCGACGCCGCCATCCTGATGGGGACGGACTTCAACGATGGCATCTCGGGGGTCGGCCCGAAGACGGCGGTGAAACTGATACGGGAACACGGTGACCTCGACGGCGCACTACAGGCCCGTGGGGAGTCCATCGCTCACGCCGACCGCATTCGGGAGATGTTCTTGGACCCCACCGTGACCGACGAGTACGACTACGACACCGACATCGACCCGGACCTCGAGGCCGCAAAGCGGTTCGTCACCGAAACGTGGGGCGTTCCGGCCGAAGAGGTCGAACGCGGCTTCGAGCGCATCGAGGAGTCGGTCGTCCAGACGGGATTGGACCGATGGACGTAGGTGAGTCGGCGACACACACGGTACCATGACACCGGAAGAGGTCGAGGAGACCATCGAGGCGGCAATCGAGGAGTGTGAGGCGACTGTCGAGCGCGCTCGCGGCGACCACGACGACGACCACCTACGGACGACGGTCGTCTCCCCAGCGTTCGAGGGGCTATCGCTGCTCGAACAACACGACCTCGTCTACGACGCCCTCGGCGAGGCGATGACGACCGACGTCCACGCCCTGGAGTTGACGACGCGGACACCCGAAGAGTGACAATCGAGGGACCGAACGCACCGGTTTCGGTGATTTTTACGTACCCCGGTGCGACCCCTCTCGTATGTCCGACGACCAGGAGTTCCGAACCGAACGCGACAGCCTCGGCGAGATGCAGGTGCCGGCGGACGCCTACTGGGGCGCCCAGACCCAGCGCGCCGTCGAGAACTTCCCCATCTCGGGGCTGACCTTCCAGCGGCGGTTCATCCGCGCGCTCGGCATCGTCAAGAAGGCCGCCGCGAAGGCCAACGAGGAACTCGACCTCCTCGACTCGGAGAAGGCCGACGCCATCGTTGAGGCCGCCGACGAGGTCATCGCCGGCAACCACGACGAACAGTTCCCCGTCGACGTGTTCCAGACCGGGTCGGGGACCTCCTCGAACATGAACGCAAACGAGGTTATCTCCAACCGCGCCACCGAGATTTTCGGCGGCGAAATCGGCACCCGCGAAATCCACCCCAACGACCACGTCAACTACGGCCAATCGAGCAACGACGTGATTCCGACGGCGATGCACGTCGCCGCACTTGAGGCCGTCGAGCGCGACGTGATTCCGGCACTGGAGACGCTGGCCGACGAACTCGCCGAGAAGGAAGGCGAGTTCGACGACGTGGTCAAGACCGGCCGAACCCACCTACAGGACGCCACGCCCGTCCGTCTCGGACAGGAGTTCGGCGGCTACCGAACCCAAATCGAGAAAGGCATCAAGCGCGTCGCCGCGACGCGGGACCGCCTCGGCGAACTCGCCCTCGGCGGCACCGCCGTCGGGACGGGTCTCAACACTCACCCCGAGTTCCCCGGTCTCGCCGCCGAGTACATCTCCTCGGAGACGGGCCTGGAGTTCCGCGAGGCCGACAACCACTTCGAGGCACAGGCGGCCCACGACGCGATGAACGAGGCCCACGGCGCCCTGCGGACGGTCGCCGGGTCGATGAACAAAATCGCCAACGACCTCCGACTGCTCGCCTCCGGACCCCGCAACGGTCTCGGCGAAATCGAACAGCCGGAGAACCAGCCCGGCTCCTCCATCATGCCCGGCAAAATCAACCCGGTCGTCGCCGAGTCGGTCAATCAGGTCCACAAGCAGGTCGTCGGCAACGACGCCGCCGTCTCCGCCGGCGCGGCCCGCGGCGAAATCGACCTGAACCTCTACAAGCCGGTGCTCGCGTACAACTTCCTGCAGAGTGCGAACCTCATCGCCAACAGCGCCGCCGTCTTCGGCGAGCGCTTCGTCGGCAAACTCGAAGCCAACGCCGACCACTGCCGGAAGAAAGTCGAGGGGTCGATGGCGCTGGCGACGGCGCTGAACCCCGCCATCGGCTACGACAAGGCCTCGAAAGTCGCAAAGCAGGCCCTCGCAGAGGGCAAGACCGTCCGTGAGGTCGCCGTCGAGGAGGGCTACCTTACCGAGTCGGAGGCCGACGACGTCCTCGACCCACGTGCGATGACCGAGCGAGTCATCCTCGGCGACGACTGATACGAATCGTCACACGAGTGCTCGGTTCGGTTTTCTGACCGCCGCGCACATCCCCGTCGTGTTGATACCGGCTCACAGCGTCGTTACGGTATCATGGCAACGTATACGGCTTCGCAGTCGGCGGCGTCGGCCGACGGGTTCGACCTCGTCGACCCGCGAGCTCCCCGATTCGGACAGACGCTCACCGCGGGCGGTCTGACGGCCGGCGTCGCTCTCGCGGAGCCGCTTTTCGTCTTCGGAATCACTGCCGTGTTGGTCCTGTCGGTGGTCTCTCGGTGGCGGCTGGACCTCTATGGGTTCTTCTGGCGGTCGCTGGCGCCGTCGGTCGTCGGTGCCCCCCCCCCGAACGCCGCGAGCCCGCGGCCCCCCCCCCACCGCTTCTCGAAGCTCATGGGTGCGACGTTCACGGCAGTCGCCAGCGGCCTCCTCGCTATCGGTCTCTTCGCGGGTGTGGGCCTCGCGACGTACGCCGGCTTCGCGCTCGCTGCTGTCGTCGCCGTCCTCGCGGCCGTCGCGGCTGGACTCGACTACTGTATCGGCTGTCGACTGTATCAACAGGTGTCGTTCTTCCGCCGTATCGGACTCGTCTGACCTCGGTTCCTCGACGGAATTAATGTAAATCAAACTGAAAGGCCGCCCAACACGCGTATTTAACATAAATCCATCGGCGGGTTTTCTCCCCGAGAAAACCGAGTCTATGGGTTATGTACACATGGTGCCTTTGGGGTGACATGAATCCGATGGAGTCCTCGTCCGCGGAATCCGCTCCCCAAATCAGCATCGACCGGCTGCAGGCCGAACTCACCGGCGAAGACGACTCCGCCGCTTCCGGCAGCGCCGTGGCCGAACTCGTCGCCGACGTCGAATCCTCCGTCGGGGGCCGCGACGGGGTGTCCTTCGGCGAATCCTACGTCAAGACCTCACTCGACGAACTCCTGTTGTCGCTCGTCAGCCTCCGGAGTGCTGATACTCACGGCAAACAGTTGCTCGACGACCTCGCAAGCGAGTTCGACACCGTGCTCAGTCCGGGGACCGTCTATCCGCGGCTCCACGGGCTCTGTGACAGCGACGTGCTCGAACAGCGCGAGTTGGTGAAAACGAAGGAGTACACGCTCGCGGACGGCGACGCCGCCCGACAGCAAGTCGCCGAGGCCGCGCGACAACACCTCGCGTTGGGGATGGTGTTCCACGCCGCGCTGGAAGCCGGCGAGTTCTAAGCTTACGACGAGGTTCCGCCCCCGGAGTCCCCTCGTGGATGGTGTCTTTTTTGACGCTCCCCGTCGGAGCGGTTCGTAATGAGCTACGATTACGAGGAGTTGGGTCTCGTCGCGGGGCTGGAGATTCACCAGCAACTCGACACCGAGACCAAACTCTTCTGTAACTGCCCGACGGAGCGCCGCGAACCGGAGGAGTCCGTCCGGTCGTTCACGCGATACCTCCACCCGACGAAGTCCGAACTCGGCGAACTCGACGAGGCGGCCCTCGAGGAGTCCCGCGTCGACCGCGAGTTCGAGTATCTCGCCTTCGATTCCACCTGTCTCGTCGAGGAGGACGACGAACCGCCGCACCGCCTCGACGACGAAGCCCTCGAAACCGCGATGGAAATCGCCTCGCTGCTGGACTGTGAGGTCGTCGACCAAGCACACGTCATGCGGAAAATCGTCGTCGACGGCTCGAACACCTCCGGCTTTCAGCGTTCCTCGCTCGTCGCCACAGACGGCGAAATCTCGACCTCCGAGGGGTCGGTCGGCATCGCGGATATGCTGCTGGAAGAGGAGTCCGCCGCCCGCATCGAGGAGCGCGACGACGGGGTCACCTACGGATTGGACCGCCTCGGCATCCCACTCGTCGAAATCGGAACCAAACCCGATATCCGCTCGCCGGAGCAGGCGCTGGAGGCCGCCGAGCGAATCGGGATGTTGCTGCGTTCGACGGGCAAGGTGAAACGCGGCCTCGGGACCATCCGACAGGACGTGAACGTCTCCATCGCCGAGGGCGCCCGCGTCGAGATGAAGGGCGTCCAGAGCCTCGACGACATCGACGACCTCGTCGAGGGCGAGGTCGGTCGACAGGTCGCGTTGCTCGACATCGCCGAGGAGCTACAGGCGAGAGACGCTTCGGTCGCCGAACCGCAGGACGTGACCGAGGTCTTCGCGGACACCGACAGCGGCGTCATCGCCGGTGCGGAAGCCGTCCACGCCGTGCGACTCGAAGGCTTCGACGGTCTCGTCGGGCGAGAGATTCAGCCCGACCGCCGTCTCGGCACGGAGTTCTCCGACCACGCCAAACGACACGGGGCGGGCGGCATCTTCCACACCGACGAACTGCCGGCCTACGGCGTCACCGAGGCCGAGGTCGAGGCGCTTCGTGAGGCCGTCTCGGCGGACGCCGACGACGCCGTCGCGCTGGTGGCGGCCGACGCAGACATCGCCGAGCAGTCCATCGACGCCGTCGCCGACCGCGCCGAGGTCGCCATCCACGAGGTGCCCGAGGAGACCCGCGGCGCCAACGAGGACGGCACCTCTCGGTACCTCCGGCCGCTGCCCGGCGCAGCACGGATGTACCCCGAAACGGACGTGCCGCCAGTCGAACCCGACCCATCCGCGGTCGAGACGCCCGAACTGCTCACCGAGAAAGTCGAACGCTATCAATCGGAGTTGGGTCTCGGCGAAGGACTGGCCGACCAGGTCGCCTACGGCCGACACATGTCCACCTTCGAGGAGGCCGTCGACCGCGGCATCGACCCGACGACCGCCGCCGGCACGCTCGAATCGACGCTGACGGAACTCAGACGCGACGACGTGCCCGTCGGAAACCTCACCGCAGAACAGTTGCTCTCGGTGCTGGAACTCGTCGAGGACGGTGAGTTGGCCAACGAGGGCATCGGCCCGGTGCTTTCGGAGTTGGCCGAAGACGGGTCGCGGTCCGCCGAGGAAGCCATCGAGGAAGCGGGCCTCTCCGGCGTCGACCGCGAAGAAGTCCGAGAGGTCGTCGAAGAAGTCGTCGGACGGAACGCCGAGCAGGTCGAAGCGGAAGGCATGGGTGCGTTCTCGGGGCTCATGGGCGAGTGTATGGGCGCCCTTCGCGGGAAGGCCGACGGAGAAGTCGTCTCAGAGTTGCTGCGCGAAGAAATCGGCAAGCGGAGCTGACGTCTCAGGATTCGTCGGTTTTGTCGTTCTCGTCGCCTTCGTCACCGCGGGGAATCTCTCCGGTCGCTCGCAACGCCCCGCGCCGGAGGACGCCGCGCATCGTCCGTGCCTCTCGACCGGTCGGTTGGCCGCGAGCGACGAGTCGGCGGAACAGTCGTTCGGTCTTCTCGATTTTCTCCTCGGGATGGCCCACGTCGTGGAGGTACTCCGAGAACGTCTCGTACAGTCCCTCGATTTCGTGCTCCTCCGCGCGGACGTGGGCGTTCTCGGGGTGTTGTGTCTCTTCGACGGTCAACTCACGGAGTTCGTACAGGACGATGGTCGCGGCTTGTGCGAGGTTGAGGACGGGATACTCGCCGTCGGCCGGAATCGAGCAGATTCGGTCGAGTTGGGCGAGTTCCTCGTTGAACAGCCCCACGCGCTCGCGGCCGAAGACGATGCAGACGTCGGCGTCGAGTCCCGCAAGCTCGTCGGTGAGGTCGGCGGGTTCGACGAACGGATAGCGGACGTGTTTGCGTGCGTCCTCGTTGGTCGTCGCCGTGGTTGCGACGGTGTAGAAGTTCTCGACCAGATAGTCGAACTCGACTTCACGGGCGTTCGGCAGTACGTCCTCGCGGGCGTGGCCGGCGAAGCCGTAGGCCTCACCCTCCGGGTCGAGTTCCGGCGGGTCGACGAGATACAGCTCCGAGAGGCCGAAGTTCTTCATCCCGCGGGCGATGGTGCCGACGTTGCCCGGCGTCTCGGCGCCGACGACGGCGACTGCGATATCGACCATCTACGTGATGTCGGAGTAATCCATCCCGATGGCGTCGAGGTCCTCGTCGTCGAGGTCCTCGATGGCTTCCTCGAGTTCCGGCACGTCCTCGCCCATGTCGGGGGTCGGAATCTCGTCGGGTTCGGTGTCGACGTACTCCAGCCCCTCGTAGTCGTCGGGAGCGCGGTTGTCGGCGGCGAACCACTCGTGGAACCGGTCGGCGAAGTCGGAATCGCCCTTCGCCTGCTGTCCGGGCCCTTCCCGGAACCAGTACAGGAAGTGGGGTTCGTGTTCCGGACACAACAGTACCTCCGAGAGGGGTTCGCCGTAGACGATGCGGGCGACGTTGCAGTCGGCCTTCTTCTCGTTGAGCAGCCAACACACGTCACACGGTTCGCCGGCGACGACGCGGAGGCGGATGAGACGCCGACGCGTCTCCTCGCTCATCTCCTCGAGCGGTCGGATGTCGTCGTTCTCGTCGAACACCTCCTCCTCGTCGAAGCGCCATCCTCGAAGCGCGATGGAGACCTTTCCCATGGGCGGGATTTCGTGATGGGAGCGTATAAGCGCGTCCGTCCGGAGGCGGCGTCGTCGGCTGCCGATACCCGACGGCTTTACCGGCCGGCACCCGAATTCGAGGTATGCGAACGGTAGACGCCGCAGGGCTCTCCATCGGCGACGACCACCCGCCGCGAATCATGGGCGTGTTGAACGTCTCCGAGGAGTCGCCGTACGACCCGAGCGTGTTCGACGATTCGGGCGAGGCCGCCGCCTACGTCGACCGCGAACTCATCGACGAGGGCGCGGACATCGTCGACGTGGGGTTGGAATCGGCGAACAAGCGCTTCGAGGTGCTGTCGGCCGAGGGTGAACTCGACCGCCTCGACACCGCCGTCGAGACGCTGGAATCGACCTCCGGTGATGCCGTCTGGTCGATAGAGACGCGGTATCACGAAGTCGCCGAAGCCGCGCTCGATGCGGGCTTCGAGATGGTCAACGACATCTGTGGCTTTGCCGACCCGGAGATGCCCCGCGTCTGTTCGGAGTACGACGTGGCCGTCTCGAAGATGGCCTCGCCACCGGACCTCGAACGTCCCGGTGCGGTCGAAGACCCCGACGACATATACGAGGCGCTGTCGATGAACGGCTTCACCGAGAAGACGCTCGTCGACCCCGCATTCGGCGGGTGGTCGGAAGACAAGACCCTCGAAGACGACCGCGAGACGTTCGACCGCCTGCGGGAGTTCCGCGGCTACGGCCGACCGATTCTGGTTTCCATCAACCGGAAGAACTTCCTTCGAGAAATCGCGGGACGGGACACCGAAGAGGCGCTGCCGGTGTCGCTCGCGGCCACGTCGATGGCGGTCGAGCGCGGCGCCCACGTGGTCCGAACCCACGACGTCGCCGAGACTCGCGACGCCGCCCTCGTCGGCTACGAGTTCCGACGCGACCGACTCCGGGACCCCGAAATCGGCGTCGAGGAGCTGGACGTGACAACGGATGGGGAGTTCGCCCGTCACCTCGACCGTGTGACTGGCTCCGAGGCAGACCCCGAAGTCACGACCCACGTCTTCGAACTCCGCCTACCCGAGGAAGTCGAACGCTACGTCGCCAGACGCGCTAGAACGGAGAACGTCCGAGCCTACCGCGGTGACGGGCTTTTGCTCGTCGGAACCGCGGCCGAACTCCGCTCGCTCCGGTCGGTCGTTCGCTCGGGACCGAAATCTGCCCAAAACGCTTTAGGGTCGATATCGGCGTCTTTGGAGTAGTCTGACGTATGTCGGACGCTTGGCATTCAGTACAAGAAAGCTTATGCCAGACCGACCGGAATGACCGACTGGAAGCCCGGAGGGCACATCTGGGTAGGGGTACCTTGGTGCGCTCTGGGCCCAGTCTTTACGTCCCGTAGTGGCGATGCTATACCAGGAGTGGAATCCCGCATACGAGGCGATACTGTCCGATTTCGGGTTCGACCGAGCGGCCGACGAACACGCCAGAGACCTGCTCGCCGAATTATTGGCGGACGAACGGCCGCTCGGCCTCGACGACATCGACCTCTCGGGGACGGTCGCGGTTTGTGGCGCGGCGCCAACGCTGGCCGGTGACCTCTCGGTTGCCCGTCGGGCCGACAGCGTCGTCGCCGCCTCGACGGCCGTCGACGTGCTCCGTGATGCCGGCATCGCCGTCGACTGCATGGTGACCGACCTCGACAAGAACCCGGAGACTGCTCGGGAGTTGACCACGGCGGGGACGCCGGTGGCGGCTCACGCCCACGGCGACAACGTCGAGGCACTCCGGGAGGTGGTGCCGACCTTCGACGCCGCTGCGGTGCTGCCGACGACGCAAGCCGAGCCACGCGGTCCCGTCGTCAACCCCGGCGGCTTCACAGACGGCGACCGGGCGGCCTTCCTCGCGGACGCCTGTGGCGCTGATTCCCTTGTCTTCGCGGGGTGGGACTTCGACGACCCGACGGTCGAACCGACGAAGGCACGGAAACTGCTGTGGGCCGAACGGCTGCTCCGGTGGCTGGAACTGCGCCGTGGTGAGCGCTTCGGTGTTCTCGACGGCCGCCGTGACAGCATCGACCTCCCGTGGCTCGATGAGGCGTGAGCCGGCAGTATCGGGGGCAGTCGGACCTTTTATTTCCGCCTCCGGCGAAGCGCGTCCGATGACGGCCGACCCGCCGGTCCACCGTATCGAGTTCGACATCCCGTGGCCGCCCGACACCGCCTACGCTTACCTCCTCGACGCCGACGAGTTGATACTCGTCGACGCCGGCGCACCGGGAGAGACAGCCACCGATACGCTCCGAGAAGGGCTCGCCGAGGCGGGTTACGAACTGTCCGATATCGAGCACCTCCTGATAACACATCCGCACACCGACCACGGTGGGCAGGTCGCAACTATCGTCGAGGCTGCCGACCCCGTCGTGTACACGCTTTCGGGCGTCCGCAAGCGCCTCACACGGGACCCCGACGACCTCGCGGCCGCCGTCCGTCGGAACGCGGTCGAGGTTGGCATACCGGACCCGAAAAAAGAGGTCGACCGAGCGGTCGACTCGCTCCGACGGAATCGGAACTGTCTGCCGCCCGAACACATCGACATCGAACTCGCCCCGGGCGAGACTGTCGAGGCGGGCGGCCTCACGTTCGAAGCGATACACGTGCCGGGCCACCAGGAGAACCAGGCGGCGTTCCGACACGGTGACCGGCTCTTCGCCGGCGATACTGCCGTCGAGCCGTTCCGCCCAGCGGCGCTCCACGTCGGCCTCGACGACGGCTGTCGAGAGGCGATAGACGCCTTCCATCGGGGATTGGACGCCCTCGAGGCCGTCGCTCCGGCCATCGACTGCGTCTATCCCGGCCACGGCCCCGTCTTCGAGGACCTCCCGACCGTCGTCGAGCGGGACCGCGAGTCGTTGGAGACCCTCGCCACGGACTGCCGGCGCACGCTGGCGGACCTCGGGGGGGGCGACGGCTTACGAGGTGACCGACGCCCGCATCGAGAACCTCGAAAAACGACCGTACACGCTCTTCGAGTCAGTCGGCGCGCTCGCACGACTGGAACGGCAGGGTAACATCGAGTCGACGACCGACGACGGCGTGCGACGCTACCGTCTCGAAGACTGACGGGCGTGATACGGGCGAACGTCGACGCCAGCGTTGACGACCGCAGCGCGTGGACGGCTCCGGAGAACCCCCGGAAGCGCCCCCTCCGCCAGTGGAGCGCCGATAACCTCAGAGAACGGTCCCGTGTTTCTTGTCTGGTAGGTCCTTCTCGATGCCTTCGTAGAACGCGAACCGTCGTTCGAGTTGTTCGCGCAGACTCGATGGCGGAATCACGTCGTCGATGACGACTTCGCTCGCCATCCGACGGACGTCGATGTCCTCGCGGTACTCCTCGCGGAGCTGTTGCTCCATCTCCTTGCGCTCTTCCTCGTCGTCGATGTCGGCCAGTTTGCGGGCGTAGACGGCGTTGATGGCCGCTTCCGGCCCCATGATGCCGATTTCACCCGAGGGAAGCGCGATGGTCGATTCCGGGTCGTAGGCCGGTCCCGACATCGCGTAGATGCCGGCGCCGTAGGCCTTCCGGACGACGACACACTGCTTCGGCACCGTCGCGCTGGAAGTGGCGTAAATCATCTTCTTGCCCTGCTCCAGAATCCCGTCCTTTTCGACCTGCGAGCCGGCCATGAACCCCGGCGTGTCCGACAGATACAGCAGCGGGATGTTGTAGGCGTCGCAGGTCCAGATGAACTCGGCGGCCTTCTCGGCGGCATCGGGGAAGATGGCCCCGGCCCGGTGGTTCGGTTGGTTGGCGACGATGCCGACGGGCCGCCCGTCGATTCGCGCGAACGACGTGATAATTTCCTTGCCGTACTCCGGGCGGAGTTCCAGTGTCGACCCCGCATCGACCACGCGGTCGATGACATCGAACATGTCGTAGCCCTTGTTCGGCTCCTGTGGAATCACCGAGTCGATGCCCTTCGGAGCGTACTTCGGCGGCTTCGGCGTTGCCCGCGGCGGGTCCTCGTCGCTGTTGTCCGGCAGGTAGCTGATGAGTTGGGCGACCAGTTCCCGGGCGTGTTCCTCGTCTTCTGCGATGAGGTCGGCGCTCCCGGAGTGTTTCGCGTGTACGTCCGGGCCGCCGAGTTCCTGCAGGCCGATGTCCTCGCCGGTGACCATCTCGACCATCCGGGGGGAGGCGATAGCCATCGCGCTCATCCCGCGGACCATGACGGTGAAATCCGCGAAGACGGGCGTGTAGGCAGCGCCCGCGATGCAGGGGCCGTACAGGACACAGATTTGCGGAACGCGGCCCGAAAGCCGCGAGTGGTTGTAGTAGTACTTGCCGATGCCCTCGCGGTTGGCGAAAAAGCCCGTCTGCTGGTCGATGCGGCCGCCCGAGGAGTCCATCAGGTACAGCACCGGTTGCCCCGTTTTGAGGGCGCGCTGTTGCATCCGGAGGAACTTCTCGACGCCCTTGGCGGCCATGCTGCCGCGTTTGACGGTGTAGTCGTTGGCCATGAAGTGGACGTCGCGGTCCTCGAACTCGGCGCCGCCGGTGATGAGACCGTCTGCCGGCAGCACGTCGTCGGCGTCGAACTCCGCGAACGTGCCATCCTCGAAGAGGAAGCCGTCATCGCCGAACCACAGGTCGATGCGGTCCCGGACGAACAGTTTGCCCTCCTCGGGCAGTTGCTCCTTGTACTTCTCTTTGCCCCCCGATTCGATTTCCTCGATTTGTTCGAGTAGCTTCTCTTCGCGTTCGGTCGGCCCGAGGTCGTCGTCGATGGGTTCGGTGTCGGCCGACCTCCCGGCATCGCCGCCGTCGTAGGTCGCCTCGCCGAGTACCGTGCCGTCGTCGTCGACGACCGTCACGTCGTCTTCGTAGTGGGTGGCCATCGCCTCGGCTATCGCGCGTGCCTGTACCTCGGACGTGTCGTCGGAGACTCTGATGCGCATCGGTATCACTCCAGTACGACGAGCGTATCGCCCATGTCGACGGAGTTGCCTTCCTCGACCGGAACGGACGCGACGGTCCCGCTCGTGGAGGCGACCACGTGAGAGCCAGCCGAAGCGCCGCCAGCTGCCGTTCGGTCACCGCCTCGAACAGCTGGTCGACCGGTGCGAGCATACTGTGGGGAATCCGCTGTTCGGTAATCGCGGTCTTCGAGAGGACCTCGATGTCCCGG
>NZ_WPCC01000042.1 GCF_009741925.1 Natronomonas sp. CBA1123
TGCCGGCCTCGGCGCTTGGCGTCGCCGCCGACTCCCTCAGTACCGGCTTGCCGGCGCTGGCGGTGGGCGTCGCGGCAGGCGTCGGCCTCTCGCTTGCGAACGCACTCGCGGGCGGCCTCGCCGAACGCTTCAACGGAGACCCAAGCGAGGAGTTGCGAGAGTTGCTGTCCCCGGAGAGCCTCGGCGGGTGGGTCGTCCTACTGGGTGTCGTCCTCCCGATTATCGCCGGCTTCGAGGAGTTGCTCTTCCGGGCGGCGCTCGTCGGCGCCTTTTCGGTCGGTTTCGGCGTCTCGCCGTGGGCGCTGGTCGCCTTCTCCTCCGTCGCCTTCGCCGTCGGCCACGGCGCACAAGGTACCCTCGGCGTCGTCGTCACCGGGCTGTTGGGCGCGGCGCTCGGGGCGCTCTTCGTCCTAACCAACAGCCTGCTGGCGGTCGTCGTCGCCCACTACCTCGTCAACGCCGTCGAGTTCGTCGTCGGGGAGGGGTTGGAGTGGCGGCCGTTCAGGTGAGCCTTCGGTTCACTCGTAGCCCGCCTCGTCGAACAAACGCTCCAGCTCCTCGATTGCGGCGTTGATTTCGGCGGCGTCCTCGACTACTTTCCCGGTCGGCGCGTCGCAGTCACAGGCCTCTTCGGTGGCATCGGCGTCACTTGCGAGGTCACGACCGGCCGCCTTCAGCCGCGGCCCGATGTCGGTCGCTATCGCCTCCAAGAGGCCTCCTTGCCGTTCGAGTTCGGCCTCCCGCTCTTTGAGGTCGGTGATGTCCCGGAAGTACACCGAGAGGCCGTCGTCGGCGGGGAACGCCCGGACCTCGAACCACGTCTCGAAGGGGTCATAATGGGTCTCGAAGTCGACTGGCTCGCCCGACTCGAGGGCGCGTTCAAACTCCGTCTCGAAGGGGGTGCCGGTGGCTCCCGGCAGCACCTCCCAGAAGTCCTTCCCGTGGAGTTCCTCCGTGGTGCCCTCCAGTAATCCCGCACCCTGTTCGTCGACGTAGGTGATGGTCCACGACGAGTCGAGGCCGAGGAAGGCATCCGAGATGCGGTCGTGGATGCGGCGGACGTGCTGGTAGGTGTCGCGGGCCTCCTGTTGGGCGCGGTACTGGCTGACGGCGTTCTCGATGCGGTTCGCGAGTAAGACGAGTTGCTCCTCGCCGAGGTCTTTCTGGAGGTAGTCGGTCACGTCGGCGTTGATGGCCTCGGTAGCGATGTCCTCCGAGCCCTGTGAGGTGAAGAGGATGAAGGGGAGGCCGGGGGAGCGTTCCCGAACCGCTTCGAGCAACTCCAATCCGTTACGGCCGGGCATCTTGTAGTCGCTGACGACGCAGTCGACGTCGAGTTGGTCCAGCATCTCCAGCGCCTCGGTGGCGTGGCTGGCGGTCACGACTTCGAGGTCGTGGATTTCCTCCTTGAGTTTCGAGGCGAGTATCGACAGCAACTGGCGTTCGTCGTCGACGAACAGAATCGAGATGTCATCGAGGTCCTCGGAACCGACGTTGGCGGCGTCTTCCGGCGAGAGGGCGTCGTCCACCGCGCGGGGACCATCGGCGGCCGGCTCGCTGCCGTCATCCTGTGACATACACCACACCTGAACACCCGCCCACAAAAGCGGTGCTGGTAGTTCACTCGGCGACCCGGCGTGTCGAAGCGCCCAAGCCACTCCCGCCGCTGGTCGTGGTATGGATACGGGGAAGGTCTCGCGTGCGTTCTTCGAGCAGCGAATCGCGCCGCGGTTGGGCGCCGACCGAGACGACGTGGCAGTCGGGCCGAAACACGGCGTCGACTTCGGCGTCGTCTCGGTCGGCGAGGACGCCGTCGTGACGGCGACCGACCCGATTTCGATACTGCCCGAGCTGGGCTTCGAGCGGGCCGGCCGCTTCGCGGTCGGCATCGTCCTCTCTGACGTGGCCGTCTCGGGACTCGACCCCACGCACCTCACCATCTCGTTTTCGCTGCCCCCGGAGATGACCGACGAGGAGTTCGGCCGCGTCTGGGACGCTATCGACGCGGAGTGCCGCGAGTTGGGCGTCGCTATCGTCTCCGGCCACACCGCCCGCTACGAGGGGTGTTCGTTCCCGTGGGTCGGCGCGGCGACGGCGATGGCCGTCGGCGACCCCGAGGACATCGTTCGCCCGGACGGCGCCCGCCCCGGCGACGATTTGCTCGTGACGAAAGGCCCCGCAGTCGAAGTGACGGGGCTGTTCGCGACGCTGTTCGGCGACCGCATCGACCTCCCGGAGGACACCCTGGAGACGGCCCGACAGCGACTCGACGAGACGGGGACGGTTCGTGACGCCCGCGCCGCAGTCGGCGCCGGCCGCGTCACCGCGATGCACGACGCCACCGAAGGGGGCCTCCTCGGCGCGTTCCACGAGATGGCCGACAGCGCCGGCGTCCGTCTGACCGTCGACACCGATGCGGTTCCGATGCGTCCCGGCGTCGAGGCGCTGAGCGAGGCGGTGTCGATGGACCCCTGGCGGGCCTCGACGGCGGGAACGCTGCTCGTCGCCATCGACCCCGCCGATACGGAGGCGGTGCTGTCGGCGCTGGAAGCCCGCGGGACGCCCGTCGGCCACGTCGGGTCGGTCGAAGCGGGCTCCGGCGTCGTCGTCGACGGCGAGGCGACCGACCCACCGGTGGGCGATTCGGGGTGGCCGGTGTACGAGCGACTACTCGACGAGTAGTCCAAGACGCTCGATGAGGACGCCCCACACGCTTTTCTCGCGGTCACGTCTCTATCGAAGCATGGCCGACGATTCACGACTCGTCGATTCCGACGCCTCCGAGGCCGAGCAGCGTCGCCTCGTCGCCGGGTGGCAGGGCCGCTACTACGAGGATTTCGCCGTCGGTGACGTGTACAAACACCCCTACGGACGCACGGTCACCGAGACGGACAACGTCTGGCTGACGAACCTCACGATGAACGTCAACCCGATGCACTTCAACGAGGCCTACGCCGCCGAGACGGAGTTCGGCGAGCGCCTCGTCGACGGCACGTTCGTCATCGCCCTCGCCGTCGGCATGAGCGTCATCGACGTGAGTGCCAACGCCACCGCCAATCTCGGCTACGACCGAGTCCGTCATCACGCACCAGTCTTCCACGGCGACACCATCTTCGCCGAGAGCGAGGTGCTGCAGAAGCGCGAATCCGAATCGCGAGACCACGTCGGTCTCGTCACCACCGAACTCCGGGCGTACAACGCCGACGACGAACTCGTGTTGTCCCTGGAGCGAACGCCGATGGTGTTGAAACGCGAGGACGCCCAGCCGACGGCGGCCCAACCGACTGGCTGGCCCGACGGCGTCGGGACCCAACCGGAGGACGTGGACGGGCGTGTAGTCGGCCGCCGAAAGCGAGAGGAACGGAACGAGCAGTAAAAAGTAACCGAGGGGACTACAGCCCTTCCAGTGACCGGAGGCGCTGTTCGACGTCGGGCGGGGCGGCGCTGGGACCGTCCCGAACCCGGTGGTCGGGAATCACGATGGGGGCCGGGTTCTCCGCGAGCGCCGTCCGAACGAGTTGGATGTCGCCGTCGTCGTCGGAGTCGAGCGTCGCGACCAGACTCGCGAGTTTCGACACCGTCACCTGACTGCCGTACGGAATCCCGCGAACCGCCTCCAGCACCTCGCGTTGGTCGGTCGGCATCGTCAACGCCACGTCCACGTCGGTGAAGTCGTCCTCGGCTCCTTCCAGATACGCCCGGATTCGGTCGAGCAGCGGAAGGTCGTCCGCGGCGTCCTCGTCGGGAACGTCGGGAAAGGAGACGGAGAGTACGCGACCGCTGGCGACGCCGACCTGTACGCAGCGGTCGAGATACGCCGATTCGAGCGCGTAGATTCCCGCATCCGCCTCGGTGTCCATGTCATCGCCTTCGCAGGAGGTTGTCATGAAAGTTGAGGTGTGCCCGAGGCGACAGACCGTCGGTCACTCGGGGACCGAGACCCGCGTGACGTGGCCGCCACAGCCACACTGTTCGACGTACTCCCACTCGACGTCGTCGCCGAAGGCGCTTTCGAGCGCCGAGAACAGATACGTCGAAGGGTGGCCGTGGTCGCCGTGGGTGACGAGGTTGACGTGATAGCCATCGGCGGTGTGTTCGACCGCCTCGACGGCCTGTTCAAGGAGCATCGCGCGGTCCTCGGCGTGTTCGGGCTTTTCGAGGTTCGCCGACCACGAGTTCTCGTGGACGTGGTCGGTTACCGGGTCGGGGTCGGCGTGGCCGTGGTCAGTGCTCATACTCGACGGTTGGGGTTCGCCACTGAAGCCAACTGACACGAACATGTTCGGGGAGCATCCGCGAGCGCCCGGAGGGCGCGAGGGGTTCCCCGGCGGCTTCGCCGCCGGTAGCGACGAGTGACTAACGCCGAGCAACGCGAGGCGGCAGGAACGAGGAGCTATTTTTCATGAACGTTTTTGCCGGCGCGCGTAGCGCGCCGTGCAAAAAGGTTCAGAAGTAGCGCTCGACGATTTTATCGGCCGTCCGGGCCGCGAGCGCCTGACCGGTGTTGGTGGGGTTGGGCCCGCCGAGGCCGTTTGCGAGTGCGGAGTGGTCGGCGACGAACAGTCGGTCGACATCGTAGGCCTCACAGCCGGTGTCGACGACCTTCCCCATCGCCATCGTCGAGTGGATGTGCAGCGCCGTCGGCGGCGAGTCCGAGCGGTGGACGTGGTCGGCGCCGGCTTCTCGGAGGATGTCGGTGGCGATTTCCGCCAGTTCGTCGCGGCGCTGCACGTCGCCCTCGCTGGGGACGTAGTTGATTTGCGGGATGGGGCCGTGTTCGTCCTCGGCGCCGGGCGTGACGGTGATGCCGTTGTGCTTGTGCGGGCGGTCGTCGGTGACGACGAGGATGGGCAGCGCCTGCCGGTAGCGGGCGAGCAGACGCTTCAGTTCGGCGCCGGCGAGACGACCCTGTGTGTCCCACGGCGCGTCGCTGAGGTCGTTGCTGAAAGTAAACCCAGAGGCCGAGGCACCGAATCCGAGGATGGCGGCGATGCCGGGGCCGGAGCCGGTCGTCTGGAGCATCCCGACGCCGGGATAGTCGAAGCGGGCGGCGATGTTCTGGCCTTCCTGTGGGTCGATAGTAGGCTTGCCGACGGCGTCTTCCAGCACCGACTCTTCGAAGAAGCCCATCACGTTGTCGCCGAAGTGCAGCGTCATGCCCTTGCCGACCCACTCGTTGCGGGGCAGCGAGGAGTTCAGCCACAGCCGAGGCGTCTCGATGGCACCGGCGGCCAACACGACGGTGTCGGCGGCGACGGTTTCGGTGCTGCCGTTCCACGTGTCTCGGAACTCGACGCCGGTCGCCTCGGGGTCGCCGCCGATGGAGTCGTCGGTGAGGACGTCCGTGACGAAGGCGTTCGGCCGAATGGAGACGTTGCCGGTGTCGAGTGCGCGAGGGACGAAGCCGATGGCGGAGGTCTTCTTGGCTTTCTCCTCGTAGGGGGCGCCACGCGGGTGTGGATTGCCGGCGATTTCAGCGGCCGCCAGCGTGTGGCCCTCGACTGGGTCGACGGCATCGGGGTCGTCGGGGTGTCGGAAGTTCCCCTCGTAGTCGTTGTCGTGGCGGAGTTTCTCGTCGGGTGAGGCGATAGCGTTGGGCTGTGGTCGGTACCCCGTTTCGGTGACGTTCGCGTCGTCGATGAGGTCGTAGCCGGCGGCTTCGGCGCCACGGAAGAACATCTCCTCTTTGGCGGTGACCGGGGCGGGAGAGACGCCGAGGACGTCCTCCAGTTCCCGGTAGTACGGCAGGAGGTCGTCGTAGGAAAACGAGTCGGGCCAGTGGTCCTGTTCGTCGATGGCCGCCGGGTACGCGCGTGGGTGGTTACCGGTGTAGATGAGCGTCGTCCCGCCGACGCCGGAGGCCTGCAGCGCCGCACCCGAACCGGGGAACTTCCGGAACCACAGTCCGCGCTCGTGGTCGGCGGGGCCGAAGAGGAGTTTCTGTGCCATCTCCAACTCCCGGGTCGTGAACTGCTCGTCGAGCAGTTCACCCGAGAGGTCCTCGACGCTGTCGGAGAGTTCGCCGCCCGGGTCCTCGGAGGGGTTGGGCCACTGCTCGTTGCCGTAGAAGGGGCCGGCTTCGAGGACGAGCACGTCGAGGCCGGCAGCACCGAGTTTCCACGCGGCGACAGGGCCGTCGCCGCCCGCACCGACGATGACGGCGTCGTAGCTGTCTTTCACCATCAGTTACCCACCCCCAGCAGGCCGCCGAGGACGCCGTCGACGGCGGTGTCGACAGGGTCGGTGACGCCGCCGTCAGTCACATCCTCGGCGTCGGTCAAATCGCCGTCGGCCACGTCGTTGTCGGTCACGTCGCCGTTCAGCGACGACACCGCGTCCCCGAGCGGGCCGTCGGCGGCGGGCGTTCCATCGGTCGAGAACGGCTCCTCGTAGTCCGAGGTGTCGTAGTCGTCGCTGTCCTCGAAGTTCCCGGGGTCGGCGAAGAGTTTTTTCGGCGGGCCGCCGCCGGTGACGGCGGTGTCCCAGACGCGTCCCTCCCCGAGCGAGGAGTTCGGCGCCCCCCAGTAACCGCGCAGGGCGGCCGCACCGTCGATGATGCCGGGGAACTCCGTCTGTTCCCAACTGTCCACGTCCGGGGCAAACGCCCGTTCGCTCGGTGGGGCGGTGATATCCTCGTACCCCTGCCACTCGCTGTAGTAGACGACTTCGGTGAAGCCGACGACGAGTTGGCCGATAAGTGCCGCATCGACCTCGGTGAGCGGGCCGGGGAACTCGGCGGTGTCGAACTCGATGCTGTCGAGTCCCGCGATGGCCCGCAGTCGGTCCTCCCGGGAGAGGGCGGCGAAGAGGCTCCGTTCGAGAACCGACTCGGGGTCGTCGGTGAGGCGGTCGAGTTCGACCAAATCGGTCGGTTCCAGCAGTTCGACAACGCGGTCGACGCTCGGCGGTTCGTCGTTTTCGCCGGCGGCGATGAGTTTCGCCGCGCCGACATCCAAAACGAGCGCGACGGCCTCCGCCAGCCGCATGTTGCCCGCGTCGCCGGCCTCCGGCACGCCGAAGGAGAACAGGTTGTTGATGAACGTGACGAGGTACTCGTCGAGGCCCACCGACAGGCCGCCGGGAACGTGTTCGGGACCGAGTTCCGATTCCAACTCGGGCGTCCGCGGAACGACCGAATCGACGACCGCTCGGTACGTCGCGCGCGTGTTCGGCGTCGTCTCCGGCGGTTGTGGCTGTGCCGAGGCGGGCGAGGACAGCAGCGACCCCACGCCCAACACCCCCAGACCGCGAATCAGGGTTCGACGGTCGGTCGAAAACTCTACCATAGTTAACAGTTCATATCGATACGGATTCATATATCTTCGGCGGTAGCATAACGGCTATTCAAGTGGAACAGCACCGTAGCGGGCGGGAACGGCCCGATTCGTTCGACAGTGGTCGGTGAGGTCGGCCGTCGTCTCCGACGGCGCTGCCCGGGTCCCGAGGTGGTACCGGAGACGCAACCCTTATGTCCAAATGAGTTCGTTAGTGTACAGTAATGAACACCAGCGACGAGTTGGCACCCGCCGTTCGGTCCATCCTCGAGGCGGCCGAGGCCCGCCCGGGCGGCGACGAACGACTCTCCGTCGACCCGCGGTCGCTGCCGGCGGCCATCGACGAGGCGGCGGCCGACGGTCGGACGCCGATACTCGCGGAAGTGAAACCGACCAGTCCGACGACCGACGGCGAGCGAAGCGACGACCCCGTCGAGTTGGCCGAGGCGATGGTCGACGGCGGGGCGGCGGCGCTGTCGGTGCTGACCGAACCGGAACACTTCGGGGGGTCGCCGGAGACACTTCGGCGCGTCCGGGCAGCCGTCGACGTGCCCGTCCTCCGGAAGGACTTCATCGTGCGTGAGGCGCAACTCGACACCGTCGAGGCGGACGTCGTGCTTCTCATCGTCCGGTTCGTCGACGACCTCGAGGGACTGCTGGCCGCCGCCCGCGAGCGGGGCTTCCAGGTCCTCGTCGAGGTCCACACCGAGGCAGAACTCGAAGACGCACTCGATGCGGGCGCCGACATCATCGGCATCAACAACCGCGATTTGGGTGAACTCGAGGTCGACTTGGGAACGTTCGAGCGCGTCGCAAGGGCGATTCCGGCAGACGACCGCGATAGCGTCACCCTGATTGCGGAAAGCGGCGTAGCGACGCGAGAGGACGTGACACGAATGCGCGAGGCCGACGCCGACGCGTTGCTCGTCGGGTCGGCCATCATGGACGGCCCCGTTCGGGAGAACACGGAGCGACTCACCAATGTCTGAATCACAGCACACGTTCGGCGATTACGGCGGCCAGTACGTCCCCGAGGCACTGATGCCCGCCATCGAGGAGTTGACCGACGCCTACGAGCGGTACGTACTCGACAACGAGGAGGGATTCATGGACGAGTTCCGACAGCGGATTCGGGACTTCGGCGGCCGACCCACCCCGCTGCAACGGGCTGACCAACTCTCGGAACGCTACGGCACCGAGGTGTATCTCAAACGCGAGGACCTGCTGCACGGCGGCGCGCACAAACTCAACAACGCCCTCGGACAGGTGCTGCTCGCGAAGTACATGGGCAAAGAGCGCATCATCGCCGAGACCGGTGCGGGCCAACACGGCACCGCGACGGCGATGGCCGCCGCCCACCTCGATATGCCGTGTGAAATCTACATGGGCCGTCGGGACATCAACCGCCAGCGACCCAACGTCTTCCGGATGCGCATCAACGGCGCCGAGGTCAACCCCGTCGACATCGGCCGCGGGACGCTGAAGGAGGCCATCAGCGAGACGATGCGCGACTGGGCGACGACCGTCGAGACGACCCACTACGTCATCGGGTCGGTCGTCGGTCCCGCTCCCTTCCCTGCGATGGTCCGGGATTTCCAGTCCGTCATCTCGAAGGAGGCCCGCCGGCAGTTCGACGAACAGGTCGGCGGTCTCCCGGGCGCAGTCGTCGCCTGTGCCGGCGGCGGGTCCAACACCATGGGCACCTTCGCGAACTTCACGGACGACGAGGATGTCGACCTCTACGCCGTCGAGGCCGGCGGGTCGACGCTGTCCGTCGACGAGGAGGAGGGCGTCGCACCCAACTCGGCGTCGTTGTCCATCGGCGAGGAGGGCGTCCTCCACGGCGCCCGGACGAAACTGCTGCAGGACAGCCACGGCCAAATCATGGAGTCCCACAGCGTCTCCTCGGGACTGGACTACTCCGGCGTCGGGCCGGAACTCGCCTACCTCGTCGACGAGGGCCGCGTGACGCCGGTCACCGTCGACGACGACGAGGCACTGGAGGCGTTCCACCGCCTCTCACAGGACGAGGGCATCATCCCGGCGCTGGAGACGGCCCACGCCTTCGGCTTCCTCGAGTCGGTCGCCGGACCCGACGGCGACGGCTCAGTCGAGTTGCCCGAAACCGTGGTCGTCAACGTCTCCGGCCGTGGCGACAAGGACCTCGAAGCCGTCATCGAGGAGACCGACAAGCGAGACCTCGACAACGCGCCGACGATGGAGGTGTTCACGGATGGGGCTTGAGGACGCCTTCGACGAACCAGCATTCGTCCCCTATCTCGCCGCGGGCGACCCCGACTTCGAGTCCTCGCTTGAGTACGTCGAGGCGTTGGCCCGCGGCGGCGCGGACATCATCGAACTCGGCCTCCCCTTTTCGGAACCCATCGCCGAGGGACCGACCATCCAGCAGGCCGTCGTCCGGTCACTGGAGGGTGGAATGACCCCCGAGCGGTTCTTCGAGTTCGTCGAGGCACTCGACGTGGACGTACCGCTGGTGTGTATGACCTACTACAACCTCATCTACCAGTACGGCTCGGAGGGCGAACCACCCGTCCGGCCGTTCGTCGAGCGCGCCGCGGAGGTCGGCATCGACGGCTTCGTCGTTCCGGACCTCCCCGCCGAAGAGGCCGGCCCGCTGCGGGATGCCTGCGACGAGTTCGGCCTCGATTTGGTGTTCATCGTCGCACCGACGACCCGTGGCGAGCGACTCCAACGCATGATGGAACAGGTCTCCGGCTACGTCTACGTCCAAGCCCGTCTCGGCGTCACGGGCGCCCGCGCCGACGTGAGCAACCAGACCGAAGAGAGCCTCGCCCGCCTCGCCGAGTACGACGTGCCGAAAGCGGTCGGTTTCGGTATCTCCAGCGGCGAACAGGCCGCCGACGTGGTCGCGGCGGGCGCCGACGGCGTCATCGTCGGGTCGGCACTGGTCGACATCGTCGCCGACGGCGCCGAGAACGACCTGCCGACCGCCGAGGTGGCCGACCGACTCGAATCGCTCGCACGGGAGTTGAAACAGGGGGCAGTCGACGGCGCGCAACGTCGGCCGCGACCGGAAGGAACATGACCGAACCTACCACACCATCACGTAACATGACTGCAGGGACCGCCGCACGCCTCGACCGCATCGGAACAGACGGCCGCTACGTCGTCGTTCCGATGGACCACGGCATCACACTCGGCCCGGTAAAAGGGCTCAAAGACATCGAATCGACCATCGACGCCGTCACCCGCGGCGGCGCCGACAGCGTCCTCACTCAGAAGGGCATCGCGCCGCGCGTTCACGGCAACACCAACGGCGCGGGCTACATCGCCCACCTCAACGGCTCGACGGTCATCGGTCCCGACGCCAACGACAAGCGGACGACGGGGTCGGTGAAAGCCGCCATCCGCGCCGGCGCCGACGCCGTCTCCTTCCACATCAACGTCGGGTCGACCCACGAGCGCGAACAAATCGAGGAACTCGCGGAGTTGACCGACGAGGCCGCCGAATACGGCATGCCGGTGTTGGCGATGACGTACGCCCGCGGCCCGGATATCGAGGGCGACGACCCCGAGGCGCTCGGCCACGCCGTCCGCCTCGGAGAGGAGTTGGGTGCCGACGTCATCAAGACGGGCTACAGCGGCGACGCAGAGAGCTTCGAACACGTCTGTGAGTCGACGCGACTGCCGGTGCTCATCGCCGGCGGGTCGCCGGAGGGCGACCTCGCGGCGCTGGAAGACGTTCGCGGTGCGATGGACGCCGGCGGGGCGGGCGTCTCGATGGGGCGAACCATCTTCCAGCACGACGACCCCGAGAAGATGGCGCGTGCGGTGTCGCTCGTCGTCCACGACGACTACGGCGCCGAGGAAGCCCTCGAAGAATCCGGCCTCGTGGTCGAGGTCTGAGACGGTCGTTTCCCTTTCTCACCGCCGAGTCACCGCAAGGTTTCAAATGCGTCCGCCCGCAGGACGGCGTATGGACGTAGCCGAGGCATCGGCGGTGTGTGACGACGTTATCGACGCGGTCGCGTCGGCCGTCGTCGCCGACCGTCAGGTGCTCGAAACCGTTTTGACTGGCGTCCTCTCGCGGGGTCACGTCCTCTTGGAGGACGTTCCGGGGACGGGGAAGACGCTGACCGCACAGAGTTTCGCGACGGCACTGGGGCTGTCGTTCAAACGCATTCAGTTCACGCCGGACCTCCTGCCCGGCGACATCACCGGCTCACACATCTACCGGGAGGACGAGGGCACCTTCGAGTTCACCGAGGGGCCGGTGTTCTCGAACGTCGTGTTGGCCGACGAAATCAACCGCGCGCCGCCGAAGACACAGGCCGCCCTGCTCGAAGCGATGTCGGAGAGCCAAGTGTCGGCCGACGGGACGACCTACCAACTGCCGGAGCCGTTCTTCGTCATCGCGACGCAGAACCCCGTCGAACAGGAGGGGACCTTCGCGCTCCCGGAAGCCCAGCGGGACCGCTTCATTCTGAAAACAGAACTCGGTTACCCCGACGAGGCAGGCGCCCGAGAGATAATCGACCGCCGGGCGGACCGAACGAGTCGGACGCCGGACCCCGAGACGGTCATCGACGGCGAGCGCGTCACCGAACTGCAGGCCGTCCCCGAGACGGTCCGTGTGGACGGGAAGTTGCGCGACTATGTCATCGAGTTGGGGCGGGCGACACGCGAGGACGACCGCGTCGACGTGGGCGTCTCACCGCGCGGCATCCAGCGCCTGTTCGAGGCGAGTCGCTCCCGTGCGGTCATCGAGGGCCGCGACTACGTCGCTCCCGACGACGTGCGTTCGGTCGTTCACCAGGCGTTCGAACACCGCCTCGTGCTCACCTCGGAGGCGACGGTTCGCGGCGTGACGAACGAGGAAGTCGTCGCCGACGTACTCGACGGAATCGAGGTGCCGGCGGTCGCGACGGCCGACGACTGAGAGGAATCGGACGACCGCTATAGAGGCGTGTTCCGGCGTCAGCGTGGTTGACCGTATGCACAACTTTGAATTCGGTCTCTCACCACGTAGCGATATGTCCAACGGTGGGGTGAGTCGCTACCGAGACCGATTGTTGACCGAGCAGTTTGCTGAACACCTCCGATTCGACGCACTCGCCGAGCGGCTTCCCGGGCCGAACGTCTACCCGCCGTATCTCTTGGTCGCGACCGGAATACTCATCGAATACGGGATACTGGACCCCTATTCGCATTTCGTCGCGGGCGAGGGGTCGTTCATCACGAACCCGAGTCAACTCGCAATCCCGGCGATGGCGGTCATCGCGGTCGTCGGCGCGCGCTACATCCACGACAGCTACGCCGAAGCGATCGAGGCACTCGGTATCAAAGAACGGGACGATGGCGGCGAGCCGAACGCGTTCGAGGGGCTCCTCTCGTTGCGACTGCGGCTTGGGGTGTATCTGCTCGTGTTGATCGGCGTGTACGTCTTCGAGATCACGGTTATCGGGTTTCCGACACTGCTGGTCACCGGTAACCTCGGCCGGTTCGTCTACTGGCGGGCGATCACCTTCCCGCTGATCGTCCTGCCACCGCTCATCGAGTTCGGACTCTCGTATTTCGCCGTTCACATTGCCGTTCCGCGACGTCTCCTCCGGGCCGACATCGGGCTGTTCTTCTACGACCCCCGGAACATGGGCGGATTCGGACCGATCGGAGAGCTGCTCAAACGGACGTACTACCTGTACACGGCGGTCCTGCTCCTGTATTTCGTCCAGACGCACGCACCGGTCATCCTCGAACGGTACATCGACTCGCCGTATCCGGCACCTGGACCATTCATTCAGGTCCTGTTGAGTATCGGGTGGTTGGTCGGGCTCCTAACCATCGCCTACTCGATGTATCGCGTTCACTCTATCATGAAAGCGGACAAGGAAGAACGAATCAGCGAGTTGGAGTCGGAGCTCAAAGACATTATCGACGCACCCTACGACATCCACACGGCCAGCATCACCGACCGTGAGGCGTTCGAGACAATCGAGCGGCGGCTCGAACGGGTCCGGGCCACGAAGACGTATCCGACGACGTTCGCCATGTGGTCACAGATATTCATCAGCGTACTGCTCCCACAGGCGCTGAACCTCGTCGTGCAGATACCCGGATGACGGCCCAGATCACCGAGCGAGCACGAACAGCAGCAGCGTTCCCGCGACCGCCGTCACCGTCGCTGCGACAGCGCTCGTCGTTGCCGTCGGCGGAACGCTATCAACCGCCCGAACGGTGCCGACGGCGACGACCGATGCGGCGGCGGCCAACAGCACGGCACCGCCGGCGTGAACCAACTCTCCGCGCCGTGTCGACCCCTGTCGGCCGAGTTCCCGCCCAAGCGTGGCCGCGAACTCCCCGAGGTCCCAGACGAGCAGACTCGCCGCCACGCCGCCGATGACGAAGAGTATCGAGAGGTCGGCGATGGCCGCGGCGATGGCTGCGGTGAGCGTCCCAGCCGCCGCCAGTTGTGCGCCCGTCGTCTCCCCGAGTAGTCGGAGCCCACCGGCGATACTGAGAGCCAACAGCGGGAGGACGGCGACCGCCAGCCCGATACAGACGACTCCGAGAACGACGGCGAAGGTGCCGAGCGTCTCGAAGAGGTTCCGAAGGAGTCGGCGACCAGTGTCGCTGCTCGCGGCCCCAATCGCTCGCCTCGCCACGGTCGGATGGGCCATCCAGACGGCGCCGACGAGCAAGCCACCGACCGACAGCGACGCGACCGGCAGGAAGTCCGGGCGGAACCGCTCGGAGGCTGCAGACCGAAGCAGGCGAACCCCGAGGAACGTCCCGATGCTGGCTACCGTCAGCACGACGCACAGCCACCGGAGCGCCGTCGAGGCACCGAACCACGCGAACAGCGAACGGGCGACGGGTGGAAGCCGGGGGTACAGGCCGGCAGCCACGAGCGCAAAGGCGACGCCGAGCGCCGAGAGGCCGGCGACGATGCCGACCCACGCGAGCAGCCGCCGCGTCGTTGCGACCGCGGCAGCGAGTTCCGCCTCGGTGTCCTCGCCGGCCAACTCCGAAATCGGCAGTGCCCCGACGCCCGACCGGACGGCCACCGCCGCGACAGCGGCCACGACGAAGGAAACGACGAGTTGCATCCGCGGGAGACCGGCCGGAGCCGCCGCACCGCGGACGAACAGCACGTCGGTGGCGAGGCCGAGGAGCCGAAACACCGGCTCGAACATCGGCGCGAGCAGGTCGGCCGACAGCACCGCCACCGGAACGGTTGCGGCGACGAGAACGCGGCCAGCGGCAGTTCCCGCGTCGGCGCCAGGCGAGACGCCCCAGAACGCGGCGAGACCGCCGAATCCCGCGAGCGACCCGGCGACGAACAGCGGCGAAGGGCGCGAACTCGAGGAACGGCAGCGGCGGCGTCGGCGGCCACCCCACCTGCATGACGACGGCGACGGCGGCGCCGCCGATGGAAGCGAGGCCGGCGACGACGGCGAGGACGCCCGCGAGAATCGTCGCGACGCGGCGTTCGGCCAGCGCCGTCGCTCGGACAGTGCCAGCGAGACACAGACCGGCGAGAAAGCCCAGCGCCGCGGGCGCGGTGGCGCCGGCTATCGCCGCAAGGCCGAGCGTGACGACGGCCGCGACGGCCGCGGAGACGACCGTCGAACTCCGCGTCGGCCGCCAGTTCGACTCCGAGAGCCGCCGGTCGTCGACGCTCACGTCGACCCCTCCAGTGCGGCCGACAGCGGGCGGTCGGTGTCCCAGTCGACGACCGTCGCGAGCGATTCTCTGAGCCGCTCGATGCGGAGGCGGCGCTCGATGCTCGCGGCTCTGCCGCCGGGCGTTCCGCCGCCAGTCACGTCCGGACTGACGACGACGACATCGTGGCCGGGCGCGACGAGTTCCGTCGCGAGCCCGACCGGGTCGTCGTCGAGCAGCGGCGTCGTTGAGCACCACGTCGGCGGCCCCGGGGAGGCGTTCACGGAGCGCGAGCGCGTCCTCCCGAGTTCCGCCGTCGGCGGTCGCCGGCGTCGCCTCCCGTTCGGCCTGTCCGGCGGCGACGACCGCATCGAGGACCGCCCCCACCCGCGTTCGCGTGGCCGCGTCGTTACCCACCGGCACCCACGGCCGCCCCGAGCGGTCGCTCGGCAGCGTCGGGTCGATGTCGCCTTCGTCGATGCCGAGGGCGGTGAGACCGACGTGGTTGCCGGCGGCGACGAGGCGGCCGAAGGCACGGTCGGCGGCGTACGCCGACAGTTCGGCGCCGGTGGGGTGGCCGTGGTCGCGGGACTGCCGCGTCGGCACCCGCCCGTCGGCGACGACGACCGTCTTCGTCGCCCGCGTCTCACGGAAGTTGACCGTCGACAGTTCGCCGGTTTTCGCCAGTCCGCGCCAGTCGATGCGGCCGATGTCGTCGCCGGGTCGGTACTCCCGAACCGAGTGGAACTCCAGTCCCGACCCGCCGCTGTCCGTCGGTTGGGTTCCGACCCGTCGGAGCGACCCGTCCGTCTGGGGCACGTCGCTGACGCCGCGTCGACACCGCAGAATCGACGTGCCGTCGACGGCCGGTTCGCCGGTGGCCGACCCGGCGGCCGGGAGCGACCGGAGCCGAACCAGCGGCGAGTCGAACTCGTGGTCCCCCTGCGAGGCGACGATTTCGTAGGGGATTTGCCCGGACTCCCCGGGACGCAGCGACAGGGAGCCGCGCGGCGACCCCTCGACGACGGGGACGTGGTCCGGCAGTCGGTCGACGACGCGTACGTCCGGCTGCGTTCGGTCGCTTTCGTTTCGGACCGTAAGCGTCACCGTCGTCGTCTCGCCGGGAGCCGGAACCTCGGGGTCGAACGCCCGCTCGACGGTCAGCGACGACGGCGACGGCGACCGGGCCAGCGCGTCGGCCACGAGATAGACGACGGGGACGGCCGCGGCGACGAACAGCACGGTTTCCCCGAGTATCGTGCCGACGGTGAGAAGCGCCACCGCCGCGAGGACGGCGGCGTCGAATCGCGAACTCGTTCGAACCCCCATCAGTTCCACCCCTCATCGAGTCGGTTCTCGATGGCCGACAGCGACCGCTCGATTCGGTCGACTCTGGTCCGCGACGGCCGGAGCCACGCCCGGAGTCGCTCCCGGAACGGCAGCGCGGACTCCCGGTCTGCGACGTACGCCGCCGCAATCGCGTCGTCGGTCCACTCCTCCTCGCGGACCGTGTCCTCGGCGGCCGCCTCGTCACATCCCTCGACGTGAGCGACGGCCGAGACGGCGATGCGTCGAATCTCGCGTCTGACAGCGTCGTAGTCGTCGCCGCTGGCGGCCGCGGCCGCCGACCGGACGACGCGCTCGTCGAAGGACTCGCCGACGACGGGGCCGGCGGTGGCGTGTTCCGGCGGCGCCTCTCGGAGCGTCGAGAAGTCGGTCGTCGGCTCCGATAGCGGGCCCTCGGGGAGGTCATCTTCGCCGGTCGGACCGGCCGTCCAGACGACCCACGCGGCACAAATCGCTCCGGCGACGGCGACCGCCAGCGCCCGCAGCGCCGCCTCCGACAGCGGCGTCGTCCGGACGAGAACGTCGATGTCGACCACCTGCTCGACGGCGCCAGGGGCAAACGCCAGCGTCCCTGCGAGCCCGACCGCCGCAATCCCGACCGCTCCGACGACGGCGCGCAAAATCCGGCTCACTGTTCGCCCTCCTCGGTATCGCGCTTGCTCGACCGTATCTCTTCGAGGGCCGCCTCCACATCGGGCAGGCGGTCCTCCGGCGACCGGGCACCGTACTCGACGTCCCGGAAGGCGTCTCGAAGGGTGGCGACGGCGTCGGCGGGCAGGCCGTCCCTGGAAACCGCCCAGCGGCCGATTTCGCCCGGCGTCGAGGTTCGCCACGAGCGAATCGACACGTAACGCCGGAACTCCTGCCACGCCGCTCGAATCGTCATCGCCTGTTCGTCCTCGGTCGTCGCGTCGGTCGGCGAATCCCCCCGTGCGGCGGCTATCGACCGCGCCGCAGAACGGCCGGCCCCCCGAAGCCACGCGAGGACGACCGCCGGATGCAGTCGCCGGGGCAGCGAGCGGGCGAACGCCACCGCCCGGCGTGCGGCGTCGACCGTTCCGGTACGTATTGCGACGAGGAGCGCGGCTGCCCCCTCGACGCCGTCGCCGAGGCGGTGAATGCCGTACCGAATCGCGTCGGTCACCGTCGAAATCCCCTCATCGAGGATGCCGGCGAGGCCGACGAGTCCCGCGACGATGCGTCGGCCGGTTCCAACCACTGTCCGGCGAGCGAGTCGAGCGAGCACCCGCGGCGTGAGGCCGTATCGGGCCGCCACGCCCAGCACACCGAGAACGACGGCCAAGAGCCCGCCGCCGGCGATGGCGAGGTTCCGATACATCCCCTCGACGGTCGTCGCCGTCGTCGGGCCGTCGGGTGAGGCGCTGGCGGTCACCGTCGTCGAGCCCGCAAACGGAAGCGTGACCGCGAGCGTGCCGTTTCGGTCCGTCGTGCCGACCGGCTCGCCGTCGACCGCGATGGTCGCGTTCGGAACTGGCTGGCCGTCGTACTCGAGGGCGACCGTCGCCGGCGAGGCCGGCAGGGCGAGGAACCACGACGGCTCCACCGAGAGGTTCGGAGAATCGGTCGGCGGTGTCTGCGTGGGGGACGGGGTCGCCCGCGTGAGGTTGACCGTCCGGTTGCCGCTGGCGTCGCCGCGTTCGACGACTATTTCGACCGTTTCGGCGTCGGGCAGCGGCACCGTCGCCCGACCGCCGTCGTCCGTCCGAGCCACCTCGCTGCCGTCGAGACGGACCGTCCCGTTGCGAACCGGTTCGCCGGAGACGTTGGCGACGATGTCGACCGACCCGCCGGCAACCGGTTCGCCGAGCAGTTCGATGTCGATTTTCGTCGGCACGTCGAAGGAAACCGTCGTCCCCTCCTGAAGCAGCGTCGGCGCGCCCAGCGACGCCCGCCTGTGGGACCCGCCGACGTTGCCGAGTCGAGGTTGGCTGCTGTCGAGACGCACCTCGATGTTCAACGAGCGGTTGTACGGCACCTCACCGGTGACGTTTCCGTCGGCGTCGGTCTCGCCAATGGAGTCGCCGTTGAACAGCACCGTCGCCCCCGAGATGGGGTCGCCGCCGCGGGTGACCGTCGCGGTCACCTCCCGACCCGGAACCGGGTCAGGTGTCAGCGTGACGTTGACCGAGTCGGTCGACTCCGGCGTCGGTTCGGGCGTCTGCGTGGATTCGGGAGTAGACGTGTCGTCGTCGGGTGTCGGTGTCGAGTCATCGGAATCGGTTGGCGTCGGCGTCGAGGACGACTGCTCTCCGGGCTCCTCGAGCGGTTCGGAGTCGCGTCCGGCCTCGGCGCGGCCGCCACCGGGCGTCGGGTCGAACGCCACCCAGCCCACGTCCTCGAAGTACACTTCGACCCACGCGTGGGCGTTCTTCCCGCGGACGAGGTACTCGTCGTTTCCGACGGATTCGCCCGTCCCGTAGCCGGTGACGTACCGCGCCGGGATGTCCTGCGTGCGGAGCATCGCCGTCATCGTCGTCGCGAAGTACTGACAGTAGCCCGCGTCCATCTCGAAGACGAACTCGGTGGCCACGTCGTTGTCCCGGTCGTGGCTCGCGTTCAGCGAGTACTCCTTGTTCGTCTCCAGCCACGCCTCGATGGCGCTGGCCGTCTCGTACGGCGTCTCGGCGTCGTCGGTTATCAGGGCCGTTCGTTCGTACAGTTTCCCGGGCGTGTCGTCGGGCAGTTGTGTGTACCGCGATTCGATGTCGGCAGGGTAGTCCTCGCCGGTGGCGGCCGCGGCCGCCTCCCGAGAGGGCGGCCCGTAGGTGAACGTCCGGTAGGTCTCGCCGGCCTCGACGGACCCCTCGACGGTAAAGCCGCGTTGGGCGTCGACGAACACCCTGCCGTCGGCCTCGGCGAAGGCGGGCCGCCACACCGATGCGAGGCTGTTCATCGAGCGCCGTGGCGTCACCGTAATCGCGTACTGCACCTCCGGCCGGCCCTGGGCGGTCCCGAGCGGGCCATCGAGGGGGCGCTCCTCGCTGTCTCGGTCCCACCCTGCGCCCGTGTAGCGCTGGTAGGCACCCAATCGCCACCGCGAGGGGCGGGGACTCCGAACGACCAACTCCTCGTGGTTCGACAGCGACAGTTGGCCGCCGACGGTCGTCTGTTCGGGGTAGCCGCCGGCGGAGGTGCCGCCGTAACCGCTGGCACCGGATTCGCTTTCGGGCGGCGGTTGGTCGTCGCTGTTGTCGCTGCCGTCGCCACTCTCGCCTTGCCCGCCACTGCTTTGGTTCCCACCGCTGTCGCTCGAACCGTTCTGCATGCCGAGACCGCCGCCCACGTCCGGTCCGCCCTCTCCCTCGACGCCGAGGTCCGGAACGGGCGTCTGGATACCGACCGCGGGGGCGAAGGCGCCACCGAGAACGATACCGGCAAGACAACAGACAGCGAGCACCGCTCGCATCATCGTATCGCGTTCCCCCGACCCATTCTCACCGGGAGATTCGGGCCCATCTACATTAGTGTGTGGTTGATTCGACGCGCGAAACCGGCCGCTCCCGCCACGTTCAATAGCCGGCCCCGCAACCGACGAGATATGACACGCTCCGTCTGGCTGAAAGCCGACGACGCCGTCGGCGACTGGGAGGCGCGCAAGCGCCGCATCACTGCCGGCCTCGAAGCCGGTGTCGACTGGGTGCTCGTCGACCAGCGCGACGTCGACCGCGTGCGAGAACTCGGCTCCGTCAACGTCGCCGCCTTCGCGGGCGACGACGTCCACGTCATGGACGCCGAACAGGAAGAGGAGGCCGAACCCGACGCCGTCATCGTCGGCAAAGGCGGCGAGGGCGACGGCACCGTCGACCTCCCCTCGGATTTCTCCGGGTCGGCCGACTTGACGACGCTCCGCCGTACCGAGGGAACCGCCGGTTCCTACGTCCGCATCCTCGATTCCGACTACGAGACCTTCGCCGAGGAAGCCGCCAAGGACGCCGACTTCACCCTCGTCGTCGGCGAGGACTGGCAAATCATTCCCCTCGAGAACCTCATCGCCCGCATCGGTGAGGAGACCGACCTCGTCGCCGGTGTCCAGACCGCCGAAGAGGCCAAGACCGCCTTCGAGACGCTCGAACTCGGCGCCGACGCCGTCCTGTTGGACACCGACAGTCCCGACGAGATTCGCGCCACCGTCGACGTTCGTGACGCCACCAAGCGGGAGCAACTCGACCTCCAGTACGCGACGGTGACCGCCGTCGAGGAAACGGGTTCGGCCGACCGCGTCTGTGTCGACACCGCCTCGATGCTCGACCACGACGAGGGGATGCTCGTGGGGTCGATGTCCCGCGGCCTCTTCTTCGTCCACGCCGAAACCGCCGACTCGCCGTACGTCGCCTCCCGACCCTTCCGCGTCAACGCCGGCGCCGTCCACGCCTACGTCCGGACGCCCGGCGGCGAGACGAAGTACCTCGCGGAGTTGAAATCCGGCGACGACGTCCAAATCGTCAACACCGATGGCGAGACCCGCGAGACCATCGTCGGCCGCGCGAAAATCGAACAGCGGCCGATGTTCCGCGTCGAAGCCGAGATGGAGAACGGCGACCGCATCGAGACGCTGTTGCAGAACGCCGAGACAATCAAGGTCGCCACCGAATCCGGCCGGAAGGCCGTCACCGACCTCGAAGCCGGCGACGAGGTGCTCGTCTACTACGAGGACGTGGCGCGACACTTCGGCGAGGAAGTCGAAGAGAGCATCATCGAGCAGTAGTCGCGCCGACGCCCCGTCGCCGACGTAATCGAAATTAGTTCCTAAACCGCCACTTTTTCGGTACAGCGTAACCGACAGCTGTTGATGTCTAACGTTACCAAGACAGAAGGTAGCGCGCCCGACCTCGACGTCGAAAGCGACTGGAACCGCCTGTTCGTCGGCGGCGAGTGGCTCGGCCCCGGCGACCGCGAGACGATTACCGTCGAGGACCCCTCGACGCGAGAGCCGTGGGGAGCGGTACCGGCGGGAACCGTCGACGACGTGGACGCAGCCTACGAGGCCGCGGTGAGCGCCCAGTCGACGTGGGCCGACCGCGACCCGAGCGAACGGGCGGCGCTGGTCGACCGCGTCCACGAGTTGATGGAGGACCACGAGGACGCCATCGCCGAATTGCTACAGGTCGAATCCGGCAGCGCACAACTGAAGAGCACCGTCGAGTTCCAGACGGCGGTGGCCGACGTAGCTGAGGCGACGACGATGCCCTCGCGGGCGGACGGCGACATCCGCGATTCCACCATCGCCGGCAAGGAGAACCTCGTCAAGCGGGAGCCGGCGGGCGTCGTCGCGGTGATTCCCCCGTGGAACTTCCCACTGCATCTCGCGATTCGGGCTGTCGCCCCCGCGGTCGCGTTGGGCAATGCCGTCGTCATCAAGCCGGCCTCCGAGACGCCGGTGACGAGCGGCCTCGTCATCGCCAAACTGTTCGAGATGGCCGGCGCGCCCTCGGGCCTCGTCAACGTCGTGACGGGCCGTGGCTCCAGCATCGGCGACCGCGTCGCGGGTCACCCCGACGTGGACGTGGTAGCGTTCACCGGGTCGACCGAGGTCGGCCGACACGTCGCGAAACAGGCCGTCGACTCGCTCGCCTTCCCCGCCATGGAGTTGGGCGGCAACGGCCCCAGCGTCGTCCTCGAAGACGCCGACATCGACAACGCCGTCTCCGGCAGCGCCTTCGGGAGTTTCTCCCATCAGGGACAGGTGTGCATCTCCATCAACAGGCATCTCGTCCACGAGTCAGTGTACGACGAGTTCGTGGAGGGCCTCGTCGGGAAAGCCGAGATGCTGCCGGCCGGAAGCGCCCACAGTCCCGCGACGTTCGTCGGGCCCATCATCAACGAGAGCCAACGGGACCAAATCCTCGACTACATCGAGGAAACCGTCGACGCGGGTGCGACGCTCGAAACCGGCGGCGGCACCGTCGACGTCGACGGTGTCGATGACTCGCTGGTCGTCGAACCGACGGTGCTGTCGGACGTGACCAACAACATGACGGCGGCCTGCAACGAACACTTCGGTCCCGTCGCGCCCGTTATTCCCTTCTCCGACGACGAGGAGGCCATCGAGTTGGCCAACGCGACGGAGTACGGACTGGCAGCCTCGGTGTGGTCCGGCGACCGCAACCGCGCCGAGGACGTCGCCGACGAAATCGACGCCGGGATGGTCCACATCAATGACCAACCAATCAACGAGGAACCGGACGTGCCGTTCGGCGGGATGAAAGCCTCCGGAATCGGTCGGTTCCACGGCGACGCCATCGTCGACGAATTGACCGAGACGAAGTGGATCTCCGTCCAGCGCGAACAGCGGTCGTTCCCGTTCTGAACGGCTGTTCGGCCGGACCCCGATTGGTCGGCGTACAGTAAGGTCGTATTACGAGTGTATATCTCTGTATAACGAACTATGCGTACGTCGTCCAACGGTTATGGGATCGGCTCTGAAGGTGTGCCTCGTGGTGAGTCTCTTGCTGGTCGGCCTGCTCGCAGGGGCCGCCTTGGATGCCGGCGGGGGCGCTTCGACGGTTCTCGCTGACGACCACAGCGATGGCGATGATGATGAGGAGGATGAGGAAGACGAAGATGAGGAGGATGAGGAGGAGGACGAGGAGACGCTGATACCGCTGACGACAGTAGTCCCAATCGGCACTCCTCCTCGCTTGACGCCCACACTAACCGAGACAGCCATCCCGACGCCGACTCCAACGATGACCCCGACGGCCACCCGGGTTCCCACGCCAACTGCGACAGCCACTTCGACACCGACGGTGACTGCGACGGCTACCCGGACGCCGTCACCGACCGCAACGCAGCCACCGCCTACGCCCCGACCGACGGCGGTTCCGACATCCGAACCGACATCGACACCGATGCCGACGCCTACACCGAGTAGCGTCTCGTCGGCGGAGACAGAGCCCAAAGTTCTGGACGCGTCGCTTCCGGCAGACTGGGTTCGTGTGGGCTATTCGACCACGGTGCGAGTGAGGGTCACCAACCCCGGAGCGCAATCGACGGTGACTCTCAGGGTGACACACGCCAGTAACAGCGTCTCGACGCACTTCGTGAGGGTCGGAGCCGAGGAGACGGTCAACCTGAAATTGGACGTCTCCTTCGAGGAACCGAACGACGGCGTCGTTGCAGTAAACGGCGTCCCGGCGGGTGAACTGACCGTCGACGGCGGCGACGACGAAGCGGAGACGGCGACGCCCACCGAGCCGGTCGACCAGCCGGGATTCGGCGCTCTCGTGACTTTACTCGCTCTCATCGCGGGGACGCTGTGGGTATGGCGGGTTCGCGACGGGGCCAAGTAACCAGCGACGGGAGGTCCCTGCTGACTTCACCGGGTCGAGTTCCTTGCCACAGACAGGGTGACCGTTTTTATGACTCACTGTCGGAGTGGTCGGTATGGACGACGACAGCGACGTGTTGTTCCCCCTTTTCGTCGCGGAATTGCTCACGCTCGTCGTCGCACTCGCCGTTGTTACCGCCAGCCTGCTGGGTCGGACGGCGCTTCTCGCGTCGTTCTCCCGAACCGCTCGACTCCTCGCGCTCGGCTTTCTGACCGTCGAGTTGCTCGTTCCGGCGTGGCTGTACTACGACATCCGAAAACGGGGCGGCGATAGGATGTGGCTCCACGCCTCGGTGATGCCGATAGTGAACCTCCTCGCGGTCGCGGCCTACATCTCCGAGCGGAACGCTCGGGAGGATTAAACGAGGGAATCGACCAGCGACCGCAGCGTTTCGAGGTCGTACTGTCCGGGAGCGGTGACCTTCGCCGGGTCGACCGGCGCGTAGCCGATTTTCGACCCGTAGACGGGCGCGACCGCGCGTGTGTGACTGCCGGCCTCGCCCATCGCCATCGTCGCGACGCGCTGGCCGCGTTCGGTCAGTTCGTGGGTCGCCGACAGGACGGCCAGGGCGTCCGACCGGTCCTCGGCGGTGACCGCGAGTTTCGCCACGTCGCCGTAGGTGCCGGCACGGGTCAGAAGCGATTGGAGGCGCCCCTTCGAAGGCGTTTTCTCGAAGTCGTGGGTGGAGACGACGACCGAGACGTCTTCGGCGTCGGCGCGGTCCAGCAGGTCGCCGCCGTCGCCGTCCTCGAGCGTCGCGAGTTCGATATCGACGGCTTCGACCGACGGGTGGGCAAGGGCATCCGCGAGGGCGTCGAGGCGGCCCTCGTCGCTGGCCTCACCCCCCTCCCAGTCGGCGCGGTTGGTGACCAAGAGCGGAAGGTCGCCGTCGTAGGCGGCCAACTGCTCGCTCGGGGAATCGGCGAGGTCCATCCGGAACTCCACGCAGTCGGCGTGGGCGCGAGCGTCGGGTTCCTCATCGAGGTCGGCCGTCGCCGCCGCGAGCGTGAACGCGTCGAAATCGAGGGTCATACCCGCAGCGTCGAGCGGCACGTTAAAAGGGTTCGTGTGTCGCCCGGAACCGCGTCGGCGACTTCCCCGTCCGCTCGACGGCGGCGACCGTCGACAACTCGATGTGGCGTTCGTTCTTCGTGACGACGCGGGTGTCGTAGCGTTCGGCCTCGTAGTTCGCGGTGTCGGGATTGTCGGCGACGAACTCCCGGTGGGCTTCGAGCCGTTCGGCGGCGAGGTCCCGGGAGAGGTCGGGGGCGGTCTCGGCGCGGAGTTCGAACGTCGCCGCGAGGTCGGCATCGCGTTCGATTGCCACCGACGACCGGCCGGAGACCAGCGCCGCGAGCGAGGTGGTCCCAGTGCCGGCGAAGGGGTCCAACACGGTGTCGCCGCGAACCGAGTACATTCGGACGAGCCGGAGCGGGAGTTCGAGTGGAAACGCCCCCGAGCGCTCGCGGGCGCCGTCGTCGGCCTCGCGGGCCTGTCGGGTGCCGCGGATTTCCCAGCAGTCGGAGAACCACTCGTTTCGCTCCTCCCAGAAGAACGCCGAGGCGTAGCGGTCGTCGTCGTGCGGCGGGAACTCACGAGTGTCACCCTTCCGAAACAGCAGGACGTGTTCGTGTTCCAGCGTCGCGTAGGCGTTCGTCGGCAGCGTTCCCGACCCCATGAACTTCGCCGTGCTGTTGGTCGGTTTTCGCCAGACGATACCCGGCAGTTGGGTGAGGCCGGCCTCGGACAACCCCTCGACGATGCGGGCGTGGTTGGGGTACAGTCGGAACTCGCCGTCGAGCCGTCGGGTGGCGTCGCCGACGTTGACTGCGGCGATGCCGCCCGGCGCGAGGGCATCGGCGACACCCTGCCACACGTCGTCCAACAGGGCGTGCATCGCCTCGAACGCGGTGTCACCGTCGCCCGATTCGAGCGCCTCGGCGACGGCGTCGTCCTGGGCGGCGAAGGAGTCGTCCCACATTTCCACCATCGGGTACGGCGGCGACGTGACCACCAACTCGACGCTCTCGGAGGCGAGGTCGAGTTCGCGAGCGTCGCCGACGCGTACCTCGTGGGTCGTCTGCACGTCGAGGAGAAACGGGGGACGGGTAACGTGTTTTGCGGTCCGATTCAGGCCCGCCGGAGGAACGTCGCCTGTGCGGTCGTCCCCTGCGTACCGTAATCGGTCACGCGGACGCTGATGGTGTCGCCCTCACCGAGTGCATCCGACCCCGAGGGGTCCGGCACGTCTCTGACGAACGTCTGGAGGCCGTTTATCGTGCCACGCACCTCCGGCGGCGTCCGGTCGTACTGGGTTTCCTTGACGACGAGTTCGTACGTTTCACCCTTCTCGGCGGCTTCCTCCGGCGGGCGCTGTTGGGCTTGTTCGTGGGCCCGGTCGCGCTCCCGCTGGCCCTTCGAGGGCCCGCCGAGAACCGAGCGGCCGACGAGCAACACGACTACGACGGCGACGACTGCACCGGCACCGAGTACGTACGTCTCGACCATTGCCGGCAGTTCTCGGTCGATTGACAAAGCGGTTGTGACCGAGAGTGACGCAGCGGACCCCGAGGAGGAGACAGAAGGTTGATACGCGGCGCTGCCGCAGGATTCCCCGATGACAAACCGGGAGGTGAGCGTCGTTCTGCCCGCCTACAACGAGGCGGACAGCCTCGAACACACCGTCGAGGTGACGCTGTCGACGCTCGCGGAGTTCCTCCCGGCCGGCAGTTTCGAGGTCATCGTCGCCGAGGACGGCTGTGCGGACGCCACACCCGAAATCGCCGACCGGATGGCCGCCGAGGACGACCGGGTCCGACACTTCCACAGCGACGAACGCCTCGGCCGCGGCGGCGCACTGGAACGGGCCTTCCGCGAAAGCGACGGCGACGTGTTGGTGTACTTCGACACCGACCTCGCCACCGACATGCGGCACCTCGAAGAGCTCGTCGAATCGGTCCGCTCCGGCGACTACGACGTTGCGACCGGGTCGCGCCGCATCCCCGGCGACAAACAAGACCGCCAACCCGAACGCGGCGTCGCCTCGAAAGGGTACAACGGCCTCGTTCGGCTGTTCCTCCGGTCGCCGCTATACGACCACCAGTGTGGGTTCAAAGCGTTCGACCGCGATGTGCTGTTGGCGCTGCTCGACGATGTCGAGGACGACCACTGGTTCTGGGACACCGAAGTGCTCGTCCGCGCCCAGCGGGCCGGCTACCGAGTCAAGGAGTTCCCCGTCGACTGGGAACCGAAGGGCGACACCAAAGTCGACCTCGTCCGGGACGTCTTCGGGATGGGCAGTCAAATCCTGCGGCTGTGGTGGCAACTCGGCGTCAAACCCCGAATCGACCGACGGGTGACGATGGCCGCCGGCACCGCGCTCATCGTCGTCGCCCTCGCGTTGATGACCGTCTATCTCGACCCGACCGAAGTGTTGACGGCCCTGCAGTCGGCGGACCCGCGTTTGTTGGGCGTCGCCACCGTCGTCTACCTGCTGTCGTGGCCGCTCCGGGGGCTTCGGTACCGCGATATTCTCAGCGAGTTGGGGTACCGGGAACGCGTCGGCTTCCTCACCGGCGCCGTCTTCATCAGCCAAACCGGGAACCTCGTCTTCCCGGCCCGTGCCGGCGACGCCCTCCGAGCCTACATCGTGAAGGCGCGACGCGGCATCCCCTACCCCTCCGGGTTCGCCTCACTGGCAATCGAACGGGTGTTCGACTTGCTCACGATTACGGTGCTCGCGGGGGTGACGTTCCTCGGGCTTGCGGCCGCCGGCGTCGACGTGACAGCCATCGGTGCGACGCAGGCACCCGGGGAGGGCGAAAGCAGCGGTCGGACGGCGGTGTTCGTCGCGGCAGGCGTCGGTGCCGCGGCCATCGCAGCCGTCGGCGTCATCGTCGCGACGGCCCGCTCGGAGCGGAACCTCGTCCGGACGACGCTGGGTCGGGTCAGCAGCGACTCCTACGTCGACTACGTCGCGGGCGTCGTCGAGCGGTTCACCGGCGACATCCAGACCGTCGCACAGGACCGCCGAGCGTTCGCCCTCATCGGTGCCTCCAGCCTGCTCATCTGGGCTATCGACGTGGTGACGGCGCTCGTCGTCTTCGCCGCCTTCGGCGTCGACCTCGCGCTGTGGGAGCTCGTCGCCGTCGGGTTCTTCGCCGTCAGCGTCGGCAACCTCGCGAAGGTACTGCCGCTGTCGCCCGGCGGCATCGGTCTCTACGAGGGCGCGTTCTCGCTCATCGTGTTGGCGCTGACGCCGGTCGGTTGGGGCGTCGCACTGGCGGCGGCCATCGCCGACCACGCCATCAAGAACCTCGTCACCGTCGCCGGCGGCGTCGCCTCGACGCTCGTGTTCAACGTCTCGCTGACGACGGCCGTCGAGGAGGCCCGGGACGCCGAAAGCGAGGGGTCGGTCCGGGAGTAACCGCATATAAGACCGTCAGACACCACGTGAGACGGCCGCGAAAACGCCGTCGTTGCGGTCCGTCGCTCGTAATTACCAGAACTTTTAAAACCTTTTCGCACCACTGTAGGTGTAGCGACTGCTGACCGGGTTTTTCGGGGTGTATCCCTACCTGGTAGCACCCGCCTCGTAGCATGAGCGAGCACACACGAACACGAACGACCGACACCGAGACGGAACGGGAAGCCGAACGAGACGAACGAGCGGGCTGTCCCGAATGCGGCGGGAAGCTCAGCGCGGATACGGAACACGGCGAGACGGTCTGTCGCGATTGCGGCCTCGTCGTCGAGGAGGACGAAATCGACCGCGGCCCGGAGTGGCGCGCCTTCGACAGCGCCGAGAAGGACGAGAAGTCACGCGTCGGCGCCCCGACGACCAACATGATGCACGACAAGGGGCTGTCGACGAACATCGACTGGCGCGACCAGGACGCCTACGGCAACTCACTCGGCGCCCGACAGCGCCAGAAGATGCAGCGCCTCCGCAAGTGGAACGAGCGATTCCGAACGCGGGACTCGAAAGAGCGCAACCTCAAGCAGGCACTCGGCGAAATCGACCGCATGGCGAGCGCCCTGGGACTGCCGGACAACGTCCGAGAGACCGCTTCGGTCATCTACCGCCGAGCCCTCGACGAGAACCTCCTGCCCGGCCGCTCCATCGAGGGCGTCTCGACGGCGTCGGTGTACGCCGCTGCCCGACAGGCCGGCGTCCCCCGCAGCCTCGACGAAGTCGCCGGCGTCTCCCGCGTCGAGAAGAGCGAAATCGCCCGCACCTACCGCTACGTGGTCCGAGAGTTGGGTCTGGAAATTCAGCCAGCCGACCCCGAGAGCTACGTGCCGCGCTTTGCCAGCGACCTCGACCTCTCCGACGAAGCCGAAAACCGCGCCCGCGAGCTGCTCCGAAACGCCAAGGAACAGGGCGTCCACTCCGGGAAATCGCCGGTCGGACTCGCCGCCGCCGCGGTGTATGCGGCCTCACTTTTGACCAACGAGAAGACGACACAGGCCGCCGTCAGCGAGGTGGCCGACATCTCCGAGGTCACCATCGTAACCGATACAAGGAGTTGCTGGAGCCGGCGACGTCGTAACGGCCTAATCGGGTTCGGATTCATCGCTCGATTCGCGGCGTGAAACGTTTTTCAATCGCTTTTACTGAGGACCGAGAGCGTAGCGTATGCGACGACGGGAGTTCATCGTCGGTTCGGGTACTGCAGCGACGG
>NZ_WPCC01000053.1 GCF_009741925.1 Natronomonas sp. CBA1123
GGGGGCGTCGATGTGGACCTCTCGGTAGGCGTCGCCGAAGTCCTCGGGAACCGAAACCCCGCGTTCGCGGAGTTCTGCGGCGACGGCCGCCGCCGGGTCGGCGGGCGTATCGCAGTCGACGAGCGTCCCGAAGAGGTCGAAAGAGACTGTCACTGGGCGGTGCTATCGTGGCAGACGACTTCAAGCGTTTGGCTCCGGCGGCCGGTCGGCCCTTGGGGCCGGCCGTCAGCGAATCACGTTCGCCTCCAGTTCCCGCGGGTAGTAGGTGAGCCACTCGATACCGTCGTCGGTGATGGCGATGGTGTCGGAGTGGCGGTAGCCGGCGTCGTCGGTGTAGATGCCGGGTTCGATGGTGTAGACGTGCCCCGGCTCCATCGACGCGTCAGCGGCGTCGTAGTTCGTGTGGTCGGCCTCGCAGTGGTCGCTCCACCCGCGGTCGATGTAGGGTGGTTCGTGGGCGCCCAAGCCGATGTTGTGGCCGACGTGGTGTTGGGCGAGGTCGGCGACGCCCTGCTCTTCGAAGTAGGCTGTGACCTCGCTATCGACGTACTCCAGCGCGACGCCGGGGCCGAGCGATTCGATGGCTATCGTCTGGGCTTCGAGCATGATTTCGAAGTACTCGCGCTGTCGGTCGCTGGGTTCGCCGACGAACATCGTCCGTTCGAGTTCCGAGACGTAGCCGTCGACGTTGGCGGTCGCACCCGTAATCAGTACGTCGCCCTCGTGGAGTCGCTGATTCGGCGTGTGGCCGTGCGGGAGGGCGGTCTCCTCGGCGGAGATGTAGCCGGCGTGGACGGGGCCGTCACCGCGGGCGCGTTCGACGTAGCGGTCACCCAACGTGTCGAGCATCGCCCGGGAGGCGTCCGTCGAGGCCCGCTGGCTGACCGTCGCCGGATGGGCGCCGACCTCGGTGTAGTCGGCGAGATACCGGTGGCCGAGGTTCGCCCACTCCGCGGACTTCCGTATCAACTCGATTTCGGCGTCGCTTTTCGCCCACCGCATCCGACTCACCCAGTCCTGAGTGTCGACGGCGAGGAACTCGCTCAGCGGCGGTCCCTGGTACCCCATCACCCCAGGGGCGCCGTCGGCGTCGGCGGCGACCGACTCGACGCCGAGGTCCGACAGGGTTTCGGCGGCCGTCTCGATGGGATTGCCGCCCGGATAGTCGAAGTACGACTCGACGCGGTCGATGGAGTCGACGGCCTCGGCGCGTTCGACCTCCAGTCGGGGGACGGTCAGCGCGACGGCATCGTCTGTCACCGCCAACGCGACCGGGCGCTCGGTCTGGATGTGGGCGAAGCCGGTGAGGTACTCTATCGACGTCGCGCCGAACCAGACGCCGGCGTCGGCGTCCGATTCCTCTATTCGTTCCCTGATAGCTGCGAGGCGGTCGTCGAACTCCGATTGGGGGAGTCGCGTGCTCATGGCGCTGTCTGGGTCGCTCTCGGTCAAAAGGGTTCGTCCGAGCGGTGGGTCGGTCAGCGAGTCCCACGAAACTCCCTTGGTTGCCGCGTGTGTGGCACTCCCATGACCGACACGACGGCCATCGATGTCCCAGAGTCGTCCCGCCCCTTCCGGTACGACGGGAAGGTATCTCCCGGCGAGAAGCGACACTTCCGATACGAAATCAGCGAGACGTACCTCGGCGACCCCGTCGAGGTGCCGGTCACGGTCATCAACGGGTCCGAACCGGGACCGCGACTCTGCCTGACCGCGGCGATTCACGGCGACGAACTCAACGGCGTGAAGGTGTGTCAACAGGCTGCCAAGCGATACTCGCCGGCCGATATCCACGGAACGCTCGTCGTCGTCCACGTCGTCAACGTGCCGGGGTATCAGGCCCAACAGCGATACATCCCGATTTACGACCAGGACCTCAACCGCTCGTTTCCGGGCCAAGAGCAGGGGAACACGGCCTCGCGGATGGCCCACGAGGTGTTCGAGCGGTTCGTGAAACCGTGTGACCTCTGTCTGGACTTCCACACCTCGACCCGCAATCGGACGACGATGTATCACGCCCGCGCGAACGTCTCGGACCCGGCCGTCGAGCGGTTGACGCGGGCCTTCGGCGCGAACCTCGTCCTCTCGGGAACCGGCGATAGCGGGTCGCTTCGGGCCGTCGCGACGGCCTCGGGAACGCCGACGGTCGCCGTCGAGATGGGGAAGGCCCACCGGTTTCAACCCACGCTCATCGAGAAGGCACTCGCGGGCGTCGAGTCCGTGCTCGCGGAGTACGACATGCTACCCGGACACCCGGTGTTGCATCCGGGGTGGCGACGGGTCATCGGCGACGACACCGAGAAGTCGTGGCTCCGGGCGGACACCGGCGGCCTCGTCGACATGCAGTGGGGCCCCTACCCGCTGGTCCGGGCCGGCGAGACCATCTGCACCATCACGGACCACTTCGGCGAGGAGGAACGTGCCGTCTCGGCGCCCTTTACCGGCCTGCTCGTCGGCGTCCTCGAGAACCCCGTCGCACTGCCGGGGCACCCACTGTGTCACCTCGCGGCGGTCGACGACGATACGTGTGCGGAAATCGAGGCGGAAATCGAGAGTGGCGAGTTCGACGGCTATCGGGTCAACGGCGGCCGCTGGCGGGCGGGTGACGACTGATTACTCCCCTACGGCGCCGCGGAATTCGAAGCGTGTACCGCCGGAATCGCTTTCGGTGACCGACACCTCCCAGCCGTGGGCCTCGGCGATGGTGTCGACGATTGCGAGCCCGAAGCCGGTGCCGCCGGCGGTGGAGTAGCCGGATTCGAGCACTGCCTCACGCTCGTCTTCCGGGATGCCGACGCCGTCGTCTTCGACGTAGAAGCCATCCGGCAGGGGGCCGACGGTGAGCGTCGAGGCCCCCTCGCCGTGTTCCACCGCGTTCCGAAAGAGGTTCTCGAGCAGTTGACGGAGTCGCTCGGGGTCGGCCTCGAGGGTCGTACTTCCGTCGAATTCGAGCGTGAGGTCGTCCGTGTCCGTGGTCTCCCACGCCGCCTCGGCGGCGTTCTCCAACTCGACGGCGACGGGGTCGCCGGTCAACTCCCCCTGTCGTGCCAGCGCGAGCAACCCTTCGATGAGCTCCTCCATGCGGTCGTGGGCGCGGTCCAACGCCTCGAAGTGTTCGTTCTCGCCGGTCATCCGCGCGAGGTCGACGCGTCCGCGGGCGACCGACAGCGGGTTCCGGAGGTCGTGAGAGACGACGCTCGCGAACTGGTCGAGGCGTTCGTTCTGCCGGGCGAGTTCGCGCTCGCGTTGCTTCTGTTCGGTGATGTCGGTGTAGATGGCGTAGCCGCGGGTCGACTCGCCGCTGACGTCGTGGGGGACGACGTGGAGGATGAAATCCCGGAGGCCGTCGTCGGTGAGTCGGCGGACCTCGCCGTGGAATCCCTCGCCTTCGCGTATCCGTTCGTTGTACTGGACGGCTTCGTCTCTGGATTCCTGGGGGACGATGAACGCATCGAGGTTCTCGCCGGTCACCGCGGCCTCGTCGTAGCCGAACACGTCCTCGAAGGCCGGGTTCGCTCGCTCGACGACCGCCTCGCCGCCGCGAATGACCGTCTCGACCGTCGGGTCGGGGATGTTCTCGAACAGCGCCTGGAGGTCGTCGCGCTCCTGTCGGAGCGCCTCCTCCTTTGCGGCGCGGTCCAGTGCGGCCTCGGCGTTGGCGGCGAGTATCGTCGCCAACTGGATGTCGTGTGCGTCGAAGGCGTCGGATTGAGTGGCGCCGATTATCAACACGCCGTGGTCGCCGAGCGGGAAGTACGCGGCCGAACGAACGCTGCCGCGGTCGAAGTCGTCGCGCTCCGAGAGGTTGCTCTCGACGCGCGGTTCTCCCTCGCGGAACGCCGCTCCGGCGGGAGTGTCCCCGGAGGCGTCTCGCGGTCGTTCGGGGAGTAGCCGTGTTGCTTCCGCCGTCGTCGCCGCCACCAGGAGCGCACCGTCGGCTTCGAGACGGACCGTCGTAATCGGTTGGCCGAGTATCTCCTTCGCCGCGTCGGTGGTCAACGACGCGATGCGGTCGCAGTCGCTCTCGCTCATCAACTCGCGGGCGGACTCGTGGAGTCTGCGGAGGCGGTTGTCGGTTCGGTCCTCGCTGCTCCGGAGGACGCCGACGGTGCCGCGGAACTCGCTGCCGTCCGTGAGCAGGGCGACGTGGTTCTCCAACTCGAGGTGCTCGCCGTCGGCGGCTCGGACCGTGATGTCGTAGGTCGCGGTGTCCGACTCTTCGGAGGCGAGTAACTCGCGGACGACGGCTCGACCCCGTTCGATGTCCTCGGGCGTGAGCAGCATCTCGACGTGCTCGCCGACGATGTCGTCGGCGTCGTAGCCGGTCAGCGCCGTCGCACGCTCGTTGAACGTCGTGACGTAGCCGTCGGCGTCGGTGGTGTACACCGGGTCGCCCATCGCGTCGACCAACCGTTCGTATTTGGCGAGTTCCCGCTCGTGGCGTTTCCGCTCGGTCACGTCGGTGATGAACCCCTCCAGGGCGACCAACTCGCCGTCCTCGAAGACGCCGCGGCCCTGCTCCCACATCCACCGCGTCTCCCCGTCGGCGTCGGCGATGCGGTAGGTCGTCTCGAAGGGTTCGCGCTCGTCGAGGGCGGCTTGGACGGTGTTCCAGAGTCGTTCCTCGTCGTCCCTGAGAATGTCCGCCCACTTCGGGTCGCCCTCGATGAACGACTCGGGGTCGTAGCCGGTCAACTCGACGACGTTGCCGCTCATGTACTCCATCGGCCACTCCGGTTCGTTGCGGCAGCGATACACGATGCCGGGGAGGTTCGAGACGAGCGTCGACAGCATCCGCTCGCTCTCTTCGAGTGCGACTTCGGTCCGGCGCTCGGCGACGGCGTGTTCGATGCGGTTCGACAGGACGGTGAACTGCTCGGCGCTGGCTTCCTTCTGGAGGTAATCCGTGACGCCCGCGCTGATGGCGTCGCTCGCGATTTCCTCGCTTCCCTTCCCGGTAAAGAGGATGTACGGGAGGTCGGGGTCGCGCTCGCGAACCGATTCGAGTAGCTCTAACCCGTCGGTCTTCGGCATGTCGTAGTCGGAGACGACGCAGTCGACCGATTCGTCGAGCCGGTCGAGTGCGGCGGTGGCTCCCTCGGCGGCGACGACGTCTATCCCCTCCCGTTCGAGATATCGCTGTGTCAAATCGCGGAAGGCGTCGTCGTCGTCCACGTGAAGAACGCGAATCCCCGACGTCACAACCGTACTCTGCGATAGCGTCGATGTTAAGCGTATTGGGCGATTCAGCCGTGTGAACGCTCGGAAATCAGTGCGTCGCTCAACAGCCCGAAGTTGGCTGCTTCCGCGACCCGCCTCCCGGCCGCAAGCAGCGCGAGTGCGGCGACGACGGCCTGCAAGCCACCCCACAGCAGCGCCACCGAGAGGGCGTTCCAGACGACGCCGGCCTGCCGGAACGGCAGTTCCGACAGCGGCGCGAACAGCAGGACGTACACCGGCGGGTAGAGGTAACTGCCGTGGTAGCCGCCGTCGTCGTTCGGGACGTACAGGGGGTCTCCGCCATGCCAGGCGCTGACGGCGCTGCGGTAGGCGCCGAGGTCGTAGAAACGGAACTCGCCGGCGATACCGGCCGACTGGAGCCACCACTGTATCGCCGGGTATGCGAGCAGGACGGCGAGCACGGCCAGCGACGCGGCGACGAACCGTGGCTGTCGCTGGCGGCGTGCCCACAACCGATGGAGGGCGGGCATCGTCGCTGGCGTGTTCAACCGGCAGAATATGTCTTGTGGTGGCTCCGACGCTCGAACGACCGTCTCTCACCCGATGTCGTAGCGGGCGATGTCGTCGGAGTCGCAGTTCGAACAGGTGTCGAACTCGCCGTCGAGTTTCGTTCCACAGCGTCGACACTCGTGGATGACGTGTGACGTTCCGAACAGCCGTCGGACGCGCGTTAGCAGTGGCATATCTGGTTCCTCCCGAGACCGAGCGGTACGGCGTCCCACGTTCCCCGACGTGGTTCCGGTCGTGGCCTCACACGACGGTTCCAACGGCCTGCATATAATATCCTACGACGTTTCAAATCGGCCGATTGCAGCGGTTTTGTACACGTTCGTGGACACGATTATCGCTCGGAGAGCCACGCGAACAGCCGGTCCAACAGTCGCCGTTCGGCCGCCGCCGAAAAGCGGTGGCCCTCCCCGTCGAATTTCGAGACCATCACGTCGGTCTCGAGCGTCGCCGCCGCCTCGAATGTGTCCGCTATCGGGACCGACGTGTCGGACGCACCGTGAAACATCGCCACGGGTACGTCGATGGTGTCGGCGGCGTCGGCGAAGGGGTACTGCTCGAAGTCATCGAAGAACCGCTCGTCGATAGCGTGGTCGTCGTCGATGCGGAGTTCGCCCGCATCGGCAACGGCGGCGCGGTAGTCGTCGAAGGCGCGGTTGTAGGTTACGGGCGCCCGCGTGGCGACTGCCTCGACGCCGTCGTCGCTTGCGGCGTGGAGTGCGACCTTCCCCCCGAAACTGGAGCCGAACAGCGCGTACGACGAGGGGTCGAAGTAGTTGACGACTGCCCGGAGGTCAGCCAGTCGCGTGCTCAACGTCGACTCGACGAACGGTCGGTCGGAGTCGCCGCTGCCCCGGAAGTCGAACCGGACCGCGTCGTATCCCTCCTCGACGGCCCGCTCACAGCGGGCTTCGTAGCTCCCGGTTTTGTCGCTGAGAAAGCCGTGACAGAAGACGAGCCAGCGGTCGCCGGCACTGGCGTGGTGCTCGGCGACGACTGCCTCACCGTCGGTGACGGGAATCGAGTGGGTGTCGGACATACCGACGCATCGCGGCGGCCGACCGTAGGCGTTCTGCCACGCGGCGACTGAAGCGCTCGTGGCCTCGCGGCGCGAAAGCCGACGGTCGACGGGAGACAGCCGCTCAGAGACTCCGCCCGTCGTCCTTCGAGACGTGCCTCAAGCGAGTCGTTGTCTCTCCGAGCCGTCTACGATTACCACGTTATGGCCAGTAACGCGTACGATATGGTTCGGCGTTTCGAACTGTAGGCTCCACGAGTCGCCTTGGTGAGCAACTAACGACCGGATTGCGTCCGTGTCGACGTACTCCTGTAGTTGAATCTCGAGTTCTGCAGAATCGACGCCTTTGGCCTCTGCGATGGCCTCCACGATTTCACCGAGTACACTCATTAGCACGATGGTACCGTGCAAGTCGCAAATCTCCTTCGATAGTTTATCACATGGTATCCGTCAATCAAGCGGAAACAACTGCTGGGGCCGCTCGCGTCCGCTCCGGCGGCTCCACCGTCGCGACGGCACCGAGTAATCACCGATTGAGATACGTAACTCGGCTCAGCCGTCGGAGTGAACGTCTTGCCGCTCGGCTTCGAGTCGCTGACACCCGATTACCAGCGAATCGGGTATCTGGTCGGACATAGCGTGCAGGCTTTCGAAGACGACGGCGACCTCTTCGAAGCGCGGTCCGCGAGACGCGCGCAAGGGGTCTCTCTCCCATTCGACGAACTCCAACCTCGTTAACATGGGCAAATGGGCGTGAAACAACTCGGTTCGAAGCCGCTCGGGTTCGACGGGGACGTTCGGATTTATCGCCGCTTCGGGCAGCGGCACCGAAGCGTTCGGTTCGGCATCCAGCAACGAGACTAGTAACTGTCTCCGCGGCTCCGTCGAGACGGCTTTGAACACTTCGTCCCACCGCTCTATCACCCGCTCCCCGTTGTCGAACCTCACGCCCACCATAACCAGAAAATATCTCCGCAAGATATTAAAAACCGCGCCAGTTTCCCGCAGGATAGGACTGTCGCGCTACGCCCACACGGAGACGTTCCGGGCATGCGGCGCTTCGCGCCGTTCCGGGGCTGCGACTCCTCTCTTCAAATCGGGTCGGGAGACGTTTCACTGCTCACTTCGTTCGCAGGAAAAGTCCGCCCTCCCCGATTTGAACGGGGGACAAGTCGATCTACAGTCGACTGCTCTACCAGTCTGAGCTAAGGGCGGGCGTACTCGAAGCGAGTGCCCTGTCGGACTTAACGGTTATCATCCAGTGCCGTCTGCCGCCGGACGGACGCGTGTCTGACATCGCGGGAAGATTGAAATACCGTCACACACAATCGTCGGACGAGCAATGAGCAAGATTACGTTCCGGGCGGACGACGACCTCGTTCGGCAGCTCGAAGCGTACGACGCTTCGAAGAGCGAGGTCATGCGCGAGGCGCTCCGGGCGTATCTCGACGAGGGCGAACCGTCCGTAAACACGGCTACGGGCGGTGTAAACGCCGACTCTACAGACTCCATCGCGGAGGAATCCCTCGACGACCTCATCGCGGAGCGCGTCGATGCCCTCATCGCCGACCGGCTCGACCGGTCGTTTACGCCACGAGAACCCCAAGACGTGAACGTAAACATCACGCTTGATGGCGATTCTGCGGGCGTGTCACACGAGGCCGGCGAATCCCGTAAGACAGACGAGGCGGAACCCGAAAACGCGTCCGACGCGGCACACGACGCGTGTAAACAGTGTGGTGAAGAGCTCACGCAATCGGACGTGTACTGTCCGAATTGTGGGGAGAAGGCGTCTCACAGAGTGTTCTGCGAGTGCGGGGACGAGGTCCGCTCGGACTGGGCGTTCTGCCCCAGCTGTGGCCGACGGACCACCGCAGCGGACGTTCTCGGCGACACGTAAACGCCGAATACTGGCGACAGAAGGCTGTAAACGACATTCTTACGAATCTGTCTTACGCCCACCCTAACATTTAAGTAATCTGCTTCTGTGCATACATCTGCGTAAGACGGCACGTCTTACACTGGGTCGGTCGACGTACGCAGATGGCCGCTACGGTGCGGATTCCCGGTGTAAACGCGGTAACGGTCGCGTGTGCAATGTCGTCTTACCCACAGACTAAGGGGAATACAACAATGGAGCGTGTGACACTACGGATTCCGAAGCAGCAGATCGAAGAGGTCGAACGCATGGTCGATACGGGGGAGTACCCCAACCGGAGCGAGGCGATTCGCTCGGCCGTGCGGGAGATGTTGAACGAACAAGACGGCGAGCCCCGGGACAGCAACCGCCCGTGGGCGAAGGTGTAGACGATGCAGGACATCGTCAACTCCGCGTTGGAGAACGCCGAGAAGGAGTCGCGGGACATGGACGACGTTGGCGGGGACGGCGACGAGTTCGGCGACCCGCGAATCGTCATCGTTGGTGCCGGTGGTGCCGGTAACAACACCGTCAACCGACTGTACAACATCGGTGTCGACGGCGCCGACACCATCGCCATCAACACGGACAAACAGCACCTGCAGATGATCGAGGCCGACACGAAGATTCTCGTCGGCAAGTCCCTGACCAACGGCCTCGGTGCCGGTGGCGACCCATCGATGGGCGAACGCGCCACGGAGATGGCCCAGGGCACCATCAAGGAAGTCCTCGGCGAGGCGGACCTCGTGTTCGTCACTGCCGGTATGGGTGGCGGGACGGGTACCGGTGCGGCGCCGGTCGTCTCGAAAATCGCCAAAGAGCAGGGCGCAATCGTCGTGGGCATGGTCTCGACGCCGTTCAACGTCGAGCGCGCCCGGACGGTGAAAGCCGAGGAAGGGCTGGAGAAACTCCGCAACGAAGCGGACTCCATCATCGTCCTCGACAACAACCGCCTGCTCGACTACGTCCCCAATCTCCCGATTGGCAAGGCGTTCTCGGTGATGGACCAGATTATCGCCGAGACGGTGAAGGGCATCAGCGAGACCATCACCCAGCCGTCGCTCATCAACCTCGACTACGCCGACATGACCTCGATAATGGGTCAGGGCGGCGTCGCGGTCATGTTGGTCGGTGAGACGCAAGACAAGAACAAGACGAAGGAGGTGGTCAACGACGCGATGAACCACCCACTCTTGGACGTGGACTACCGTGGTGCGACCGGCGGCTTGGTCCACATCACTGGCGGCCCCGACCTCACGCTGAAAGAGGCCGAGGGTATCGCCCAGAACATCACCGAGCGACTCGAAGCCGACGCGAACGTCATCTGGGGCGCGCGCATCCAGGACGAGTACAAGGGCAAGGTCCGCGTCATGGCCATCATGACGGGCGTCCAGTCGGCCCAGATTCTCGGCCCAACGACCCAGAAACAGGCCGATGCCTCTCGGGAGGCCATCGAGGGTGTCGAAGAGGAAGGCGAGTTCGCCTCCTCACCGCCCGAGCAGTCGGCCAACACGAGCAGCTCCGGCAACTCCGGCGGCTTCGGCATGAGCGAAACCGACGGCGGCCGCTCGGAAGTCGAGAAGAACAACGGACTTGACGTAATCCGATAAGTCTGAAATATTAGACGTTATTTTTCGCTGCAGTACGGTGGTTTGAGTAATAGCTGTTTGAATATTTCATCTGACTATTCTGGCGTAAAACACGATGTATGACGCTCGGCTGACGGCGTTTCGAAACGGTCGAACAGGACACCGGGTCAGTCGCCGCTGGCGGCGTCGCCACCGACCGCCTCGACCAACTCGCACTTCCGGCAGACCGCGTTGTTCGTCGGCGCGCCACAGCGGTCGCACTCCCCGCGCGGTTCGTCGTCGCCGCCGCGGTAGGCTTCCGCCGCGAGTCGTGCCAACTCCTCGTAGCCGGACATAATCGAGTGCCGTGTGCCGGGGTGGTCGGCTTCGAGGTCGTAGAGGTACTGCTGGATTTCCCCACGGTAGGCCTCGCTGGCGTGGGGACACTCCGCCATGTGACTCGGGAGGTCGGTGAGGTGGGCGTACAGCGCGACCTCCTTTTCGGGGATGTCACGCAGCGGTTTTGCGCGAGGGACGAAGGGGTCGTCGTCGACCTCCCGGTCGTCGAAACTCCCGAGCGAGGCGTCGAAATGCTGGGCCATCTGTGCCACGTCGCCGGAGAGCCAGTTCATCATCGCCGTCTGGGCTTCGTCGTCGAGGTTGTGGCCGGTCAGGAGCTTGTCGGCGCCGTAGGTCTCGGCGTACTGTGAGAGGGCGTCCCGGCGGAACACCCCACAGTACGCACACGGGGCCATGTTCAGGGGGTCGTCGTCGGCCACGTCGTCCATCTCGAGGCCGTATTCGTCGGCATACGAGACGACCTCGTGTTCGATGTCGAGGTCCTCGGTGAGTTCGAGACAGGCGTCGAGCGAGGCATCGCGGTAGCCCTCGATGCCCTCGTGGATGGTGAGTGCGACCAGTTCGACGCGGGGGTCGGCGGCGAAGGTGTCGTGAAGGATGTGGGTGAGGACGACGCTGTCCTTGCCGCCGGAGAGGCCGATGAGCCACGTCTCGGGGTCCTCGGGGGTGGCGTCGTCGGACAGCAGACTGTCCTCCCGAATCCGCTTGCGGACGCGGGAGTCGACCGACCGCCGGAAGTGGGCCTCACACATGTGTAGCCCAGAGTAGGCGGCGTGCATCACCGCGTCCTCGCCGCACTTGTCGCACTCCATTACTGGTGGCTTGCCGGTTCGGCGGGATACCGGTTTCGCCTCGGCGCGACAACCGAACGGGCTTAGTTGGGCGCGGGTCACCGCCGCGTATGACCGAATCCCTCCGGACGCGGTTGGCCCGTCTGAAGTTTAACCTGTTTCCGGCCTATCGCTTCGGCGGCGGCCGGGTGACGTACGTCCGGCACGACTGGCAGGAAATCCACGTCGAGGTGCCGCTGTCGTGGCGGACGCGCAACTACGCCGGCACGATCTTCGGCGGGAGTCTCTACGCCGCCGTCGACCCCATCTACATGATGATGCTGATTCAGACGCTCGGGGAGGAGTTCACCGTCTGGGACACCGAGGCCGAAATCGACTTCCAGAAACCGGGGGAGTCGACGCTGTCGGCGGAGATGGAGATTCCCGATTCGGAACTGGAACCCCTCCGCGAACTCGACCCGGGAGAGTCGACCAATCGGACCTACGAGGTCGACCTCGTCGACGAGGACGGAACGGTCCACGCCACCGTCGAGAAGACCCTGTACGTTCGTCGCGACGACCAGTAACCGTTTTCGGCGCCGGGGGCCTACGCCCGACCGATGAGTCTCAGCCGCGAGGCCGCCGTCGGCCGCCTGCGCGACATCGTCGAGACGGTCCAGTCCGAACCCATGCCCGTCCCCGTTCGTGAGGTCTGGGTGTTCGGCGACGTCGTGTTGGGGATGGACCCCGTCGAGCGCCTCGACGTGTACTTGACGAAGGATTTGCTGTTCAAGGACGCCCCCGACCGGGAACCGGAGTTCGAAAAACGCCTCGGCGTCTCCGGCGTCGGCAAGACGGTGTCGGCGGCGTGGGCCGACGAACACCACGAGTACGTCCGGGCGAACGCCAACGGCCACGTCGCCCCCGAAAAGTGTCTCGCGGCACACCTACTCGAGGACGAACCGGTCCACCTCGAAGTCTGCAACACCGGCTTCGAGCGCAACGTCACCCAGCGGCTCAAGGGCGCCCGCGCGCGTGAGGACTACACTCAACTACTCGACCCGCGGGCGGCGTGTCTGTGGGTGGACGACGACGAGGGCGGGCAGGTCAGTGAGGAGGCGTTCCGCAAGTTGGATGCGGGGGAGTTCGTCTTCCCGACGCTGTCGGCGTCGCTCGAAATGCTCGGCCTCGAAGAGTCGGAGGCCGAGGCGGCGGCCGAGGAACTCCGGGCGTATCAGGCGTCCCAGGAGGGCGTCACGGTTCGCGGTGACGTGGTCTGAGACGGCGCCGCCGCTCGGCGACGAGTAGTAACGGAGAAGCGATTCGTGCGGAACTTATCGGAGGTCCGGGACGAGGGGTGCGTCTACCTCACCGGCGTCGTAGCGCTTTTTGCGGCCGCCGTCGGCGACGATGGCGTCCGTGGTTTCCTCGGTGGGCATAACGGGAACGATGGGCTCGATCTCGTCTCGGGTCATCTACTACCACCCACATCCTACATGGTCTTAAACGTTAATGATTGTTAGTCAAGATTGCGGCAAGTACTGCCGCGCCGCCATCACAACGAGTTCGAAGGGGAGAAAATAGCCGGAGAATCGGTCACTTACACGGCTGTCAGCGGAACCGACGGCCCTCTTTGGCGTACTCCGCAGCCGACGCGTAGATGTTGGCCGACATCAGGTCATCCACGGTATCCGACCGCTCCTCGTAGACGTTCGCAACCGCTTCTCCGACAGTCTCGTTTTCAGGGGCAGCCTCCAGCGCGTAGTCGGCGAGATGGCAGGCGAGTCGTTGGTCGGCTGTGACGAGCTCTTCTGCACGCGACGCAAGCCTCTCCGCCCCACCGACGAGCTCGGCAATCTCTTCGGCGAGTGCCGCTCGCCGTGCCGGCTTGAGTTCGCTCGGCCGACCGGACCACCAGCCGCCGTAGTACCGGATGACGTTCCGGGCGATGAACTCCGGAGAGTCGTACTCGGGTTGGAGCCACGGCTCCTCGCTGTCGGGGAACTCGATTTCGCGAACGATATCGACGTGCGGCGGTGCGCCGTCGTTGAGCTTCTCGAGAGTCGCCTCGACAATCGTGTCAAGATAGTCAACGTACGAGAGCAGTCGGTGTTCGATTTCCGCAGCGTCGTCGACGATAGGTTCGCTATGCCCGGGACACAACACATCGGCCTCGGTAGCCGCCATCTCGTGGAGTGCGTCGGCCCACTCCCAGGGGTACCGTTGGACTTTCTGTGGGTTCCCGGCGTTCGGGACGGCTCCGATAACGAGGTCGCCGGAACAGAGCACGTTCCGGTCGGGACAGTACACCCACGTCATGTCGTCGGTTTCGCCGCGTGCGTGGTGGAGTTCGAAAGTCACCCCGCCGACCGTAATCGTCAGTTCGTCGCTGTACCACGTCGTTGGTGGGTGCTCGGGCCAGCCGAACGAGTTTCCTTCTGAGAGACTGTGACTCTCCATGGCCGCCGGGTCACCAGCGAACTGTCGGCCGTTGATGACGTCGTTGTACGTCTCCGTCCGGGCGTATCGGTCGAAGCGGTCGGCCATCGCCTCGTGGGCAATGACGGTCGGTGGTTCCTGTCCGTCGAGGAGATATTCGTCGAGGGCGTGTGCGTGGTCCACGTGCCCGTGGGTGTAGATAGCGGTGTGAACCGGCGAATCGGTGTGTTCTCGGAGTTCAGCGGCCACGTGTGGCGCAAACGCTGGCAAGCAGGTGTCTATCAGTACCAACCCCTCGGCCGTGTCGAAGGCCGTGACGTTGGAGAAGGACGTACACTGGTAGGTGTCCTCGGCGACTTCCGCGACGTCGATACTGCTGTCGAACTGGGCAATCTCGAAGGCATCGGTAGCGCTCTGCGACATACACCCCGTCCGTATTCGCTTCAGTAGGAACCTTCTCCTCACATGGAGAGGTGATTTAAGAACACGCGCAGGACGACCCTCATCGGCCCACCGAAACTAGACGGTCACTCCGATGGCCGATGAGGCGCTCGACGGACCATCCGATTCACGCTCCGACGTTTCGGAGACGCTCGATACCTCACTCGATTGAACCGAAAGGGGACGACGTTCGGTCCGAATCGGTCGCCTGCTGCAACACGTGTTCGACGAGGTCGTTTTCGATTCGGCGCAGTATCTCGCCAAGGTTGGACTTCGAGCAGTCGAGTTCACTAGCAAGGTCCTCGTGGGTTGCTCTTCGCGGTTGTTCGTAGTACCCTCGTTCGTAGGCCAGTTGGAGCACCTCGCGTTGCCGGTCGCTCAGTGTCTCGAAGTAGTTCCCTTCGATTGGTCTGTACGTTTCCACGCGTGCAACCGTCGAGTCGACTACGTCCGGTATCTCCGAAAACGCCTCACTGAGGTTTTCCTGCGGACTGATAATCGTCACTTCCATCCGCCCGTCGTCGTGAATCGGCATCGGTGAATCGATAACGAGTCCGTGTTGCTCTTGGAGTTCGAGCATCCGTTCGACGGTGTCGGTCGGAATGAAGTGGACGTATGCCGCGATGCAGTCACGCATCTGTGTCACGTCGAAGCGCGTGGTCCGTTCATTGCTGTCGAGAATATCGCGTACGGCGCTGGCATCGCCTTCGAGTTCGTAGAGCAAGACACCGGTTCCGTCGGTGAGGAGCCGTGCGGAGTGTAGCGCGACCGGGTCCACGGCGGCGTGGTCGGCGAGGGCTCTACCAATCGACTGAAAAAAGCCCTCCGGATGGCTGTAAACGATTTTCGTCCGCTTCATAGAGCCGAATTATTGGTTTGCACCATCAGTGTTTGGGAACGGGCGTCGAGAGGGCTCTAGTCGGCTGGCTACCGGAAGATAGCGTCCGAGAGGCGGGGTGCGTTCGGGTCCTCTTAAGCGTCCTTACCATGCGAAGGAATACATCTACCTTCGAATCCTGTCCGTTTGATACCATGGCACGCACGGCTCGTTCAGAGGGTGGTGTTCGCTACCGATGGGTCGTTCTCATCGTCGCGTTCTTCGTTCACGCAACCAGTATCGCACTCATCTGGCAGGCGGTGTCACCGCTGAAACAGGCGATGGCGACGGACCTTGGCGTGCCGTGGCAGAACGTTGTCGTCGTGTTTGCTGCCATCGCTTTCGGACTCGTCCTCGTCCAGATACCCGGGGGGGACCCTCGGCGACAAGTATCCAATCAGGTACGTTGTCGGCCTCGGTGCCGTGTTGACCGGCGTCGCAACGGCTATTCGCTTTACAGTCCCGACGCTCACCGGTCAAATCGCAATCAGCCTCTTGGCGACCCTCGGAATGGGCGTCGTCAATCCGAACCTCATCAAAGTCATCACCGAGTGGTTTCCAACCCATCAGTTGGGTCTCGCACAGGGCGTTCTCATGTCCGGAAACACGCTCGGAATAGCTCTCGCACTCTCGCTTTCCGGAGGTGTCGTGTTGAACGTGGTCGGCAACTGGCAGAGCGTGTTCCTCCTGTACGGTGGTCTCACTGCCGCGTTTGGCCTCGTGTGGTTGCTGTTCGTCCGCTCGCCCCGTGAGGGGGAGCGGCCGACGAACGTCGAAACCGGAATGCCGTTCACATCGAGCGACCAGGTCCCGTTTCGGGAGTCGTTACCGGCAGTGCTACGGTCCCCATCGACGCCATGGGCACTCGCACTCATCGGACTCGCATACTGGTCCGCCCTGGGGTCGCTGGCTGTCCTCCCGGAGTACGCGGGGGCCCACACGTTTTCGGTCCCCGAGTATCTGATTGGGGCCTCGCCGCTGGCTTCGACGGCGGGTGCCCTCCTTCTCCCGCCGCTGTCTGACCGCTACACCCGGCGTCTGGGTCTGTATCTGGGGATTCTGGGGCTTACGTTCGGAATCATCGTCGTCGGGTTCGCGCCGGCGATTTCCGTGTTCCTCCTCGGCTTGGTCGTTTCGGGGTTCTTCGGTGGCGGTCTCGCGGCGATGTTCTACATTCTGCCGGGAGAACTCGCGGATATCGACCCCAACCACGTCGGGACCATGTCGGGGTTCCTCCTCACGCTGGGGCAACTGGGGTCAGTCGTGGGGAGTATCCTCGGGGCAGAGGCGATGGCAGCCTACGGGATACGCGCCTCAGTGCTCATCGTGGCAGGCCCCTGTCTCCTCGGGCTGTTGCTCGTGACGAGGCTCCATCTGGACGGGCATGGCGAGACTGAACACCCCGATTTGGCACCCGCAACCGACGATTGACCGCTCGTCCGGAGTGCCGTTTCACCGTCCGCTTCGGGGTTTCCGAGACTTTATATTCGAAGGGTTGGCCAGTTGTAGTAAATGGTCGAGGCGTTCGCCGTCGCATCGGGCAAAGGCGGCACGGGCAAGACGACGAGCACGCTCGCACTCGGGATGGCGCTGGCCGACTCCTACGACGTGACCGTCGTCGACGCCGACACGGGGATGGCGAACCTGCTGTTTCACGCCGGTCTCGCCGACGTTGAGACGACGCTCCACGACGTACTCGTCGAAGGCGGCGCGCCGGTCGAGGACGCAACCTACGAGCGCTTCGGGATGTCCGTCGTTCCGTGCGGGACTTCGCTCGCGGCCTTCGAGGCAGCCGACCCCGAACGACTCCGGGACGCCGTCGCCGACCTCGCGGCCGACACCGACGTGCTCTTGCTCGATTCACCGGCGACGCTGGCCTCGAAAAGCGCCGTCTTGCCAATCGTGTTGGCCGACCGGGTCGTCGTCGTCCTCAACCCGACCATCCCGGCGGTGTCGGACGGCCTGAAGGTCCAGGAGTACGCGCTGTCCTACGGGTCGGACATCGCGGGTACGCTGTTCAATCGCGTCGAGGGCGACATCGGCGACGTGGCCGCGAAGGCCGACCGCTACTTCGAGGGACCCCTTCTCGCGTCGGTTCCCGAGACCGACGCCGCCGGAGAGGCCCGTGCCGCCGGCGAGCCGCTGTTGGCCCACGCCCCCGACTCGGCGGCCGCCGCGGCCTTTCGGGAGGCGGCGGCGTCGCTTGACCCCGCCGACGGCGACTCCGAGGCCGTCGCCGACCGGTTCCGGACCGCGGTCATCCCCGACCCGCCATGATTCCGGACGGCGAGTTGCTCCGTTCGCGGGTCGTCACCGACTTCGCGGCCGTCCTCGAGGACGCCCTCGACCGCCGCCTCGACGGCTACGCGGTGGTCGAACCACGGGACGCACTCCTCGCCGACACCGACGACGGCGGCGTCATCACCTTCGAGGACGGCGTCCCCCACCTGGCCTACCACGCCGGTTCGGACCGCGGCGGCCCGCCCGCCTTGGCCGCCATCGGGGCCGGCCCCTACCGACTGGAACTGTACGCCCTCGATGCCGCCGACCTCGCAATCGCCCACGAGAGCGACGACCTCCGAGTCCCGCCGGGG
>NZ_WPCC01000071.1 GCF_009741925.1 Natronomonas sp. CBA1123
GGTCGGCCTCGCCGCCGCCGCGGTGTACGCAGCCGCGTTGCTCTGCAATCAGAAGGTCACCCAAAACGAGGTCAGCGAGGTCAGCGACATCTCGGAGGTCACCATCCGCAACCGCTACAAGCAGATTCTCCGGGCGGCCGACGTGACGACGTGACCGTCGGCTAACGGTCAGATACAAACCCGTCGGCGCGAAAGCCGACGTATGGTTACGTTCCTCGCGGGTGGGACGGGAACGCCGAAACTCCTCGACGGCGGTGACGGCGTCTTCGACCCCGCCGAGACGCCGGTCGTCGCCAACACCGGCGACGACGTGGAGTTGGGCGGCCTGCTGGTCTGTCCCGACGTGGACACGACGCTGTTCGCCGAGAGCGGCCGCCTCGACCGCGAGACGTGGTGGGGTATCGCCGACGACACGACGGAAACCCACGAGGAGTTACAGGAACTCGCCGATGCGGCCGGCCTCGACGCCGGCCCGCGATACCTCCCCGATTCGGCCCAGACCGCCGGCCGTGACATCGCACGCTGGCGGCGCTTCTCCGGCGTCGCGGAATTCATGCAGTTGGGCGACCGCGACCGTGCGCTCCACATCACCCGGACGGGACTGCTCGACGAAGGCCGGTCGCTGACCGAGGCGACGCGGACGCTCGCCGACGCCCTCGGCGTCGAACGCTCCGTTTTCCCGATGAGCGACGACCCCGTCGCCACCATCGTCCACACCGACGAAGGACCGATGCACTTCCAGGCGTTCTGGGTTCACCGACGCGCCGAACCCGCAGTCGAATCCGTCGAGTTCCGCGGCGCCGAGACGGCGAGCGCCACGGCTGCAGTCCGTGATGCACTCGACGCCCCGGTCGTCGTCGGTCCCTCGAACCCGGTGACGAGCATCGGCCCGATGCTCGCAATCGATGGGATTCGCGAGGCGCTCGAATCGACACCGGTCGTCGCCGTCTCCCCGTTCGTCGAAGACGAGGTGTTCTCCGGGCCCGCCGGCAAACTGATGGCGGCGACCGGCTCCGACCCCTCGACGGCCGGCGTCGCGGAAGCCTACCAATTCGTCGACGCCTTCGTTCTCGACACCGACGACGGAACCGACCTCGACCGCCCGGCCGTCCGGACCGATACGACGCTCGATGGCCCGGCCGACAGCGAGCGGGTGTGCCGTGCCGTCCGCGAGGCCATCGAACGCGTCGGGGGGGGTGGTGTGATGTTCACGCCGCGTCTCGCCGCCGCGTCGCTGTCCGGCCAATCCGACGCCGCGTGGGCCAAGCAGGCCGCGCCACACGTCGGTTGTGCCATCCTCGGCGGTATCGCCCTCGATGAGGCAACCCGAAGCGCCGCCCGAGACCTCCGCGACCGCGACCGCGAGGAGTTCCTGCCGGCGGACCCGATTGCGTTCGTCGACGACCAACTCACCGCGCTCGATGCTGTCGGCGTGCTGCCGGGATTCAACGTCCGCAGCGCGACGCTGGACCCTATCACCGAGGCGGCGGCGGTCTGTGCCGACCACGACGCGCTCCTCGAAATCAACGCCCACTGCCGACAGGCGGAGATGTGCGCCGCCGGCGCGGGCGAATCGCTGCTCGAAGACGGCGACCGGCTCTGTGAACAGGTCGCCACGGCAGCCAACGCCGGCGCGACCGTGAGCGTGAAAGTTAGAACCGAGGTTCCGGGCGTCGAGTTGCCGGAGCTTTCGGCGCGACTCGTCGACGCGGGCGCCGACGTAATCCACGTCGATGCGATGGACAGCGAGTCGGTCGTCGGCGATATCGTCGAAGCAGCCCCGGGGGCGTTCGTCGTGGCGAACAACGGCGTCCGAGACCGCGAGACGGTCTTCGAGTATCTCGAATACGGCGCGGACGCGGTGTCGGTCGGTCGTCCCTCGACGGACCCGGCAGTCCTCCGACGGGTCCGGGAGGCGGTCGAGGCGTACTTCGCCGACACACGGTCGGAAGCGGGGGTGTCTCCGGATGCGTGACGCCGCCGAGAACGGCCAACTCGCGTTGCTGTTGGAGGTCTCGGGGACGCCGAAACCGGGCAACGTCGACCGCCACCGCGACTACGACGACCTCCGATTCGAACACTTCCTCGCGGGCGCCGTTGGCTCGCTTCGCGGCCTCCGGATGGCCGCCGACGGCGCGGCGGTCGGCCGAGCTTTCGAGCGTGCCGTCGCGGGAATGGCCGAGCAATCCGGCGGTAACACCCAGTTCGGCGCGCTGTTGATGTTGACACCGCTCGTTCGGGCAGCCGCGACCGAGCGACTCTCCCCCGAGGGAACAACGGCAGTCGTCGAGGCGACCACCGTCGACGACGCCTGTGACTTCTATCGGGCATTCGACCACGTCGACGTGGCGGTCGACGACCTCCCCGACGATGCCGACGCACTCGACGTACGCCGCGGGAGCGACGCCGTGGAGACGCTCCGGGAGCGCGGAACGACGCTGTACGACGTGATGGAACGCTCGGCGAGCGTCGACGGTGTCGCCGCGGAGTGGACGAACGGCTTCGAGCGGAGTTTCGAGGCCGCCGAGTGGTTACTGGAGGACGACGGACCCATCTACCGCCGCGCCTCGCGGGCCTTCATCCGACTGCTCGCCGAACAACCGGACACCTTCGTCGTCACGCGCAACGGCGAGGCCGCCGCCGAGGAGGCGACCGAACGGGCACGGGCCGTCCTCGACGGCAGCGAAGACGCCGAGGAACTGGCCGAGGAGTTCCGTGACCGCGATATCAATCCCGGCACGACGGCCGACCTCACCGCCGCCGCGCTGTTCGTCGCGCTGGAGCGCGGTATGGAGGTGTGAGGAATGGGCGAAAACGGAGACACCGCCGAGTGGCCGGTCGAGTTACGCGGCGTCACCGAATCGGTCGTGACGACGCTCGGGCCGAACGGCCGCTGGAACGTCGCCGCGCTCGGGCTGTTCGAACCGACCGATAGAAACGGTGTCACCGCCCGGACGTGGGGCCGAACCCGAACGTGGCGGAACTTCACCGAACGCGAAGGCGGGTACGTCCAGTTCACCCGCGACCCGGTCGATTTCGTCGACGCGGCGTGTTCGGTTCGCGAGGAAGACGACCCGGTTCTCGACAGCGCCGACGCGTGGGTTCGGGTCGAGGTCGACGCCGTCGAGGAGGGAGTCGAGGGCGACACCCAATGGGTCGAGTGGGCGCTTTCCCCCGTCGAGTCGGCCGTCGAGCGGCGGGTCGTCCCGACGACGAACCGTGGTTACTACGCCGTCGTCGAGGCGACGGTCGCCGCCTCACGGTTGGACGTGCCGAGTTACGACGACGAGACGCTTCGGGAGCGGTTGGCGTACTTCGCCGATGTCGTCGAGCGATGCGGCGGCGAGCGAGAGCGGGAGGCCCTCGACCGACTCCGGGCCTACACCGACCTCTCAGTGTGAGTCGACGACACATGCTGTGAGGGCCCTTTCGAACCTTTTTTGAAGCACAGCACAGTAGGGGACTTTACCAATGGCCATCAAGCCCGCCTACGTCAAGAAGACCGCAACGCTGCTCATGGAACGGTACCCGAAAGCCTTCGGTGCCGATTTCGAGCACAACAAGGAACTGGTAGAGGAGCTGACCAACATCGAGTCGAAGGGCGTCCGGAACCGAGTCGCCGGGTACGTCACCCGCAAGCAGCGCGCGACGCCGGCGTAGAACGGGCTTTCGTTTCTCTCGCTTTCGAACGGACAGCGACGGTACCGGCAGGAATCGCCGGACAGTTCCTGCGTCTTTCACAACCGTTTTTGGTGGGCTCATCATACGTCCACCAATGTCTACCCGTGTAGGTGTCCTCGGCGCGACCGGCGCCGTCGGACAGCGACTCATCCAACTGCTCGCACCACACCCGGAGTTCGAAATCGCCGCACTCACCGCCTCGGAGGATTCGGCCGGTCGCACCTACCGAGACGCCGCCAAGTGGCGCGTCGGAACGCCGATTCCCGAATCAGTCGCCGACATCACCGTTGTCGAAACCGACCCCGACGCGGTTCCCAACGACGTCGACCTGCTGTTCTCCTCGCTGCCCTCCAGCGTCGGCGCGGCGGTCGAACCCGCCTTCGTCGAGGACGGCTACGTCGTCTCCTCGAACTCCTCGAACGGCCGGATGGACGAGGACATCCCGCTGACCATCCCCGAGGTCAACGCCGACCACCTCAGCCTCATCGAGGTCCAGCGCGACGAACGCGGCTGGGACGGTGCGCTCGTCAAGAACCCCAACTGTTCGACGATTACGTTCGTGCCGACGCTGGCGGCCCTCGACGACTTCGGCGTCGAGCGCGTCCACGTCGCCACGCTGCAGGCCGTCTCCGGCGCCGGCTACTCCGGCGTCACCTCGATGGAAATCATCGACAACGCCATGCCCCACATCGGCGGCGAGGCCGAGAAGATGGAGACCGAATCCCGCAAACTGCTCGGTGACTTCGACGGCGCCGAACTCCGGATGCACGACGCCGAGGTGTCGGCGTCCTGCAACCGCATCCCGACGCTCGACGGCCATCTCGAGAACGTCTGGGCCGACCTCTCCGAGGACCCGACTGTCGCGGAAATCGCCCAGGCGATGACCGACTACCCGAGCGCCGACCTCCACTCCTCGCCCGACCAGCTCATCGAGGTGTTCGAGGACCCCGAGCGACCCCAACCCCGCATGGACCGCATGCTCGGCGACGGCATGTCCGTCGCCGCCGGCGGTATCGAGTCGACGCCACACGGCGTCCAGTACAACTGTCTCGCTCACAACACCATCCGCGGCGCGGCCGGCGCCTCCGTTCTCAACGGCGAACTGTTGCTCGAAGAGGGCTACCTCTAGACGAACCCCTCCCTCGGATTTATATACGAAACCGAGGCCACGGGCCGTATGCGTTGACGAGCGGCCGTAGTCCGCCGTGGCGGGAGCGTGGCACACGGACTACGGTCACCGGAGTGTGCCGCCTGTTCGCCCAACCGAAACCGACCTAAAGCGGCGCGTCCACGGGCCGGTATGCGCGAACACCTCCTCGGGCGGACGCCGCGGCTCACCGGCTACTTCTGTGGCATCGCGGTCGGGTTGGCGCTGCTCGTCGCAGGGCTTGAGGCGGCCCGCACGGTCTTCGGGAGCGAGCTCTCCCCGACGGTTTTCACGGTGTACGCCGCCGTCGGCGTCCTCGGCGGACTCCTGCTTTCGTTCGTCGCCGGCTACCTCAACGGAAGCGTCCTCGCCAGTTGGGCCGCGGGGACGGTGCCGCTGGCCGGTCGGGTCGGTCCCGTTCTCGTCGAGGACTCCCTCCGAGAGGTCGGTCTCTCGGCGGTCGGTGCCGTCGGCGGCGGCGTTCTACTCGGTAGCGTCGGCTTCGTCGTCGCCGTCGAGAAGCACCGCCGCGACGCGAAAACCGCCGACCTCCCCGACCCACCCTCACGGGCCGACTTACTCGGCATCCTCATCATCTCCGCCGTCGTCGGCGGATTACTGCTTGGCGTGGCCGCTCTCCTCTAAGCGGCCGACATCGTCGGTGTTATGGCTCCCCGGCGCGCCGCTGCCGTATGGTCATCCTGCACACCTGTCTGAACGTTTCGGACGTCGACCAGTCCATCGAGTGGTACACCGAGAACCTCGACTTCGAGGAGTCGTGGGGCTTCGAGACGCCCGACGGCGAGACCGTCAACCGCTACGTCGCCGACGACAACGGCGTCGAACTCCAGCTCTCCGATACCGAGGGACAAACTCCCAGCGAAGAGGGCGAGCTCTGGGACCATCTCGCGGTGAAAGTCGACGATGTCGATGCGGCCTTCGAGGAGATAGACGACCACGGCGTCATCAAAGAGCCTGGCGACCAGCCCGCCGCTGGCGCCCGGACGGCGTTCGTCCGCGACCCCGACGGCCACGCCATCGAACTCATCGAACCGCTGGAGGACTAGAGCTTCCGCGCCGGCAGCACGAACACGGGCTTGTCGACTTTGTTGAGGACGGTTCTGGTCGTCGACCCGATAGTCGAGATGCCGCCGCTTCTCGCCGGCCCGACGATGATTTCGTCGATGTCGTTGTCGCGGACGAAATTGACGATTTCCTGTCCCGGGACGCCCTCGCGTCGGAACGTCCGAACCTCGACCAGTCCGGTCAACTCCACTTGTGCCACGTCGAGGGCAGCCTCGCGGTCGTCTGACTCGTCGGGAACGTCGACCGTGAGGACGTAGACCTCGTCGTCGGATTCGAGTTTCTCCGTCAGGTACTCGCAGGCAGCCTCCGTCGTCGGTGCGGACGCCGTCGCAACGAGATACCGTGTCATCGTCGGAGACGTTAGACGACCCGTCGCTAATCGTTTTCGGCCGCGCCGACCCGATTCCGGAGTGGCCGCCCGTCGGCCAACCGCCGGACGTTGTCCGCGACGATGTCGGCCAGTCGGTCGTAGTATTTCGGCGTCGCTCCGGCGCTGTGTGGCGTTATCAACACGTTGTCGAAGTTCCACAGCGGATGGTCGTCCGGTAGCGGTTCGGGGTCGGTTACGTCGAGTGCGGCGCCGCCCAGACGCCCTCGGCGAAGCGAACGGACGAGCGCGTCGGTGTCGACGACCGCACCACGGGCGACGTTGACCAGCACCGCGTCCGGTTGGAGCGTGGTCAACTCGGCCGAACCGATTAGCCCCCGTGTCGACTCCGTAAGCGGACAGCACAACACGAGGTAGTCCGTTCGAGCCAGCGCCTCGTGGAGACTGTCGGGGCCGAACACCTCGTCGGTCGGTCCTCCACCGTCGGGGTTTCGTCGGACGCCGAGGGTTGTCACGCCGAAGGAATCGAGGCGCTCGGCGACCGCGGTTCCGATAGCGCCCAGTCCGACGATGGTCACAGTCGACCCGGCGAGTTCACCGGGGTCGATAGCTTGCCACGTCTCGGCGCGTGCGGCGTCGTGGAGTCCTCGCGAGAACGAGAGGATGGCTCCAATCGCGTGTTCGGCGGCGTTCGGTGCGTGGACGCCAGTGGCACTTGTCACAGCCACGCCGGCATCGTCGAGAGCATCCATCGGGAGGTGCCCGTAACCGGCGTACGCACAGGCGAACAGCCGAAGGTTCGATGCGTCGGCGACTGCTTTGGCGTCGATTCGTGGTCCGGTCACCACGTCAGCCGACGCGAGTAGTCGGCGTTCGTCGGCCGGCGTTGCGGCGAACCGAACCCGGTGGTCGTCAAGTCGCTCTTCGAGCCGTTCGGCGTAGGATTCGGCCGACAGCCGGTGTACGCCTTCCCGCAGGACGAGCAGTTCCATACCGGAGGTTCGTCGGCACACCTAATCAACGCCGGCGTCTTAGACGGACAGGGGAACGACGACGACCGGCACGTTGGCGCCTTCGAGTATCCGTCGTGCGGTGCCGCCCAACTCCGGGCCTGAATCGGGGTCACCGGCGTGGGGACCGATGACGATAACATCGATGTCGGCGTTGTTCGCCGCCGAGAGGATGCCCGAGGCGGGGTCGCCGTCGGTCAGGAACTGCTCGGTCGTGATGTCGGCACGGCCGGCCAATCGAGCAGTCACGACGTTGAGTGCGTCTTCGGCGTCGCGGCCGTCGGTTCCGGGCACTGAGACGACGCTGACGAAGTCGTCGTCTTCGAGCCGAGGGTCGAGATAATCACAGGCGGCCGCCGTCGTGTGTACGGAGTCGGTCGCGACCAAATAGCGCATACGACGGCTTCGACGGCGGTGCCCTCGAAGCTTCGGGTCGACGCGAATCGCGTCGCTTACCAACGGGCCGGTCGTCGTTTTCGACGATGACGAGTCGTCGGCAGTGGGCGGCGCTGAGCCTCGCCACCTTCGCGCGGTTTGCGGGCGCCATCCTCATGGGAACGGCCCTCGCGGTGGTCGTCGAGGCACGGGCCTCCGCCTTCGCCGCCGGCGTCGTCGGCACCGCCTACTACGCCGGCCTGATGCTGTTCTCGCCGTTCTGGGGTGCCCTCGCCGACATCACCGGAAAGCGACGACTCGTTCTCCTCGTGACGGGCATCGGTGGCGTCATCGCCGTGCTACCGCTTGTCGTCGCCGACACGGTTGCCATCGCAGTCGGTTCACGAGGCGTCTACGCGGCCTTCCTGGCCGGATTCGCGCCGGTCGCACTCGCCATCGCCAGCCACCACGGTGGCACGACGGGCCGGGGCCGCTCCATCGGTATCTTCAACAGCGCCCGCTCCGGCGGGTTCGCACTCGGCTACGTCGTCTCCGGTGCCCTGTTGGAGTACGTCACGCCCGTCGACATCTACTGGGCCATCGCCGCGGTGACGTTCCTCTCGACGGTCGCGCTGCTCGCGGTGTCGGACCCGACGCCGACGCCGGAGCGGCAACCGACCGCGAGCG
>NZ_WPCC01000050.1 GCF_009741925.1 Natronomonas sp. CBA1123
CTCCGACTGCGTCCGTCGGTTCTTCGGCGTCCGCGGGCGCCTCCTCGTCGGCGGCGTCCTCGGGGGCGTCAGCGTTCTCGTCGTCCCCGTTGCTCATGTATAGGTGTCCGAAAGAATAAGGCAAGAGCGTTTCCCTTCACACCGAACTTTTTCCACGGCGCGCGGAGCACGCCGGGAAAAACTTTCGATGAAAAAGCGGCGGCGGGTTCCCTACGGTCACCCGCCTTGCCGCCGCGCTCACTCCGTTCGCGCGGCGTGAACCGCGTCGGGCGGCTTCGCCGCCCTCGCGGATGCTTGTTAGCTGTTAGCCATCTGAATTCTTAGGGAGAATCATTCGTGAATTCTGCGCTCGGTACAGACGAACCATTGGGTTGTTCGCTCCCTACCAGTTACTGGCCAGCATCGAACGTGACTGATTCGTTGCTCTGGAAGTCATAGCGAACGTACAGGGTCGGTTTTTGCGTACTTGGAGCGAACGTTGTTTGTCCGCTCGCAAGCGTTGAGCCGGGGTCACCAGCAGTCTCTTCATCAACAAGGATAGAGACACGGTATTCGTCTCCTGTGAGCGCGTTTGGGAGAATGACGCCTTTCTCTGGAGTGGCGTAATACTGCGTTCTGAACATCGGTGTCTGCTGGTTGTCTGGCTTCTCTGTAGACTCGGCGGACACAGTGAAATAGACGGATTCAGAAGACAAGTTGATAAGTTCGAGACTTCCATCTGTGCTCCCATCCAAGGCCGTGCAGCCAGCAGTGACTAAACCCCCGATACTCACTACCACACCCTTGAGAGCGTCACGGCGCGACATGGGCGGCATGTGCACCACTCAACGCTTATTTCATAAATCCTTTTGGGGAAAAAGAGCCGCTATACACACCTCTACTGACCGATTCACGCGAGCCAACTACTCTCACTCTATACCTTCCCGCCCCGTCACGTCTCCCGCCAGTAGATGAACGGTGCGAGAACGAGATAGGCGACAGCGAACAACAGCAGTGCACGCGGAAACACCCGGTCGATAGCGGTCGGAAAGAGCACTGCGAGCGCCTGCAGTCCGCCGAGGATTATCGCATCACGGGCGTACAGTTCGGGGTACGTAATCGCGGCGACCATCAGATAGACGAATACCGCGGTTGCGGCGAGCAGCACCGTCGGGTTCGTGATGCCGGCGAGATACGACACCGCGAGGATGGTTGCCGCGAGCGTCGTCTGGACGCCTTCGGTTTCGGGGTCGTGACGGTCGTCGAGCATGTAGAACCCGAGGCGAACGACCGCCATCGCAACGAACAGCGCGGGGACGGCGAGGGCGGCGACGAAAAGCGGAGTGTCGAGGGCGGCCGTCCCGCCGTCGGTGACGACCGCGTAGACGAAGACGGCGGGGGCGACGCCGAAGGAGGCCACGTCCGCGAGGGAATCCAGATAGTGGCCGACGGCCGTCCCGCCGCGGGTGCGGGCGATGACGCCGTCGAGGCCGTCCGCGATAGCCGCGAGCAAGACGAGTCGCGCGGCCAGCGCCGGGTCGGTCATCGCGACGGCTGCGGCGACGAAGCCCAGCGCCGCGTTGGCGACCGTGACGGCGTCGGCGAGGCCGAGTCGCCCCACGAAGCGCGGCTGCATGAATCCCCGGTCGAAGAGGCTCGTCTTAGTACGTTCGCTTCCGTCCGGAACCGGGCCGCCTATTGCCGTTCGGCCCCCAGTCGAAACATGGACAGACGGTCGTTCATCGCGGCGGCTGGAACGGCGGCGGTTCCGCTCGCGGGCTGTCTGGAGGCGACGCTCTCCGACGGCGACTACGACATCGGCATGTCGTCGAACGCCTTCGTCCCCGAGCGCTACGAGGTATCGGTGGGTGACACCGTCGTCTGGGGAAACAACGGCTCTCGTGGCCACACCGTCACCGCCTACGAATCGGCGCTTCCGGAGGGCGCGGCGTTCTTCGCGTCGGGTGGTTTCGAATCGACCGACGCGGCACGCGAGGCGTGGCAGTCCGACGGGAGCGGCAACATCCAACCCGGCGACACCTTCGCACACACCTTCGAGGTCGCGGGCGAACACGGCTACTTCTGTATCCCCCACGAGCGGAAAGGCATGGTCGGCGTCATCGTCGTCTCAGAATAGGGTTCGACGGCGCTGTCGCTTGACGCTCGAAGAAACGAGAAATTCGAGTTCGCGGCCGATTACTCCTCGTCGTCGACGTCGACGTCCTCTTCGTCGACATCGACGCTGGCCTCTTCCTCGGCGGCGACCTCGGAGGGTCGCGCTTCGAGGCGGGTCTTCTGGATTTCGACGCGCCGAAGCGGGTAGATGGTCTTGGCCTCGTTGTAGATGGCCGAGGAGAGTCGGCCTTCGACGATGCTCTCGACGAGCCCCTCGAAGGTTCGCTCCGCGCCGGCCTCCTCGACGAGGTCGATCATCACACGCCGGATGGCCTTCTCCTGGCTTCGGTCGGCCGATTTCGTCGTGTAGGCGACGGGCTGGACCTGTACGCGGTAGTCGTCGGTCGTCAGCACCGTGACGAAGGCGTCGACCTTCGAGGTGCCGCGGCGGGTGAGACTGCGCAGGTAGTCCCGGGTCAGCTCGTGCTGGATGAAGTCGGTGTAGGCGGCGTCGCTGCCCACGTCCGAAATCTGGAACGTCAGTTTCGTGTTGTTCTCGCTTGGGTCGTTGTTCAGTTCGCCGAGCGTCGTCTCGATGGTGCGGTCGTACACCTGCTCGGGGTCGTCTGCGGGGGTCTCACCGAGTTCGGCCCGGTCGAACATCTCGGGGGCCATCACGGTGTACCATCGCTTCTCCTCTCTACGCTTGGATACGGATCGTTCGCTCATGATTGGGTTGTCGTGTCGATTATCTGCTGTGCTACTGTGAGGTTCGTCACGTAGTCGTCCGCCGTCGTCCGAAGGCCGCCGGTCGAGTCACGTTCGATGGTCGTCTCGACCGCCGAGTCGGTCACGCGGGTCGACATCTCGTCTGTGTTGTCCGGGACGAGCGCCGCGGCCACCAACTCGGGGTGGTCGTGGCTCGTCCGGATGGTCGCTCGCTTCATAGTGCCTCCCTGAACGCCGCGACGTAGTCGGTCGCCGTACCGTCGAACGTCGCTGTGCCGTGACCGTCGCGGGCGGTCGACCGACCGTCGAGATTGGCTGCCGCGGCACCGAGAGCGTCGGCTGCCGCCGTGTCGTCCTCAGCGAGGACGGCCGCCTCGCCGTCGGTAACGGCGAGTGCGACCGGCTCCGGCGAGCGGTAGGCGAACAGCAGGCGAGCGACGGTCCCGAGGGGGACGGCGTCGCTGTCGTCTTCCTCGCCTGCGTCACAGCGAGCGACGAAGACGCCATCGTAGCGGCCGGTGGTGGCCGTTCGAAGCGCTTCGTGGGCGCGCTGACCGTGGCTTCGCCAGACCTCCAAGGCCGCGGACTCGACGTCGTTGCCGAGGGCGAGGGCGATTCCCGTGCCGGGGCGCTCCCGGGCGACCGCATCGAGCACGTCGGCGTAGCCGCCGAGCGTCTCGAACCGTTCGCAGTCGTAGGGATACAGCGCCCGCTCGACTGCCTCGGCGGCCCGCGGCGGTGCGTCCTGCACCGCCGACAGCGCCACGAGCGAGGCGAGTTCGCGGTCGTCGCCGTCGAAGTCCTCCAAGGCCGCCTCGACGGCCGCCCCGTCGCCGGAGAACGGCGCGTGAAACAGCGTCGACCCGGCGAGACCGTCGATTCGGTCGTCGGTCGGGATGGCGACGCCGAGGCGTCGTTCGAGTGTCGCGGCTTCGAGCAGCGACCCCGATGGCTCGAACCCGGCGGACACTACGCCCGCCAACGCGAGTTCGGGGTCGACTGATTCCGCGGCGAGTTCCCGTGCTACGTCGACCGCCCGCACCGACAGCGGGGTCGAGTGCAGGGTCACCTCGCCAGTTCCGTGTCCGATTGCGACCGTGCAGTCGGCGTCGGTCGAAGGCGTTCGGGGGACGGCCGCGAGACTGGCCTGATACGGCACGTTGCACTCTCGGAGCGCGCGTGCGAGCAGGCCGGTCGCCGCGAGCGCGTCGCCGTCGGCTGTCGCGACGAGCCGAACGAAGTCGGCATCGCGGAGCCTCGAAGCGACGCGGTCGGCGGCGGGTTCCTCGTGGCCGGCGGCGGACATGTGACTGTTACTCCAGCAGTTCCTTCGCTTCGTCGTATTCGTAGGTGAACGACTCGTCGAGTTCGTCGCCGCGGTAGTAGTCGACGAGGCGGCGAATCTTCGACTCCGTGTTCTGGAGTGCCCGCTTGTTCTGGGCGTCGCCGGGGTTTTCCTCCATGTGGTCGCGGAGACGGACGGCCCGCTCCATCAGGTTTCGGAGGTCCTCGGGGAAGTCGGGGGTCACGTCGTTGGCCTCGAGAATCTCGGTTACCTTCTTGCCGGTCGCGAGTTTCACGTCCGGCACCGGGACGCCCTGGACGCCCTCGTCGCGCAGTTTCAGGCCGATTTGGCTGGGGTCGTGCCCCTCCTCGGCCAACTCGACGACGCGCTCTTCGATTGCGTCTTCGTCTACGTCGCTCCACTCCGGCGGTTCGTCTGCCGCGGGCCGGTCCGAACCGGACGAGCCTCGGCGGCGGGAATGCATTCGTGCCATGTTTCTGTTGGAACTGCACGGACCGCTCGTAGTCGGCGGTGTCGCATCAGGCCCGAAGGCGCTGGTGGCGTTCCGCCAGCACTACCGCAATCCCGAGCCGACCAATCGGCCGGCGAGTCAGATTTGCGGTCGTGCGGTTCCCGTTCGTTCGTGGTCGTCTCGGACACTAAACGGTTTCTACTCGGGGATTCGACCCATCTCGTTACAGAACGCCTAAACGCGACGGGCGAAAACCCAGGGCCGTGAGCGTCGCCGCAGAGCGAATCGAGCGGTTACACGAGTTGGCCCGCGAGGCGGCCAGCGAGGGCGAGGAAGACCTCGCAAAGCGGTACGTCCGCCGTGCGCGGCGGGTCGCCGAACGCAACCGTCTGCCGCTGCCGAAGCGGTTCAAGCGGTTCACCTGCGATGCCTGTGACGCCTATCTGATTCCGGGTCGAAATGCCCGGATTCGAACGCAGGACGGCCACGTCGTGGTCACCTGCGACTGCGGCGCACAGGCGCGGTATCCCTACAGATAGGGTCGACTGCCTCGACGCCGCCGATACACGTCGGCAAACTAATCCTTTAAAACGAAGGAGCGAGTACGGCGACGCATGTCGGAGCAGGACCTGCGTCAGCGTGCCCACGATGTCGAGGTGACTGTCTGGGTCGGGAAAGGCGGCCTCGACCCCGTCGTCGAGGAACTGTCGGACCAACTCCAGGAGCGTGACCTCGTGAAGGCGAAGTTCCTTCGGGCCGCACGCGGCGGTACCACGACCGAGGAACTGGCCGAGGACCTCGCCGAACGGGTCAACGGCGAAGTAATCGAGACACGTGGCCATACGGCCGTGTTCCATCGATGATACCGGCACAGAGCAACTTCCTCTCGGAGTTCCTCAACAGTCTCTTCAACATCCCGGTGGCGTATACCGAACCCATCAGTTACGCGGCCCTCGGAATCATCGCCTTCGTCGTGGTGTACGTCCTCGGGCGGGCGGTCGTTATGCCGGTGGCTGACCGGGCAATGGACCGCCGTGGCCTCGAAGCCAACGCCAAAAAACCGCTCAGGAAAGTCGTGTTTTTCATCGTCCTGTTCGTCGCCGTGGCGGCCGCCTTCGCCGCCTCCGGCCGTGGAAACATCCTCACGTCGCTCGCAACCGTCGCTGCGGCGGCGACGCTTGCTATCGGCTTCGCGATGCAGAACGTCATCGCGAACTTCGTCGCCGGCGTGTTCATTTTCGTCGAAAAGCCGTTCAAAATCGGCGACTGGATTCAGTTCGATGGCAACGACGGCGTCGTCGAGGACATCAGCCTCCGCGTCACGCGCGTTCGAACCTTCGACAACGAACTGTTGACCGTCCCGAACTCCCAACTCACCGACAACGTCGTCAAGAACCCCGTCGACGCGGACAAACTCCGCCTGAAGTTCCTCTTCGGCATCGGATACGACGACGACATCGAGAAGGCCACCGACATCATCATGGAGGAAGCCGAAGCTCACGAGGGTATCATGGACGACCCCGGTCCCTCCGTCCGGCTGACCGAACTCGGTGACTCCTCGGTCGGCCTCCAGTCGCGCATCTGGATTGCCAACCCTTCGCGTGCGGACTTCGTGAAGACCCGCGGCGAGTACGTCACCGCGGTCAAGCGGCGCTTCGACGAGGAAGGCATCGACATCCCCTACCCGACCCGCACCCTCACCGGCGGCATCGACGTGGCCGAAGGCCCCGTCGCCGGCGAGTAACCCCGGCACTCTCGAGTCGCTTTTGGCTTCGATTTCGCGACCACCAGCCGAAAGGCCCTTAAGTCACAGCGAACTACGATGAAGTGGACTAGGTCGGGCGGTTAGGCCCCGCTCACAACCCGCGCTATGGTCTTTAGCGGGGACCGAAGCCGGGGTGCGTCTGGCCCAACCAGTGCGGGCCCCGCAAGCCAACGTCGAAGCCTCGTCCTACGAGGGCAGCGGTCCGCCGACCGGCGTCTGCAGGGACGTTCGGTCGCGGTTAACCACGGGCAATCCGTCAGGCACGGAAGTGAGCAGCGGACCCGTGGACAGCTGTCGCCCGTAGGGTCGCGGGGTGGAGGAGGCACGCGGGACTCCCCGTATTGGACGGGCCAGGCAACTCTCGGGTCCAACCATTCATACCGAACTTTTTGCACGGCGAGCCTCCGGCTCGCCGGCAAAAACTTCGATGAAAAAGCAGCGGCGGGTTCCCTACGGTCACCCGCCTCGCCCGGACGCTCCCTTCGGTCGCGTCCGGAGAACCGCGTCGGGCGGCTTCGCCGCCCTCGCGGATGCTTGGTATCTGTCTCCGTTCTCCGACCGGCCTAAGTCACCGAGCAGTAAGTCCGACCCCGTCGGCCAGCAGTTCGTGGGACCGAAGCGCGTCCTCGTGGTCGGCGACGACGTGTTGAATCATCATCTCGTCGGCGCCGACGCGGTCGGCCAACTGCTCCAACAGTCCGTCGAGGGTCTCCGGACTGCCGGAAATCGCCCGCGGCCACTCCCCGTCGTCGAGAGTGGCGGGCGTCGGCTCCGGAACGCCCCCGAGTTCCTCGATGGCCTCCTCGACGGAGGGTGTCGTGCCGACGACGCCCCGTTCCATCCGCTTGTAGGACGCCTCGGCCATCGCCCGGAGTCGTGCCGCCTTCTCGTCGGTTCCGGCACACACCGCGTTCACCGCGACCATCCCGTGTGGTTCGTCGATACCGCCGGCCAGCTGTGAGGGCTGGAACTGTTCGTGATACTCCTCGAAGGCGTGGACGGCGAACTGCGGACGGATGAACGCGGCAAAGCAGTACGGGAGGCCGAGTTCGCCCGCCAGTGCCGCACTCGAGGGGCTCGACCCGAGGACCCACGGCGCGGGTGGCTCTTCGCCCGACCGGGGAATCTCCAGGTCGCCGTAGAGGTGGTCGTCCGGGTAGTCGTCGTAGAGATGGCTGACGACGGCCTCGATTTTTTCGGCGTGGTCCTCGTCGGGATTGCGGACGTGTCGTTCGGTTCCGAGCGCGCGGTCGACGGCCGGCGACCCGTTGGCACGGCCCAGCCCCGCGTCGATGCGTCCCGGCGCGAGTCCGTCCAGCGCCCCGAAGACCTCCGCGACTTTGAACGGGCTGTAGTGGTTGAGCAACACGGCGCCGGAGCCGAGGCGAATCGACTCCGTCTCGGCGGCGAGATGGCCGAGGAGTACCTCGGGTGTCGTCCCCGCGAGGGTGTCGGCCATGCCATGATGTTCGGCGACCCAGAACCGCGAGTAGCCGAGACGCTCGGCCTGTTGGGCGGCCTCGACGGTGTTGGCGTACGCGTCACGCGCGGTGCCGCCATCGGGGACCGGAGAGAGGTCGACGATAGAGAGGTCCATATCGGGTTTCGGGGGACTGCGGCGAATAACGGTTCGGGTATCGACGCTGTGCTTCGAACGGTGACTACAGCAGTCGAAGCGACTTCGCGTACCAGCCGGCGGCGGTGGCGGGAACGATAGCGACGAGTGCGAGCACCCAGCGGTGGGATTCGATGACTGTCGCGGTCGTCAGTGGGCCGAGTAGCGGTTCGTCGGTCGTCAACTGGAGAACGAGGTCCGCGGGCACCGTGACGGCCCACAGCACCGAGATGAGGAACACGACGACGCTGAGGCCGACAGCGGCACCGGCGGCGGTTTCGGGGTCGGTCCGGTTCTCCCGGCCCGCGGCGAAGACGATGACGCCGACGAGTGCCATCATCCCGCCGGCCCACGGCGTCAGCGCACCGGAGCCATAGTAACTGGCGACGGCCGAGCCGTCGTCGATGACGAAGTACGGCACGACGAGGACGGCGACGACGGCGAGCGAGGCGACGATACCGAGCGTCGGTGCGGCACGACGGCTATCCATATCGGCCCTGTGACCGCCGGCGTCTTAACGCCGCCGGGACGCATCGAACACCGCAAGGCACACGGCCATCGGCGCCGAAGGCCGGGCCATGGGACTCGGAGGTGCGACCAAGAAACTCCAGAAGGTCGCGGACATGGGCGAGGAACTGTACGCGCGGATGAACGAACTTCGCGAACAAATCGTCGAGGTCCGCGAGACGGTTCAGGACACCCACGAGCGGGTGGCTGCCTTGGAGAACAAGGTCGACCAACAGGCGGCGTTACTCGAAGCGATTGCCGAATCGGAGGGTGTCGATGTCGACGAACTGCTCACCGAGGTGGCTATCGAGGAGGCCGAACCAGCTATCACCGAGGCCGAAGGCGACGATACAGCGGCCGTTTCCGATGCCGAGAGCACTGACGACGGCGAGACAAAAACCGGAAGCGGCGAGTAGCTACATCAGCCGCTGGTACTCGACTTTGAGACAGCGGTCCTCGACGTACTGACGACCGGAGTCCTCGACTCGCTCGCCGGCCTCTCGGTCGCGGATACCCAACTGCGTCCAGACGACGTCGACGTCGTCGCGTTCGAGAACCTCGTCGACGATGCCGCTCACCTCCTCGCTGGGGCGAAACACGTCGACCATGTCGATTTCTTCCTCGACCGCTCCGAGGGAGTCGTACGGTTCGACGCCAAATATCTCGTCGGCGTAGGGGTTGACTGGAATGATTTCGTAGCCGTGTTCGCGCATGAGGTTCGGCACGTCGTGGGCGGCTTTTCCTGCGGTTCCGGAGCAGCCGACGACTGCGATGGTGTCACATTCGAGTATCTCTCGGAGTTCGGCGTCGGTTTCGACTGGCATACCCGACCAAGGTCAGGCGAGGACAAAAGCGCTGTGTGGGTTCACGACTCCGGGAGTTCCGCGTCGACGACGCCACCGTCGTCCAATCGAACGACGCCGTCGAAGAGCCGACACAGTCGTTCGTAGACCGCGTCCTCGTGGGCGAGTGAATTGAGAGCGAACAGCCCGATTGCATCCTGCTCTTCGATGCGAGCAGTCACGACATCGAGAAACCGTGCCGTGCGCTCGGCGCAGCTGTACATCAACAGCGTCGAGACGGAATCGAAGAGGACGCGGTCGCCACCCGATTTGCCGTCCGGAGTCCCGGCGAGTAAGTCGGTCAGTTCCATTCCGACACCGGTGAGGTCGTCGGGCGAGGCCGCATACCGAATCGAGGGTGAGTCGAGTCGTGGCTCGCCTCCCTGCTTCGTCACACAGTCGATAACGCCCACGGGACCGTCGAGGCAGTCCGCGTGGTCGCTTCGAATCGTCCGTGCGGATTCGCGGTTCGTGACGATAATCGGTCGGTCCTCGGCCCCTGCGGCGAGTAACTCTATTCCGAACCGCCGTGTGCCCGCCATCGGCGGCCCGACGACGAGGAGGTTCGTTCCGGCCGGTACCGTTCGGTTGTCGAGTTCCTCGCCGAGATTGTAGGCCGTTTCGGAGGCCGCTCCGACCCACTCGAACCCACCGTCCCCGTTCATACGAGACTCGATTGGTCTCGTTCGAATAGTCGTTCCGCCGGATACAAACGGCTTATAATACGACGGTCGCTCTGCCCAGCACGAACGCGACGGCCGCGGCGAACATCCCGACCTTCAGGAGCGTCTGCCCACGAGTCGGGTCGCTGAAACTCCGGTACGCCCCGCCGAGCAGGAGTCCAACTGCGGGAACGAGTGCGAGCAGGTACACGACGTCGAAGGTTCGAAGCACGTACGGAAGCGGGCTGGCGACGATGGCGACGACGACGAACAGCGCCGCGACGAACAGCGCCCGCCGCTCGCCGATAGCGATGGGGAGGGTGTTCAGCCCCTCTTCGCGGTCGCCGGCGATGTCCTCGACGTCTTTGACGATTTCCCTGGCGACCGTCGCGGCGGCGGCCAACCCGAACAGCACCCCGACCGTCGAGAGGTCACCACCGACCGCCGCTCCGCCGTAGACGAACGTGCTGCCCGTCAACAGTCCGACGACGAGGTTCCCCACGCCCGGAAGCCCCTTGAACAGTTTCGTGTACGCGATGAGCGCGGCGAGGTCCGCGACGGCGATGGCGATAGCCAGCGGCGGAAGCAACAGCGTGATGCCCGACGCGACTCCGAACAGGACGAGACTGTAGACGAGCGCAGCACGTGCGCTGACTGCCCCGCGTGGAATCGGTCGGTCCGGCTGGTTTATCGCGTCGATTTCGCGGTCGAAGTAGTCGTTGATGGCGTTGCCGGCGCCCGTGGCGAGCACCGTCGCCGTAATCGCAACCGCCATCGGTGTGACGCTGTCGAGTCCGCCCGCGACGAACGCGCCGATGAACGTCAACGCCCCCGCGGCAATCGCATTGCCCGGCCGGAGCAACTCGACGTACCCGCGTACCGTTCCCATGGGGCCACCTCCGGCGGCCCCGGCATAAGGAACGCGGAAACGACTGGCTCGTCGTCCCAACCCATCCGTCGACAAAATGGACAGCGTTAAAACACCGAGGGCGTTACGTGGTTTCGAGGGCGCTTAGCTCAGTCTGGACAGAGTACTTGGCTTCGGACCAAGCTGCCGCGGGTTCAAATCCTGCAGCGCCCATAACCGATTTTTGAGTCGAAACCGCCCGACAGCGGCGGGGTACATCACCGAACGAACGCAAGGCCGTTGCATTCGTTCGATGCGTACCCGGGCGAGTGGTGTCCCCGAGAATTCGCGTACAACCTAACTGGTCGGAGGGAAGAAAATCAATCGCTGATTGACACGATTCCTCCATTTTCTGTCAGAATCCGTGTGCTGGATGTAGAGGGTAAGTGCAGCAGAATAGATTCTACAAATCACCCATCCGGACAGATCAGGGTCGATCAGAGAAATCGATAGATACAGGCAATACCCGTGAGGGGAAGACCCACAACAAAATGGTCCCGGGGTTTGTCCAACTCGGCATATTGGCGGTCCTGTTTCAGGTGACCATCATTGCTGGGTTCTATAGCTATCTCCGATGGCGATATCCGATCCCGGACGCTGAATTGAGGCCTCGCACAAAATGGCTGCTCCTCAGCGGATTAGCTCTCGTTACATTCGGCCAACTCGCTGCCTTCGGGGCCAGTGGTTCCCTTCGGGTGGCTTCCGTCTTCTCGATGAGACAAGCAATCCGTATACAGAACGCTGGATTTCTCGTCACATTCCTCGGGTACGGTATCCTCGTAGCTGGGTTCGCTCTCTATCCCCGGAAGTCCGACTGAGTCGATTCTCCCCTCTGTACGAGATACGCGCGTTCTATTCAGCACTCGTTGAATTACCTTCCCGATTTCTATCAGAAAGCGCGTGACCGACTCGGAGGGTGAAGTCAGCACAGAGGCTACATTTGTTCCAGACCAATTCCCCTGAATCACCTGCTCAGCGTGCGCGCGGAGTGACTACTCGATTTCTAACTGACCACTTCCGCCACCCTCCTCACCGTCGTTCTCGTCCCATCCGAGTTCAAACTCGATACTTCGTTCTGTCATATTGCCAGCCGGGCCTTCGCGTTCAGCTTTGACTTCGAAGGTCGGTCTGGCAGGGGGATTCAGCGTTACAGATTCGGAGCCTGCTTTCAGCTCGATAGCGTTGCCGCTGTCGAGGTTGTCCGCGACTTTCCGAAGGTACGATGCAATCTCTTCTCGACTCTGGTTGCTCTCTGATTTGAACAGGACTTCTTCAGGCATACAAAAGATAGTACACAGACTGCACCAATAAATGCGCCCGCCGTATTGAGTCGATGTGACTGGCCAGTGTGTTCACACCTGTTGGGCCATCCTCCATTATCATGCCTGTCAGTGAAATCGCTACACACCCGAAGGCTATTCAAATTCGCGCTTGAACACCAGGGGCGTATGGAAAGTAATCGCGGCATCGGTATCCTGGCTCAAAAGCACAAGCCGGTGTTCCGCGACGTAGCCGAGCGTCTTCGGAATGCAGGCTTTCAGGTTCGATTCTTCCATCCCCAATCACCCCCCTCACCAGACCAAATCGCCGACCTCTCGTTGATTGTTAACAAGAAGACACTCCCGAGTGCACTCCCAACTCTCAGGCATGCTCGACGGACGGGGACAGTGCTGTGGAATAATTTGCAGGCGGTGATTTTGTTCAGTTCACGGCTTGTCGGTCTTCGAGCGCTTTCGGAGATGGGATTTTTCACACCTGAGGTCACCTTCGAGAAACCTGATGGCGAGTACGTCGCTAAAGGCTACTACATCTGGAACGACGAACCCGAACTCAACGGCGAGGGAGATTTCTATCAGGAACTGATTCCGACGGACCCAGTCGATTACAAGTATTATGCCGTCAACGACGGGTCAGAAATACACGTCGCGGGGCGGCGCGTCACCTCGAAGCTCCACGGTGAGAAACAATTCATCGGGCAGATAGAGATTAGGCCAGCACTTGCAGCGTCGCTCCGAGAACTTGTTGAACGGTTTGACCTTCGGGGTGTCGGGGTTGACTTGGTCAAAGATGGCGACGGCCAGTATTGGGCTGTCGACGTCAACCTCGCAGCTGGATACCGGGACACTGGACTAGAGCCTGCTCTCACCGACTCGATAATTGCGAATCTACCAAGCGAGTGAAAAGAAGCAACCACGACTTCTGGATAGCGTCCACTCTGTCGAATTACTGGCTGAAATTATAACTCATTGTGGCTTTCAGCAGAGCAGTTTGACCGACCGACGAGTATTGCTTGATTCACGCCGAGACAACCGACGTGGTTGTACTGTAGACGCACGTTCTATTCAGCGCGGGTTCGAATACACCTCTATAGGCGGACATATTCTCCGATTCTCAAACGCCCGATTTCGGCCGCTTCACGCCGCAAAGGTCGATTCGTTCCATAGTCGAACCGGAGTCTGCAGCGCCCATGTTTTCACGACGACCGAACCCAAAGCGATATGTTCGGGGACCGTTCCGAAATTATTTCCGCAACTTCCCATTCGGGGGCCGGAACGGCCAATAATGTCCCGCAGCCCCCCGTTTTAGTCCGTTCGAATCGTACGATACGGTGTGAACCGACCGATGTCACAGATACGCGTACGTAAGTCGTTCGACCCGTCGCTGTTCGTCGCCGGCGCGGTGGTGGCTCTCGCGAGTCTCGCCGTGGCGGCGTGGATGCTCAGACTCGGCGATATCGTCACGGCGGTTGGACTCGGATTGCTCGTCGTGTCCGGTCTGTTGCTGGCGGCAATCGGTCTCTCGTCCGAGCCAACAGCACAGTGACGGTCGTTTCGATACGAGGTTCCAGTGAGTGACGAATCCACTGTAGACGTGGCGACGTGGATGCTCCTCCTGTCGGTAGTGGTAATCGTGTTTCTCGTCGGCGTCGGTCTGTTGCAACTGCTGACGACTGGGGATGTCGGTTCCTTCTTCCGGAACCTCGGTATCGGGCTGTTCTTGGCGCTGTTCAGCGTCGGATTCTATCGGAAGTGGCACGAAACGTAGGCGGGGTGCTTACCCGTACGATTCGCCCTCGTCGACCGGGCCGCTGAACGCAGAGTACAGGACGACGAAGTAGCTCACGACCAGCGGGAGGAGGAGGGCCGCCCCAATCGACGAGAGGTTCAGCGGGAGTGTGGACACGATGGCGTCACTGATTTCGAGTCCGGTCACGGGGTCGACGAGCGGGAACAGCAGCGTCGCGACGAGCGCCACGAGACCGTACACTTGGCCTGCGACGGCCGCGAATGCGAGGTAGTGGCGCTCCGCTCGGCTGGCGGCGACGTACCCGCCGGCCAACACGACGGTCACGCCGAGCAGCCCCAGCGTCGGAAGCGAGAACAAATCGACGTGCGCTGCGGAGCGACTGCCGACGACCAGCGCTGCAACGGCGGCGAGGAGGTAGACGACCTGTGCGAGGTATCCGAACGACCGCGTTTCCAGCCGAACGTCGCCGCGCGTTTTCACACCGAGATAGGCCGCACCGTCAACGACGGTGAGTGAAACGACCGCCAGCCCGACGAGCAGGCTTGCTATCGACGCCATGCCGTCGACGCCGAACAGCCAGTTGCCGACGAACACGCCGAGGAAGAAGGGCGAGGCGATGCTGCCGACCACGAACGCCTGTCCCCAGCGGCGCTGCCAGGCTTCGTCGTGGCGCTGTTCGTACATCTCCGGCGCGAGTCCGCGAAGGATGAGGCCACCGAGGATGGCGAACATGAGCAGATAGTGGCGGCTGAAAAGCGTCGCGTACACCTCCGGAAAGACGGCGAACAGCATGCCACCGAAGACGACGAGCCACACTTCGTTACCGTCCCAAAACGGCCCGATGGCCGCCAACAACTGCTCGCGCTCGCCGTCCGTTCCTCGGGTCGCAAACAGCACTCCCACCCCGAAGTCGAACCCGTCGAGAAACAGGAACGTCCCGAGCACGGCGAACACCAGTGCGAACCAGAGTTCGGGGAGCGGCAATCCGAACAGCGGCCCGTCGGCGAGACTCAACGGCACCGCCGCGGAAAGCGGATCAGTCATCGCCGGGCACTCCCTTCTCCGGGCCGCTCACGTCACGGTTCGGCGTCGCCGGCCGGGTCGGCGCTTGCTCGCGGATGAGACGAACGACGACGTACCAATAGAGGGTGAGCAATCCCGCGTATACGCCGACGAAGCCGGCGAGCGTGATGAGCGCTTCCGTGCCGGTCAGCCCGGGAGAGACGCCAGCGTGGGTCTTCATCACCCCCTGGATGACCCACGGCTGGCGGCCCACCTCCGTTACGATCCAGCCCAACTCGACGGTGAGAATGCCGAGGACGGACGACCCGACAAGCGCCTTCGCAAGGAGGTCGTCCTCGAAGAGTTCGCCACGGAGCCACCGATAGCCACCCCAGAACGCCAGCAGGATGAACCAGAAGCCGAGGCCGACCATCGCTCGGAACGCCCAGAACACGATGGCGACAGGGGGATTCTCGGAGTCGAACTCGTCTAACCCCGTAATCGTGGCCCCGGGGTCGTCGCCGCTCGCCAAGAGCGATGCGACGAAGGGAATCTCGACGACGAACAGCTCCTCGGCGTGGGGGTCGGTGATGTCCTCTACGCTCGTCGGAAACGCCAGTAGCTTGAGCCCGACCGAGGAGTCGGTTTCGTACTGTGCCTCCATGGCGGCGAACTTCTGTGGCTGTGTGTCGGCGACGTGACGGCCGTAGGCGTCGCCGTGAATCGCCTGAAACGGGGCCGTAACGAGCAACACCGCGAGACCGATTTTCATCGTCTTGCGCCAGAACTCCGTGTCGCGGTTCGTCCAGACGTAGTACGCCGCAACGCCGGTCATGAACAGCGCGACCGACAGAACGGCGGCGTTCTGCATGTGGACGTACATCCACGGGAACCGCGGGTTGGCGTAGGCGGCAATCGGGTCGACGAGCAGGATAATCGGCTGTCCACTCTGCATCGCGACCTCGTAGCCGCGCGGCGTCTGCATCCACGAATTGGCGATGAGAATCCAGACGGCCGACAGCCACGTCCCGAGGCCCACGAAGACGCTCGATATCATATAGAGCCGGTCGGTGACTCGCTCCCGACCGAACACGAAGATACCGAGGAACGTCGCCTCGAGCATGAACGCCATCATCCCCTCCATGGCGAGCGGGCCGCCGAACAGCTCCCCTGCCGCCGTCGAGAAGGCCGCGAAGTTCGTCCCGAACTCGAATTCGAGGACGATGCCCGTCACCGTGCCGACGACGAACGAGATGGCGAATATCTTCGTCCAGAAGGCCCGGAGTTGTTCGTACACCTGCTCTTCGGTCCGTATCTCTTTCCACGTGAAGTAGATGAGAAAGGGCGCAAGGCCCATGCTCATCACCGGGAAGATAATGTGGACTATCGTCGTCAGCGCAAACTGGAGTCTGCTGGCGATGACTGGGTCGATCATGCTCGTGTTCTTGTTGAAGGAGTGTTGATTCGGCGGCTACCGCCGCGAACGAACCGTCTGGGGACGCTGACAGCCCAGCGCTGGATTACTGCTCGCGGGTGACGAACCACCAGTCGTAGTATTCGGTGCTGTCGTCGGCTTCGGCCTCCGCCTTGCGGGCCGCCGCGTCGGCTTCGGTCCCCGGTGGCGACAGGAGCACTCGGTCGCCGAACGTCTCGTTGTTCGGCCAGTCGGCCGGCACGGCGACGCCCTGTGCGTCGCTCTTCTGGAGTGCGCGCAGCGACCGCAGAATCTCGTCGATGTTGCGCCCGATTTCCATGGGATAGGTCAGAATCAGCCGGACGGTCCCCTCGGGGTCGACGATGAAGACGCTGCGGACGGTCGCCGTTCCGGCCCCGGGGTGGAGCATTCCCAGCCGCTCGGCGACAGCCCCCTGGTCGTCGGCGATTATTGGGAAGCCGATGTCGACATCGAGGTTCTCGCCGATCCACTCGGTCCACTTGATGTGGGAGTGGACGCGGTCGACCGACAGTCCGACCAACTCGGCCTGCAAGCTTTCGAACTCCTCGCGGCGCTGCTCGAAGGCGACGAACTCGGAGGTACAGACGGGCGTGAAGTCGCCGGGGTGGCTGAACAGTACGAGCCACGACCCCTCGTAGTCGTTCGGAAGCGTCCGCTCGCCCATGCTGGTCTCGACGGTTAGTTCGGGGAACTGGTCGCCGATTCCCGGTGTCTCGACGGTCGCGTCAGCCGCTGAATCCGTTGGTTCCGTCATTGCGTTTCGTAGTTGGGGACCGGGACATTAAGTTGGTCTTCTCAAAACTATTATTTCTGTTTTCCATCTCCTCTTTTTGAAGTAGAAAACATTATTTCCGATACCGGGGTGTCAGTTCGGGTCTCTCGTGGTCGCGTCCGTCTGCACCCATCGAATCACGACGGCATCGCGGCGGGGTCGTCAGTCGGACTCCTCGAAGGAGACGCTTCCGAGTCCGCGAGCGGCGTTGACCAGCCGACCGAGCGCCCGCCGGACATCGGCGTCGAACAGCGCCCCGATGAGGCCGAAGAACCCGACCGGCTTCGGGTCCTCCTGTGCGAGACCGTCGACGGTCGCGTCGAGGGCCTCGGTGACCTTCGGGTCGCCGAGCGTCTGTACGAGCGCAATCATGTTCCCCGCGTTTCGGCCGAGTTCGTACATCTCGACTTCGTTTTCGGCGTGGGCGTCCGCAAAGCCCGCCGCGGCCATCCGGAAGTCCCGGATGACGTTCCGGTTGTCCTGGGCCGCGTGACGCAACTCCGGGACGAGGTCCATCGCGGTGGCGTGGGCCGCATCGAGCAACTCGAGCAGTTCCGCGAGCGTGTCGGCGTTGTCCCCCAACCGTTCGAGCAACACGAGCGTCTCTTCGCTCTCCAGTGCGAACCGAAGCCGTTCGATTACCTCGCGATTTTCCTGGATAGCGACCCGCAACTCCGGGACGAGGTCGTCCGAGAGGTCTTTGGCCGCCGCGAGCACGTCGAGCAACTCGACGAGCGTATCGGCCTCCTCGCCGACTTTCCTGAGGAGGACCAGCGTCTCCTCGCGCTCGAAGGCGAGCCGAAGTTCACGAATCGGCTCGCGGTTCTCCCGGGCCGCCTCCCGGAGCTCCGGTGCGAGACTCTCGGCGAGTTCCTCCGTCGTCGCGAGCATCCGGAGCAGTTCCGCGAGCTCTTCGTCGTTTTCCTCGATGGCACGCGCCAGTTCCGTCTCGTCGTCGAAGGCGACGTCCGCCTCGACGGATCGTTGTTCGCTCGCCATGGTTATGGGAGTGGGTCGTAGCCGCGCAGCCAGCCGTTCCAGTAGAAGCTGGGGAGGATGTTGATGTCCATAATCCAGTTCATCCGGCTCTCGACGGGCGCGGAGATGCTGTCCTCGTAGTCGAACTCCGCGACCATCGCCTTGCCTTTCTCCGTCAACAGCGGGCAGGCGGCGTAGCCTTCGTATTCGGCTGTCATCCGACGGCCGTCCATGTGTGCGGTGAGGTTGTCGAGGACGACGTGGGCTTGCTTGCGCGCCGCTGCCGCCGTCTTGGCGTTCGGCGTACTGCAGCCGTCACCGAGTCCGAACACGTCGTCGTACTCGGTGTGCTGGAGCGTGTGCTCGTCGACGCTGACGTACTCAGCGTCGTTTTCGATGTCGCCCTCGGTCAGCGGCGAGTTCTCCGTAAGCGGCGGCTGACCGTACTGCGGTGGGACTGGCGCATAGAGGTCGTACTCCTGTGTGTCGCCCGATTCGGAGTGGATGACCTGCGCTTCGTAATCGATTTCTTCGACCGTGAAGTTCAGGTTGGCTTCGATGTCCCGCTCGGCCCAGATTTCTTCGAGTTTCTCCCGATAGGGTGAGACGCCGAAGACGGCGTCGCTCCCTTTGGTCATCACGACCTCGACGTCGTCGCGGATGCCCTGACGCCGGAAGTAATCCTCGGCGAGCATCGTCATCTTCAGCGGCGCTCCACCGCATTTAATCGACGTGTCGGGAACGGAGACGACGAACGTACCACCGTCGAAGTCCTCGAGCGCCTCTCGCAGTTCCATCGCGGCCTCGAAGTGATAGAACGGGTAGACGGCGTCGGTCTCCTCCCACCCTTCCATCATCCCGGGCGTCGCCTCGGGGGCGAGTCTGTGGCCCAGTGCGACGACGAGGTAGTCGTACGACAGTTCCTCGTCGCTGAGTTCGACCGTCTTCTCGTCGGGGTCGACGCCCGTGACCTCGTCGTGGACGAACTCGACGCCGTCTCGGAGAAGCCCACGTACGTCACGGAACTGGTCTTCGGGCTCCATGTACCCGAACGGCAACAGGTAAAACGAGGGTTGATACGCGTGTTCTGTACTCTTGTCGACGACAGTGATTTCGGCGTCGGAGCGATCCAACCGTCGGCGGAGCATGTTTGCGCTCATCGTGCCGCCGACACCGGCACCGAGCACGACTATGTGGTCCATAGACATCCGATGTTGGGTGGTGTGACACCTGAACGCTGAGGTAGCCGAGACAATGTTGGTGATTTTGAGGAGCTATCGAACTTGCAGAAATAATTTTGGGAAACCGTTCGCCGTCGGTGCCTCATCGTGACAGAAGAGGTAGTATCGACCCGAAGCAGTGGCTCACCGCCTACAACATTCAGCCGATGCGTTCGCCGCTAGCTAAAACGTGTCCCCGTCGCTACTCCGTGGAGTCGCACGTCTCTATCGGGACGTCGACGAGGTTCCCCCACTCGGTCCAGGAGCCGTCGTAGTTCGTGACGTTCGGGTAGCCGAGCAGCTCCGAGAGCGCAAACCAGACCAGCGCCGAACGCTCCCCGACGTTGCAGTAGACGATGATTTCGTCGTCTTCGCTGACGTCGGCTTCGGCAAACGGTGCCTCGAGGGCCCGAGGGTGTTCGAACCGCCCACACTCTCGGACGACGGAGGTCCACTCGACGTTTACCGTTCGTGGAATGTGACCGCTCGCGCGTGCGGGGGCGTCGGTCTCCCCGCAGTACTCCTCACGCGAGCGAACGTCGACGATGTCGACGTCCTCCGAGAGGGCGTTCTGGACGTCCTGTCGGTACGCTCGGATGTGGTCGTTCGGTGGCTGGGCCTCGTACTCCACGGCTGTCACCGGCGGCGCCACGTCCGTCGTCGGGAAATCGTTCTCGGTCCAGTAGTGTTTGCCACCGTTGAGCAGGCGAACGTCACGGTGGCGGTAGTACTTGAGCGTCCAGTAGACGAACGCTGCGAACTCGTTGTACCCGTCGCTGTACAGGACGACGGTGCTGTTCGGCGTGATTCCGCGCTCACCCAGTATCGTCTCGAGTCGGTCGGCACTTGGAATCGTCCGCGTACCGGAATCCAAGAAGTCCTCTCGTGGGTCCAACTCGACTGCGCCCGGGATGTGACGGTCGTCGTACTCCGTCGATATCTCCACGAGTCGAAGGTCGGAATCGTCGGTCTTGAACTCCGCTAGCCACTCGTGGGCACTGTCGGGTTTGACGAGTACCTGCTCTGGATAGCCGGTCCGGTTTCCACCGAGCGACCGGAAACTGATGCTGTAACAGGTCTGTCGGCCGTCGTGTAGCGCCGGCGCCGCCTCGATTAGGCCCGCATCCTCCAGTTGGGTGAGGCCGTATCGCGCCGTTCGCGAACCGAGGAGGGTTTCTTCCGTAATCTGCTTCAGCGTCATCGACCCCTCCCGAGACAGCGTGGTATAAATGAACTTCGAGCTCGGCGGGAGGTCCTGCAGTCTCTCCTCGATGTCTGAAGTTTGCATAGTTCTTGCAATACTGTCTAGTGGGCCGTGCATAATGATATTATTGGTTCATCCTGCGCCAGTGCCGCTCCGAAACCCGCCGTTATCGCCGGTTTTCCGGGCACGTGGCGATGGGTATTCCGGAAATAATCTCGGGAACTTCCGTTCATAACCACCCACATCCGGGTAACTACGTGAAATTATTCTCCCCGCTCGAATGGTTTTACGTGTGGTAATTATACAATACAGTGACGATGGTCGAGACAATCACGGCAGAACAGTTGAGAGATATGATCGACGCCGACGAGGAGTTCGTTCTCTTCGACACTCGGTCGCCCGACAGCTTCGAGGACTGGCACGTCGACGGGGCTGAGAACGTGGAGTACTCCAGTGACGACGACGAACTCGTCGGGGAGTTCGACGAGGACGCCATCGACGCCGGCGACACCGTCGTCACGATTTGTGCGACGGGTAACTCTGCGAGCAGTTTCGCCGAGTACCTCGAACGCGAGGGTGACGCCCACGACGTGAAAACCGTCGATGGCGGCATGGAAGCCTGGAGCATGGTGTACGACGTCGTTCCGATTGCCACCGAGAACGACGACCTCGTCGTTCTACAACTCCAGCGACGCTCCAAGGGCTGTCTGGGGTACGTCGTCGGGTCGAAGCGTGCCGGCGAGGCCGCACTCGTCGACGTGACCCGTGCGACCGACGAATTCCTCGACGCCGCTCGCGCGCACGGACTGAAAGTCACCCATATCCTCGATACGCACATCCACGCCGACCACATCTCGAAGGGACGAGAACTCGCCGACCGACTCGACGTGCCGTACCACCTCGGCGCGCCCGCCGCGACGCGCGACCCCGATTTCGAGTTCGACCCCATCGAACCGAACGCGGTCGTCGAACTCGGAGACGTCGAAATCAAAGCCGTCCACACCCCCGGACACACCACGGGGATGACCTCGTATCTCGTCGACGACGAGGCGCTTCTGACCGGCGACACGCTGTTCGTCGAGTCCATCGGCCGGACGGAACTCCAGTTCGCCGACAAGGACGCCCGCGACGGCGCCCGCGTCCAGTACGAGACGCTGCATAAGGTCATCATGACCGAGTCGAACGACGTGAAGATCCTGCCGGGGCACTTCTCGGTCACCGACGACGGCGAGTACATCGACGTGACGCCCGGTCAGCCGATGTTCTCCACGGTCGGCTACCTCTGGGAGAACAACGAGATTCTCCAGCTGGACGAAGACGAGTTCGTCGAGCACATGTTCGAGAACCTGCCGTCGAAGCCGCCGAACTACGAACAGGTCATCGCGACGAACGCCGGCGAGTACGAACCCGAAGAGGGTGAGGAGTCCGAACTCGAACTCGGGCCGAACCGCTGTGCGGCAACCGCCGAAAGCGCCGTCGCAGACGACTGAAGACGCTGTCACGGACGCTGGCAGTATCCTCGTATCCCTTCCCCCCTTCGACTCGCCGCCGAGCGACTCGCTTCAGGTTCGATTTTCCATTTCCCGGGTTCGCTCTACACCCACCCGAACACAGGGTTTTAACGCCCACCTCCCGAACTGTCGTGTATGCCCGACGTGGAAGTGTCGTTGCCGGACCGAATCGACAGTGAAATCGACCGTCTCGTCAGCCAAGGGGAGTTCCTGAACCGCGAGCAGGCGGTCGAAGAACTCCTCTCGATGGGCGTCTCTGCCTACGCGACGACCGAAGACACCGACGATGTCGAGGGAGACCTGTTCACGCAGATGACCGACGACCAACAGGACCCGGCAGCGATGACGGACGAGCCGGACGACGAGTTCACGTTCTGAGGAAATCGCGGTTCACTGCTGTTCGTCGACCGACAGCGGCGCGTCGCTCCGGTAGACGTACCGCATCGGAAGCCCCTCGGCGTCCCTCGGTGGGTCGGCGGGAAGCGACCGAAGTTCGCCGGGGCCGGGTCGGACGGTCAGCGCCAGCGCGACGGCATCGAGGACGGCCGGAATCGGGACGCGGTGGCCGGCGGTGGCCTCGGCGACGACTGGACGGT
>NZ_WPCC01000043.1 GCF_009741925.1 Natronomonas sp. CBA1123
CGGCGATGATGCCCTCCTGTGCGAGGTAGTGCTGGGCCATGTCGTCGATGCCCTTCTGACAGAAGACGACGTCGGCGCCGGAGTCCGCGATTTTCTCGACCTTCTCTCGGAGCTGTTCCTCCTCCTGGTCGAGGAACTGCTGGAGTTGGTCGGGACTGTCGAGTTGGACGGACGCGTCGGCGTCGGTCTCCTCGACCTCGATGGGTTCGTTGATGAGGAGCACGTCGGCGTCGTCGAACTGCGTCGGCATGTCGGCGTGGGCGGGGTCCTTGTCGATGACCGCGCCTTCGAGCAGTTCGCTCTCGCCGGCCGAGCGACCGGTCTGGGTCTCGATGTTGACGTACTCGAGGTCGACGATGGTCTCGCCGTCGTCTGCCTCGACGGTGACGGCCTGAACGGCGTCGACGACGAGTTGGGCGAGGACGTCCTTGTTGAGTTCCGCACCTTTGCCGGTCATCGAGGTCTCGGCGACTTTCTTGATGAGTTCGGTGTCCTCGGGGTCGACCTGACGGGCCACGTTGTCGATTTCGGCGCGGGCCTGCTCGCTGGCGAGGTGGAAGCCCTTGATGATGGCCGTCGGGTGGATGTCCTGCTCGAGCAGGTCCTCGGCGTTCTTCAGGAGTTCGCCGGCGATGGAGACGGCGGTCGTGGTGCCGTCGCCCGCCTCGTCTTCCTGTGTTTCGGCGACCTCGACGATCATCGAAGCCGTGGGGTTGTCGATGTCCATCTCTTCGAGAATGGTGACGCCGTCGTTCGTGACGGTGACGTCACCCATCGAGGAGACGAGCATCTTGTCCATCCCCTTCGGGCCGAGCGTCGACCGTACGGCCTCTGCGACCGCACGCGCCGCCGAGATGTTGTGGCTCTGGGCGTCGCGGTCCTTCATCCGCTGGGAATCCTCGCCGAGAATTATCATCGGCTGACCTCCCATTCGCTGCTGTTGGCTCATAGTCGTCCGAATGATTGTCCACGGTTCTATATAAATGTATCTGATGCGGACCGATGTCGATTGGAGACAGTACTCGACGGCAAACGGCGAGAACCGTCGTACTGCGGCGCTGTGTGAACGGTTGACTCGGCCTACATTCCGACACTGCGAGGAATCGATTCGTGTCGCTACTGGCGGGGTTTATTACAGATGGATGGTGGGACTCGGTTCGACCCGAAACGGTGGGGTCACGCCGAGACGAATCAGCGGAGCCGCTTTGCTCTTCACGTCGGGTCGTCGCAAAAGCGCCGGGACAGGGATTTGAACCCTGGATCCCTGAGGGAACACGCTTTCCAGGCGTGCGCCTTACCACTCGGCCATCCCGGCTCACCCCAATCTACCGGAGTGGTCCGTTTAAAGCCTTCGCGTTCGGTGGGGCCGTGTCACTCGCCATCGCCCTCCGAGCGGGCCCGGACCGCCGTGCCGAATCGACCCTCCGCGTAGTAGGCGGTCAACGTAGCTGCCCCGAAGACGACGAGCGTGACCGCCGCCAGCGGACCGACGCCGACGAACGCCCCGTTGGCGAGGAGATACCCCTGGTGGGCGACGAGAAACGCCAGCGCGCCGACGGCACCCCACAAGAGCGCCGACCGCTTTTCGGGCGTCACTCTCGGGTCGCCACCGCCTCGATTTCGACGGCCATCCCCAGCGGCAACGCACCGGCTTGCACCGCCGACCGCGCCGGCGGCTCGTCGTCGAAGTAACTCGCGTACGTCTCGTTCATCTCCTCGAAATCCTCGATATCGGCGAGGAACACCGTCGTCTTGAGCACGTTGTCGAGACTCGACCCGGCCTCCTCCAGTACCGCCTGAAGGTTGTCCAGCGCCCGTTCGGTCTGGACCGCGACCGGTTCGTCCTCGAGGGACTCGCCCTCGGGCGTCAGCGCAATCTGTCCGGCGGTGAACACGAGGTCGCCGTCGGTCGTCGCCTGGCTGTACGCTCCCGCCGCGGGCGGTGCGTCGTCGGTGTGAATCGTCTCTTTTCCCATACCCGACCTGCGTCGGCGTCGGACATAAAATCGGTTGCCCGAAGGTCACCCGGACAGTGGCTTACTCCACCCGAACCGTTCGGCTGTCGGTCACGGGAACGAGCGGCAGCCCCGAAAACGCGACTTCGACCTCGTAGGTCAGTTCCTCGGCGTCGCCGCCGAAAACACCGACGGGAACGGTCGTCTCGCCCAGATACCGCGTCGTCTCCGACATCTCGACGCCGTTGACCGTCACCCGAACGCCGGCGGGCGCGCCGTCGCCGTCGTTTCTCACCGTCAGTTCGGCCATCGTGTTCTCGCCGGCGGGTATCGAGTCGGGGACGCCGCTCCACTCGAAGGAGAGGTCGGGGAGCGACTCGGCCTGTTCGAGGACCCGCTCTGCGAGTCCCTCCGAGAGGCCGGCGTCGACCAGACCGCTGACGCCCGCTTGACGAACGTCGGCGGGCGTCTCCAGTCCCTCGCTGGCGAGCTTCTGGGCCCGACCCTTGCCGACACCCTCGATGGCGGTGAGGCCGACCGCCTCGGCACTGATGCCGTGTTCGAGGCGGGCCTCGATGCGGCGAACGAGGTTGGCGTCCCGTGGCGCGGCGAACCGCTCACAGAAGGCCCGAAGCGCCGCGAGCATCCGCGTCGCGTTCTGTCTGATGACCCACGCGTCGCTTTTGAGTTCGCCGGGGGTCGTCCCCGACATCGCAGACCGAAGGATGGCGAGCACCTTCCGGTTGCCAGCATCGAGGTCGTCGCCCTCCCCGTTGAGAACGGCCTTGAACGCCTCTCGCTCGTCGCGGCGGGCGGAGACGCTGTCGAACTCCCCGGCGTCGGCGACCGTCCGAAGGACGGCCGACTCGTCGATAGCGGGCGTATCGTCCGCAGCGGCACGCTCACAGAGCCGGTAGAACCCTTCGGCGGTGTCGAGTCGCAGGTAGAACTGCGAGGTGAGTTTGCCGAGGGCGGTCGGTTCGATGTCGAGTCCCGACTGGTCGACGAACCCCCCCGAGACCAGCCGCTCCAACGTGGCCGAGACGCGGTCCCGAAGCGACTCGCCCGCGTCGTACTGTTCCGGGGCGCTCTTCGCACGGGTGTAGTAGAACGTCGTCTCCAGCCACTCCATCACGTCCTCGATGTCGTCGACGACGCCCAGTGCGATTTCGGCGTTGAGGTGCGAGTCGAGTTCCCCCGCCAGCCGCGATTCGATTGGTTTGCCATCGAGGAGCAGTTGGCGGTACTTCTCGGCGTCGCTCCCGTCGCAGACGACGTAGGCGTAGCCGGCGTCGTCGTAGCCCGGCCGCCCCGCCCGCCCGAGCATCTGGAGGATGTCGAGCGGACTCATGTCGACTTCCCCCTCCAAGGGGTCGTGGAGTTTGGTGTCGCGAATGACGACACACCGCGCCGGGAGGTTCACCCCCCACGCCAGCGTCGAGGTCGAAAACAGCAGTTGAATCTTCCCCTCTTTGAACCACGCCTCGACGCGGTCTTTATCCTCCTTCGAGAGGCCGGCGTGGTGGAAGCCGACGCCGTCGATGACCGACTGCCGAAGCGTGTCGTTGTTCAGTTCCTCGGCGTCGGTGTGGAAATCGTAGTCGCCGCGAGCGCCGATATCCACGTCACGTTCGGCGATTACGTCACGGGCCTTCTCGGCGGCCCGAACCGTGTCCTGTCTGGAGGCGACGAAGACGAGCGCCTGCCCGCCGTCCTCGATGTGAGGTTGGGCGAGGTCCAGCGCCCGATACAGTCGGCGGTACTTGTCGGCGAAGGCGTTGTCGCCGTGGGCGTACGTCTCGACGCTCGCCGACAGCGGCACCGGTCGGTAGTCGTCGCCGAACTGGAAGGTACAGTCGGCGGGCGCATCCAGCCAGTCGGCCACGTCCTCGACGTTCTGCATGGTCGCCGACAGCGCGACGATACGCGGCCCACAGAGCCGACGCAATCGCGAGATGGTCACTTCCAACACCGCTCCACGGCGGTCCGAATCCAGTAGATGCACCTCGTCGATGACGACACAGTCGACGTCGGTGATGAAGGAGTACCGCGGCGAGTCGTGTTTCCGCGTCGCCGAATCGGCCTTCTCCGGCGTCATCACGAGGATGTCGGCGCGCTCGGCGCGGCGCGGGTTCAAATCCCGCTCGCCGGTGACGACGTACACCGAATACCCCAGCGACTCGAAGCGCTCCCACTCGTCTTCCTTCTCGTTGGTCAGGGCACGCAACGGCGCGAGAAACAGGGCGGTGCCGTCGTTGCGGAGCGTCCGACAGATGGCCAACTCGGCGAGGGCGGTCTTGCCGCTCGCAGTCGGCGCGCTCACGACGACGTTCTCCCCCGAATCGAGGACCGCGGGCAGCGCCTCCCGCTGCATTCGATTGAACGACTCGAAGGGGAACGCCTCGGCGAACTCGGGGACGATATCCGCGACGCCGGCGGAGGTAGACACTACCGAATGGGAGAGCGCCCCAAGTAAAAACGCATCTCTTCGAGAGCGTTAGTCGCTCCCGGCCGTCCCGTCGGCCGCCTCCGAGGCGGCGTTCGTGAACATCGGTTCCCGTCTCCAGAGGTAGTACCCACCGAGGCCGACCGCCGCGAGGACGTTCGAGACCGTCACTGCCCAGAAGACGGCGTAGATGCCCCAATCGAGTCCGCCAACCGCGAAGCCACCGACGACGACCGAGGCGGCGGGCAACGCGGCGACGGCCGCCGGGATGCGGACGCCCCAGTACTTCAGGAGGTCGACGACGAAACTCGTCCGGGTTCGGGAGGCCCCGTTGAACGCCGCCAACAGCACCGCCGAGGCGCCCATCGCGGGGTAGCCGTACGCGAGGATGGCGAGGTAGTCGACGGTGCGGTCGAAGCCGGCGGGACTGAGCGTCGGCACGAAGAGCGTCGCGAGAAAGCCGGGGAACAGCCATTGAACGAGCCCGACGGTGCCGAGCGTTCCGGCGGCGATAGCGACCCCGATTCGGACCGTGCCGTGGGCCCGGTCGGGTCGGTCGTCGCCGACGTTCTGGCCGACCATCGACTGAGTCGCGCCGCCGAATCCCGAGGCGGGAACGAACGCCACCGTCGCCACGCGGGCACCGACCGTGTAGGCGGCCAGTCCTGCGGCGCCGCCGACCGTCACGACGACGCCAACGATTGCGACGCGAGCCGACTGCCCGGCGAGCCGTTGGCCCGAAACGGGCGCTCCGATGTCCGCCAGTTCCCGGATATCGGCCACCGAAAAGCGGGCGTCAGCCACGGACAGCGAGAGACTGTCGCGGCGGCCGGCCACAAGCGCGAGCGCGGCGAGGAGGCCGACCGTATAGCCGATGCCAGTCGCGAGCGCTGCGCCCTCGACGCCCAGCGCGGGAATCCATCCGTAGCCGAGAATCAAAAGCGGGTCGAGGACGACGTTCGTCCCGACCATCACGAGGTTGATGTACAGCGTCGCGCGGGTGTCGCCCCACCCGACGAAGCCACGCTCAATGGCGTCGCTGGTGGCCGCCAACGGGAAGAACGCGGTGAACACGAGGAGGTACGCGACCGACAGCGGCGCGACGACCGGGCCGGCACCGAGCAGACGGACGAGCGACGCCCCGAAGACGAAGACGACGGCGAGCAACGCGCCACCGAGGACGAACGACAGGACGCCGCCGTTGAACACGAGACGGCGGGCGCCCGTCTCGTCGGCCGACCCGACGCGTTGGGCGACCAGAATCTGTGTCCCGACGGCGGCCGTCGCGGTGACGCCGAACATGGTCGCGATGAGCGGGAAGTTCAGGCCGACGGCGGCGACCGCGTTCTCGCCGACCCGCCCGAGCCAGAACGTATCCACCAACTGGTTGAGGACGTGAACGAGGTTCTGTGCCAGAAGCGGTAGCGCCAACGCGACCAACGTCGGCGCGATAGGACCACCGGTGATGTCCTCGCTAGAAACGTCCAGTCCCCCCATCGAACGGGGTATCGACCCCTCTATACATATCGTTTGCGGACGAAATTTACGGTCGGTCGACGGACGGCGAACAACCTCACGTTTTTGCCACGGGCGCCGAACCTAGGGGTATGAGCAGTCGGCGCCGGAAGCCGGAGTGGCTGAAGACGCGTCCGCCGAGCGGCCAGCGGTTCGCCGAAATCAAGGCGACGCTCCGCGAGCGGGACCTCCACACCGTCTGTGAGGAGGCCAACTGTCCGAACCTCGGGGACTGCTGGAGCGGCCGCAACGGCCCCGGAACGGCGACGTTCATGCTGATGGGCGACCGCTGTTCGCGAGGGTGTAACTTCTGTGACGTGGAGACGGGTGGAATGGAACCGCTCGACCCCGAGGAACCGAAAAACGTCGCCGAGGCGGTCGCCGAAATCGGCCTCGACTACGTCGTTCTCACCTCGGTCGACCGCGACGACTTAGACGACGGCGGCGCCGCCCACTTCGCCGAGACGATTCGGGAGATAAAGCGACGCGACCCATCGATTCTCGTCGAAACGCTGATTCCGGACTTTCAGGGCGACCCCGAGGACGTCCGTCGAATCATCGATGCCGAACCCGACGTCATCGCCCACAACGTCGAGACGGTCGAGCGGCTCCAGTGGCCCGTCCGGGACCGCCGGGCCGATTACGAGCAGTCGCTTTCGGTGCTCCAGCAGGTGGCCGCGGAATCCGACATCTACACGAAAACGAGCCTCATGCTCGGCGTCGGCGAGTACGACCACGAGGTGTATCGGACGCTCTCGGATTTGCGGGAACGGGACGTGGACATCGTCACCTTCGGGCAGTACCTCCAGCCCTCGCGGTCGCATCTGGAGGTGTTCGACTACGTCCACCCCGACAAGTTCGACGTCTGGAAGGCGGTCGCCGAGGAGGAGTTCGGCTTCCTCTACTGTGCGTCGGGACCGATGGTCCGGTCGTCGTTCAAGGCCGGCGAGTTCTTCGTCAAGGCGCTGCTCCGGGAGGGCAAAAGCGTCGAGGAGGCGCGCCGGAGCGCCACCGAGGCCGCCGACTGACCCGAACGGCGCCGAACTCGGTGGGCGTCCACCGGACGCGCCGTCACACTCTAATTTAACATATATTTCCGATTATCCCACCATCCATTGTTCGTTCGTCCGGATATTCCCGGATGTAAAGAACGTGGCAAAATTTACGTAAACACTATGCCGTCGGCCATTGACAGTTCGCCTATGCGACGGAGGGAGTTATGAGTACGCTACAACGCGACCCCGACGACCGGGTTCGAGTGCTCGACGAGGACGGCCGGGTCGTCGACGGCGCGGAGGTACCGGACCTCTCCGACGAGGAGCTCGTCGAGATGTATCGACAGATGCGGTTGGCACGACACTTCGACCAGCGGGCGGTCAGTCTCCAACGGCAAGGACGGATGGGGACGTACCCACCCCTGTCCGGCCAGGAGGCCGCACAGGTCGGCAGCGCCGCCGCGATGGACGACGACGATTGGATGTTCCCCAGTTACCGCGAACACGGCGCCGCCTACGTCCGGGGCGTCGACCTCGCCCAGACGCTCCGCTACTGGATGGGCGACGAGCGCGGCAACGCCCTCGAAGGACTGAACATCTTCCCCGTGGCGGTGCCCATCGCCACACAGATTCTCCACGCGACGGGCGCGGCGTGGGCGTCGAACCTGAAAGACGGCGACGACCGAAACGCCTTCCTCTGTTATTTCGGCGACGGCGCGACCTCCGAAGGTGACTTCCACGAGGGGCTGAACTTCGCCGGCGTCTTCGACGCACCCGCCGTCTTCTTCTGTAACAACAACCAGTGGGCGATTTCGGTGCCGCGGGAGCGACAGACAGCAAGCGAGACGCTGGCCCAGAAGGCGGACGCCTACGGCTTCGAGGGCGTCCAGGTCGACGGGATGGACCCGCTTGCTGTGTATCAGGTGACCCGCGAGGCCATCGAGAAGGCAAAAGCCGCCGACCCCGACGGACTGCGGCCGACGCTCATCGAGGCGGTGCAGTACCGCTTCGGCGCCCACACGACCGCCGACGACCCCTCCGTGTATCGCGACGAGGAGGAAGTCGAGAAGTGGAAGGCCAAGGACCCGATTCCGCGCTTGGAGTCGTACCTGCGGAACACCGGCGTCCTCGACGACGAGGGCGTCGACGCGGTCACCCAGTCGGTCGAAGACGAGGTCGCCGAAGCCATCACTGAAGCCGAGAGCTTCGAGCGGCCCGAGGCGACCGACATGTTCGATTACGTCTTCGAGGAACGAACCGAACGGCTCGAGGAACAGCGCGCACACCTCCAGCGGTTGCGCGAACGACACGGCGACGAGGAACTACTCGAATGAGTTCGACACAGAACCTGACACTGGTACAGGCCGTCCGAGACGGCCTGAAAAGCGAGATGCAACGCGACGACGACGTCCTCGTGATGGGCGAGGACGTGGGCAAGAACGGCGGCGTCTTCCGGGCGACAGAAGGCCTCTACGACGAGTTCGGCGAGGACCGAGTCATCGACACGCCGCTTGCCGAATCCGGCATCGTCGGCACCGCTATCGGCATGGCCGCCTACGGCCTCAAGCCGGTCCCGGAAATCCAGTTCTCCGGGTTCATGTACCCGGCGTTCGACCAGATTATCTCTCACGCCGCCCGCATGCGAACCCGCTCGCGGGGGCGATTTACCTGCCCGTTGGTGGTTCGTGCGCCCTACGGTGGCGGGATTCGGGCGCCGGAACACCACTCCGAATCGAAGGAGGCCTTCTACGCCCACGAGGCCGGCCTGAAGGTGGTCATCCCCTCGACGCCGTACGACACGAAGGGACTGCTCGCGGCGTCGATTCGTGACCCCGACCCGGTCATCTTCCTCGAACCCAAACTCATCTACCGGGCGTTCCGCGAGGAGGTGCCGGACGACGACTACACCGTCGAGTTGGGCGAGGCCGCGGTCCGACGCGAAGGCTCCGACATCTCGCTGTTCACGTGGGGTGCGATGACTCGGCCGTCGATTCAGGCCGCCGAATCCGTCGCCGAGGACGGCATCGACGTGGAGGTCATCGACCTGCGGACGCTGAAGCCGATGGACACCGACGCCATCCTCGAATCGTTCGAGAAGACCGGCCGCGCGGTCGTCGTCCACGAGGCGCCGAAGACCGGCGGTCTCGCGGGCGAAATCACGGCGACGATTCAGGAGGAGGCCCTGCTGTATCAGGAGGCGCCGGTCAACCGCGTCACCGGCTTCGACGTTCCCTACCCCCTGTACGCATTGGAGGACTACTACATGCCCGAGGACACACGCATCGAGGACGCCATCCGAGAGACCTACGAGTTCTGATATGGTACGCGAGTTCAAACTGCCCGACGTCGGCGAGGGACTGACCGAAGCGGAAATCGTCAGTTGGCTCGTCGAGGTCGGGGATACGGTACGAGAGGACCAACCGGTCGCGGAAGTCGAGACGGACAAAGCCGTCGTCGAGGTGCCCGCCCCGGTCAACGGCACCGTCCGCGAGATACTGGCCGAGGAAGGAGAGATGGTGCCAGTCGGGGAGGTCATCATTACCTTCGATGTCGAAGGTGAACCTGTCGAGGAACCGGCGGAGACGGACGCCGGAGCAGCGGACGAACCCGAACCGGCTGTCACCCCCGTCGACGAGGACGGAAGCGAGGCCCCAGCCGAGACGGCGGCCGAACCGAGCGCGAAGGGCGGCCGCGTCTTCGCCGCCCCCTCCGCACGTCGGTTGGCCCGGGAGCTCGATGTCGACATCGCGTCGGTCGCCGGCAGCGGTCCGGGCGGCCGCGTCACCGAATCCGACGTTCGTGCGGCCGCCGAAGGCGGGACGGAAGCCGAGGCCGAACCCGAAACGGAAACGTCGGAAGCAACGTCGACGGACGGCGTGCAGTCGGCGACCCGGCGAGTGAGCGACGATGACGGGGCGGAAGCCACCGAACCGGCGTCGACGAGCGCCGAGGCGGCCGACCGCGACCGGACGCTGGCCGCGCCGGCGACCCGCAAACTCGCAGAGGAGAAGGGCGTCGACCTCGACAGCGTCCCGACCGAGGAGACACGCGACGGCGAGGCGTTCGTCACGCCCGAGGCCGTCGAAGCCTACGCCGAGGCACAGCAGGCCGCCCAACAGGCCGACGCCGAGGCGGTGTCGGCGGGTGCCGCAGGCGACGGGCAAACGGTCGCCGCACCCTCCGGCGAGGACGAGCGCATCCCCTACAAGGGAATCCGGCGGACCATCGGCAAGCAGATGGAGCGCTCGAAGTTCACGGCGCCGCACGTCACCCACCACGACGAGGTGGACGTGACGCGGCTGGTGGAAACCCGCGGTAACCTCAAAGAGGAAGCCGAACAGCGCGGCACGAAACTGTCATACATGCCGTTCGTGATGAAGGCCGTCGTCGCCGGGCTCAAACAGCACCCGATGTTGAACGCCCAACTGGACGAGGACAACGAGGAAATCGTCGTCCGCGGCGACTACAACATCGGCGTCGCCACCGCGACCGAAGCAGGCCTGATGGTGCCGGTCGTCAAGAACGTCGACCGGAAGGGAATGCTCGATATCGCCGAAGAGATGAACGACCTCGTCGGGAAGGCGCGGGACCGCTCTATCGCCCGCGAGGAGATGCAGGGCGGGACGTTCTCGATTACGAACTTCGGGGCCATCGGTGGGGAGTACGCCACGCCCATCATCAACTACCCCGAGTCGGCCATCCTCGGGTTGGGCGCCATCAAGGACAAGCCGCGCGTCATCGACGGGGAGGTCGTCCCCCGGAAGGTGATGACGCTGTCTTTGTCCATCGACCACCGCGTCATCGACGGCGCGGAGGCTGCCCAGTTCGTCAACACCGTCAAGGAGTACCTCGAGACGCCCGAACTGCTGCTGTTGGAGTGAGTTCCGCGCTCGCGCGCGAGCAGAGTGTTTTTTAGGGGTCGGGAAGAACGTGGGCGTATATGTTCAAGGCTATCGTGAGCGCGGACACGCTCGGGGATGCGCTCGATTCCGTGAGCGTGCTTGTCGACGAGTGCAAAATCCGCCTCGACGAGGAGGGCCTCACGATTCGTGCGGTGGACCCGGCGAACGTCGGGATGGTCGACCTCGAACTCTCCGAGACCGCATTCGAGTCCTACGAGACCGACGGCGGCGTCATCGGCGTCAACCTCGACCGACTGGAAGACATCGTCGGGATGGCCGACTCCGGCCAGCTCGTCCACCTCGAGTTGGACGAGGAGACCCGCAAACTCCACATCCAGTTGGACGGCCTGGAGTACACGCTGGCGCTCATCGACCCCGACTCCATCCGACAGGAGCCGGACCTGCCGGACCTCGATTTGGCCGCCGAAATCGTCATCGAGGGCAAGGACATCGCCCGTGCGGTCAAAGCCGCCGACATGGTGAGCGACCACATCGCGTTGGGCGTCGACGCCGACGCCGAGGAGTTCTTCGTCGAAGCCGAGGGCGACACCGACGACGTGCATCTCGAATTGGGCCGGGAGGACCTCATCGACCTCACGGCCGGGGAGGCCCGCTCGCTGTTCTCGCTTGATTATCTGAAGGACATGAACAAGGCCATCCCGAAGGACGCCGAGGTGACGATGGAACTCGGCGAGGAGTTCCCCGTCAAGATGCACTTCGACTTCGCCGAGGGCGACGGCCACGTCACCTTCATGCTCGCGCCGCGCATCCAAAGCGAGTAACGCCGCTGTTTTCGCAGATTCCGGTAACGACCGCCGCGAGGCCGAGACTCGATACGGCTCGACCCCTACATGGGGTATGGACGACCACACGAAACACCGTCTCCTCGCAGTAGGGTCGCTTCTCGGCGCCGTCGCACACGTCGTCGCCCCGCGGGCGATGTTGGCTGGCGTCGAGTGGTGGTACAACGAAGGGCTGCAAGCCGACTTCGAGTCGAGCGAGGAAACCGTCCGGCGGGTCCGGTGGCTGGCGGTGCCGAACGCCCTCGCCGCACTCTACTTCTGGAAGCGGGCCGGCGATTCGGACTCGACATAATCGACGGCTGCCTCGGGACTCTCGACGGCTTCGAACCCAACGAGGTCGATTTCGTGAGTATCCAATCCCGCTATCGGGCGGTCGAAGACGAGCGCGTGGCCCAACTCCGAGAGCGTCCCCGCGGCGCCGTCGATGGCGATGACCGCCTCGCCGTTCATGACCACGAGGGGATTCCGAGCGTGGCCCCACCCCGTCGCGATGGGGGTCGTCACCCACTCGTTGGCCGTCTCGCGGTCCTCGCCAGGGAGGATACCGATAGTGTCGGCGTCGTGTTCCCGCGCGCCGCGACAGGCGGCTTCCATCACGCCACCGAGGCCGCCACAGACGACGGTGTGGCCGCGCTCACCGAGCAGGCGGCCGACCTCCCGCGCTTGCTCGTATGTTTCGGTGTCGATACTAGAGCCACCGATGACGGAGACGCGCATCACCGGAGACGGGGCGGGGAGCGACAGAAGAGTTTCGACGGCCGGCGGTTGGCGAGCGCAGAGCATCCGCGCGAGCAAAGCGAGCGCGGTTCACCGGTGGCGAGGCCGAAGGCCGAGTCACCGGGTCATTTTTCCCCAAGTTTTTGCGCGGGGGGTTCCCGCAGCGAGCGCAGCGAGCGAGGAAACCCCCTCGCGTAAAAAGTGGGTGTTGTTACCACTCCATGCCGCCGTTGACGGCGAGGATTTGGCCGGTCATGTAGCCGGCGTCCTCGCTGGCGACGAAGCGGACGATACCCGCCACGTCGCCGGGCGTGGCGAACCGGTCGAGTGGGATTCGCTGGAGAATCTTCTCTTGGACCCGTTCGGGAACGGTCTCCAGCATGTCGGTCTTCACGAATCCGGGAGCGACGCAGTTCGCCGTCGACCCCGAAGAAGCCAACTCCAAGGCCAACGTCCGGGTGAAGCCGAACAGCCCCGACTTCGTCGTCGCGTAGTTCGCCTGCCCGTAGTTGCCCTGCTGACCGACGACCGACGAGATGTTGATGAGTCGCCCGTCGTCGGCCGACTTGATATCGTCGAACAGACAGTGGGTGCAGTTGAACACGCCGCCGAGATTCACGTCGAGGACCCGCTGCCAGTCGTCACGGGTCATGTTTTCGAACTTCTTGTCGACGGTGATGCCGGCGTTGTTCACCAGGACATCGACCGAGCCGAAGGCGTCGTGAATCTCCGAACACATCGCTTCGACCTCGTCGTAGTCGGCGACGTTCCCCTGGACGGCGATGGCGGTACCACCTTCCGCTTCGATGGTGTCGACGACATCCTCGGCCTCGGTCACCGAGGAGCGGTAGTTCACAACGACATCGGCACCGTTTCGTCCGAGTTCTTCGGCGACCGCGCGGCCGATACCTCGGGAGGAACCGGTTACGAGACAGGTCTGGTCGTCGAGCATGGGCTAACGAACGCGCGGCGCGCTAAAAGAGTTGCCGACCGTTCGGGCGGTGGCCGGCGAGGCGGAAATGTGAGATGAGCGAGGGATGGGGAGGGGGTTACTCCAGAGCGTCCTCTATCTGCCCCTCGATGTCCTCGAGCGCCTCGGAGTCGGAGAGTTCCTCCATCCGCTCGCGGAGGTGCCGTTCACAGAGGCCGACCTTGATGTGGTCTTTCTCGACGGCGACGGCGGCCTCCTCATCACAGTAGTGACACTGCATACCCGGGGGTACGTGACCGAGCGGTTTGAACCCAGCGCTCGTCACAGCGCCGTACGGAAGCGCCGGTAGTCCTCGCGGTCCAGTCCCGCTTTTCCGAGCGTCTCCTCGTGGGCGTCGCTCCCGCCGGTGGCGAGGAGGTCGTAGGTCTCGATGGCCCGGTCCAGCGGGCGGGTATCGACCTCGCGGCCGTAGGGGTAGAACGCTCGACCGCATCGAGTTCCGAACAGCGTTCGAGTGCGGTCTCGGGGTCGTCGTATCGGTAGGGGTGTGCAAGGCCGACGATGCCGCAGGCGTCGGCGAGGACCGACCGCCCCGTCTCGAAGGAGGGGATGTCGCGGGCGACGTAACAGGGGCCGTCGTCGCCGATGAGTTCCTCGAACACCTCGCCGTACTCGTAGTCGGTGACCTCGGCGACGGCGCGGGCGATGTGGGGACGGCCGAGTCCCTCCCGCGGTTCGATTGGTAACTCGACATCGAGGCGCTTCTCGACGGACTCGATTATCCGTCGCCCCCGTTCGATGCGGTCTGTCTGGAGCGACTCGACGAGCGCGTCGAGTTCGTCCGTGCGTTCGACGCCGTAGCCGAGCAAATCGATTCGTTCGGTGTCGGTTTCGACCCGCAACTCGATGCCGTGGACGACCGTGATGCCGTCGAGATGTGCGACGGGCGTCGATAGTTCGGGATGGGTCCGGTCGTGGTCGGTGACGGCGACGACGTCGACGCTCGCCCGCTTTGCGGCGTCGGGCAGCGTCGACAGCGTCAGCGTCCCGTCGGAGTTCGTCGTGTGTACGTGAAGGTCCGCGACGACCATACTCGAAGACGGTGTGCGACCGTCAAAGCCCCCTCGCTTCCGCCGCCCGGGTTCGCTAGATGACCTTATATCCGGGGAAGGGGATTATAGCCAACATTCATGAAGGTTAGGGAAAGAGGAGTAGACATGGAACTGCTCGCGAACGTCGACGACCGAATCGATGCCCACACGTATCCCGCGACCGCGACGGAACTCATCGAGGAGTACGGCGAACTCGAACTGGAGGTTCCCAACGGCGAGGAGACGTTCGGCGAGGCACTGGGTCGTCTCGGCGACACCACTTTCGAGGACGCCGACGACGCCCGACTGGCGGCCTACTCGGCGGTGTCGAAGAACGCCATCGGCCGGGAGAACTACTCCGACCGCGATGCGCCCTCCATCGGCGAGAACGGCCCCGAACAGGTCTCCTTCTAACTCTCCTCGCGGAAGGTGCGTTCCCGCCGTTCGACGTTCACCGAGACCGGCAGGCACGTCTCACAGAAGTCGACACCGAACGGCGACAGCCTGACGCTCCCGTACACCGCTTTCGGTCGGTCCGCAGCCTCGCGGGCAGCTTCGATGTGCGATTGGGCCTCGAGCACCTGATACTGTTTGAGGTCCTCTATGGGTTCATCCGAGAAGTCGATGAGTCCGAGCCGTTCGAGGTTCTTGAGGTACACCGGCGTCCGGTCGGGGTACCGACAGCCCGCGTCGCTGCCTATCATCGTTAGGTTCTCCGCGACGAGCGTCGATTTGAACGGGATGATATTCTTGTCGCGGACGTTCATCGTCGCCTGTGTCCCCTCCTCTGCGAGCAGCCGCAGGATGCGCGCCTCGTCGGCGGCCAGTTGTTCGAGAACCGAGGGGAAGGCGGGGTGAATCGTCTCGTCACGGCCGACTTCCGCTGACTTCGAGAGGAGTCGCTCGCCGCGCTCTCGGAGCGTCTCCGCCGTTATCGGCCGGCTGTCGACGAGGTCGTCCTCGTGGGCTTCGAGCCAGTCGGCCTGTTCGTCGCCGATGTCGACGCCCGCCCGCTGGAGTTCGTCCAAGGCGATGGCGCGGCTCTCGGTGAGAAGTCGCGCCGGTGATTCGGCGTTGGCCGCGGCGTACGCCATCCGCGTGCCGGTTCGGATGCCGGATTCGACCGAATAGCCCGTCGCCCGCTGTGTCATCGCGGCGCCGATGCGCGCGATGCGGAACATGTCGTAAGTGTCGTCGGTCTCGGCGATATCCTCGGGTGGAGCCCCAGCCATGCCGGGAATGGGGAACAGCCCGCCGATGCTGCCCGAGGACGGGTCGGTGAGGTCGACGATGGCGTCCTCGAGACCGGCTCGAAACCGCTCGACGTCCTCGGGTTCGATGGCCGTCGGGTCGGCGAGGGACTCGCCGACCACGTCGAACAGTTCTTCGAGGCTCTCGGAGTCGGCCGTCGTCGTGCCGGCGACGGCTTCCTCCAAGACGGACAAGAGCCCGTCGACGTCCACGTCGTCGAGGTCGTCGGGGGCGACGATGGTCTCTTCGAGAATCGATACCAACTCCGCGAACGTCTCGGGATTCGTCTCCGAGGGGCTGGCGACGGCGTTTTCAAGCACCGAGAGGAGTCGCCGGAGTTGCCGGCCCTCGAGGGCGTCCTCGGCAGTGGCCTCCTCTAAGAGCGAGAAGACGCGCTCGACCTCGCGGGGAGCCATGTCGCCCTCCTCGACGGTGTCGACGTCGACCTCGATGTCGTCGGGGGCATCGAGCGCCTTCTCGGCGTCTTCAGGCGTATCCTCGTCGTCGGCGGGGGAGTCGCCGCTCATACGGCGGTCACCACCAGCAGTTGGAGCCAGCCAGCGACGAACCCGAGCACCGCACCGAGGACGATGAGCATCCACTCGTCTTCGATGAATGCGGGCCGGAGCAGTTGGACGAAGTTCGCCGGCGTGAGACTCCGGATGCGGTCGCATATCAGCCGTCGAATCGACTCGCTGCGCTCGGCGTTGAACTCGGGGTCCGACAGCGGCGATATCGTCCGGTCGACGCTCTCTTCGGCGAACCGCTCCCGGACGCGCTCGTACTCGTCGCTGCCCGTCGTCATGCGGACGAGCGGGCCGGCGAGACCGACGGCGCGGTCGACTTCCGGTCGGATGGCGTCTCGAATCATCTTTCGTGTGCGGTCCGATTGGCTTCCGTACATGAGGTTTTCGGCGACGTTGGAAATCGTGACGATTTCGTCGGCGACGATTTCGGCGTACTTCTCTGCGGCTTCCGGTTGGCGTTTGATGAACAGCCCTTGCAGTCGGAACGGGCCGAGACGTCGCTCTTCGATGGGGAGGAAGATGATTTTCAGGGCAATCCAGTTGGTCATGTAACCGACGGCGACGCCCGCCATCGGAAGCACCCACCAGCGGTCGATGTAGAGGAAAAGCGGGATGGTGAACACGCCGAGGAACGTGCCGAGGAGGAACCCGGAGTTGACGATGAACTTCAGTTCGCGGTCGCCGACTTCGAGGAACAGCCGATTGAGCAACTCGGGATTCTCGTCGAGGTGGTTCGTTATCATGAGGTTGATGTCGAGCAGTTCGTCGATGTTCTCGCCGATTCGTTCGGTAATCTCGTCGGCGATACGGGGCAGTTGCGCCTGAACGCGGGCGTGTATCAGTTCTCGAACCGGCTGAGGGGTGTCGTTCCACAGCCCCGGATGCTCCTCGCGGAGCGTCTCGTCGGTGAGTCGGCGGATTTCGTCCTCGGAGTTGGTGACGATGTGGGTGGCGATTTCCTCGGGGTCGAACTCCTCGTAGAACTCCCGCTCGGTCGCGATTCGGGCGATACCCTTCTCGGCGGCGATGGTACCCATCCGGGCGGATCGGGAGGGGATGATGCCCTGCCAGCCGACGCGACCCTCCATCACGCCGGGTATCTGCTGGATTTTCCGCGGTAGACTCGGGGCGACGCTCTTCAGCCCCGGGAGCCGGAATCCGGCGAACTCGACGGGGTGAAACAGCATTCGGATGGCGACCCAGTTGGTCCCGTAGCCGATAATCCCGGTGATGAAGGGGATGAGTACCAGTCGCCACTGGAGGCCGTACGGAAGTCCCGGGAGGAAATCGACGAGGGATATCACGCTTGAGTCTCCGTGGTGAAACTGACGGCGAGACCGTCCACCTCCCGGCACCGCACCGCGGAGCGTCGAATCGACGCGTTCGGGCGAGTGACGGCGTTCCGGGACGGCTCGCTTCCTGTCACGTTTCTGTATTTTGGTAATGGGACTTTAATTTACACGTCTCGGGTCGCCGCCAACTGGCGACCCGCGTTCGTGGTTTTTGGGTTCTTGATGCCATCCAATGGTAACAGATGTATTCTAGTGCCAACCTTTAAGTTATTCGTTCGCCAATAGGAAAACGGGTGGTGCAACGAACGGACGGTTCGCCGGCGGCGAACCCGGTCTCCGACCGGGCCGTCGTTCCCCTCGATGGCCGGTCTCGTCCCATCGGCCGGCCTCGCTCGGCGCCGTCCGCTCGTCCCATACCGGAATCCAACTATGACTGACGACGACAACTCACCGATTGCCACGCTGTTCCAACTGCAACGCGACACGATTAGACAGACCGAAGACGTCATCGAGGACGTCATGACCCTGCCACGGGAGATGAGCGACACCGTCTACGGCGGCGTCGACACTCAACGCGACATCCAACGGCAGGCGCTCCGGCTCTCCCGGCAGTCGGTGCACACGTCCCTGGACGCCGCCGAGTCCGTCTCGGGTGGCTCCTCGACGCTCGAAGACCTCCGTGACTCCGTCGACGAGACGTTCGACACCCTCGAAGAGCAGTCCGACGAGGCCTACGACACCCTCGACGAGGAGTACGACTCCGTCGGCGAGAGCTACGACGAGTTCAGCGAGGACGCCCTCGAAAACCTCAGCACGCAGCTGGAGTTCCTCATCGACCTCAACGAGGACCTCGAGGGGCAACTCGTCGACGCCGTCGAGGAGTTCACCGAGCAACTGGAGGAGCTGCAGGACCAACTCGACGAGCAGGCCGAGGACGCCCAGGGGCGCGTCTCCGAGCAGGCCGACGACCTCGCCGACCGCTTCGAGGACCAACTCCAACAGCTCTCCGAGCAGTTCGAAGAGCAGGCCGACCGCTTCAACGAACTCGAGGACCGCCTCGAGGACGTCACCGTCGGCGGCGACGAAGACGACGAGTAACGCAGCGACGCGACCGCTCCTCGTCCACGTTCCGTTTTTCCCTCTTTCGGCCGAACCAGCGACCGCGCCGAAAACGAACCGTCCTCAGGCCTCCCGCAGTTGCCGCAACACGTCGGGCGCGTCGGCCAAGGCGTCGTCGAGTGCGTCGACGTCGGGGCCGCCGCCCTGTGCGAAGTCCGGTGGACCGCCGCCGCCGCCACCGACCTTCGCGGCGAGTTCACCGACGACCGACCCCGCGTTGAGGTCGACGCCGTCGGGTACCGCGACGACGAACGTCGCACCGTCGAGGCCACTACCGAGGACGGCGACCTTCCCCTCGTCGGCGAGAGCGTTGGCCGTCGCCCGGAGTTCCTCCATGTCGGCGTCGACCCGCTGGACGACCGCCGTCGCCTCGCCGAGGTCGACCTCGGTGGCGTCGTCTCCGCCGCCCTGTGCGCGCACCTCGGCGAGTTGCTCCTTGAGGTCCTCGATTTGCTTGCCGCGCTGCTTCCACTCCGAGAAGAACCGCGTGGCGGTGTCGGGGACCTCCTGTGGCGAGACGTCGAAGGTATCGGCCGCCTCGTAGAGGGCGTCCTCGGTGCGCTGGGTGGCCTCGATTGCGGCGTCGCCCGCCGCGAACGTCAGCCGCTCGACGCCGTCCTGAACCCGCTCCGTCGAGAGGATTTTGATGGTGCCGATGTCGCCGGTTCGGGTGACGTGGGTGCCCGCACAGGCCTGTACGTCCTCTGCGACCCGGATGAGTCGGAGGTTCTGTCCCGGCGGGATGCCGCCCTGATACAGGTCGAAGCCGTGTTCCTCCTCGGCCTCGTGGCGGTCGGGCCACTCCTGTTTCACCGCGACGTTGTCGGTGACGAGGTCGTTTGCGACCCGCTCGATGCGTTTGACCTCCTCGCGACTGATGCGCTCGTAGTGGCGGATGTCGAACCGCGAGGAGTCGGTGCCCTTCTGGGCGCCGGCCTGCCGGACGTGCTCGCCGAGGACCTCCCGGGCCGCGTAGCCGACGATGTGGGTCGCGGTGTGGTGTTGCATCAGCCGCTTGCGCCGGGTCGCGTCGATTTGTCCACGGACGAACTCGCCTTTCCCCGGACTCTCGTCGGTACGATGGAGGACGACGCCGTCGACTTCCTGGACGTCCGTGACCTCGACGGTCACCTCGTCGGTGGCGAGCGTTCCCGTGTCCGCGGGCTGGCCGCCGCCTTCGGGGTAGAACATCGTCTGGTCGAGCGCCACGTCGTAGTGGGTTTCGTCGTCGACTTCCCGTTCGATGACGTCTAAGACGACCGCCTCGAAGTCGGTCCGTTCGGGGTCCTCGTAGTACAGTTTCTCCGTGTCGGGGAGGTCGGCGATGCGGTCGTCGTCGGTTTCGGCTCCCTCCTCTTCTTCGAAAGCCTCCTCGCCGCCGTGGCGGGCCGCGACCAGCGAGTAGAAGTCGTCGGGAATCTCCACGTCCGCACCGTGGTCGGCCGCGATGTCTTCGACCATGTCCGGCTGGATGCCGTGGGAGTCGTACAACTCGAGGACTTCTTCCAGTGGGATGGGGTCGCCCTTCGCCGCGTAGTCGCTGGCGAGGCGTTCGACCTGTCGGCCGCCGCGTTCGAGCGTCTCGCGGTACTTCTCGACTTCCGTGCGGACGATGTCGCGGACGGTGTCGCGGTTCTCGTAGCCGAGCCGTTCGGCCTGCATGTCGACGAGTTCGTCCAGCGGCGCGTCGACGCCCGCGGTGTCACAGAGTCGCTTGGTCCGGCGCAACACCATTCGGGCGAGATACCCCGTGCCGACGTTCGAGGGGACGATGCCGTCGCCGAACATGTAGGCGAGCGTCCGGCAGTGGTCGGCGATGGCGTAGATGTCCTCCAGCGGTTCGACGAGTTCGCGGAGGCGACTCGTCGACACGTCGAGTTTGTCGGCGATGTTGTCGCGGGCCGCCTCCACGTCGTCGACGTCGTCGATATCGAGTTGCCCGGAGAGCCGGGCCGCGCGGTTGACGAGTGCCTCCTCGTCGTCGGTGTATTCGAGGCCGGCGTTGTCCTTCAGGAAGGCAATCATCTCGGGGTAGACGGCCTCGTACACCGTCGGGGTCCCCTGGGACATCCAGGTCCACCGCTCTAACCCGTAGCCGGTGTCGACGATGTAGGTGTCCATGTAGGAGTAGGTGTTCCCGTCTTTGAGTTCGTACTCGCCGTCGGGGTCCTGCTCCATGCACATGAAGACGAGGGTGGCCAACTCCAGGCCGCGATAGATGACCTCGATTGCGGGGCCGGCGTTGCCGCCGCCGACCCACGGGTCCTCGATGTACGTTACGTCCTCGATGTCGGCGCCCAACTCCGCCAGCAGCGTATCGCAGTACTCGACGGTTTCGTCCTTCCAGTACACCTCGCCCTCGTAGGCGTACTGGCCGGGGTCGTCGAGGTCTTCGCGGGCGTTGAACGCGTGGTGGGCCATCATCTCGAAGGCCATCGTGTGTCGGCCCGTCTTGCCGACGTTGTCGATGTCCTGCATCCGGATGCAGGGTTGAGAGACGGTCAGCGGGTTCGCCGGCGGCGGCGTCTTCCCGGAGGTGACGAGCGGCTGGAAGTCGTAAATCGAGGCCTGGGTCAACAGCACGTCGTCGCGCCAGCGGTTCGCCGCGACCGGGTAAGGGTCGATGCGCTCGTGGCCGTGCTCCTCGAAAAACGAGAGGAACGCCTCGCGCATCTCCTCTAAACTGTACTCGTCCTCGAACCCCGGTTCGTCGATGAACTCGTAGTCGGCACACGGTGGCTCCCCACACAGTTCTCGCTCCTCGTCGCGGGTCCAGAAGTGTGCTCCACACGACGGGCACTCCTTCCGTACGAACCCCTCGTCGTGGAAATACTCGAGCTGATACTCCTCGTCGAGGTCACTCATTACTCCTGTTTGGCCCGTCGGCGGCTAAAGGGTTTTCGAGGCGCTCGGACCGCCCGAATCGGGTGCGAACCGAATCGATACTCCCGTTTTCACGGATTCGCTTCCCGCGACGCCAAACGCTCCGTGGTCGAAACGGCCAAGCCGTCGGCGACGCTCGACCACAGGTATGCGCGATTGGTTCGGTATCGGAGCCCAACTGACTCTCGGGAGTCTCCGCCGGCGGGTTCGTGTCGCTCGCCGGCGCCTCGAAGAGACGTCGACGCTCATCCACGTCTCGATACTCCTCTTCGTTCCCGCCCTCATCGCGCTGATGACGCATCTCTCGAACCGCTCGAGTTACGTCTCCTTCTTCGTTCTGCCACCGCTGGCGGCGGGCACCTACGCGCTGTTTGCCAACCCCGAAAGCGAGTACGCCTCGCCGGTCCGGTTCGTCGCCGGCCTCTCGGTGGGTGCAATCTGTTCGTGGGTCGCCATGGAGGTCGCCATCCGGTTCGTCTACCCCGAGTTGCCACCGAGTGCCATCGAAGTCGACGCCGCAGGCGCCGCATTCGCGGTGTTTCTCGCGGGGCTCGTCACGTGGGTGCTCGACATCGAGGAGGCCGCAGCGTTCTCGATGGCGCTTCTCGGACTGCTTGTCGACCCCGCGCGCCGGCTGTCGTTCGTCGTGAGCGTCTTCGTCTCCTCGGGCATCGTCGCCGTCGGCTTCGCCGTCTGGCGGGACCTGTTCTACGAGCAACGGGCGCGCTATCTGTACGAATCCATCGAGGGCGACGACCACGTCCTCGTCCCGATTCGGGGTGAGTTCGCCGAGGCGACGGCCATGCTGGGCGCGCGTCTCGCCGCCGACCACGACGCCGGGAAGGTCGTCCTGTTGGACATCGTCGAAGAGGAGCTTGAAATCGCACAGGACGGCGGCCGAAACCGAACGGTCGTCGCCGATGGGGGAGATAGCCGGTCGTCGAGGAACACCTCAGCGAGTTCCGACCCCGACGGAACCGACGACGAGATGGACCCGACGACGGCGGCGGCGGTGTCCGAACTCGAGTCGCTGGCGTCACGAATCGAGACGAACCTCGGGGTGCCCTGTCAAATCGTCGTCGCGGCAGCGGGCCCCTCTCGGGCCGAAACCGTCCGACAGGTCGCCAGCGAAGCCAACTGCGACCTCATCGTCGCCCCGTATGAAACCGACGGGGACGAGGTGACGCCGTTCATCAAGCGCCTCCTCGAAGCGAACCGAGACGTGTTGATACACCGCTCCTGTGACGGCAGACAGCGCTGGCGACGCATCATGGTCCCGGTCCGGCAGGCGGGAGACACCGCCCACAACATGATAGATTTCGCACTCAGGCTGGCGGGTCCGATAGGGCACGTCAGCATCGCTCACTGCATCGACTCCGAAAAGCGGCGCCGGAACGCCACCCAGATGCTCGCCAACCTCGCGGAAACCATCGACGGAACCGTCGAGACTCGCGTCCCGAACGCCTCGATTCACGACTTCCTCCTGCGCTCGGCACCGGAAAACGACCTCATCGTCATCGGCTCCAGCGGCGACCGAAGCGTCGCTTCCCGACTCGTGTCACCGCCGACGTTCAAACAGATAGACGACCTCGAAACCGACATCGCCATCGTCGACCGCCACTGACCCCGGCGATGGACACTCGACGCAACTGCTCGGTTCCCATCCCGTGAGAAGTACCCTCTCGATTGTTCACCCAGCGGCGCCCACAGTCGAACGAAATGGTGTTCAAGAAAGTCAGGCTCATCGGACGGAGCAACGAGAGTTTCGAAGGTGCGGTCGACGACGCCGTCTCCCGCGCCGAGGAGACGCTGGAGAACCTCATGTGGGTGTCCGTCGAGAACCAAGCCGTCGAGTTAGACCAGGCCGAACGGGAGTACCAGGCGGAAGTCGAAGTCGCGTTCGAACTGGCGGAGGGCATCGGCGAGTAGTCGAGCGGCTTCGGCGCCGGCGCTACTCTTCGCTCAACGACAACGACCCCCGACCTTTTTCCGCGTCGGGTGCGCTCGCTTCGCTCGCCCACCACTCCTCGAAAAACGTCGATGAAAAAGACCGGACGCTCACTCCGTTCACGTCCGGAGAACGGCGCTCTCTTCGCTCGCGCCGACGCTACTCCTCCAACGACAACGACGCCAGCAGCGCCTCGAGCTGTACTTGCTCGTTTGCGCCGGCTGTGATGCGGTAGTCGGCCTCGCCGACCCGCTCCATCAGCCGAACCGCCTGCCGCTCCTCGAGGTCGAACTCCCACACCGAGCGGTGCATCTGGTCGATGATGTCGCCGCCGGCGATGCCGGCCTCCGTCAGAAGCGAATCGAGGTCCGCTCGGGCGGCCGTGAAATCGCCGTCGAGTGCCTTCGTCACCATCGCGCGAATCTCCTCGGGACGGGCCGTCGAGGTGATGGCGTAGACGGCCTCCTCGTCGACGGTTTCGCCCATCACGGCGGCTGCCTGCAGGCCGTTGATTGCCTTCCGCATGTCGCCGTCGGCCGAGTACACCAGCGCGTCGACGCCGTCATCAGTCAACTCGATGCCCTCGGCGTCGGCGATGATTCGGATTTGCTCCTCGACGGCCTCGTCGCCGAGCGGCGAGAACCTGAAGACGGCACACCGCGACTGGATGGGGTCGATGATTTGGCTGGAGTAGTTACACGAGAGAATGAAGCGCGTGTTGTCGGAGAACTGCTCCATCGTCCGGCGGAGCGCTGACTGGGCGTCGCTGGTGAGGGCGTCGGCCTCGTCTAGGAAGATGATTCGGTGGTCGTAGCCGCCGAAGGAGGCCCGCGCGAAGGATTTGATTCGGTCCCGAACCACGTCGATACCCCGCTGGTCGGAGGCGTTCAACTCGAGGAAGTTCTCCCGCCAGTCGTCGCCGTAGATTTCCTTGGCGATGGCGACGGCCGAGGTGGTTTTACCCGTTCCGGCAGGACCTGCAAATAAAAGATGCGGTAATTCTTGCTGGTTAATGTACTGCTTCAACCGTTGTGTGATGCCCTCGTGACCGACGACCTCCTCCAGCGTCTGGGGGCGGTACTTCTCGATCCAGATCTCCCGCCCGCGGTCCTCGGCGGCAGCCTCGCTCATGTCCGATGGGAGACTCCGGCCGAGTATAAACCCCCCGAGACAGGCGGAAAGCGTTTAGGTGAACCCGCTGATTGGTCGGCCATGCGCCGCTCGTTTATCCTCCTGTGCGCGCTCGTCCTCGCGGTTGCCCTGCTCCCCGGAATCGCCGCAGCCGACACCCGCGTCGGCGGGTCGGTCGTCGTCGACGGCAACCAGACCGGCGACGTGTCGGCGGCCGGTGGGACGGTCGTCGTCACCGGCACCGTCGACGGTGACCTCCGTGTCTACGGCGGCGACGTTCGTATCGCCGAGGGTGCCGAAGTGACGGGTATCGTCCGCGTCTACGGCGGCGACGTGTACCTCAACGGCACCGTCGGCGGCAACGCCCTCGCCTACGCCGGCAGCGCCACGTTAGGCGAGACGGGGAGCGTCGACCGCTCGTTCGGTGCCGTCGCCGGCGACGTGACCATCGCGGGCACCGTCGGCGGCGACGCCAACGTCTTCGCGGGGCGAACCACACTCGCCGAAACTGCCGTCGTCGAGGGCGGCCTGACGTACGGGGGCGAACTCGTCGACGAGGGCGGAACAGTCGAGGGAATCACACAAGGGACGAGCGACCTCGCCCTCGTGCCGCCGCTGGACCCGCTGTTTTCGATTTTCGGCGTGTTCATGTTCGTCGGCGATTTGCTGTTGGGGGTGCTTCTCGTGTACGCCGCACCGAAGTTCGCCGACGCCGCCGCACGGACCGTGTGGAGCGAACCGTTCCGGACGGCGGGAACGGGACTGCTGGCAGTCGTAGGGACCGCACTCGCCGTCGTCGTACTTGCGGTGACGCTGGTCGGCCTGCCGCTGGCCGTCGCGTTGCTCGCGTTGGCGCTCGTCTGTGCGTGGGTGGCCGTCGTCTACGGACAGTACGCCGTCGGCGCGTGGGCACTGTCCTACACCGACTACGACAACCGCTATCTCGCCGTCGTAATCGGCGTCGTCGCAGTTACCGTCCTCGGACTGCTGCCGTACGTCGGCGCGCTGCTCCAAGCGGTCGTCTTCCTGCTCGGGACGGGCGTCGTGGCTCTCGGCGCGCGCCGAATCTACGAACTCGTCTCGCGGAACCGCGGCGGCCTCGCGGAGATATAACGGCACGCTGAAACCGCCTCGGCGCGTCCGTTGCCCCATGCGCGTGACCTGTGAGGTCGTCGGCGGAGAGAGCCACGACCTCGACCTGCCGGCCGATGCCACCTACGGCGACGTGCTGGAATCGGTCGGCCTCTCGACGCACGAGGCGTCGGTGCTGGTCGACGGCAATCCGGTGCCCGAGGACCGGACGGTCGATTCCGACCACGTTCGCGTCCTGCGGCTCATCAAGGGCGGATGAGAGTCGAGGAAGCGACCTCGGGGGAAGAGACCGCGGCCCGAGCCATCTGTAACGCCGCGATGCTGGAACTCGAAGAGGAGGTACTACAAGAGGGAACGGTGCTCGTCGCCCGCGAAGACAGCCGCGTACTCGGCGCGCTCGTCCTCGATGGAAACGAAATCGACGCGGTCGCGGTCCGTCCCGGCCGCCGCGGCAGCGGTATCGGGTCGGCGCTCGTCGAGGCGGCGGCCGACCGGCGGCCGGAACTGGCCGCCGAATTCGACCCCGGCGTTCGCCCGTTCTACGAGTCGCTTGGTTTCGAGGTCGACTGCGACGGCGAGCGGTGTCGCGGGTATCTCAGATGAGCGGTTCGACCAGTTCCGCGCCCGATTCGAGCAGTTCCTCGACGCGCTCTCTGTCGCCGGCCTCGGCGTAGACCCGGAGTTTCGGCTCTGTCCCGCTGGGGCGGACGAGCAGCCACGACCCGTCTTCGAGCACGAGTTTGAAGCCATCGGCGGTGCCGACCGACTCGACGGCCGTCCCTGCCACGCTGTCGGGAATCGACCCGTCCAACTCGTCGAGGACGGCGGTCTTCCGCTCGTCGGGGCAGTCGACGCTGATGCGGTCCTGAACGATGTCGCCGTGTTCGGCGCGGAGACGGTCGAGGCGGTCGTCGAGTGGCTCCTCAGCGTGGGCGGCTGCCACGAGCAGTGCGACGAGGACGCCGTCCTTGTTGCGGAGGTGGCCACGGACGCCGAAGCCGCCCGACTCCTCGCCGCCGACGAGCGCGTCGAACTCGCCCATCGCCTCGGCGACCCACTTGAACCCGACCGGCGTCTCCCGGACCGACTGGCCGTGGGCCTCGGCGACCCGGTCGACGAGGAACGTCGTCGAGACCGTTCGGACGGCGTCGCCGTCGTCGGTTTCAAGAAGGTAATCGTACAGCGCGACGAACAGCCAGTTGGGGTCGACGTAGCCGCGGTCGGGCGTGACGACGCCGATACGGTCGGAGTCGCCGTCGTTGGCGACCCCGAGGTCGGCCTCGCCGTCGGTGACCCGGGTTTCGAGGTTACGGAGGCGGGCCGCGGAGGGTTCCGGCGGCGACCCGCCGAAGGTGGGGTCGGCGTCGTTTCGGAGTCGAAGCACCTCCGCGCCGGCACGTTCGAGCAGTTCGTCGGTGACGCCTCGGCCGCTGCCGTGCATAGCGTCGTGGGCGACGGTGACCCCCGAGCAGTCGGCCGAGCGGCCGTCGCTCCCCGCGAACGCCAGCGCGTGGTCGAGATACGGTTCGATGAAGTCGGATTCTTCGATGTGGCCCCACTCGGATTCGGGGAGCGAGTCGGGCGCACGGAGGTTGTCTGCCAGCCAGTCGGTCACCCCCGGTAGGGCCGGCGCGCCGTCCTCGGGAACGAACTTGATGCCGTTGTACTCGGGCGGATTGTGGCTGGCGGTGACCTGCAGGGCGCCGTCCAACTGGCGGTCGAGGACCGTCCAGGCGACGACCGGCGTCGGCGTGTCGCGGTCGGGGATGTGGGCGTCGACGCCGTTGACACAGAGGACGCGACACAACTCCTCGGCGGCGTCCCGAGAGCCTTCTCGTGGGTCGTAACCGACGGCGACGGCGGGGTCGGCCGACCCCTCTCGTACGTAGTCGGCGACGGCCTGTCCGACGGCGCGGATGCGAGGCGTCGTGAACTCCTCGACGGTCGTCCGCCAGCCGTCGGTTCCGAACTCGATGTCCATGTCCTCGCGTCGACGCCCCAACGCAAAAACCCCGGCGTCGGCGGGACGGAGAGGGAGCGACCGCGGCGTCGAGAGAGGAGGGCTTTTGCCGGGGCGGGTCTGAACGAGGAGTATGGACGCGCCGCTGTGGACCGACGAACACGCGCCCACCGTCGACGAGTTACCGCAGGCCGAGGTGCGGGACCACCTCGAACGCGTGACCGAGGAGCCGATGAACCTCGTCGTCAACGGTCCACGTGGCGCCGGCAAGACCGCCGCCGTTCGCGCACTCGCCGAGGAGACCCACGAAGACCCGGACAACGACTTCGTCGAAATCAACGTCGCGGACTTCTTCGGCCGGACGAAGAAGGAAATCAAGAACGACCCCCGGTTCGGACACTTCCTCGACGGCCGCTCGCGGCTGTCGAAACGTGACATGATAAGCCGCGTTCTGAAAGAACAGGCCGCCTACCAGCCGGTTTCGGGCGATTTTCGAACCATTCTTCTGGACAACGCCGAGGCGATACGCGAGGACTTCCAGCAGTCGCTGCGGCGGATAATGGAACAGCACTACGAGGCGACGCAGTTCGTCATCGCCACCCGCCAACCGTCGAAACTCATCCCGCCCATCGAGTCGCGGTGCTTCCCGATACCGATGCGGGCGCCGACCCACGACGAGACGGTCGAGGTGCTGGAGCGCATCGTCGACCGCGAGGGTGTCGACTACGACGCCGACGGCATCGAGTACGTCGCCGGCTACGGCGACGGCGACCTCCGGAAGGCCATCCTCGGCGCTCAGACGACCTACGAGGCGGAAGACGAGGTGACGATGCAGGCCGCCTACGACGCGCTGGGCGACGTGGGCATGCGCGAGGAGTTGACTGACATCCTCGCCGACGCCGATGCTGGAGAGTTCGATGACGCCCGAAAGGGGCTGGACGAACTGCTGTACGACGAGGGCTTCGACGGCGAGGAGGTCCTCAGGGAGTTCCTCGCCGCCGCCCGAAGTCGCTACGAGGGCCGACAGTTGGCCCGCGTTCACGAACTCGCGGGCGAAGTCGACCTCGAAATGTCCGAGGGGAACTCCGATAGGGTCCACCTCGGGCGATTGCTCGCCGAGTTGGGCCGGTAGCGATGTGCAATTTCGCTCCCGTCGCACCCGACGCGTCGGTGTACGGCGTCTGTCGACCGGGCCACCTCGGTGGCGGACTCGAGGAGTGGATGACAGCGGTCGCCGATGCTGGCGTCGACCGCGTGCTCTGCCTGCTCTCCTCGACGGAGGCGACGCGGTGGGGCCTGCCGGAAGCTTACGCCGACCGCTTCGAGACGGCCCACGTCCCGATTCGCGACCGCCAATTGCCCGAGAACGCGACGCTCCGGACGGCACTGAGGGCGCTTCGAGACGCCGAAGCGGCCGGCGAGTCGGTCGCACTCCACTGCAACGCCGGGCTCGGACGCACCGGCGTCGTCGCCGCGGCGTGGCTGACCCCGAGAGCGTGGCTACGACCCCCCAGGCGGCGGTCGAAACCGTCGCCGAGGCCGGTCGCGCGCCGCGGGAAGCGGTTCGCTGTGGCAACGCAACCGAGGCAGAACTGCTCGAATTGCTCACCCCCGTAAGCGCTCACACCCCAAGCGAACGGTTTTTTGGGCGAACCAACCCCGACGCTACTGCATGACAGACGACGACGCCCACGAGGGAGCGACGCCCCCCGAGGACGGAC
>NZ_WPCC01000080.1 GCF_009741925.1 Natronomonas sp. CBA1123
GAGAGCGACGACCTCCGAGTCCCGCCGGGGGATGGCCGCCGAGCGCCTGGCTGGCGACGCCGCCCTCGCAGAGCGCACTCGTCGGGTCGCCGACACCGACCACGAGGGCGGCCGGGACGCTCTCGAGGCATTCCTCGACGACGAGGCGGCCATCGAGAAGCTCCGAGAGAACGCCCGGACGGAAGCCAGAGCTCGCGCCGAGGAGTGGGGCTTCGAGGACGCGGTTCCCGAGTGAGGGCGCGGGCGCCAACAGTAAGCCGCCGGCGTCCCACGTAGCCGTATGGACCACCGCCTCGGACTCGGCCCCGCCGAAGAGGTCGGCCCCGTCGACTGTCCGGTGTCAGGCGACCTGCCGGCGTGGCTCGACGGAACGCTCCTCCGAAACGGCCCCGGTTCCTTCGCCGTCGGCGAGGGCCGTGTCAACCACTGGTTCGACGGCCTCGCGTTGCTGCGGCGCTTCGACATCGCCGACGATGGTGTCACCCTCACCACGCGGTACCCCCGATCGGAGGCCTACCACGCTCGAACACAGGGCCGCCTCGGTGCCCGGGAGTTCGGCACCGACCCGGACCGTTCGGCCCTCGCCGCACTCCGCGATATCGTCGACCCCGCGGTCACTGACAACGCCTCCATCTCGGTAGCGTACCTCGCCGACCGGTGGCTCGCGCTCACCGAGACGCCGAACTCCGTCGCCTTCGACCCCGAGACACTCGACACCGAGGGCGGTTTCAGTTTCGACGACACGCTGGCTGCGGAGGGTTCGGGCGGCCTCGCTCATCTCCACCGCGACGCTTCGGCAGGCGAGACGTGGGGATTCGCCACCCGTCTCGGTCGGGAACGCGGCTACGCGCTGTGGAAACTCCCTGACGGCGACTCCGAACGCGAGGTCGTCGGCACCGTCGACCGCTCGCGACCGGCGTACATCCACAGTTTCTGGCTGACGGAGAACTACGCCGTCCTCTTCGAGTCCCCGTATCGGCTTCATCTCCCGTCGCTTCTGTACAAGCCGTTCGCCGACGCCTTCGAGTGGACCGACCGCCCCGCACGCCTGCTCGTCTTTCGGCGTGACTCAGGCGAGGTCGTCGCCGAACCGGAGATTCCACCGGCCTTCGTCTTCCACGGCGTCAACGCCTACGAGACCGACGACGGCCTCGTCGTCGACTCGGCCGTCTTCGCGGACAGCGAGGTGATGGACGCCTTTCGGCTCGACCGCCTCGATTCGCCCGAGTTCACCCAACCGACCGCCGAGTTCCGCCGATACCGCGTGCCGCTGGACCGCCGCTACGGCAACGTCACGAGCGAGACGCTCCATCCCGGTCCCTTCGAGTTTCCCGCCATCGAGTACGGCCGTCGAGGGCGTCGGTACCGCTACGCCTACGGCGTCGGTGCGCCGACCGACGACGAGGGTCGGGCCGGGTTCGCCGACCGCTTGCTGAAAGTCGACATCGAGACGGAGACGACTACGGTGTGGCACCCGCCGAACTGCTTCGTCGGCGAACCGCTTTTGGTTCCTCGGCCGGACGCCGAGGCCGAAGACGACGGTGTCGTGTTGACGGTCGCACTCGACGCCGGCGAAGAGCGGTCGTTCCTCGCGGTCCTCGACGCCGAGTCCTTCGAGGAACGCGCCCGTGCGACGGCGCCCGTCGCCGTCCCCTTCGGCTTCCACGGGCAGTTCGTGCCGCGAGGAGAGCGCTACTGCCGGAGCAACGACTGAGCGTCGACGGTCGCCCCCACGCTTTACCTCGTGGACATCGTCGGGTAGCTTATGGACAGCAAACGGTTCCTCTTCGTCTCGCTGGACGCCGCCCTCATCGGGGACGTAGCGTGGCAGGTCTCACGGGAAGGCCACGACGTGAAGTACTACATCGAGGCGGAGAGTGACAAGGAGATAGCCGACGGGTTCGTTCCGAAAACCGACGACTGGGAGGCGGAACTCGAGTGGGCCGACGTAATCGTCTTCGACGACATCTGGGTCGGTTCCGAGGTCGGGACGGGCGAACTCGCAGAGGGCCTCCGTGAGGATGGCCACGCCGTCGTCGGCGGGACGCCGAACACCGACCGGCTGGAAGAGGACCGCGGCTACGCGATGGAGGTCCTCGAAGCCCACGACGTTACCACCCTCGACCACCGGGAGTTCTCGGATTTCGGCGCCGCCATCGACTACGTCAACGCCAATCCCGCGCCCTACGTCATCAAACCGCTCGGGGAGGTCCAGAACGTCAAACGACTGGTGTACGTCGGCCGCGAGAACGACGGCAGCGACGTCGTCGACGTGCTTCGGGCCTACGAGAAGGCGTGGGGCCACCGGATGAAGGGGTTCCAACTCCAGCGTCGCGTCGAGGGCGTCGAGGTCGCGGTCTGTGGATTCTTCAACGGTAGCGAGTTCGTCGAACCAATCAATTTCAACTTCGAGCACAAGAAGCTGTTTCCAGGCAACATCGGCCCCTCGACCGGCGAGATGGGAACCTCGATGTTCTGGGCCGCACGCAACGACCTCTTCGAGCGGACGCTCGGGAAACTCGCCGACTTCCTCGCCGAGGAGGGGTACGTCGGCAGCATCGACCTCAACTGCATCGTCAACGACAACGGCGTCTACCCGCTGGAGTTCACACCGCGGTTCGGCTATCCCACCATCACGTTACAGGAGGAGTCCTTCGAATCCCCGACCGGACAGTTCTTTTACGACCTGGCACACGGAGAGGACCCGAATCTGCAGGTCCACCAGGGGTATCAAATCGGCGTCCGGGTCGTCCTGCCGCCGTTCCCGTTCGACGACGAGAAAACCTACGACGAGAACTCACGGAACGCGGCGGTCGTCTTCGACACCGACCGTCGCGAGGGGATTCACATCGAAGACGCCAAGAACGTCGACGGCCAGTGGCGCGCCGCCGGCGAGTCCGGGATGCCGCTGGTCGTCACCGGGAAGGGCGAGACGATGGGTGCCGCCCGCGAACAGGCCTACGGCCGCATCGACGACATCGTCATCCCGAACCTCTACTACCGCGACGACATCGGTGAGCGCTGGATAGACGGCGACGGCGACCGCCTGCTGTCGTGGGGGTATCTCGGACCCGCCTGAGGCCGTCGGCGACTACTCCTCGACTGGCGTCTTCACGATGGTGACCGGTCGCTCGGCCATGTTGGCGACGCGGTCGGCGACGCTGCCGAGCAGTCGGCGGTACTCCCCGGAGCGGTTCTTCGACCCGATGACGGTCAGGTCGATGTCGGCGTCGTCCATGTACGCGAGGATTTCCTCGTGTGGCACGCCGTGGCGGACGACCGCGTGGGTTTCGACGCCCGCCTCCTCGGCGGCGGCGACGATTTCCTCGACGGCGTCCTCGCCCGCCTGTTCGAGTGCGCTCTCTAACCCCTCGAACTCGTGGACGTACTCGTCGCCGGGGTAGGAACTGTAGGCGTCGGCGTCGACGACGTAGAGGACGTGGAGTTCCGCATCGTACCGCTCTGCGGCGTCGATAGCGTGCTCGATCGCGTAGTCGACACCCGTGCTCATGTCCGTCGGAAGCAACAATCGGTCGTACATATCTCACGAATCGCGGCGGTGGTTGAAATAACTCGGGTTGAATCTCGATTTCCGGGATTCGAGTCCAATCCCCCCGTTTCGGCTGCCCATCCGACCCGCCCGCGGAGTTCCCGCTGTTCGGGATTCGACCCGGTGTATTAGTCGGTGGAAGACGAACCTTCCGTAAGGGGGTGACTGATGTGGTCGGTTCGACCGCGTCCTCCCCACGATACACCATGTACGACCGAATACTGTTTCCGACGGACGGCACCGAGGGAGCGAACGCCGCACTCGACCACGCAATCGACCACGCAGTTCGCTACGACGCGGAACTCCATGTCCTCTACGTGGTAGAGGAGAACTTACCGGTGATGGAGGCCGGACAGGCACAACTCCTCGAGGCGCTCGAAGCCGAAGGCGAACGCGCAATCGACGACGCCCGTGACCGGGCGAAAGCCGAGGGCGTCGATTCGATTCGCGGTACTGTCGCCGGCGGCTCCCCGTATCGCGGCATCCTCGAATACGTCGACGACTACGACATCGACCTCGTCGTGATGGGCACCCACGGGCGGCGTGGCGTCGACCGGTTCCTCCTCGGCAGCGTCGCCGAGAAGGTCGTCCGGAGCGCCGACTCCCCGGTGCTGACGGTTCGAGCCGGCGAGCCCGACGACGAAGAGTAGCCCGCGATGTCGAACCTCGCGGTCACGGCCCGAGCGACCGCGAGGAGTTGACGACGACCAATAGACTGCTCGAAGCCATCGCGACGGCGGCGAAAAGCGGGTTCAACAGCCCGAAGACAGCCAGTGGAATCGCGACGGCGTTGTAGCCGAACGCCCACGCGAGGTTGCTCTTGATGCGGCGGTTCGTCGCCGCCGCGATGTCGAAGGTATCCGGCACCGACCGGAGGTCGTCGTCGACGACGACGGCGTCGGCGGCCTCCGTCGCCAACTGCGTCCCGCCGGCTAAGGCGATACCCACGTCGGCGGCCGCGAGGGCGGGGGCGTCGTTGCTCCCCGTC
>NZ_WPCC01000074.1 GCF_009741925.1 Natronomonas sp. CBA1123
CCCCCGAAGCGCCGCCCCGAGCGCTAACATCCCCGTCCCACAGCCGAGGTCGACAACGGTTTCACCCTCGATGTCGCCCTGTAGGTCGGCGACGTGGACGATGTGGGCTGCCAAATCCGGCGGCGTGTGGTACTGCTCCAGCGGCGCCCGCGGGTCCTCGAAGCCGGCGACGACCGCCAGTTCCTGTGCTAGCCGCCGTCGTGTCGCCCCGGGAGTCCCGTCGGTCATCGAGGTTCAATACTTGCCAGATATTCTTATAGGTTTGTGTATGTCTGGAGGTAATCGATGGGCCGCTCCCTATCACTCCCGGAGGGCTTCGTCGATGGTCTCGCTTCGGGTCGCCGCCCGGTTGGCACACTCCTTGGCGGAGACGTAGAGGAGATGGATGAACGCGACTTCCTCGGTGTCGCCGATACCCCGCTCGGCACGGCTGTCGCCGCTTCGGAGCAGTCCGTGCGCGTGCTCGGCGAACTGCCGCTGTAGCGCCGTCCCATCGGCTACCGCCTCGAGTGCTTCGACCGCGCGGCGCTTCTCCGTGACGACCGACTCGGTCGGGAAGTCGTCCGGGTCGAGACGGGCCAGCGTCCGGTCGGCCGCGGCGTCGACGGCCTCGAACAGTACCAGCCACTCCGTGACCTCCAGCAAGCCCACCACCCGGCGGCCGTCCCGTCGATACTCCTCGAACCCCTCGTTCCACCGCCGACTGCGGGCGCCGACCGACCGTCGGACGCCCCGGATTCGCCCCTCGACCGTCGCACCCAGGTCCTCTCGCTGTCCGGAGGGTTCGGTGCCGTACTCCTCGGCTATCGGGCGGACCGCCGCCTCTAGCTCGGTCAATGCGTCGTCGATTCGGTCGCGAACTGAGGGCGCGCTCTCGTCGGTCGCCGTCGCGTGGAACCGCTCGATGTCATCGCGCTGTCGACGGAGGTATTCGAGATGCAGTCGAAGCTCACCGATTCGACTCGGCGGAACCGGTTCGTCGTCGGCCTCCTCCGTCTCTGCTCGTGTCGGGGGACGGCCCTTCGGTCAGGTTTTTTTAGCTTCGATTCGGCGGTGTACAGCGTCGGCAGGTACCGATTGACGGGGGGTGGCGACGCGGTAATCGAACTGACCGTGGAGTGCGTCCATGGCCTCACGTTCGGCTTCCAGTTCCGCCCGCAGCGATTCACGGTCGGTCGCTCCTATCTCCGCTCGAAGAACGCCGAGCAGACGGCCGAGCTCCCGGAGTGTGTTCGAGGCGACGTTGAGCGCTTGCTCGGTTTGTCCCAACTCACGAACGTCTTCGAGTCGTTTTTCGGTGTTCTCGAGTATCGATTTCGGCGTCCCGTATCGAACGCCGTCGTAATTTTCAGGGTCGATATCGTTTTCCGCGAGCACCGACTCGACCGCCGAACGCACCGATTTGACGTGGTCGATGGCCGCTTGGTGGTGGGATTCGCTGACGATGACGGCCTTCGGAACCGACGGAACGTCGATGCTGGCGGCTTCCTGCAGCAGTTCCTCGTCAGTCTGGGGAACGTCGACCGGCGTGACCGTCCCCTGTCGAGAGGGACTCGACTGTTCGTTACAGCCGGCCAAGACCGCGAACGCTCCGGCCGTGCCGGTCAAGAAACGGCGGCGAGTGGAGGGAGCAGGCATCGTTCGAGGTTTTCTATCCGGCGGTAAACCTCTTCGGGTCAGCGGTCGGTGTCGTTCTCGTCATCGACGCTCCAACTGGGTTCGTCGCTGGTGTCGGTCTCCTCGCGGGTGTCCCACTGGCTTTCGTCGGCGCTTTCACCGCTACCCCACGCCGAGTCGTCCGTCTCGTCGCTGCTCCACCCCGAGTCGTCGGCTGTGTCACTGCCCCATTCGTCGGTATCGCTGCCCCACGCCTCATCAACTTCCTTCTGTCTCTCGCTGCCACGGTTGCTTCCGGACGTGTCCATGCCGCCACGACCGCCCGGCGGTGTGGTAGACGCGGTCGACGACCCGCCAGAACCGCCGTCTTCCTTGTAGTCGAAGTACGCGGCGCCGACGCCCATACTGGAGAGAACGAACCCGATGAGGCCACCGAGAATCGGGACTCCGCCCGCGACGGCCGCGACGACCAACGCGACGAGGAGGACGACGGCCCACTCGTCGCTCACCGACCGGCCGACCGCGAGGTAGCCCAACTGACCGACGATGGCGAGGGCGATGGCCATCGGAATCACGGCGAGGATGCCGATGATAGTGATAGCGAGCAGGAACATCACGACAACCGCCGCAATCGAGATGCCGAGGCCGTAGAGGAACGTTTCGAGGGGTTCGTTTTCGATTCGGTTGGTCGTCCGCTCGGTGTACTCCGGGGCCAACAGTATCAGCCCGCCGCCGAGAATCAGGGTGCCAACGACGGCGCCGACGACGTTCGTGAAGAACGACAACGCCAACTCGGCGCCGGAATCGACTCCTGGTTGAGTCTGTGCGGCGACCGGAACCGCGACAGCGAGCGCTGTGAGTGCGACGATACCTCCGACTATCGACAGTCGTCGTCGGGCTGGAGGGCCTGACATATTCGTGTCTTACGGCCGAATCACGTTACTCTTACTGTTCGAAACTCGGAGAAAAGCGGCAGGCGGGGAGTTCGACCGCTACCACGTCCCGTGGAACGTGTCGAACTCCAGACTGTCGAGTGGTTCCTCGCCGATGGCGATTTTGTACTCCCCCGGGGTCAACATCGGCTGTTTGAACTGCGGACCGTCGTCGGTCGTGATGCGGGGACAGCCCGTGTTGACGTAGGCGTCGAAGCCGAAGTTCGTCAGGCGGTCCGGGGTCACCTCGTCCATCGTGATGAGATAGGCGTTGTCGTTTTCGGCGACGATTTCCTCGGCGGTCTCCCACCGCCCCTGCCCGATTTTCGTACAGAAGATGACGCCCCACTCCTCGGCGTCCATCGCCTTGTGGACCGAGGCGTATCGCTGTTTCATGAACTGCTCGGTGTCCGCGATGGTGACCACGTTGTTGACGGGGTCGGCGATGACGACTTTCTTGTCGGGGTGTTCCATCGCCAGCCCGAGGGGGTGGAACTTCCCGCCGCCGACGTACAGGATTTGGTCGGCGTCGACATCCGCGGAGGCGTAGTTACAGCCGAGGACCTGACCCTCGTGGGTGAGGCGCTCGTCGCCGCGACGGGTCTCGACGGTGTAGCCGCGCTCCTCCAGCCACGTCCGCATCTCGTCGAACTTGTTCATGTGCTGGGCGGTCGTCACCAGTCCGACGTTCTCGTCGTCAGCGGGGTCGGCCAGCTCGTCGAGGGACTCCTCCATGATGGGCAGTACGTCGACGTTGGAGAACAGCGGCACGTAGAGGATTTTCTCCGACTCCTTCATCGGCGAGTGGCCGAAGTGGACGAACACGTCCGTCCGCCGCATCATGTAGGTGTCGAGGTCGCAGGCGCCGTAGCAGGGCTTTCCGGAGGTCATCACGTTGACTTCCTCGGGAAGCAACTCTCGCAGGTCGTCGACGACGCGGGGGGCCCGTCGCTTGAGCCCCTCCGGGAACTGCAGGCCGACCGTCGTGGCGTCGCGTTCCTCGACCGCCTCGACGATGCGGTCCAACTCGTAGTCCCACGTCCGGTCGTGTTTCAGCGACATCCCCGTATTCCGGAGGTCTCCCTCCGTGTACTCGGATTCCGATTCCTGACTCATTACTCGCCGTTGGATGTCGTTGCGTAAAACGTGCGTGCTTCCAAACGCGTCCGTCGTGGCCCGGAGACGGCCACGTTCCCCATCCGGCACGCCTATACGTCGCCGGTCCAAAGCACCGACAATGAGCGTCGAGACCACTCCCGAGGGCGACGTGACCGACGACGACGTGACCGAACTCGCCGAGTCGCTCGGCGAGGCCATCACCGAACTCCCGGCGTATCAGGAGTTCGTCGAGGCGAAGGCTGCCGTCGAAAGCGACGAGGAACTCCAGGAAGAAATCCGGGAGTTCGAGCGCATCCGCGAGGAGTTCATGATGGCGCGTCAGACCGGTGACGCGACGAACGACGACCTCCGGGAACTCCAGAGCGCCCAGCAGGAACTCCACGAGAAGCCGAAGATGGCGAAGTACCTGCAGGCCCAATCCGAAATCGAACTGACGCTGCAGGAACTGAACCACACCATCTCCGAACCCCTGGAAGTCGACTTCGGCGAGAAGGCCGGCGGCTGCTGTCAGGACTGACTGCGACGGCGATTCTGCGGTTTTCTCACCCGCCGAGCCACGCCGCTCGGTTTCGAACGCCTGCTTGTACTCTGGCGGTTCTTCACGCGACGATTTCCTATCGCGGAATCCAGTTTATCCACTGGTCGAGGACCGACCGACTTTTTGTCCACTCCCCGTGCAGTCACGAGTATGACTGTCCACTCCGACTGGGGCGATTGGCTGCCCACCGCCGTCGCCGATGCCGAACCCGACGGCGTCCAACTGTGGTATCTGGGCTGTAACGGCTTCGTACTGAAGGCCGACGACGGAACGACCGTCTTCATCGACCCGTATCTGGGATTGGGCGACCCACCGCGGACGGTTCGGATGATACCAGTTCCCTTCGACCCGACCGATGTCGTCGAGGCCGACGCGGTGTTGGCAACGCACGAACACACCGACCACGTCCACGGCCCCTCGCAGGCGCCGATACTCGAAGATACCGACGCGACGTTCTACGGCCCGTCGGCGTCCGTCGAGACGGCCCGCGAGTGGACGACCGACTACGACCTCACCGACGACGATTTCACCGAAATCGAGGAGGGCGACACCGTCGAAGTCGGGTCGTTGGAAATCGCGGTCGAACCGGCTCACGACCCCGACGCCGACCACCCGGTGTCGTACGTCATCCGCCACGAGGCGGGGACGTTCTTCCACGGTGGCGACGCCCGACCGAGCGAGGCCTTCGAATCGGTCGGCGAGCGCTACGACATCGACCTCGGGGTGCTCGCCTTCGGCTCCGCCGGCATGATTCCCGACAAACAGACCCGCGAGCCGAAGTACACGAAGTGGTACTCCGACGAGAACATGGCCGCCGAGGCGGCGGCGCAACTCCAACTCGACCGCCTGCTTCCGACCCACTGGGACATGTGGAAGGGGCTGACCGCCGACCCCGAGGCACTCCGGCACCACGTCCGCTCGTTCGCGTTCCCGCGGACGCTCGAGGTGCTGGAAATCGGTGACGACACCACGCTTTGAGGCTGTAGCCGGCGCTATATTCGAGTTCACGAATAAGTTTATTGAGGGCAAGGTACAGTAGGAGATATGAGCAACGCCGAACCAGAAGAACGCGTCACGGCGTCGAGCGACGGCGTCACGGTCGAGAAATCCTTCGAACCGGACGATTTCCCAGTGCCGGCCATCGCTTTCGTCGTTCGTTCGGAGCGAGAGGAGACCGTCGCCGTTCGGATGGTCGACTCCGTTCCCGAACACGTCACGCCGGAGGATATCGGCTTCCACCCCAAATACGGGGCCGAGTTCTGGGGCGTCGACGGCGACGCAATCGTCTTCGAGCGGGAGTTCGAACCGGGCGAGGAGTACACCACGGTGTACGGCCTCCGTGGCGGTGACTCCGACGACGTAGAGAAGTACATGACCGACCCGGTGTTGGAGACGGTCCACCCGCCCCTAGAGGAAAGCGAGGACTCCGAAGACGTCGTCCGCGACGTCATCGAGGGCGATGTGGAATCCGAAGACGAGGGAGAGTCCGTGGGCGAGGGAGAGTCCGAAGACGATGCGGTCCCCGAGACCGACGAAGAAGCCCACGACGACATCGAGAGCGCCATCCGCGAGGCTGACACCGACGGGGTCGCCACCGACACCGAACCCGAGGAATCGGCGGAATCGGACGAGATTGAATCCGAACCGAGCCACGACGACGGCACCGCCGCGGCCGTCGCCGGGGGGGAGCCTCGCCGCCGCACTCGCCACC
>NZ_WPCC01000064.1 GCF_009741925.1 Natronomonas sp. CBA1123
AGCCGACGCCTGAGCCCACACCGGAGCCCACACCAGAACCAACAGCAGAGCCGACTCCCGAACCGACGCCGGAGCCGACCCCGGAGCCGACGCCGGAACCCACACCAGAACCGACGCCGACCCCCGAACAGAACGGCACGCTCGACCCCATCACCGACCCCATCCTCGGTGGCGATGACAGTAGCAGCACGAGCAGCAACGACGGGTTACTCGGAATCCTCTAACGGTCGGTTCCTCCGTTCTCTCACTGCGAAAACTGATTTGCGCGTCGATACGGTTCGTTACCCGTCCAGACCGAGGTCGACGTCGAAGCTATTGCCGGCGCGCGGGACGCCCTTGACCGTCACCGTCTCACCGGTCATGAACGCCGCGGCGTCGCTGGCGAGGAACTGAACCACGTCCGCGATGTCCTCGGTGTGGCCGATGCGTCGGTCGACCGTCTCCCGCGGTGGCATCTGCTCTTCCTGAATGCCGAGCGTCTCGGCGACGCCGGGCGTCTGGATGAGTCCCGGGGCGACGCAGTTGACGCGGATGCCGTATGGCGCCCACTCGACGGATAGCGTCTCGGTCAGCCGGATGATGGCGGCTTTCGAGGCGCTGTAGTGGCTCTCGTGCGGTGCGGCGTGTTGGCCGTTGACGCTGGAGAGGTTGATGATACAGCCGCCGTCTCCCTCGCGCATGTACTCGCCTGTGGCCTGCGTGCAGTGGAAGGTGCCGTGGAGGTTGAGGTCGACGATGGCCTTCCAGCCGTTCTCGGAGATGTCCTCGAAGGGGGCGACGAACTCGCCGCCGGCGTTGTTGACGAGCAAATCGACGCCGCCGAACTCCTCGACGGTGGCCTCGACGAACGCCTCGACCTCGTCGGGTTCGCGGACGTTGCACTCCACGGCGAGGGCAGTGCCGCCCTCCTCCCGAATCCCTTCGGCGACGGGGTCGACGCGGTCCTGTGACCGAGAACAGATGGCGACGTTAGCGCCGTCGGCGGCGAGTCGCTCCGCGATGGTTCGACCGATACCCTGTGAGGCACCGGTGACGATGGCGTTACAGCCGTCGACGCTGAACTGGTCTGTCGGCATATCCGCTCCCTCGAAGGCCGCCGGTATCACGGTATCGGTGGGTGTTTTACCGTCCAGTTCGTGAGCCGACACGAACATGCCGTATCGGGCTGACACGAGACGGGGGCGCGCCGTTCGTTGGGTTCTGCTGACCGGGAACCGACGCGTCGTCGTCGGCTGGCTGCTGGTCGGCGTCTTCCTCACTCTCGTGCCGATAGGCGTCCTCGCTCCCTCGGAGGTGAACCAACTCCTCGACGAACAGGGTGCGGTCGCGTCCATCCTCAACACCCTGTTGAGCGGCGTCATCCTGCTCGTGTCCATCGTCGTCTCGGTCACTTCGCTGTCGGTCTCACGGGAGTTGGCCTCCATCGACGGCTACCGCGACCACATCAGCGGTTCCCGGGAGTTCCGTCAGCAGACCGAGAACGTCCTCGAAGTCGACGTGAGTCCCGCGGAACCGGCGAACTTCCTGGAGGCTCTCTCGCGGGCGATTCGCGAACACGCCGACGAAATCCGTGCCGCCGTCGAGAACAGCGACGAGACCGTCGCCGAGGAGGTCAACGCGCTCATCGACGGACTCGTCGGCGAGGTCGAACCCATCGAGGAAACGCTCGCCGAAACCGAGTTCCGAACTATCGATATGCTGTTGACGGCGTTGGCGTTCGACTACGCCGAACAACAGCAGGCGGTCAGACAGTTCCAATCCCGACACGACGGCGATTTCCCCGACGGCATCGACGAGGAGATGACCGATCTCCTCGATGCTCTGGAGTACTTCAGCACTGCCCGCCAGTACTTCAAATCGCTGTACTTCGAACGGGAGTTCGCCAACTTCTCGCGGGACCTCATCTACGCCTCGATTCCCGCTATCCTCATCATCTCGTATGCGATTTTGGTCGTCGACGGCAAACTCGTCCCCGGGAAGACGCTGGGCGTTCCGAACATCTACGCGTTCACCGGTGCGGCCTACACCGTCGCGTTGGCACCCTTCGCGGTCCTCACGGCGTACGTCCTCCGGGTGTCGGCGGTGACGAAGCGGTCGCTGGCGTCGGGACCGTTCGTGTTAAAAAGCGAGTGAAACGCAGGTCGGACGCGTCGGTTACAGGAAGCCTTCGATGTGGTCGACGACTTCCTCGGGCGTGTCGCCGACGGGGACGCCCGCATCGTTGAGCGCGTCGATTTTCGACTCGGCGGTGCCGGTGCCGCCGCCACCGGAGACGATGGCGCCGGCGTGACCCATCCGCTTGCCTGGCGGGGCGGTGCGGCCGGCGATGAAGCCGGCGACCGGCGTGTCCATGTACTCGCCGATGTAGCGGGCGGCCTCCTCCTCGTCTTCGCCGCCGATTTCGCCGCACATGGCGATGGCCTTCGTGTCGGGGTCGTTCTCGAACATCTCGAGGGCGTCGACGAAGTCGGTGCCGATGATGGGGTCGCCGCCGATGCCGACGGCGGTGGTCTGACCGATGCCCCGCTTCGTGAGGTTGTCGACGACCTGGTAGGTCAGCGTCCCCGACCGGGAGACCAACCCGACGTTACCGCTCTCGAAGATGTTGCCCGGCAGGATGCCGAGTTTAGCCTGCCCGGGCGTGATGACGCCGGGACAGTTCGGACCGACGAGCTGTGTATCGGTCTCTCGGAGCTTCCGGTACACTTTCGACATGTCCTGTTGGGGGATGCCCTCGGTGATGGCGACCACGAGGTCAAGCGGCGCGTCGAGCGCCTCGAACAGCGCGTCGGCGGCAAAGGCCGGCGGGACGAAGACGACCGAGGTGTCCGCGTTCTCCTCGCGAGCGGCGCGGTCGACGGTGTCGTAGACGGGGATGCCGTCGACTTCTTGGCCGCCCTTACCGGGGACGGCGCCGGCGACGACGTTCGTTCCGTATTCGACCATCTGGCGGGTGTGGAACTTCCCCTCGCCGCCAGTGATGCCCTGTACCACGACGCGGCTGTCGTTGTCGACTAAGATGCTCATTGTGCTTCCTCCTCGGCGTATTCGACGGCTCGCTGGACGGCTTCCTCCAGCGTCACCTCGACGGTCACGAGGTCGGTGTTCAGGATGTCCATGCCTTCCTCGGCGTTCGTGCCGGCGAGTCGGACGACGACCTTCTTGGGAATCTCGTCGAAGCTCTCCAGAGCCTCGTTGATACCCTTCGCCACCTCGTCACCACGGGTGATGCCGCCGAAGATGTTGAACACGACCGCGTCGACGTTCTCGTCGGAGAACACCATATCGAGGGCGTTGGTGACGCGTTCGGCCTTCGCGCCGCCGCCGATGTCGAGAAAGTTGGCGGGTTCGCCCCCGTAGTAGTCGACGAGGTCCAGCGTCGTCATCACGAGTCCGGCGCCGTTGCCGATGATGCCGACGTTACCCGACAGTCGGACGTAGTCGAATCCGTACTCGTTTGCCTTCGCTTCGAGGTCGTCCTCTGCAGCCTCGTCCTCCATCTCGGCGAGGTCGGGGTGCCGGAACAACGCGTCGTCGTCGATGTTCATCACGGCGTCGGCGGCGACGACGTCGCCGTCGGCCGTAATCATCAGCGGGTTGACCTCGATTTCGGTCGCGTCGGAGTCGTCCCACAACTGGAACAGCGTCCGAAGGACGCTGGCCACGTCGCCGGCGACCTCTCGGTCGACGCCGGCCTCGTAGACGGCCTTCCGGGACTCGTAGGGCTGCATCCCGAAGGCGGGGTCGATGTGTTCGCGCTCGATGGCCTCGGGGTCCTCGGCGGCGACCTCCTCGATGTTGACGCCCCCGCGGGTCGAGACCATCGCGACGGGTTCGCCCTCGTTTCGGTCCATCGTCACGCCGACGTACAGCTCGTTGACGAAGTCGACGGCTGCCTCGACGAGAACGCGGTCGACGTGGAGGCCCTTGAGGTCCATCCCGATGATGTTCTCGGCGGCTTCGCGGGCTTCCTCGGCGTTGTCGACCAACTCGATGCCACCGGCCTTCCCACGACCACCGACCTGTACCTGCGCTTTGATAGCGACGGGGTAGCCGATGTCCTCGGCCGCATCGACCGCCTCGTCGACGGTCGACGCGAGCTTCGAGTCCGGGACCGGTACCCCGGCGTCGGCGAAGACACCCTTCGCTTGGTACTCGTGAAGTTTCATCCACCTCGAACGGCGAGTGGCAGCCGCTTAAATCGTGCCCTTTGCTGGCTTGGCGGCTCGAAAAATATCGCTGTAAACCCGACGCACGTCCACGGACGGGAGAAAATCCCTGCCGTGAGTACGCTAAACGCTCAACACGTTGTGTCGGAGAGGAATCGTACGGCGGGGTGAATCGTCCGCCGCTGGAACCCCCGCCGCAGGGCGCCAACACCGTAGTGGGGATGGGGGAACTCGGACGGCCGGCGCCCACGACACGCTACCGGCTTGACCGGTAAAGTTATTTAGCGATTATTCTCCATCGAGATGGCGTCAGCGGGGTAACGTCTCGTTCAGGGGGCGTTCACCTTCGGTGTCGACTCGGTGCCCTCCGTGAGGCGGCGGTGGGAGGACCACCGCCCGAAATGGGAGAACCGACCTAGTGGGGTGAATCACGGTCGGAGTCGTGCCGACGACCACCGCTTGGAGGTGACCTCGGCATCCACCGATACGACCTTGTTAAGAATAGGGATTTACCCGGCTAGTCTAGGTCATTTATTAACACGAACGAGGAAACGGGGGGCTACGGGGTCCGGTTTCGTCGGGATGGACGGCGTCGGACGACGGGCCCGCGGATTCGCGGGAGGTGGGGGGTTGTGCCCCGTCGGCCGTTGTAAAACGTGCCGTCCGGATTGGTATACGGTAGCAGACGACTTAGCCCTTCTGACCGTTCGGGACGACACCGGATTATTGGGTGGCCCGGGAGCCGGTATGGTCGGGTTGCATACGGTTAGCCCGCCCGTTCGATGGCGACGAGGTCGTCGACGGGCGGGACTTCGGCGTCGGCCTCCGTGATGATGTCGAGTCGGCGCGTGAGTTTCTTCCGAGCGTAGGCGACGAGCGCGCCGTGGTCGACCGGTCCCTCGATATCCGTGAATATCCCGGCGACGTGTGGCATCAGTTCAGTCAGCACCTCCCGAACGACAGTTTCGTCGACATCTTCCTCTTGGATGAGGTTCCGTACTTGGTGCATTCCGAAGCCGACGTGCCGACCCTCGTCGGAGCGAATCCGTGCGATGCCCTCGACGAGGCCGTCGAGGTCCGGCAGTTCCGACCGGGGGGCGTGTGACGACGTCGTCGTCACCGCTTGAACTGAACGCCGACTGCAAACTGTAGTAGGCGGTCTGGGCGAGGACGCTCTCGGCGACGATGTGATAGTGGCTGTAAGCGCGGGCGCGCGCTTCCGGGGAACGGTCGTCCAACAGCGCGGCCATCGACTCCTCGACGGCGTCGAACAGCGCGACGTAGTCGTCGTTGAGATACCGCTCGTCGGTCGGGTCGGTCACGTCCATCCCGAGCTCCTCGGCGACGGGCGTCAACACTTCCTCCCAGTAGCGGTCGAAGAACCGGGTGTGTTTGGCCTCCTCGTACAACTGCGTCGTGAGAAACAGCTGTTCGTCGGTGCCGTCGAGCGCGAGCCCGAGCGGCATGAGGTCCTCGGTAACCGCCTCCTCGCCGCCGCCGAAGCGGGCGACGGCGAGTCTGAGCATGTCGAACTCCTCGCCGGTGAACGACGCCTCGTAGTTGAGTAATTCCCGTCTGTCTCCGGCGATATCGACCTCGTCGGGGTCCCAGTGGCGATAGACGGCGTTTCTGAAGTAGCCGCCGGCGAAGGAGTCCATGTCCGCGCGCGTTCCACGGTCCGTGTCGGTCAGTCGTGCCATAACCGTGTCACACACTAACAGATGTTTGCCTCTCCCCCGGTTATCTGCGGGGTGTTTTTTATTCCTGGACTCGACTGGAAGGATATGCGGACCGCCACGATTCGGCTGTCGGCGCCCGACAGCGGCCTCCACCCGGCCGACAGCGACGTAGCCGACCACCCCGACATCGAACGGGTGGCCATCGACGGGATTTCGATGCTGGAGGACGGCACCGGCGTGGCACTGTGTCGGCTGCGAGGCAACGCCGAGGAACTCCGAACCATCCTCTCGGAGTCGACGGGTATCTCGGCGTTCCACGCAAGCGTTACCGACGAGACCATCCACGTTTTCGTCCACTTCGAGCAGACCGATACTGCGGCGGCGCTGTTGACGCTGCGCCGGTCACACGAACTGGTCGTCCGAACTCCGATACGGTGGCTCTCGGACGGCCGCCTGGAGATATCCGCCGTCGGCGACGACGCGACGCTGCAGGACGCCCTGGACGGACTCCCCGACGACCTTCACGTCGAGTTGGTCGAAATCGGCGCGTACGCCCCCGAGCACAACCGCCCGGAGTCGCTGCTCACCGACAAACAACTGGAAGTTCTCGACGCCGCCCTCGCGACCGGCTACTACGAGGAACCGCGCCGCGGCACACAGGCCGATGTCGCCGACGCTGTCGGACTGGCTCCCGCGACGGTCGGTGAACACCTCCGACGAATCGAGGGGAAGGTGTTGCGGGCGCTTCGGGAGTAGGCCCGCATCCAAACCTCGTATATAAATTTCCGCCAGCGAGCGGAAGTGGTCGTTTCGTTTCACCCGCCACGCGATTTTATGCGGCACGCGCCCCTACGGGCAGTATGGCAGTAGAATACGATTTCGACGGAGCGGTCGTGTTGGTAACCGGGGCAAGCGGGGCTCTCGGAAGTGCCATCGCCGAGGCTTTCGATGCGGCCGGGGCGACGGTGTGTGCTGCGGACATCGTCGCGCCGAGCGATGACGACGCGCTGGTCGACTCCTCGGCCGTCGAGTTCTACGAAACCGACGCCACCGACGAGGACAGCGTCCGCGACACCGTTTCGGCCGTCGTCGACGACCACGGCCGTCTCGACGCACTGTGTAACATCGCCGGCACGTGGCGCGGTGGCGACCCCATCGAGGACACCGACGTCTCGGAGTTCGATATGCTGTTCGACGTGAACCTCAAGTCGATGTTTCTCGCCTCGAAACACGCGATTCCGCACCTCAGAGAGACCGGCGGTGCCATCGTCTCGGTGTCGGCGCGGTCGTCGCTGGAGGGTGGTGAGGGAGACGGTCCGTATCGCGCCTCGAAGGCGGGCGTTCGACTCCTGACCGAAACCGTCGCCGAGGAGAACCTCGGCGAACTCCGGGCCAACGCCATCATGCCGAGCGTCATCGACACGCCGATGAACCGCGAGATGATGCCCGACGCCGACCACGACTCGTGGGTCGACCCCGGCGACATCGCCGACGTGGTCATGTTCCTCTGCTCCGACGAGGCGACGGTAACGAGCGGCGCGGCAGTGCCGGTGTACGGCGAAGCCTAACGTGAGCGTGTGACGCGGCAACGCGCCTACCTTCGAATAGCGTCATTTTTGCGTCCCCACCTCCGGCATTCGACCGATGACAGACAGAGAAACGTGGGCAACACGAATCGGATTCATCCTCGCGTCCATCGGGTCGGCGGTCGGCCTGGGGAACATCTGGCGGTTCCCCTACCAGACCGCCGAGTTCGGCGGCGCGGCGTTCCTGTTGGTGTATCTACTCGCGGTCGTCGTCATCGGATTGCCGGCGATACTCGCTGAGTTCGTCGTCGGACGCCGTGCCGACATCAGCGCCATCAGCGCCTTCGACGCACTCGACCACCCCGGCTGGCGTGCGGTCGGCGCCCTGGGTGTCTTCGGCGGCTTCTGGACGCTGTCGTACTACAGCGTCGTCGGCGGGTGGGTGTTCCGCTACATCGGCGCCAGCGTCACCGGCGGCTATCTCGAAGCCCCGGGTGAGTACTTCGGGGCGGTTTCCGCCGGGCCGGAGGCGCTCGCCCTCCACGCCGCGTTCATGCTCGTCACCGTCGGCATCGTCGCCTTCGGCATCCGCGGCGGCATCGAGAAGGCGACGAAAGTGATGGTGCCGAGTATCGTCATCTTACTCGTCGGGTTGGCGGTGTACGCCTTTACGCTCCCGGGGTCGGGCGCCGGCTATCAGTACTTCCTCTCGCCTGATTTCGGTGCACTCATGGAAAACTACCAGACGGTCGTTCCGGCGGCGGTGGGACAGGCGCTGTTCTCGCTGTCGCTCGGGTTTGCGGTGATGATAACGTACGCCTCCTACATCGACGACGACGAGAACCTCTTCGTCGACGGCGGCGCCATCGCGTTGACGAACACGCTCATCGGCATTACGGCTGGACTCGTCGTCTTTCCGCTGTTGGCGGTTCAGGGTGGCGGTTACGGTGAGGCCGGCCCCGGCGCGATTTTCGTCTCGATTCCGACCGCACTCTCGGACGTGCCGTTCGGGTCGGCGGTCGGCTTCGTCTTCTTCCTCATCGTGGCCGTCGCGGCGCTGTCGTCGGCCATCTCCCTTTTGGAGGTCGTCGTCTCCCATCTCGTCGACACCTACGGGTTCGAACGCCGTCGAACGACGGTGCTACTCGGTGGCATCGTCTTCGCACTCGGCATCCCTTCGGCGCTGGACACCGCGTGGCTGACGTGGTTCGACGCCATCGGCGTGAACCTGCTGTTGCCGACGGCCGTCCTGCTGGTCGTCGTCTTCGTCGGCTGGGTGCTCGCCGACGACGCCGTCGAGGAGATTCGAAAGGGAGCCGACGGGTTCGAAACGGTCGGTACGGTGTGGCTGTGGTCGATTCGCTCCATCGTGTTCCTGGCCGTCCTCGGAACGGTCGCGTTGAGCCTCTTCGAGTTGACCGGTGCGCCGCTGTAGCGACGCCCCCTGAACTCACGCGGTTCGTCGTCGCTGTCCCGATAGCGGAAACCCTTTTTCGTGGCTCCCCGTTTTCCCGCCAACTGGGTTGACAATGGACGACAAGATCGAGGAACTACGCGAGCTGAAACGGGACGCCGAGAAGGGCGGTGGCGAGGAGCGCATCGCCAAACAACACGAAAAGGGGAAGATGACCGCTCGCGAGCGAATCGAGTACTTCCTCGACGACGGCACCTTCGAGGAGTTCGACCAGCTGAAAACCCATCGCAGCACGAACTTCGAGATGGACGACGACCAGCCGTACGGCGACGGCGTCGTCACCGGCTACGGCGAGGTCGACGGCCGGCAGGTGTTCGTCTTTGCCCACGACTTCACCGTCTTCGGTGGGTCCCTCGGCGAGGCCTTCGCCGAGAAAGTGTGTAAAGTGATGGACCGCGCCGTCGAAACCGGCGCGCCCATTATCGGACTGAACGACTCTGCCGGCGCCCGAATTCAGGAAGGCATCGACTCGCTCGCTGGGTACGCGGACATCTTCCACCGCAACCAGAAAGCAAGCGGTGTCGTCCCCCAGATTTCGGCCATCATGGGGCCGTGCGCTGGCGGCGCGGTGTACTCGCCCGCGATTACGGACTTCATCTTCATGGTCGAGGAGACCAGCCACATGTTCATCACCGGCCCGGACGTCATCGAGACGGTCACCGGTGAGGAGGTCGGTTTCGAGGAGTTGGGCGGCGCCTCCACCCACACCAAGGAATCCGGCGTCGCACACTTCTCGTCGGCCGCCGAGAAGGAGGCACTCGACGATATCCGGTATCTGCTGTCGTATCTCCCCTCGAACAACGTCGAGGACCCGCCGCGGGTCGAACCGTGGGACGACCCCGAGCGCCGCGACGAAGAGTTGGCCGACGTGGTGCCCGCCGAACCGCAGAAACCCTACGACATCGTCGATGTCATCGACCGCGTCGTCGACGAAGATTCCTTCTTCGAGGTGGCGGAGGGGTACGCCCGCAACCTCGTCACCGGGTTCGGCCGTCTCGACGGCCGGTCGGTCGGCATCGTCGCCAATCAACCGCGAGTCAACGCCGGCACGCTGGACATCGACGCCTCGCTGAAAGGCGGCCGATTCGTCCGGTTCTGTGACGCCTTCAACATCCCTATCGTCACGTTCGTCGACGTTCCGGGCTTCATGCCCGGTACCGACCAGGAACACGGCGGCATCATCAAACACGGCGCGAAGTTGCTGTACGCCTTCAGCGAGGCAACGGTGCCGCTTCTGACCGTCATCACACGGAAAGCCTACGGCGGCGCCTACGACGTGATGGCCTCGAAACACCTCGAAGCCGACGTGAACTACGCCTGGCCCACCGCCGAAATCGCCGTCATGGGGCCGAAGGGTGCAGTCAACATCCTCTACGACGACGAGCTGGCGGCCGCCGACGACGTGGAAGCACGCCGCCAGCAACTCATCGACGAGTACCGCGACCAGTTCGCCAACCCCTACACGGCGGCCGAACGCGGATTCGTCGACGACGTGTTGGAGCCGAAGGAGACGCGGCCGCGACTCATCCGCGACCTCGAGATGCTCGAATCCAAACGCAAGGACACGCCGGACCGCAAACACGGCAACATCCCGCTGTGAGCATGCGCCTGAACGTTCCCGACGACGCCAACAAGGACGAGGCCGCCGCCATCGCCGCCGTCATCCGTGCACACGTCAACGCCGACGGCGACGACGAAGACGAGGAGACGACCGACTGGAACGACCGCCGGTGGCGGTTCAGCGGTCGGGTCGACTCCCTACAGGGCCGGCGGATTCGCACGCCAGCGGGAGCACCCGACGATGCCTGGAGCGCCGCCGGCCGCACCGAACGGATGCCGTTCCGCTGACTGTTTCTCCGCTGACAGACCCTCGGTACGCCGACACAGGGTGCGAGTAAACCGCCACAATCGATGCGGTGTACGCAAATAAACGATAAATTTGTGTGCTGTTGAAAATCGTGAAAACCGATAGAATGACAAGTTCTCCGTCGGTGGACCAGTATACGATGTTCGACAAGGTACTCGTCGCCAACCGGGGTGAAATCGCGGTGCGCGTGATGCGCGCCTGCGATGACCTCGGTATCGACACCGTCGCCGTCTACAGCGACGCCGACAAACACAGCGGCCACGTCCGCTACGCCGACGAAGCGTACAACATCGGTCCCGCGCGGGCGGCCGACTCGTATCTCGACCACGAGGGCGTCATCGAGGCCGCCGAGAAGGCCGACGCCGACGCCATCCACCCCGGCTACGGCTTCCTCGCGGAGAACGCCGAGTTCGCCGGGAAGGTCGAGGGCACCGAGGGTATCACGTGGGTCGGCCCGTCCTCGGAGTCGATGGAGCAGGCCGGCGAGAAGACCAAGGCCCGGAAGGTGATGGACGCTGCCGACGTGCCAATCGTCCCCGGGACGACCGACCCCGTCGACACCGTCGAGGAGGTCCACGAGTTCGGCGAGGAGAACGGCTACCCAATCGCCATCAAGGCCGAAGGTGGTGGCGGCGGCCGCGGGATGAAAATCGTCCGCGACCCCGAAGAGGCCGAAGAGCAACTCGAAACAGCCAAGCGAGAGGGTGAGGCGTACTTCGACAACGATTCAGTCTATCTCGAACGCTACCTCGAGGAACCTCGACACATCGAGGTCCAGATTCTCGCCGACGAACACGGCAACGTCCGCCACCTCGGCGAGCGTGACTGTTCGCTCCAGCGTCGCCACCAGAAGGTCATCGAGGAGGGGCCCTCGCCGGCGCTCTCGGACGAACTCCGGGAGAAAATCGGCGAGGCCGCCCGCCGCGGCGCCGACGAGGCCGACTACTACAACGCCGGCACCTTCGAGTTCCTCGTCGAGGAAGAGGACCGCGAGGACGGGGAATTGCTCGGTCCGGACGCGAACTTCTACTTCCTCGAAGTCAACACCCGCATCCAGGTCGAACACTGTGTCACCGAGGAATTGACGGGTATCGACATCGTCAAGTGGCAACTTCGGGTCGCCGCCGGCGAGGAGCTGACCTTCGAACAGGACGACGTCGAACTCGACGGCCACGCCATCGAGTACCGCATCAACGCCGAGAACGCGGCCAACGACTTCGCACCCGCCTCGGGTGGGGAACTCGACGTGTACGACCCGCCGGGCGGTATCGGCGTCCGACTCGACGACGCGGCCCGGCAGGGCGACGACCTCGTCACCGATTACGACTCGATGATAGCGAAACTCATCGTCCACGGCGAGGACCGCGAGGAGTGCTTCGCGCGCTCCGCGCGGGCGCTCGCGGAGTACGACATCGAGGGTATCCCGACTATCATTCCGTTCCACCGGTTGATGCTCGAAGACGAGGAGTTCACCGCGGGCACCCATACGACGAAGTATCTCGACCACCACCTCGACCGTGACCGCCTCGACGAGGCCCAGGAGAGGTGGGGCACCGGTGACACCGGAAGCGAGAGCGACGAGGAGGTCGTCGAACGGGAGTTCACCGTCGAGGTCAACGGCAAGCGCTTCCAGGTGAACCTCGAAGAGCGCGCGAGATGGCCGCAGCCCGTCCCGCACCGGGCGCCGCTGGCGGAGGCGGCGGTGGTGGCGGCGGTGGGGGAGGCGGTGGCGGCGGCAGCGCCCCCGCCGTTTCCGCCGAAGGCGAAGTCGTCAGCGCCGAGATGCAGGGGACCATCCTCGAAGTGAACGTCGCGGAGGGCGACACCGTCGAATCCGGTGACGTCATCTGCGTGCTCGAAGCGATGAAGATGGAAAA
>NZ_WPCC01000072.1 GCF_009741925.1 Natronomonas sp. CBA1123
TCGCGTGGAGACGATGTGGACGACGACAACGACAGTCGGCCGACACCCGCTTGGGCCGGACCCGATTCGACAGATAGCGAGGCGTCGACTGCGGACTCGGCGAACGACGGGAGCACCGCCGATACGGTCGACCGCCGGTTCCGCGACCGACCCACTCAGCGGACTTTCGACGGCGAGGAGACGCGGGGAGCGCCCGAGACGTTCGACCGACTCCCGTCGCTGTCGGTGCTGGGGCAGTTCGACGACACCTACCTCGTCTGTGAGAGCGCCGACGGCCTGCTGTTGGTCGACCAACACGCCGCCGACGAGCGGGTGAACTACGAGCGGTTGCGCGAGCGCTTCGCCGGCGACGTGACGACCCAGACGCTCGCCGACCCGGTCGAGTTGGCGGTCACCGCCCGGGAGGCGGCGCTTCTCGACGACCACAGCGAGGCGCTCGCCCGACTTGGGTTCCGGGTCCGTCGGGCCGACGACCGAACCGTCACGGTGACGACGGTGCCCGCGCTCCTCGCGGAGGAACTCGGGGCCGAGGCGGCCGAACTGGCCCGCGATTTGCTGGGCGAGTTCGTCGAGGGCGACCCGACGGGAACCGTCGAGGCCGTCGTCGACGACCTGCTGGGCGATTTGGCGTGTCACCCCTCCATCAAGGGCAACACCTCGCTTCGGGAGGGGACGGTCGCGGAGTTGCTCGCGGCCCTCGACGACTGTGAGAACCCCTACGCGTGCCCGCACGGCCGGCCGACGATTATCGAACTCCCGCGCGAGGAAATCGAGAACCGCTTCGAGCGGGACTACCCGGGCCACGGCGGCCGCCGGGACTGATTTGTATTCGGGCCGTGTGGCCCGACCATGGAACTCGTCACGCTGGGTGCGGCCGCGTTGGAACTCGCGCCGCCGGGGAGCGAACGGCTGGAAACGGCCCAAACGCTCGACGTGGGCGTCACCGGGCCGGAGTGCAACGCCGCGGCGGCGGCGGGTCGAGTCGGCGCGGAACCGGTGTGGCTCTCGCGGCTTCCGGCGGGACCGCTCGGCGCCCGCGTCGAGGGCGAACTCCGGGGCCACGGCGTCGAAGTCGTCGCCGACACCGTCGCGGGTCGACAGGGACTGACGTTCTTCGAGCGCGGTCGAACGCCGCGTCCGGACGCCCGCATCGACGACCTCGGGAACGCGGTCGTCGAGGGACTGACGATGGATTCGATTCCGACCGACCGCGTGAAGGCCGCCGACACCGCCTACGTCACTGCGGCGACGCCGCGGGCGTCGACGGGGCTGGCCGGTGCGACCGCGAAGTTCCTCAAGACCGCAAGCGAAGCGGGCGCGAGGACGGCACTCGGCGTGTTGGACACTAGAGGATGGAGCGACCTCGACTCCGCACGGGAGACCCTCGAGGGGCTGTTGCCCGCCGTCGACGTGCTGGTCGGTACCGCCGACGCCGTCGAGGCCGTCTTCGACCGCGGTGGCGAACCCTCGAAAGTGACCCATGCGCTGGCGTCGTCCCACGACCTCGAGACGGTGGCGCTGTGTCGGACATCCGACGCTGCAGTGTGGCACGACTCCACGGTTCACGGCTTCGAACGCCCCGAGGTCGATTCGGTCGACGCGACCGGCGCCGTCGACGCCTTCGCCGGCGCCTTCCTCGCCGGTCTCGACGGTGGAGTCAAGGCTGCATTGCGACGGGGTGTCGCCGCCGACGCGCTCGTCAGGACGACGCCCGAGGCGCTGCCGACGTTCTCCAGCGACGAGGTCGAGGCCGTCGCGGAGACGCTCGACCGAACCTGATAGTCAGTCGTCGGCGACTTCCAGCCCGCCGGGGGGCGTCCACGTCGTCGGGGTCGACGACGCTGTCGGTCCAGGTCCCGCGGAGGAACCACGCGCCGGTGGTCAGCGCCGAGGCCACGAAGGAGATGGCGACGGCGTACCAGACGCCGACGACGCCCCACCCGAAGGCCGTCAGGAAGACGAAGGAAAGCGGGATACGGAACAGCCACAACTCCTGGACGGAGAGCAACATCGCCGCCCGGGTCGACCCAGACCCCCGGAACCCGCCCAACACGACCTGAAACACCCCGAGGAAGACGTAGGCGGGGCCGGCGATGCGGATGTAGGCGGCGCCGTACTCGATGACGGTTCCCGCGGCGGCGTCGCCGGGTGGGAGGAAGACTCCGGTTATCGCCTCGGCGAAGGGGTAGGCGGCCGCGACGACGACGAAGAAGGCCCCGGCGACGGTCGCACTCGCGAGGAAGACGGCCCGCTTCGCGCGGTCGGTGTGGCCAGCGCCGAGGTTCTGGCCGACGACGGTTTCGGTACCGCGGGCGAAGCCGAGCGCCGGCAGGAACAGCAGCGACGCGAGGCGGTTGACGATGCCGTAAGCGGCGACGGCGTCGTCGCCGGCGAGCGCGATGATGGCGGTCATCGCGGCGATGCCGCCCGAGCGGAGTCCCTGTTCCGCGCCGATGGGGGCACCGACGTCGAGGATTTTTCGAACCGTCTCCCGCCGGAGCAGGAAGTCCGAAAGCTCCGGCGAGAGTCCTACGTCGCCGAACAGAAGCAGGTACAGCCCGATTACCGCCGGGAAGAAGCGGGCGACGACGGTGGCGATAGCCGCGCCCTTGACGCCGTAGCCCTCGAAGCCGGTCAGTGCGAACAGCGTCGTCTGGAGGGACTCGGTGCCAGTCCACGCGAACATCGGGTTGTCGACGAACCCCAAGACGAGAAACGGGTCCAACGCGACGTTGAGCGCGACGCTGCCGGCCATGAGGTACAGTGGCGTCCTCGTGTCGCCCCACCCGCGCATGAGCGCGTCGAAGATGAAGAACCAGAACATGAAGATGACGCCGAGGAAGACGACTCTGGTGTAGTCGGTGGCGTAAGTGTGGGCGGCGGTGCCGGGCGTCGCACCGACGATAGCGAGCAGATACGGCGCTGCGAGATAGCCGACCGCGGCGAAGAGTATCGCGACGACAGAGACGAACGAGACGGTCTGTCCGGCGACGTGGTGTGACTGTCGGAAGTCGCCCGACCCCTTGTGTTGGGAGACGAGGACGGTTCCGGCGACGGTGAGGCCGCCGCCGACGCTGACCATCAGGAAGACGATGGCCCACGCGTACGACAGCGCGGCGACGGCGTCGGCGCCCAACTGGCCGACCCAGAAGGTGTCGGCGAGGTTGTAGCCGACCTGCAGGACCTGTGCGGCGACGATGGGGGCCGAGAGGACGACGAGCGGCTTGAACAGCTCGCCGTCGGTGACGTTGACCGACCGGTCTCTCACTCGACCACCAGCCAGCCATCGACGAGGTCCTCGACGAGCGAATCGTGGACGGCCTCGATGGCGTCGTCGTCGCCCAGCGTGACCCACCGAATCCGTCCGCCCTGAATCGCCGCGAGCACGTGGGCGGCGGTCCGGCGGGCGTCGACCTCGCGGAACGTACCGCTCTCGATGCCACGCTCGATGACTGCAGTCACGGTCGCGTGTACCTGTGCGTCGTTTTCGGCCAACTGCGCCCGGAAGGCGTCGTTGTGCGGCGCCTGCGCTCGGAGTTCCAACAGCGCGGTGTGGAACGCCCGGTGGTCGGCGCGGGTGCGGTCGTCGCCGAAGCAGAACAGCTCGACCAAATCGACGAGTTGCTCGCGGGGGTCCTCGTCGGACGGCGAGACGCGCTCTTCGAACTTCTCGATGAGGTGTGCCAGAAGCGCGACCAGCAGGTCTTCCTTCGTGTCGAAGTGATAGTGTAACAGCGACTTGCTGCAGTCGCACTCGTCGGCGATGTCCTGCATCGTCAGCGAGGCGTACCCGTGCTCACAGAGGGCTCGATAGGTCGCCTCCATGATTCGGTCACGCGTCTCTTCAACCATTATTGACTGACTAGTCAGTCAGACACTTTAATGGTTGCGGCTCACGCCCGCAAAACCTCCTGTTCGGCCCGCAGCGGCCGTGGTAATATGACCCACAAGCGGCCACGAAATTTATGTCACTGTCTCAACACCCAACAAGTTGCCAATGAAATTCAGAGCAACACTACTGTCGGCGCTGTTGGTCGTCTCCCTCGTGGGGGCGGCCGCCGCGCCCGCAGCAGCGACCCAGAGCGGCGAGGCCTACAGCGGGACCCACGTCGAGTTCCAGACGCAGAACAGCGCGGTGACTGGCTATGCGGTAAACGACGCGGTCATCGTCGAGAACGTGAGCGTCCAGTCCTCGGAAGAGGCGCGCAGTCAGGCCGGCATCGGTGCCGACGCTGGACTGTCGACGGCGACGGAGTTCAGCGGTGCGGGGCTCCAACTCGCCTCCCAGACGAGCCTGAGCGCGACGGTCAGCGTCGAGAGCGGTGCCGAGATGCAGGCCCACGACAACTCCCGGGGTATCTTCCAGGTTCGCGCGAACGACGGCGCCCAGATGGTCCACGCCAACCTCAGTAGCGACTCCGAAGCCGAATCCGAGAGCGACGAGCGGGTCGTCGTGACGAAAGAGGACGGCAGCCAGGGGACGTTCATCGTCGTCGGCGACGGTGAAGTCGTCGTCAACGAGGAGGGCAACGTCACGGCCGAAGTCGAGGAGGGCAGCCAACTCGTCTACCGGCAGTACGACGACGGCGAGCGCTCCGAGGACGACGAACAGAAAGAGCAGATGATTCAGAACGGTACTGCGACTGCCGAGGTGTTCGTCGAGTCCGCCGCCGAGAGCGGCCAAGACAGCGCTGACGACGGCGAGGACAGCGCCGAGGACGGCTCCGACGAGGGTGAGGAGGCCGCCGCGAGCGTCGTCGAGTACGGCCAGGACACCACCGTCGAAGTCCAGAGCCGCAGCGAGAACACCATCAACATGACCGCCGAGCGCTCCCAGAGCGAAGGGAAGGTCGTCCTCGCGACGATTTCCAATGAGGCCTTCTCGAACGCCGAGGACGTCGAGGTGTTTGTCGACGGTGAGGCGGCCGCACAGGCCGACTCCTACAGTGAAGTCGAGCAGGCCGCACAGGGCGGCGACAACTCGGCGTACTACGTCTCCCAGTCCTCGAGCGCCGAGGCGTCGACCGACGTCGCAATCGGTGTCAATCACTTCTCCGAGCGTGACGTGTCGATGCAGAGCGACGGCGGAAGCGGCGACGACGGCGGGATGACCGGCGGCGACGGTGCCGGCTTCGGCGTCTTCGCCGCCGTGGCCGCCCTCGGTGCGGCCCTGCTGGCGACCCGCCGACTGTAACGCGGCGTCGAAACGTATCGTTCGGCCAAGAAGTTTATTTTTACGCGGTGATTTCCGTCTGACATGCGACACAGAGCAGTGCTGCTGTCGGCGCTTTTGGTCGTCTCCCTCGTGGGGGCGGCCGCCGCGCCCGCAGCGGCACAGTCCACCGACGCGGAAGGCGAAGCGTACGCTGGAAGCCACGTCCAGTTCAACACGACCGGTAGCGCCGTCTCGAACTACGCGGTCGGCGATGCGGTCATCGTCGAGAACGTGAGCGTCCAGTCCTCGGAAGAGGCGCGTAGTCAGGCCGGTATCGGCCTCGACGTGGGGCTCTCGGCTGCGACTTCGATTGCCGGTTCGGCCGTCGAGAGCCGAACCGAGGCCGACGCCAGCGTCCGCCTCGGCTTCGAGAGCGGCGCGGCGATGCAGGCCCACGACAACGCCCGCGGTATCTTCCAAGTGCGGGCCAACGACAGCGCCCAGATGGTGCAGGCGAACCTCTCGAGCGACTCCGAAGCCGAATCCGAGAGCGACGAGCGGGTCGTCGTGACGAAGGGTGACGGCAGCCAGGGGACGTTCATCGTCGTCGGCGACGGTGAAGTCGTCGTCAACGAAGACGGCAACGTCACGGCCGAAGTCGAGGAGGGCAGCCAACTCGTCTATCGACAGTACGACGACGGCGAACGCTCCGAGAACGACCGCCAACAAGAGCAGATGATTCAGAACGGCACCGCAACCGCCGAGGTGTACGTCCAAGAGTCGGCAGAGACCGGTGAGGACGCCGGTGCGGCTACCACGAGCGTCGTCGAGTACGGTCAAGACACCGCTATCGAGGTCCAAAGCCAGAGCCGCGAGGAGGTCAACATGACCGTCGAGCGCACCCAGAGTCAGGGGAAGGTCGTGTTGACGAGCGTCTCCGAGTCCGCCTTCGACAACGCCGAGGACATCGAGGTGTACGTCGACGGAGAGGCGGCCGCACAGGCCGACTCCTACAGTGCGGTCGAGCAGTCCGCGATGGAGGGCGACGAACCGCGCTACTACGTCACCCAGTCCTCGAGCGCCGAAGCGACGACGAACGTCGCCATCGGTATCGACCACTTCTCCGAACGCGCGGTGTCGATGCAGAGCGCCCAGGAGGACACATCCACGGCGACTGAATCGGACGCTGCAACCGAAACAGACAGCGCCGACGGAAGCGACACCGCGACCGAGGAAACCAGCGGTGACGGCGCTGGCTTCGGCGCCCTCGCGGCCCTTGCGGCACTGGGGTCCGCGCTGGTCGCCGCCCGCCGGCTCTAACCTCTTAGTTCGCTTTCAATTTAGCCGGCGAAACTAAGTGCGGACCTGCTGTTGTAACTGTATGCGAAATACGTTACGTGTTCTCATCGCACTGTCGATGGTCGGGTGGCTCCTCGCCGGTGCGGTCGGCGGGGCGGCCGCACAATCGGAGTCGCAGGTAACGCTCACCGTCTCGGTCGTCGACCAAGACGACACCTCCATCGGCGATGCGACCATCACTGCGAGTTGGGAGGGCGGCGAACGGACCGCTACCACCGCGAGCAACGGGCGAGCGTTCGTCGACGTTCCCGAGGGTGAAACCGTCGAACTCGACGCCGAACACGAGGAGTACGTCCGGAACCACCCGCTCGTCATCGATGAGGCGACCGAGCGTGACGTGACGCTTCGGGTCTCCGAGAAGGGCAACGCGACGGTGACGGTGACCGACGCCAGCGACCAGGCGCTTCAGGACACACGCGTCGAGTTCCGACGCGACGGCCGAACCGCCGCCGAGGGCTGGACCGACGAGGACGGCACGTTCTCGACGGACATCATCGAACAGGGCGAGTACAGCATCGCCGTCGTCAAGCCCGGCTACTACCGCGAGACGAGCACCGAGGACGTCGGCGTCGACACGCCGGTGTCGTTCTCCCTGGAGCGTGGCAGCGTCAACTTCGAGGTGAGCGTCGTCGACGACCACTTCGAAGAGCCACAGGAACTCGACGACGTTCGGGTCTCGGTCAAGGCCGAGAACTTCGAGGCGAGCGTCCGGAGTTCCGGCGGCACCGCCTCGCTGTCGGTGCCCGTCAACACCCGATACAACGTGACGGTGAGCAAGGAGGGCTACGTCTCCTCCTCGCGCTCCCTCCGGGTGACCGAAGGCGCCCGCGAAATCGAGATGGCGACCCAGCGAGTACCGACGCTCACCGTCGAACCGCAGAACACCCGTGTCGTGGTCGGCGAGACGACCCGCGTTCGCGTCCTCAATGCCTACGGCGAACCCGTCGAAGGGGCGACCCTCCAGCGGAACAACGAGACCGTCGGCGAAACGGACGCCAACGGCGAACTCGTCGTGACAATCGATTCGGCGGGCGAACAGGAACTCGTCGCGACGAACGGCAGCGTCGCGTCCGACCCCGTCGTCGTCGAGGGCGTCGACCCCGACGCGACGGAGACGCCGGGGGCCGCGACGGCGACGCCGACGGCCACTGAGGGCTCCGGGGCCGGGCTTCGGTGTCGGCGTCGGCGTC
>NZ_WPCC01000075.1 GCF_009741925.1 Natronomonas sp. CBA1123
TGACTTCGGGACCGGGGCGGGCGTCACCTCACCGACCGCTTCCCCGCCGTCCCCGGACCCCGAACAGCCGGCGAGTGTGGCACCCAACCCGACCAGCAGCGACCGGCGGCGCATACGCTACGTCGGGGCTACGACGGCAAAAACGTACAGTTCAGGCCGGTTCTTCCAGTCCGGCGCGTTCGCGGATGATATCCTCCAGTTCCTCGGGGTCGTCGATGCGCTCGATTTCCTCTCGCTCGATGAGGGCGGTCCCCTCGACGGATTCCTGTCGGGCGCGGTCGACGACGTACACCGACCGGGTCCGGGTGACCTCGCCGACCGACGACATGATGCGGGCACGCTTCTCGGCGGTGCGGTTGAAATCGGAGTGGCCGGTGAGCATCTTCCGCTCGCGGGCCTCGTCTTCGCTGACTGCCTTGAACGGCGCCCGCATCGTCGGGTGAACGTCGAAGCCGACCCGCGTGAGGACGGTGATGAGGTGTGCGTCGTCGGGGTCGGCCTCGGGTTCGCCGGGGTCGTCCATCTCGTCGCGGACCTCCTCGGCGCCCTCGAGCACCTCGACGGGGTTCGCGAGCGGGCGGTCGAATATCTCCTCCAGTTCCGCCGCGACTTCGACGCTCGCGCTCATGCCGTCCTCGTACTTCGAGACGGTGCGGCGGGAGACGCCGAGTTCGTTCGCGAGTTTGCCGAGCGACATCTCCTCCTCGGAGCGGACCTCCGAGAGCAACTCGCCGTCGATGTTGACGTACAGGCCGCCGGGTGCGGCGTAGATGAGCGGTGGCACCTCCTCGATGAACAAATCCATCGCGGTGTCCGGCGAGAACACCGGGACGCCGTGGCGGAAGTAGATGACGCCGGGTTTGAGTTCCTCGTTTCGGGTTCGCAACCCGATGACGAGCGGCGTCGCGTCGAGGTACTCGCCGAGGCGGCGCATCTCCGCGCCGGTGTAGCCGTCGAAGGCGTCGATGTTGGCGAGCAGTTTCAACAGCAACACGTCGTCGCCGCGCCGTGCGGCGATGTCGAAGCTCTTGGGACGGATTGCACACCGGTCGCTCACCGTGAAGCCTGCGTCCTCGAGCATCGCGGTGATGTTACCAACCAGTGCGGACCGTGACATAGTGATACATAAGCCATTCGCCAGTTAAATCGTTTTCCCCAGCGATACCGCCGCTATCTGGCGGTTGGGACAGCTAGTGACACGGCGTCGGAACGCCGACCGAAACCCCGTTAGGCGGTGGTGTCCTACCCGATGTCGTGACAGTCATCGGGTTGGACGACACCGACTCCCGCGAGCGGGGGATGTGTACGACCTACGCCGCCGACACCGTCGCTCGGCGACTCGCTGACGCCGGGGCGGCCGTCGAGCGAGTCTTACTCGTCCGATGTAACCCGGCGGTCGAACACAAAACGCGCGGAAACGCGGCGCTCGCCGTCCACACCGATGCGTCGGTCGAGGCCGCCTTCGAGGTGGCGGCGAGTGTCGTCGACGGCGCAGCCGAAACCGACGACGACCGAACCAACCCCGGAATCGTCGTTGCGGCGGGGGCGCCCGAAGCAGTTCCCGAATCGGTCGCGGCCTTCGCTCGGGCGGCCGTTCGGGACCACCACGACCGCGCGGACGCAGTAAACCTCGCCGAGGAGGCGGGTTTCCGGGTTCGTCGCTGGAAGAACGGCCGCGGCGTCATCGGCGCGCTTGCGGCCGTCGGCGCGTGGCGTGCCTTCGAGGAGTGGACCTACGAACACATCACCTACCGCGAGCGCCGGCGGTGGGGGACCGACCGCGATGTCGACGCCGAGTCTGTCTTCGAGGCCGCCGACGAGTACTATCCGACGGTGTGGGACACTGTCGACCGGGAAAGCGGCGAGGTCGTCTGTGTCCCCCGGACGCCGGGGCCGGTTCTGTACGGCATCCGTGGTGACGACGCCGCGGCCTGCCGTGCGGTCGCCGACCGAATCCGGAGTGAATCGGTCGACCGAGAACGGACGTTCGTGACGAATCAGGGGACAGACGGCCACCTCCGAGAGGGGACCGTTTCGACTGCACGCGAGGGTCGCTCCTACCGACTCGACGCGACGGTCCGGACGGCCCCGGAGACGCGGCGGGGCGGCCACGTCTTCTTCCGGGTCGGCGACGGCGAGGCGGAACTCCGCTGTGCGGCCTTCGAACCGACCAAGCGGTTCCGCGAGCACGTCCGGGCGCTCCGCCCCGGCGACGAACTCACCGTCTGTGGGGAACTGAAAGACGGGACCCTGAAACTGGAGAAGTTCGCGGTTCGGGACCTCGACCGCACGGAACTCGTGACGCCGACGTGTTCGTCGTGTGGCCGGTCGATGGAGTCCGCGGGCCGGGGGCAGGGCTACCGGTGTCGAGACTGCGGGACGGTCGCCGACGGGAAAGTCGAGCGCCAACTCGACCGCGAACTGTCGGTCGGGTGGTACGAGGTGCCGCCGCGGGCGCGTCGCCACATCGCCAAACCCCTCGTGAGAGGGGGATTCGACGCACCGACGCATCCGGAATCGTAGTGTGGTTCGTGTGAACGTTCCTCACTCTTTATTAGCGGATACCGACACGTCTCGGTATGGCAAGTCAGTCAGCGGGACGGCGTCGAACCGTCTGTGAAGCGTGTGAGTTGCCGTTCTACGCCGATGCAGGGGCCTGTCCGTACTGTGGCACCGAAGAGTCATCCGCCGCCGACGACGGTGGCTTCGTCTTCGAGGCTTCGGAGACCTCCGAGCGAACGCGGACGACCTGTCAGTCGTGTGGCCTCCCCCACTACGACGACCTCGAGGCGTGTCCGTACTGTGAACGCGCTGGCCGGACGGTCGTCGAGGCCGACAGTCCCGACAGCCCCGACGGACTGACCGAGTCGGCACCGGGCGCCGACGAACGAAGCGGCCTCTTCGGCCGCATCAAACGCACGCTCGGTTTCTGAGCTACCCCTTCAGCCCGCTTCCCGAGAGCGGGACGACCACGTCGTCGTCCGACTCGATGACGCCCCGATTTCGGTACACCTCCGCTGCGGCGGGTGCGACTGCACACGTCGGTTCGGTGTAGAACCCGGCGCGGTGGAGGCGTTTTCAGTTCCGAGGCGACGGCCTCCTTCGACAGTGCAATCGCGTCGCCGTCGGTCGCTTCGATGGCATCGAGGATGGAATCCTTCTGAACCGGCTGTCGAATCTGAATCCCGTCGGCGACGGTGTTGTCTCCGACCACAGCGTCTTTGCCGTGGAGTTCGGCGGCGATGGGGGCGTAACCGGCCGCCTGCGCGCCGAGGAGTTTCGGCACCCGGTCGGTCCACCCGGCGTCCCGTAGCGCCCGGAAGCCGCCGTAGGCACCGAGGAACATCGTGCCGTGACCGAGCGGCATCACGACGGCGTCGGGAACCGACCAATCGCGCTGGTGTGCGATTTCGTAGGCCATCGTCGCCGTACCGGCGAAGAAGGCCGGGTTCCACGCGTGGCTGGCGTACCACGCCTCGCCGTCGGTTACGGCGTCGATACAGGCGTCGGTCACGTCTTCGCGGCTCCCCTCGACGCGCACCACGTCGGCGCCGGCGCGGCGAATCGCTTTCACTTTCGATTCCTTGACGCCCGCGGGCACGTAGATTTCGGCGTCGATGCCGGCGCGGGCGGCGTAGGTGGCGATGGCCGCACCGGCGTTGCCCGAGGAGTCCTCGACGATGCGGTCGGCGCCGACCTCCATCGCGCGCGTGAGCGTCGCCGTCGCCCCGCGGTCCTTGAACGACCCGGTGGGGAAGACGTACTCCAGTTTGAACGTCGCGTCCCACTCCGGTACGTCGACCATCGGCGTGTACCCCTCCCCCAACGTCACGCGGTCGGACGGGTCGGCGCCCACCGGCAGGAAATCCTCGAAGGTCCACAGCCCATTTCGTGGGTCGATGGACGCGTCTTCGGGCGTTTCGGTCGGTGGCAGCGGCTGGTCGGAAAACTCCAGTGGCGCCCCACAGCGACAGCGCCAGCGGTCGGCGTAACTATCGCCACAGGCCGGACAACGAAGGCTCATATCGGACGGTCGGCCGCGGTCGCCGTGTCGGTTTCGGTGGGTGCGAACGGGTCGGACCGGAACAGGACCGTTCGTGGCGTCAGAACTGGTCGATATCGGTCCCGACCGAGCAGACGTACTCGCCGGTGGCGACCTGCGGGAGTCGCCGTCGCCGCCAGAAGATACCCTCCGAATCGGCGGTCACTTCGGCCTTGACGCTGCCGAATGGGTCGGTCACCTCGAACAGGGTGTCACCGCGGGACACTTCGTCGCCGAGGTCGACGGCGAACTTCGTGAGCCCACCGGACGGGGAGCCGTACTGTTCGAACCCGGTAGCGCGGGTCTGCGGCCGCGATTCGACGCTCCCCTCGAGGAAGCCGTAGTGATGCAGCACGTTGAACACGCCTTTGACGCCCTTCTGAATGGACTCCTCGTCCCACCCCACCGCGCCGCCGAGTTCGGGGTCTATCGTGGGAATCCCTTCGTCGGGGGCCGCACGCGCCAGCTGCCCGTCGGGACCCTTCTGGTCTAAGATGTAGCCGCAGTCGAACACCTTCGCGAGTTCGAGACAGTCCCGGTGCAGGCGGTGGCGGGAACCACAGCGGACGCGCGTCTCGTTCAACATTCGGGAGGTCGACCCCTGATGGAGGTCGAGGATGAGGTCGGCGTCGCTGGCGGCCTCGAAGGTCGCTGCGGCGATTCGCTCCGAGGAGGTGCCGGTGGCGTCGCCGGGGTAGGTGCGGTTGAGTTTCGTGTCGTCGATGGGGTTGCGGTGTTCGGCGACCTGGAAGCCGTAGTGGTTGACGATGCCGACGATACGTATCTCGCCGGCGATATCGGCCGGGTCGAGTTGTGGAACGAGTCGCTGCAGGACGCCCAGTCCGTTGAGTTCGTCGCCGTCGGAGACGGCTTGGATGTAGAGCGTCTTCCCGTCGCGAGCGCCGTTTACGACCGCGACGGGGAGGCCGACCTCGGAGCCGTCACGCGCCTCGCCGACCGACAGCCGCCCCGTATCCATCTCGCCGGGAGCGGCGTTCGCCGTACCGAGGGTAGTCATTATTATCACTGCTCACCCGTTCGTTCTTAGGCTTACTGATACCCGCCGGGTTTTCCGTCTGTCCGAGAACACGCTCACGTCGAACCTGTACGGCTTATGTGGCTCCCGCCGCTAGTCCGGGTGTGTCCGCCGACTCCGCCGACCGACCCGACCGCCCCGGCGTCGCCGCCCTCGTCGCCGAACTGGAGGTTCGCCGTCACGTCCGCACCGCGGCCGTCGCCGGTATCGGCTTTGCCGCCTTGGTGTTCCTGCTGTTCGCCTACCTGCCGGGTACCGACGAGTCGCTGCTGTACTGGGCGTCGCTGTCGTTCGTCCTCGCCTTCGCGGTCGTCTGTCTCGTCGCCGTCGTCCTCGTCGGCCGGGCGGCCTACCGCCGGACGCTGTCGGTCAACGGCATCGAACCCGGTGGTCGGTCGCCGACGACGGTCGCGGCCCTCCTCGGATTGCTCGGGTGGGTCGTCGTCCCCGTCGTCGCGACGCTCGCCGTCGACGTTCCGAGCGACGCGTTCCGACTCACTGTCGCGTTGCTGACCGGCGGGTTCGTCGTCATGTTCGTCGGCGGTCTCGGTGTGAAACTCGTCGCGGCGCTGTCCTTAGAGCACGTCTGGCGACCGTTCGATGCGGCCGTCGGCGCGGTCGCCTACACCGCCGTCGTCGCCGCCGCCGGCCGAGTCGGCTGTCCCGCTGGGGGGGGGGGGCCGTGTCTCGGAACGCCCGACCAACTCGTCGCGGCGACGCTGGCGCTCGATTCGAGTCTCG
>NZ_WPCC01000057.1 GCF_009741925.1 Natronomonas sp. CBA1123
CCCCGATTCGCTGGCGCGGGCGGCCCACGCCACCGCGTTGCCCGCGGAGATGAGGTCGAGTCCGAGCCGGTTGCAGCGCTCGCCCAACTCGGCGACAGCGTCGAAATCGTCCAACGCGAGGCCGGCTCCGAGCGTCATGGCGGTCGCACCCCGTGGCACCGAGTCACCGGCCTCCGTCTCGATACGAAAGCCGCCCGGAATCGGGCCGTCGTGCTCTCGCTCTATCGTGCGTGCCCGGACGGCGCCGACGCCGACGCTTTCGGCGCCGTCGAATCCCCGCTCGGTCCATCCCCGGGCAGCGAGCACGCCGGTTTCGTCGGCGAACTCCACCGTCTCGACGGTACCCGATGCGGCTTGCCACTTGCCGGTGTCGTCGCGCCGATACCGCTCGGCGTAGCGCCGACGGAGGTCCGGGAACCCCTCCGGAGAGTCACCCCGGGCGACGACCGCCTTCAGTGACTTCGAGCCCATCACCGCGCCGGCACCGCCGCGCCCGGCGTGGTGTTCGGCGCCGTCGGAGGCTATCGTCGCGTACGCCACCTCGGCCTCTCCGGCGGGGCCGATACACGCCACCGAGCCGTCGTGGGCCTCGGCCGTCTCGGCTGCGTCGAGACCTGCGGTGTCGGCTTGCTCGATGCGTGCGTCACCGTCTTCGACGACGAGTCGGACGAACTCCTCGGCCGCACCGGTCACGAGAACGCCGAGGTGGTCACCGAGCGCACCGGCGAGCGTCGTCGGGAACGAGCCACCGGCGTAGGAGTCGAGGAACGTCCCCGTCAGCGGCGATTTCGTCACCGCGGCGTAGCGGTCCTCACCGGGGAGCAATCCCGAAACCGGACCCAACATGAACAGCAAGGCGTTGTCGGGCCCAAGCGGATTCACGTCCGGAGACAGTTCCTCGTAGAGATACCGAGCGCCCAGTCCCTTCCCGCCGACGTACTTCCGTCGCCACGCCTCCGGAACGCGTTCGCTCTCGACGGTGCCCGAAGAGAGGTTCACGCGCAACAGCCGATTCGGCGCAGGGCGTGCCATCTGCTAGCACGTAGACGGAGGCGAGGTTAAGCTTTCCGCCGGTCACGGCCCTCGGAGACCCACCGCCGGCACCTATTCGTAGACAGTCGTCGGTGACACGGCTGGTGCTGGTGGACCGAATCCGTCGGAAGAAACGAAAACGTGGACCGGCGCGATGACGCCGTTACTCGTACAGCCAGGCTTCGTCGTTGCGCTCGTAATCGATGAGTTCCTCGTCGTCGAAGAACAGCTCGATTTCGCGCTCGGCGGAGCCGGGTTCGGTGTCCGAACCGTGGATGACGTTCCGACCCAAATCGATGCCGTAGTCGCCGCGGATGCTGCCCGGTGGCGATTCGGCGGGGTCGGTCTCGCCCATCATGTTCCGCACCTGGGCGACCGCGTCCTGTCCCTCCCACACCATCGCGAAGACGGGGCCGGAGGTGATGAACTCGACGAGACCCTCGAAGAACGGCTCCTCGGAGAGGTCCGCGTAGTGCTCGCGAGCGTGGTCGTCGCTCAACTGCATGAACTTGCCCGCGACCATCTTGAGTCCGCGGTCCTCGAAGCGGGAGACGATTTCGCCGATGAGTCCGCGGTGGACGCCGTCGGGCTTGACCATGACGAACGTGCGCTCGTGGTCGCTCATCTACGCTTCGGCCTCCTCTTCGTCGGCTTCGTCGTCGCCGGAGGCATCCTCGGCTTCCTCGCCTTCGTCGGCTGCGTCGGATTCCTCGGCCTCGTCAGCCGCGTCGGTTTCCGCCGACTCCTCGTCGGCCGCCGATTCGCTCTCGGCGGCTTCGAGGTCGGGAGTCGTTGCCTCGGCGTCCTCATCGGATTCCGCGTCCGGTTCGGCTTCGGGTTCGGCCTCCGCCTCTTGACCCTCCGCGCGTGCCGTCTCGGTCCACTCGAGGTCGCGCGGCTCGCGGCCGAGGTCGGCGTTCTTCTCGCACTTTCCGGAACAGTAGTGCGTGACGGACCCGTCGATACCGACGAACATCGTCCCCGAACCGGGTTCGATGTCCGACCCGCAGTAGTCACATGCTTTCGTCTGTGGCATTGGTTACTGTCCTCCGATGGAGTCGGCTTCGCGAGCCGTCTCGCGAAGCTGTAGGATGTCGCCGACACGCACCGGTCCGAGGACGTTCCGGGCGATGATTCGGCCCTGGTTTTCGCCCTCCTGAATCCGGCACTTGACCTGCATGGCTTCACCGTGCATGCCGGTCTTGCCGACGACTTCGATTACTTCGGCAGGGGTTGCGCCGTCCCCTTCGTTTTCAGCACTCATCTTCGGTCACCTACCGGAGTTCCTCGACTTTCTCGGCGATGTCTTCGACGTCACCTTCGGCGTCGCCGGCATCGACGATGGCGGCAGCCGCGCTGCCGACTTCCAGACCCGCGGCGTGGCCGACGTCGTCCTGCGTGCCGACGAAGACGTAGGGAATCTCCTTCTCGGCGGAGAGTTCGGGGAGGTGCATGACGACCTCCTCGGGGCTGACGTCCTCGGCGACGAAGACGAGTTGGGCGTTCCCGCGCTCGACTGCCTTGGTGGTCTCGTTCGTTCCTTTCTTTACCGAACCTGTGTCCCGGGCAACCTCGAGGGCCTCGAGGGCGTCCTCTTCGAGGTCAGCCGGCACGTCGAAATCTACGTACACTGACATTGTTTGTATTGGCTCCTCCCACGCGCAGGCTCGCGCTCCCCCGCCGTCGAACCGCGTCCCGAATCGGGACGCGGTTCTCGCACCCGCGACGGGCGCGCTTGTCCTTGTCCGGCTAGGAGCATCACAACCCCGCGTAGGCTGTACACTCCCGTACTGCATCACCGCATAAAAGCGCTTATGAACTCGCTCGGCCGTGCGAACCGAACGCAGGCCGCCCGGGAGGAACTGGTAACCGCTCGGTACCCCCGACCTACCGTTCGACGTCGACGGTGTAATCGGTCGCTATCCAGCCGTCGTTGTTTTCCGGTTCGGTGAAACCGTCCTATCGGGCGAGGTACAGAGTGCTTTGAGTCCGACCGACTGGTCCTCGTCTTCGGAGGTGGCTGCCATTACCGACTCTCGTGGTCCAGTTAGCTAAAAAGTTTTGGTCGGCCTAAACCGCAACCCACTCGGTCGTCGGCTCCTCGGACCCCAACTGCCACCGCTGGTACGTGGCATCGCCCTGACGGCGCACCTCGACGACCAAATCGACGGCGTCGAACAGCGCCGACGGCACCGCCGCCTGCATCGCCGGGAGATGGAAGTGGACCACGGCGTCCGTCTCGCGGGCGGTCGAGCGAATCGCTTCGAGCGCGTCGACGAGTCGTCGGTCCGCCCCCGAATCGACGAACGGCCGAAGCGAATCGAAACACACCCGTAACGACGACGCCTCGCCCGCGGCATCGCGCATCTCGGTTCGGAGGTCCTCGCTGACCGACTCGATGTCGACGCTCGTCGGCGACTTCCCTCCCGCTGACCGACTCGCCGACACACTCCGTGTCGGAATCGTCCGCTCGATGACTCTATCGACGGTGTTTCCACCAGAGGTGGAGCGCTCGGTCCGAACGGCGATTTCCTCGGCGTCGCCATCGAGGAAGCGTCGACAGATGTCGGTGTGGGACACTTCGGAGGGTCCCACGACGAGCACCGAACCGCCTCGCCGTTTCACCGCCGAGAGCGTTTCTGCGACTGCCGCGTCGAACGGCGGCGGCGATTCGAATTTCATCACCTAATCCTCTGAAGAAAAGTCCGCGAGGAGTATAAACGTTCGGTCGTGTTCAGCGACGAAGCCTTCGGAGCGGCCACCGGAGCACGTGAACCGACAGCCACCCCCGAGGTTTTGGTCGTCGGCAACCGTAACAGACGTATGAACGACCGTGAACGGGAGCTCACAGCCGCCACGGAGGACCTCGCCGACACGCTCGAAGCACTTCGGGAGGAACTGCAATCGCCGCCGCGTGGCCCGGGAGGCCTCCCCCGACCGCCGACGCCCGGAGAGCTGTTTCGATTCACCGAACAGTACACCATTCCAGCCCTGATTTCGCTGCTGGAGACGAGCATTCGCGTTCTCGAGTTGCTCGCTGGCGCCATCCGACTGGCTGAGGGGCGAGCCTTCGACGACTCGAATGAACGCACCGACCGCCTCGCCGAGGTGAGTCGGTCGACGCTTCGAAAACTCGACGACGCGCTCGCAGAGGTTCAAGACGCCGCTGCGGGCGGCCAGCCCGACGACCCTGAGATTCGACGGCTGCTCGGGGAAGCCCGCTCGCTCCGCGAGGAAGTCGACGACCGGCTGGCGGCGGCGACCGACACCCCCGAACCGGAGCGCGAACGCGACGACGACAGCGTCGGCATCACCGTTCGGGACGCATCAGAAGACGACGCCGTCGGTATCGACGTGGACGCGGAACTGGAGTCGATAAAACGCGAGGTCGATGGCGAGGAAAACGACGCTGACGGCGGAGCGGACGGTCAGACCGGCTCGAACCGGTAACCGTCCCACGCCTGACTATCGGGTTCGCGGATGCCTGCCCCGGGCTCTCGCAGTTCCTCGCAGTACACCGGTTCGACTGCGTCGCCGATGTCGACGTCACCAGTCGTGAGTTGTCCGAGCGCACGCACGGGCGTGCCGTCGACGTCGAACTCCACGATTGCGAGGTGGTTCGGTTCGCGAACGCCCGGCGGCGTCGCGTTGGAGGTCGTCCACGTCACGACTTCGGCGGTGTACTCCGAGAGGTCGACAGTGTCGACCGGTTCGCTCCCGTCGGGGCCGATGGGGTGTCCCGGGTACGTTATCGACCCGTCCTCGTAGCGGTAGGCTTCCATCGTCATCGTCGACCCTCCATAATCGCGGTGGTGACACAGTTCCCGAACCCACCGACGTTGCAGGCCAACCCCACGTCGGCGTCGACCTGCCGGTCCCCGGCCGAACCGGTCACCTGTTTGTAAATCTCGTAGCCCTGTGCGACACCGGAGGCGCCGAGCGGATGACCCTTCGATTTGAGACCGCCCGACGTGTTGATGGGTAATTCCCCGTCCAGTTCGGTCGTCCCGCGGTCCATCTCCTTCCAGGCCTCGCCTTTGGGTGCGAAATCCAGCCCCTCCATCTGGAGGAACTCGAGAATAGTGAACATGTCGTGGAGTTCCGCCACGTCGATATCGTCGGGACCGACCCCGGCCATCTCGTAGGCTTCTCGACCGGATTCGACGACGCCGCCCATCGTCGTCGGGTCGGCGCGCTCGTGGACGACGTGGGTGTCCGTCGCGCCGCCGATTCCGGAGACGACGGCGTACTCGTCGGTGTACTCGCTGGCCTTCTCGGCGGGACAGAACAGCAGCGCCGCCGACCCGTCCGTGATGGGACAGAAGTCGTACAGTCGAAGCGGGTCGGCGACTATCGGGGACTCCATGACCGTCTCGACGTCGATTTCCTTCTGGAACTGTGCGTGTGGATTGCGGGCGCCGTTGGCGTGGTTCTTCACCGCCACCTTCGCGAGGCTCTCTCTGGGCGCGTCGAACTGCGAGAGGTACAGTCGGGCCGTGAGGCCGGCGAAGGACGGCAGCGTCACGCCGTGTTTGTACTCGACGGGGTGCGTGAGCGAGGCGATGACGTCGGTCGCTTCGCCGGTCGTGCGGTGGGTCATCTTCTCGCCGCCGACGAGCAGGGTCATGTCGCTGGCTCCGCTGGCGATGGACTGCCAGGCGGCGTAGATGCCGGCGCCACCGGACGACGAGGTCTGGTCGATGCGGGCGGTGTACGCCGGAACGGCCGCGAGGTCGTGGGCGAGGGCGTTCGGGACACCGGTCTGTCCCTCGAACTCGCCACTTGCCATGTTCGAGACGTAGAGGTGTTCGACCGCGTCGGGCGCGACGCCCGCGTCGTCGAGGCAGGCTTCACCGGCCTCGGCGAGCAGTTCACGCACCCACGTCTCGCGCTGTCCGAACTTCGTCATCGAGGCGCCGATGACAGCAACGTCGGGCATAGTTCCGACTCACGGCGGAACTGTCCTAAGCGTTCGGGAGCGAGCGCGCCGCCACGAACGGCGGCCGACGACTACCACTCCATGCCGCCGTTGACGGCCAGTATTTGGCCGGTCATGTAACTGGCGTCCTCGCTGGCGACGAAGCGGACGATACCCGCCACGTCGTCGGGAGTCGCAAACCGGTCGAGTGGAACCCGCTGGAGGATTTTCTCTTGGACCCGTTCTGGAACGGTCTCTAACATGTCCGTCTCGACGAACCCGGGGGCGACGCAGTTCGCCGTCGACCCGGTGGATGCCAATTCGAGCGCGAGCGTCCGGGTGAAACCGAACAGCCCCGACTTCGTCGTCGCGTAGTTCGCTTGCCCGTAGTTGCCCTGCTGACCGACGACCGACGAAATGTTGATGAGCCGGCCGTCGTCGGCCGACTTGATGTCCTCGAAGTAGGCGTTCGTCGCGTTGAACACGCCACCGAGGTTCACCTCCACGACCCGTTTCCAATCCTCTCGACTCATGTTCTCGAACTTCTTGTCGACGGTGACGCCGGCGTTGTTCACGAGGACATCTGCCGGTCCGAACGCCTCCCGCGTCGTTTCGGCCATCGCCTCGATCGCGGCTTCGTCGGCCACGTCGGCTTGCACCGGCAGCGCAGCGCCGCCGGATTCCTCGATGGCTTCGGCCACCTCGTGTGCCTCCCCCTCGGAGGAGCGGTAGTTGACGACGACGTTCGCGCCGTGGTTACCGAACTCCTCGGCTATTGCCCGCCCGATACCCCGCGATGCGCCCGTGACGACGCAGGTTCGGTTTTCGAGTGACATGGATTCGAATTCTCCCCCGTAGTTTATCGTTACAACCTCTATTACACGGCTTCTTCAATACAACTACTACTCCAGATTGGTATAACGGTTACCCTACGAGACATTATACACTTCCTGAACGTACCCAAGATTGTCGGGCGATTCGGTATCGGAGCATGCAGTTTATCCGACCCATTTCGTGCGGGAAGGAGCTGACAACCACCCTACATTTGGTACGCGCGGAGCGGAAAGTATTTTTGGCTTGCCTAAACAATACGATGTAATGAGTGCATACGCGCCGACGACGAGAGGAGGTGTCTCCGATGTCTAGCGGAGCGGCGGAGTTCACGACCGGCGCGGCGGACGCCACCACCGACCTATCGAGAGAGCGTCCGACGGTTCTCGAACTCGAGGGTATTCGGAAGTCCTACAGCGAGACGGAGGTGATTCACGACCTCTCACTTACGGTTCGGGAGGGGGAACTGCTCACTCTTCTGGGTCCCTCCGGGTGTGGGAAGACGACGACGCTCCGGCTCATCGCCGGACTCGAACGTCCCGACGGCGGAGTCGTCCGGCTCGGCGACGAGCAAGTTTCCGGAGAGCGGTTCGTGGCCCCGGAGGACCGAGACGTCGGCGTGGTGTTCCAGGAGTTCGCGCTGTTTCCGCACCTGAACGCTCGCGAAAACATCGCGTTCGGGATACAGGACCGCTCCGAGTCGGAGCGCGAACGCCGAATCGACGAACTGCTGGAACTGGTCGGACTCACCGAACACGGCGAGAAGACGCCCGAAGAACTCTCCGGCGGCCAACAGCAGCGCGTCGCCCTGGCCCGCTCGCTGGCACCCGAGCCGAGTCTCCTCCTTCTTGACGAACCGTTCTCGAATCTCGACGTGGACCTCCGTGTCGAGATGCGCGAGGAGGTCCGGGAAATCCTCAAGGAGGCGGGCGTCACAGCCATCTCCGTCACACACGACCAAGAGGAGGCGATGTCCATCTCCGACCGCGTCGCCGTGATGAGCGAGGGAGGCCTCGAACAGGTCGGAACCCCCGAGAAGGTGTTCCAACAGCCCCGCTCGCGGTTCGTAGCTGGCTTTCTCGGCCACGCGTCGTTCGTCTCCGGGCGCGTGCGCGAGGACTGTGTCGACACCGGCATCGGCTGTATCCCCTTCGAGCAGGTCAACGGCCTCACCGAGGAGTACGTCGGCTCCGATATCGACCTCATGGTCCGGCCGGACGACGTTCGCTCACGCGGGGCGGAACCCGGAGCGGCAAACGGCGAAGTGGTCCACCGACGCTACCTCGGTCCGACGGTGCTGTACCGGGTGGAGCTCGACTCCGGGGACGTCGTCGGCTGTATGCACAACCACGCCGACGAGGTGTCGCTGGACGACCCCGTCTTCGTCAGTCTCGACGCCGACCACGAACTCGCGTGGTTCCCCCGCGGCGAGCGGAAGATGGCCGACGGCGGAACTGTCGAAGAGTAGTCTGCCGGTTTTTGAACTCCGATGGACCTGTCGATAACAGTCCGCGACTGGTGAGGCGTACCCCTCTATTCGAGCCCGAACCACACCGACGCTACCGGAGGTCGGCGACGAACGGTTCGATTTCCTCGTCGTCGCGCGTGTACGGCGTAGCGTGGTCGGTCTTCGGTGGACGGTCGTACGGTAGCGAAATCTCGCCTCCGGAACCGTCAGTTCGGGGTGTTTCGTCGGTCGAGCGGTCGGGTGTGTACGGAACGAGTGGTGCGTCGTTGGTGTCAGGTGACTGCATGGGTTTTGTGATGCGCGGGCGGTCGAGCGGCGATGCAACTCTGGGAGAAGGGGGGCTTACGTGGATACGGGTTTGGGGTGCATCGCGTACTCCACCGTTCGGCAGTATCTATAATAAATGTTCATGATGGTATATCGTTTTGCCGCGGGGAGAGCCGAACACTCAATTCCCTCGACGAGCGAAAGCAACCCATGAGTTTGACCCTCGCCTTCGAGCTTTCGGCGCTCCGTCGCCTCGCTGACCCCGAGGGCGCCGTTCGCCAAGCTCGTCAGTGGAGCGAACACGTCGGCGTCGTTACCGACCGGCCGCCACACGTCCTGACGAAGTTCACTCGCGACAACCACATCCGCAACGACTTCGAGCCCGCGGTCGAGCCAGCAGCCGAGACGCTCGAACATCTGCTGGCGCACTTCGACACCGACCGGTTCGTCTTCGTGGCCGAGTCGACGGCCGACGCACCCGAGGGGTGGGAACTCCGGTCGACGACCGACGCGGCCGACCGTGCCGGTTGGGACCTCACAGACGTGTCGTCGTCGACGCCCTCACAATCGAGCACCAACGAGCGCGACGACTGGCCGTAGCCCCGTCAGTTTGCCCGAAATCCGACATCGAACGAGTGAGCCGATATCGAGACATTGTATATAGCAGCATGTGGTTTATGAGTTTGAGGCGCCACGGCCGAAAATGACACTAATTATATATTTGGTTTCGAACCACCCATAGAACACCGATGATTCAAAAACGACATCCAATTCCCCACTCCGGCCACCAAGCGTCTTAGCAGCCGATACGGCGGCTCAGAAGGGTTGTGCAGCCAGACATCCGGCAGAACCACAACAGTACGCACAGGCCATACAGCCGCGTGTGTGGTCCGAAGATATCGAGCACCTCGAGGCGAGGCCGCGAATTAGAGACACACTCGACAACACCACCGACTCAGTTTTCGACACCCACCATCGGTTCGAGAGACGCGCATCTCGACCACATCCCGAGTGGTAACTCTCGAAACGAGCCACGCCGGGGAGCGACCACACATTCTGTCGTCTGGAGCACCACAAATTGAGAACTTATTATCGGCCTTTCTAAATCACTCTAAGAAAATCTAATCTATATTCACCGATAACCAGCGACAACACCGCCGATTAGGGACGCATATTCGTTGATAAAGACCCTTATCGGCGTGTCTGACGTACTTTGATGTGGGAGGGGTTCGTGACCCCGCTATGAGCAGCGAGGGCGAACGCGTCTCGGTGCAGACCTACGTGTCGTCGACCCAACGAGAGCGTTGGCGCGAGGAAGCCGACGAACTCGACATGAGTCAGGCCGAGTACGTTCGAACGATGATTCAGGCCGGCCGACGGAGCTTCGATTTAAATACTGACGGTGGTTCTTTAAATACCGATTCGAGTAACTCCGTCGAAGCCCGTTCTCCGGACGCTACCCCCGGGGGAGAGGGCTTGAAAGACCGTGTTCTCGAGGTGCTTCGCGACGAGGAGTTCGCGGATTGGGAGCTGTTGCTCGCCGGCGTCACTGACGACATCGAGGAGCGACTCGAAGAGACACTCGACGAACTCCAGTCGGAGGATCGGATTCGATACAGTGGCCGCCACGGCGGGTACACGGTGGTGAACGATGGGCGTTGACGACCGCAGCGAGACGAAGACCCCCGACGACCCCGTCGCGTACTTTCTCCAGGACATGACCTTCCACGGTCGGACCGACCGGACGAAGGCGGCCTACAAGCGCGTCTTACGGGATTTCGAGACGTTCGTCGTCAGTGAGCGGGGGACGGCGCTTCCGACGGCGACACAGCGGGAGTGTATGGCGTGGGTCCACTCCCTTCGGGGCGAACACGCCGATAGCACCGTGGCGTCGTATGCCTCCTACGTCCACCGGTTTTACGCCTACATGACGCAGGTCGGCGCCTTCGATTCGAACCCGATGGCGCTTGTCACCGAGGAGATGGACGAATCAATCGACACAGACCCCGCCCGCCGCGAAATATCCATCCCCCAGATGCGGTCGTTCTTCGCGGACATCTGCCATCCCTACGAGCGTGCGCTCGTTGGCACGCTTCTGAAGACCGGAATCCGCGTAGGTGAGTGCTGTAACCTCGATTTACGCGACATACACCTCGACGATTCGGAGGTGCAGGCGGCTTATCAAATCGACCACCGCGGCGCGTTAGACGGCCGCCCGGACTCCCTGTACGTCGCAAGCGACCCCGCAAAGGGGGAGACATACAACGGTGAGAAGCGAACGGCATCGAACAAACGGAAGCGAGACACCGTCGTTCCGGTCGACGGGGAGTTAAAGCGCCTCCTGAAGGCGTGGCTGGCGATTCGGCCGGACACACAGTCCCCGGCGGAGCCGCTCTTTTGTTCGACGAGCGAGTGGGGCAAGCGGGCGACGCCGTCGATGGTCCGGGCCATCGTCGCCGAGCAGGCCGGAAGACGGGGCTGGTACCGAGAAGGCGGCGACGCCTCGGAGAACGTCACGCCACACTACTTTCGGCACTTCTTCACCACGCACCTCCGCGATAGAACCGGTGACAGAGGTGTCGTGAAGTACCTCCGCGGCGACGTGGCCACCGACATCATCGACACCTACACCCACAACTGGGGCGACCGCGTCCGAGAGGTGTACGAAGCCAACGTCTACGACCTTCTGTAGCCCGTCTTTTCGCCGCCGACCGCGTATTTTGACCAGTGTAAACGACAAAATTGTGTCCGATACCGAATCTATGAATCGTATATTGCTATATCAAATTGTTTCAGGCATCCACACGCGGTACTCCCCCAAACCAGGCGGTTTAGTGACTGAACACAGGATTCGTCGATATAGAAGCCCGGTCGACAAATTAACCGCCTCGGAACAAATCGAACGCGGCCGTGAGGCCGCAACGACCACCCTGGTAACGACGCCAACCCCTCACCCTAATCGAGCAACCCCTCGAGTAGTCGCTTCGCGAGTCGTTTGTCGAGCGGGTCGTTGGCGTTGCCACAGTGTGGCGACTGGACACAGCCCGGACAACCGTCCTCACAGGAACAGCCGGCGAGCATCGCCCGCGTCGTCTCCAACAGGCCGTCGATGTCCCCGTAGCCAGTCTTCGCCAGGGCGACCCCACCGGGATAGCCGTCGTAGACGAATATCGTCGGCGCGTCGGTCCGTGGATGCAGCGGCGTCGACAGCCCGCCCACGTCCCGACGGTCACACAACACCGTCGTCGGAAACATCGATATCATCGCGTGTTCGGCAGCGTGGAGGCCGCCCGGGAGGTCACCACCCTCGACGAGTGCCGTCTCGAGGTCCGGTGGCACCGCGAAGTACAGCGCCCGGGTCCGAAGACTCGTCTCCGGGAGGTCGAGTTCCTCACTCCCCATCGGTTCGCCACTCGAAGCGTCGAAGCGCTGGAACCCGGTTATCTGCTTGCGCATCTCCACCTCGGCGAATCGGACGGTCACGTCCTCGCGTGCCGCAAGTGTTCGCTCTTGGAGGTCCTCCTCGACCGTGATGGCCTTCTCGTGGAGGACGCGTGTGAAGTAATCGGCCCACGTCGGCTGGAGTTGCGCCACGTTCGCCCGCAAATCGAGGTCGGTCACCTCGTAACTGCGTCCCTGATGGTGGTAGATGACTCCGGGGTGTGCGTCCCGCAGTGCGTCGTCGAAGGCCAACTTTGCCAACGTCTCACCGTCGGGGCCGCGCAGTTGCACCTGCCGGTCGTCGATGGCCCGGAGACTCGTGTCGTACTGGGGGCTGGAGCCGTCGTTCAGCCACCGGACGCCCTCGCTCGTCTCCCGACGCGAGAGTACCCCCTCGTCGGTGAGGTCGGCGACCACCTCGGGAAACCGCGGCCCGAAGTACCGGTCGTCGTCGGGTCGGAGCCACGACTCGTCGGCCGCAGACCTGACGTGGGCGGGCATGATTCGGTCGTTTTCGGGGTTGGTGACTGCCTTCTCCGGGTCCCCCTCGAAGAACGACTCGGGGTTCGACATCAGGTACTGGTCGAGTTGGTCCTCGCCGGCCACCAGAGCGACGAGGGAGGGGTCGGTCCCACGGCCGGCACGGCCACCCTGCTGGAACGCCGCCATCCGCGTCCCCGGATAGCCGTCGAGGATGACGGCGTCGAGACCGCCGATATCGACGCCCAACTCGAGGGCGTTCGTACTCCAGACGCCGCGTATCGCCCCGGAATCGAGCCCACGCTCTATCTCGCGTCGGCGGTCGTCCGACAGCGCCGCCTGATACGCCGCGACGCCGTCGGCGAGGTCGTACGCTCCGCGGTCCCGAAGCGTGCCTGCGCTTTCGGTGGCGTAGCGTTCGGCGGTCTGTCTGGAGCCGGTGAACACCAGCGTCTGATGGCCCTTCGAGACGAGGTCACAGAACAGCCGTTCGGCCTCGGTGTGACTCGACTTGCGCCGCCCGCTCCCCCAGCCATCGCCGTCGCCGTACTCCGGCGGATTCCACAACAGCCAGTGGGTCGGCCCCGACTCGCTGTCGTCGCTGTCGACCAGTCGGATGCCGTCGGGGTCCCGGCCGGTCACCGTCGCCGCGTGCTCGATTGGGTTGCCGATGGTCGCCGAACAGCAGACGAACTCCGGGTCAGAACCGAACTCCGAACACAGGCGGGCGAGCCGTCGAAACACCAGAGAAACGTGACTACCGAACACGCCGCGATACTCGTGAACTTCGTCGACGACGACGGTTTCGAGCCGCTCGAAGAACCACTTCCACAGCCGGCGGGCGTGCGGGAGGAGCCCGTAGTGCAGCATGTCCGGTGTACAGCACAGCACGGTCGGCTGGCGCTCCCGAATCGCGGCCTTCTCGCTCCGGGATTGCCGGCCCGTGTACTGGTCGACGGTGACGCCGCTGGCGAACCCGAGTTCGTCGGCCAGCGCCGACAGCGACTCGGTCTGGTCGTTGATGAGTGCGACCTGCGGGGCGAGATACAGCGTCGTCGCGCGGTCGTCCATCGCCCGCTCGAAGGCCGGAACGGTGTAGGCGAGGCTCTTGCCGCTCGCCGTCTCCGTCGCGAGGACGACGTCGTCGCCGCCTCGGACCGCTTCGATTGCCCTCGCCTGGTGGCCGTAGAGGCGGTCGATACCGCGGGCTTCGAGCGCCTCTCGGAGGCGGGCCGGCAGGTCGATATCCGAAAAGACTGCCTCGGAGGGATCGAACGTCTCGTGGGCGCGTATCTGTCCCTCGTAGTACGGGCGCTCCCGAAGCCAGGCGACGGTTTCCTCCACAGGGTCGGGTCCGGCGGCGCCGCTCCTAACCGTTCCGACAGCGGCGAAAGGGACCGAGTGACGTTCAACATAAAACATGGGGAATATCCGGAGGCAGGCACTTTACGAAGAGATTACTGTACTGAAACAACCCCATATGGAGTACGTCGAACTGAAGATTCGGCCCGGCGACAGGTGGTTCCACGAGTTCGACGAACTGGTCGCCGCGGACCCCGAACTGTGTCACGGGCCGATACACCACATCAACCTCCTGTCGGACGACACGATGGTCGTCCTCTACGAGATATACGGCCCCAAAGAGCGCGTCGACGCCTTACACGCCGAACACGACCACCCCGCCGAAACCGCACACCTCGGGGACGACACCCTCGTCTACACCCACCACGACCCGAGCGACGTGGCCTACGACCTGCTCACCGTCGCCAACGAACACAGCGTCGTCGTCGACACGCCCATCGAGTTCAGCGACGACGACGAACTGCAGGTCCGACTCATCGGCACCGCCGAGTCCCTCCAGTCGGCGTTCGGTGCCGCCCCCGAGGGCGCACAGGTGACCGTCGAGAAGACCGGCGAGTACCGCCCCGGCACCGAGCGGCTGTTCACCGACCTCACCGACCGGCAGCGGGAGACGCTGCTGACGGCGCTGGAGATGGGGTATTACGACAACCCCCGTCGAGCGACCTACAGCGACATCGCGGACGAACTCGACTGTACGGCCACGACCGTCGGTGAACACCTGCGGAAAATCGAGGGGTACGTCCTCCGGGAAATCGCACCGAGACACTGGGGTCGAACCCGATAGCGGCCCTATACGACCGTTTCGGCACCGCCGACGAGCTGTTTCGCGACGGCTTCGCTTTCCGCGACCGTCTCAGCCGGGTTCCGAAGCAAGACGGTCTCGCTCGGGAATAGTTCCTCTCCAACGCGGAGACCGTGGTCACGGGCGGTCGACCCTGTGACGGTGAGATAGACGCCGAGGCCGGCCGAGGAGATGGCGGCCTCCTCCTCGCGGTCGCCCGGATACCGGAACTCGATGCCCTCCATCGCACGCGTCCCCAACACGGCCTCGACCAGTCGCTCGTACCGCGGGGAGATACACAGCGGCCCCTCGTAGGACTCGACGAACTCACGCGTCGCGGTCTCTGCGATGTCCGGCGTCGACAACAGCGTGTGATACACCGTATCGCCGAGACCACCGACGACGCGAACGTCGGTGTCGTGAGGGTCGATGCGGTCGTTGAGTTCCGAAAGCGTCGAGAGAGGTTCGGGAGTGAGTTGGACGACCTCCTCCAAGACGAGGTCCGCACTGTCGAAACCGAGTGCGAACTCGTGTTTCCGGAGGGCGCGAAACGGCTCCTCGCGGCCGACCAACTGGAGGTCGTCGTCGCCCAAATCGACCATCAGGCTGTCGAAGACGACCCGTCGTGGCATCCCGGGGCGGCCATCGCGGAACAGCGTGTACTCGGGTGCGTAGCGGTCGGTGTCGCTGTAGGATTTGAGACGGTCGTACACGCCGGCCTCGGCGGTCTGGTTGCCCTTCGTGACCGCCTTCTCGTAGCGAAGCGTCGAAGCGATTTCGTCGGCGGCGTCTTCGACGCCCGCGAAGCGGGCGACCCGTTCGAGGACGGCCTCGAGGGGGCGTCCCTTCCGCGGGACGGCAACACGGATAGTCGTCATTGTCGGCGTGAGGAACTCGACCGATAAAACGGAACCGAAAGCGAAATCAGCCGGTCGCGGCGGCTACTCGTCGTCGCTGGGCGTACCGAACGCCGCGGTCAGTCGCTCGCGCATCTCCGAGACGTCGGAGAGTTCGTCCTCGATGTCGGAGATGTCCTCCTCGATGGCCTCGAGACGCTCGTCGTCGACACCGTCTTCGACCTGCGCTTCGAGCGCTTCGATGTCGGCACGGAGTTCTTCGACGTGGTCGGTGACCCGCTCCTCGATGGTCTCCTCGATTTCGTCGGTGGCCTCCTCGACCCGCGTTTCGACCTCTTGGAGCGTCGAATCGACGCGGTCTTCGATGTCGTCGACTCGCCCACCAGTGTCCTCCAGTTCCGTCCGGAACCCCTCGATGAGCGTCTGTGCGTCGCCGTTCTCGTCGAGGAACGACTCCAACGCGTCGGTGTACGCCTGCAGGTCGGCGACCTCGGACTGGAGGCGTTCGATTCTTGCGTCGACGGCACCGCTCGCGGCCGCCGCCCCACCGGCGTCGGCCTCGACACCGAGTGCGTCGCGGAGTTCCTCGAGGTCCTCGTCGTCGACCTCGCCGTCCCGAATCTCGGTGGCGAGTGCGGCGGCGAGGCTCCCCCC
>NZ_WPCC01000026.1 GCF_009741925.1 Natronomonas sp. CBA1123
CCCCCGCGACGACGACCGCCTCCGCGTGCAGGCCAAGGACCTGACGCTCGACGGCTTCACGGTGACGTGGGGCGGCGACGCCGACGACCGACCGGACGTGAACGTTCCGACGCCGCTCGTGGAGGCGGCGATGGGCTACATCGATGGCGCCGTCGAACAGGCCCGAGAGGTCGCCGACGCGCCCGAAACGGGCTTCGACATCACCGTCGAGAGCGACATTCCGCTCGGTGCCGGATTGGGGTCCTCTGCTGCCGTCGTCGTCGCCGGCATCGACGCTGCGACGCGGGCGCTGGGGACCGACCTCGCTCCCGAGGAACTGGCAGACCGTGCCTATCAAGTCGAACACGAGGTACAGGACGGCGAAGCCTCCCGTGCCGACACGTTCTGTTCGGCGATGGGCGGGGCCGTCCGCGTGCAGGGCGACGACTGCCGACGGCTGGAGGACCCACCCAATCTCCCCTTCGTCATCGGCTACGACGGCGGAACCGGTGACACCGGCGAACTCGTCGCCGGCGTCCGGGCCCTCAAAGAGGAGTACGGCTTCGCCGCCGACACGGTCGAGGCCATCGGCGACATCGTTCGGAACGGCGAGGGCGCGCTCCGGAACGGCGACATCGAGGAACTCGGTCGACTGATGGACTTCAACCACGGTCTACTGTCGGCACTCGGCGTCTCGGCACGGACGCTGGACACGATGGTGTGGGCCGCACGAGAGGCCGATGCTCTCGGAGCGAAACTCACGGGCGCCGGTGGCGGTGGCTGTATCGTTGCCCTGGACCGCACCGAACAGACCCACACCGCCCTCGAGTACACCCCTGGCTGTGAGGAGGCGTTCCGGGCGGAGTTGGACACCGAAGGTGTCAGAGCGGAACCCGAATCATGACCACGGTACTGAAACTCGGCGGGAGCGTCATCACCGAAAAGGACGGCACGGAAGCCGTCGACGTGGCGAACCTCGGCGTCGCCGTCGAGGCCCTCGCGGGACGGGAAGACATCGTCGTCGTCCACGGCGGGGGGAGTTTCGGCCACCATCACGCCGCCGAACACGGCGTCTCGACGACCGACGGGACGCACGACGACGAAGCGGTTCGAGCCATCCACGGGGCGATGAAGCGGCTGAACGCGGCCGTCGTGGAAGGTCTCTCGGGGGAGGGGACGCCCGCACTACCGGTACATCCGTTATCGGTCGCCTCACGGGACGCCAACGGGCGCCTTGATGCACCCACGGGCCACGTCGAAACGATGCTCGCGGAAGGGTTCGTCCCGGTTCTCCACGGCGATGTCATCGCCCATGACGAGAAAGGGGCGACCATCCTCTCGGGTGACGAACTGGTCGTCGCTCTTGCCTCTGCGCTCGATGCCGACCGCGTCGGCGTGTGTTCGGCGGTGCCGGGCGTCTACGACGAATCCGGCGAGGTCATCGCACACATCGACTCGTTCGAAGCCGTTGCCGACGCCCTCGGCGGGAGCGACGAGACGGACGTGACCGGCGGTATGGCCGGAAAAGTCCGCCAACTGCTCGAACTCGACGCCGAGGCCTACGTCTTCGGCATCGACGGTCTCGAGGCGTTCCTCGACGGACGGCAACCGGGCACTCGAATCGGCTGAAGGTTTTTATTCGAAGCCGGTACCAAACGCCCCGTGCCCGAGTGAACGGCCCCGGCGCCGTCGGATACCGTGCGGTGTGGCGTCGGGGAGCGGCGACACCGCCTGTTAGCTATCCAAACCGTTCGGCCAGTTCCGTCTTGTCGATTTTCTGGCTTCCGGTCCGCGGGAAGGAGTCGACGAACTCGATGCGTCGTGGCTTCTCGTAGCCGGCGAGTCCCGGGTGGTCGTCACAGAAGGACTCGACGGCGTCGGCTGTCAGTTCGTCGCCCCCGACGATTGCAGCGGTCACGGCTTCACCGAGGCGTTCGTCCGGCGTGCCTAACACGGCGACGGCGTCGATGGTGTCCATCTCGGAGAGGACGCTCTCGACGCGGGAGGGTGCGACCTTCTCCCCGCCCGAAAGGACGATATCGTCGAGACGGTCGACGAAGTACAGTGTCCCGTCTTCCCGTCGGACCACGTCGCCGGAGCGGAACCACTCGCCGTCGAAGGCCCGGTCGGTCCGGTTGGGAGCCTCCCAGTAGCGCGGCATGACGCTGTCGCCGCGGAGCCACAGCTCGCCGTCCTCGCCCTCGTCACAGTCCTCGCCGGTTTCGGGGTCGACCACCCGTGTCTCGACGGTCGGGACCGGCCGTCCGAGTGCGCCCTCTGTCCGAGGCGTCTCGGGTGTCCCTGCGACGGTCAGGCCCGCTGCCTCGGTCTGGCCGTAGTAGTTCAGCAGTTCGTCGACGCCGAAGGCCGACTCGAACTCTTGCAGCGTCGCTTCGGCGGCGGGGCTCCCGCCGTAGAAACACATCCGAAGCGACGAGGTGTCGTGTTCGCGGGCGGACTCGTCGCCGAGTGCGTCGACCATCATCGCCGGTACCAGCCCCGAGATGGTCGCTTCGCTTTCCGCGACGAGCCGTGCCCACTCGGCGGCGCCCCACGCCGGATGGATGACGACGGACCCACCGGTGAACAGCCCCATCAGCGTCGCGCCGTGGAACCCGCCGACGTGGAACAGCGGCACGGAGACGACGGCGGTGTCATCGGGCGTCACGTCGTACGTCGAGATGCCGGCGTCGACCTGCGCACCGACGTTGCGGTGGGTCTGGACGACGCCCTTCGGGTCGCCCGTCGTGCCCGAGGTGTGCATGACGATGGCGGTGTCGTCGTCCAGCCGCGTCGTCGGGTCGGGGGCGTCTTCGGGGGCACCGAACGCTTCGGAGCGGAACGCACCGGCGTGACCCTGCAGGACGGTCGGTTCGACGGTGGCGGCTTCCAGAGCGTCCTCGGCCGTGCTGGCGAAGACGGCGTCGTGGACGACGATTTCCGGAGCCACGTCGTCGAGGACGTACGCCACCTCCTCCGCCCCGAAGCGGTAGTTGGCCGGCGTGAACACACAGCCGGCGCGCCACGCTCCGAGCGCGACAGCGACGACCGTCGGATTGTCGAGCATGTAGGCTGCCACGCGGTCGCCGGGTTCCGTCCGACTATCGAGAAACGCGGCGACGGACTTGGCCCGTTCGTCGAGGGCAGCGTAGGTGATGTCCTCGCCGTCTGGGTCGACGACCGCGGAGACGTTGGGGTTGCTTCGTGCCTGTCGTGCGAAGCGCTCGTAGAGGTTCATAGCCGTTGCTGTGTGCGCCTCGGCATAAGTGTGGGTCCCGATACCAGAGAGCACTTTTCGGTCCCGGCGCCGTTGACCGGACGATGGAGTACGAACGCTTCGAGTTCACACAACCGCTGTACGGCGGGGTCAACGTCCTCCGAATCGGCAATACGCTCGTCGACACCGGCCACGTCGACCCCGTCTCGCGAGAGGCCGTCGTCGCCGCCCTCGACGACGAACTGGCCGGTATCGAGCGCGTGTTGATTACACATCCCCACATCGACCACGTCGGGGGCTCCCAGACCATCGACGCGCTGTCGGAGTTGCCTCACATAGTCCCCGAAGAGTCGGTCGATATCCTCCACGACTACGCCGGCTACCTGGAGCGTGCCCGCGAGGAGATGACGCGACTGCTCGGTGGATTCGATGCCGACGATTCGACGTGGGATGTGTACTTTCCAATCCGCGACGACTACGCTGAGGAACGGATTCGCGTCGAACGCCGACTGAGCGACGGCGACACGGTACGCTGTGGCGACTACGAACTGACGGCCGTCTCGACGCCGGGCCACGCCGACCCACACCTCGCCTTTCATCACGAGCCGAGCGGAACGCTGTTTTCGGGGGACCTCGTCGACCCCGACGGCCGCTTCCAGTACGGTCCGCTGTTGGGTGACGTAGGCGACTACAAGCAGTCGCTACGGCGGATTCGGGACCTCGACCCCGAAACGCTGGTGCCGATGCACGGCCCACCGATGGACGACCCGGTGGCGCGAATCGAAGCCTCGCTTTCGAACGCCGAGGCGACAGAACGCCGACTGCTCGATTTTCTCGACGGGCATGGCCCGTGTTACGCACGGGAGTTCGTCGCCCGAGAACTCGGTGTCGACGGGGCGCGGGCGCCGTTCTTGACGCTCGTCGTCTACGAGTACCTGCGACACCTGGAAGCGGAGGGACGAGTCAGTATCGACGTGACGGTGGAGGGAATCGAGATGTCTGCCGCGTGACTACAAGTCGAGCAGTTCCTTGGCGATGATGTTGCGCTGAATCTCGCTTGCACCCTCGCCGATTTGGTAGATTTTCGTGTGCCGATAGTGGCGTTCGACCGGATAGTCGGTCGTGTAGCCGTTGCCGCCGTGGAGTTGGATGGCGTCGCTGGCGACTTCTTCGGCGATTTCGCTGGCGTACAGTTTCGCCATCGAGGCGAGTTTGGTCGGCTTCTCGCCGTCGTCGACGCGCTGGGCGGCGTCGTAGACGAGCCGACGAGCGAGTTCGACTTTCATCCCCATGTCAGCGACCTTATGCTGGACGGCCTGGAACTCCCGGAGTTCGCGGTCGAACTGTTCGCGCTGGGAGACGTAATCGATGGTCTCCTCGAGACAGCCCTGTGCGATACCGAGGGCCTGTGCGGCGATGCCGACGCGCTCCTCCTCGAAGAATTCCATGAGTTGGTAGAACCCGGCGTCCTCGTAGCCGACGAGGTTCTCCTCTGGGACGCGCACGCCGTCGTAGCGGAGTTGCGCCGTCTCGCTCGCGTTCCAGCCGAGTTTGTGAATCTCGCTTTCGACCTCGAAACCGTCGCGGTCGGTCTCGACGATGAACGCCGAGATGCCGCCGTGGCTCTCACCACCAGTACGGGCCATCGTCAACACGTAGTCCGCGATGGTGCCGTGAGTGATGAACGTCTTCACGCCGTCGATGACGTACTCGTCTCCATCCTTCTCGGCGGTGGTTTCGATGCCGGCGGCGTTCGAGCCGTGGTTCGGTTCGGTGTTGCCGAGCGCGCCGATGAGGTCGCCCTCGGCGACGCCGCGGAGAATCCACTCCTTCTGCTCGTCGGTGCCGTACTCCCGAATCATCCGGGTGCCGAACTCCGTGCCGATGGCAGCGAGCATGCCCGCGTCGACGCGGCAAATCTCCTCCATGAACAGACACGTCTCGACCTGCGAGAGGCCGGCACCACCGTACTCCTCCGGGATGGTGCCACCGACGAGTCCCGCATCGACCGCCTTCTCCCAGACCTCCTCGGGCCACTCGCCGGTCTCCTCGTGGTGACGTGCGACGGGGGCAATCTCGTTCTCGGCGAACTCGCGGGCGGTCTGCCTGACGGCGCGTTCCTGTTCGGAAAAGCCGAAGTTAACCATGAAACTACCAACGAGTATTAGAGTTTAATCCTGCCGACGTTCGCAGGTACTGCCGGAAGATGTGGTGGCGTAACACTAATCAATAATGATGTATACTAGCACACAGCATGAATTTTGCCACCCACGTCGATGCGATAGCTCGCAGTGCACCCGACCGACTGGCGATGACCGACCACACGCGGGAAGTCACCTACGCGGAGTTGGCCGGAGAAACCAATGCCTTCGCGAACGCCTTAGAATCGCTCGGCGTCGAGGCGGGCGACCGGGTCGCGCTGTACCTGCCGAACAGTATCGGCTTCATGACCGCGTATCTGGGCGCGATGAAACGCGGTGCGATTCCGTTCCCCATCAACATGCGCTTTCAGGGCGAGGAGATACAGTACGTACTGGAGGATTCGGGGGCGGTCGCGGCGGTGACACACGGCCAGTTCGAGGACGTGCTCGCCGGATTGGACGTGCCGTCGCTGGAACACCTCATCGTCGCCGACGGCGAACAGGGTCACAGTTACCGCGAACTCGTCGGAGCCGCCGACACCGAGTACGACGCCTATCCGCGGAAGGAGGACGAACTCGCGGAGTTGATGTACACCAGCGGAACGACCGGTCGGCCGAAGGGCGTCAAACACACCCACCGGAACCTCGGAACGAACGCCCGCGGCCTCGTCGAGGCGATGGGGTGGTCGAAGGACACGACGACGCTGACGGTGTGTCCGCTGTTCCACGTCTCGGGGCTGAACGTCTCGACGACGCCGCTTTTGACCGTCGGCGCGGAGAACCACTTCCTGCCGGAGTGGGACCCCGACGCCGCCCTCGCGACGATGGCCGAACACGACGCCACCTACGCCTTCTTCATTCCGACGATGGTCATCGACTTACTGGAGCGGGACGTGTCCAACTACGACCTCTCTTCGCTGGAATTGATTGGCGTCGGCGGGTCGCCGATGCCGAAAGAGCGCATCGAGACCGTCGAGGAGACCTTCGGCGTGACGCTCTTGGAGGGGTACGGCATGACCGAAACGACACCGCTGGCAGCTATCAACCGACCCGGACAAGACGTTCGGAAAGCAGGCAGCATCGGCCCGCCGGCGACGGAGGTCGTCGACGTACGCATCGAGAACCCCGAGACGGGCGAGGCCGTCGGCACCGACGAGAAGGGCGAACTGCTGTGGCACGGCGACACCGTCACGCCGGGGTACTTCCGGATGCCCGAAAAGAACGAGGAGGCCTTCGTTCGGCGGGAGGGCAAACGGTGGCTCCGCTCGGGCGACATCGCCCGGATGGACGAGGACGGCCACCTCTTCGTCGAGGACCGCATCGACGACATGATTATCACCGGCGGCGAGAACGTCTATCCCCGCGAAATCGAGGACGTAATCTACGAACTCGACGGCGTCGTCGAGGTAGCCGTCATCGGGACGCCACACGACCGACTCGGCGAGACGGTCACCGCCGTCGTCGTCGGGGACGGACTCTCGGCCGACGATGTCGAAGAGCACTGTCGTGGCCGGTTGACCGACTACAAGGTCCCCCGCCGCATCGAGTTCGTCGAGGCGTTGCCGAAGACCTCCACGCGGAAAATCGACAAGGTGTCGCTTCGGGACGATTTCTGACGCCCGTATTAATCCCCCGGTAGTGGGAGACGACGGATTAATACTGGCTCCCTGCGGGGGTTGTTCGCATGCCGAACGATTGGCCGGAGACGCCACCGAGTACCGACATCTTCGCTGACGACTTGCTGGACGGAGAGACCGCGCTCATCACGGGCGGCGGAACCGGTATCGGCGAGGAGATGGCGCTGGCCTTCGCCGACCACGGCGCCGACGTGGCCGTCGCCTCTCGGGACATGGACCACCTCGAACCCGTCGCCGAAGCCGTCGAGGAGAAGGGCCAGAACGCCTGTGCGACGACCGTCGACATCCGCGAGAAAGACGAGGTCGACGCGATGCGTGATACGGTTCTCGACGAACTGGGCGACATCTCGATTCTCGTCAACAACGCCGGCGCGAACTTCCTGACGCCACTTGAGGACCTCTCGGCGAACGGGTGGCGGGCCGTCGTCGGCACCATCCTCGACGGGACGGCCTACTGTACGATGAGCGTCGGCGATTACATGATAGACAACGGCGGCGGCTCCATCATCGCGATGGGGGCGACGAACTCCGTCCACGGCGCGCCGTTCCACGGCCACTCCGGGGCCGGGAAGGCCGGCGTCCACAACCTGATGCAGACGGTCGCGAGCGAATGGGCGAAGTACAACGTCCGCGCGAACACCATCGCACCGGGTATCATCGAGACGGAGGGCGTCACCGAAGCGGCCGGCGGCGCGCTCCCGGAGCAGATACTCGACACCGTCCCGGCCGACCGCTTCGGGACCGCGGGCGACTGCGTACCGCTCGCGGTGTTCCTCGCGTCGGATGCCTCGGCGTACGTCACCGGCAGTTACTATGCCGTCGACGGCGGGCACCTGCTGTTGCCGTCGCCGTACTAGGGTTTGATTTCCCTCCCGCTCCGACCGCCATCTATGCCCTCCATCCGTGGTGGTTCGGCGTGAGCCTCGTCGTCGGTGTTCTCGGCTCGCTGTTGTTCGCCGTGGGCGTTCTCGGCGTCGGATACGGCTGGCGCCGGCGCCGACAGCGAAGCGTCATCGCGGGCACCGAGACGACGGACGTGTTGCGGTTGACTCCAGGGCCGGCCGAAGTGGTCGGGACTGCAGAACGGAGCGACGATGGCCCGCTCCCGGCACCGTTTTCCGAGGAATCGTGTCTCCTCGCCGAGTGGGAAATCGAGGAGTGGGACGAGTCGGGGAAACACTCCAGTTGGCGAACCGAGGGACAGGGGACCGTGACGACGCCCTTCTACGTCGACGACGGCACCGACCGCGTGTTGGTTCGACCGGGCGAGGCGACGGTCGAACTCTCCGGTCCTCGTGGGACAACTCACGTTGGCGTCGACGAGAATCCACCCGAGGCGATACAGCGGTTTCTCGACCTCGATTCGACGCCCGGTGACCCCGACGAGGCACTCATCAAGGCCCTCGACTGGGGAACGCAGGTCGGTGACCGAAAATATCATCAACGACTCCTGAACCCCGGCGACGAAGTGTACGTCCACGGAACTGCGACCCGAGTCGGCGCGGAGACGTTCGGAGCCAACGACTTCGAGTTGGTCGAGTCGGCCGACGACGGCCACCCCGACGCGGAGCTGTTCCTCGTCGCCGACAGCACCGAGTCGGAGCTCGTCGCGGATAGACGGGATTGGCTGCTGTACGCCGGGGCAGGCGGACTCGTCGCCCTCGTCGGTCTCGGAGTGGTGGCAGCGACGGCGCTTCCACCGTAATCGCCGGCGGAGAGACGCTACAGCGTGAGTTCGTCCGACCCACGTACTTTTTAACCCCAGAGATAGAAGCTTCGGATAACCGAGCAACGGTCGCCCCGGACACGTATGGGCGACCGGCAGACGCTGGCGGGAGACGGTCGACTGGGCAGGAACGTGGCGGCGTTGCCGCGACGGTTGCCTCGTCGGTTCCGACCGCCGGCCCACCGAATCGGTCGGTGTCGCGTCCGTCATAGACGGCCCTGCGGAAGCCGGTCGCTCGTTCGTGAGTCCGGAGAGCGGTCTCTCGGCTCTCAACTATGGAAGTAGAAATCGCGACAATCGGCGGCTACGAGGAAGTCGGACGACAGATGACGGCGGTACGGGCAGGCGACAACGTGGTCATCTTCGACATGGGTCTGAACCTCTCGAAGGTGCTCATCCACGACAACGTCGAGACCGAACGGATGCACAGTCTGGACCTCATCGACATGGGGGCCATCCCGGACGACCGCGTGATGAGCGACATCGAGGGCGACGTACAGGCCATTGTACCGACCCACGGCCACCTCGACCACATCGGCGCCATCTCGAAGCTCGCCCACCGCTACGACGCACCTATCGTCGCCACGCCGTTCACTATCGCACTGGTCGAACAGCAAATCGAGAGCGAGGAGAAGTTCGGCGTCCAGAACGACCTCGTCGAGATGGAAGCCGGCAGCACGATGTCCATCGGCGAGAAGTGCGAACTCGAGTTCGTCAACGTCACCCACTCCATCATCGACGCCATCAACCCCGTGCTCCACACGCCGGAGGGCGCGGTCGTCTACGGTCTCGACAAGCGGATGGACCACTCGCCCGTGTTGGGCGACCCCATCGACATGAAGCGGTTCCGGGAAATCGGTCGCGAGGGCGAGGGCGTCCTCTGTTACATCGAGGACTGTACCAACGCCGGCAAGAAGGGCAAGACGCCCTCCGAGTCCGTCGCCCGCGAGCAACTGAAGGACGTGCTGTACTCCCTCGAGGACTACGACGGCGGCATCGTCGCCACCACGTTCAGTTCCCACATCGCACGCGTGAAGTCCCTCGTCGAGTTCGCCGAGGACATCGGCCGCCAACCGGTTCTGTTGGGCCGCTCGATGGAGAAGTACTCCGGGACTGCCGAACGGCTGGACTTCGTGGACTTCCCGAGTGACCTCGGGATGTACGGCCACCGGAAGTCCGTCGACCGAACGTTCAAGCGCATCATGAACGAGGGCAAGGAGAACTACCTCCCCGTCGTGACGGGCCACCAGGGCGAACCACGAGCGATGCTCACCCGGATGGCCCGCGGCGAGACGCCGTACGAACTGGACAACGGCGACAAAGTCGTCTTCTCGGCACGGGTCATCCCCGAGCCGACCAACGAAGGCCAGCGCTACCAGGCCGAGAAACTGCTCGGCATGCAGGGCGCCCGCATCTACGACGACATCCACGTCTCCGGGCACCTCAACACCGAGGGCCACTTCCAGATGCTCGAAGCGCTCCAGCCCCAGAACATCATCCCGGCCCACCAAGACATGAAGGGCTTCTCGCCGTACGTCGACCTCGCGCGGAATCAGGGCTACAGCGTCGGTCGAGACCTCCACATCACCGAGAACGGGAACACGATTCAGCTGACGGAATGAGCTCTTCAGACCGCGTCGAATCGGCGATTGCGGAGCGACGAGAAATCGTCAACGAGGCGATTACCGAGCAGTTGCCGGTTCAAAAACCCGAGCGACTGTACGCCGCTTCCCGATACCTGCTGGACGCGGGCGGAAAGCGACTCCGGCCGACCATCTTACTGCTCACTGCTGAGGCCATCTCCGGCGTGGAACCGTTCGACGCCGAGTACCGCGAGTTCCCGTCGCCCGCCGGTGAGGAAGTGGACGTACTTTCAGCAGCCGTATCCATCGAGGTCATCCAGTCGTTCACCCTCATCCACGACGACATCATGGACGACGACGACCTTCGGCGCGGTGTCCCCGCGGTCCACCGCGAGTACGACCTCGAAACCGCAATCCTCGCCGGGGACACGCTGTATTCGAAGGCCTTCGAATACATGCTCGACACCGGTGCACCGGCCGAGCGGAGCGTCGAGGCGCTCGACGAACTCGCCACCACCTGTACCGAAATCTGTGAGGGGCAGGCGCTGGACGTTGACTTCGAGAACCGTGGGGACGTGACGACAGATGAGTACCTCGAGATGGTGGAGTTCAAAACCGCCGTCCTCTATGCGGCGGCGGCGTCGATACCCGCCATTCTGTTGGGTTCCGACGACGAGACTGTCGACGCGCTCCACGGCTACGGCCTCGACATCGGTCGGGCGTTCCAGATTCAGGACGACCTCCTCGATTTGACCGTCCCCAGCGACACGTTGGGGAAACAGCGTGGGTCGGACCTCATCGAGGGCAAGCGGACGATTATCACGCTGCACGCTCGCGACCAGGGCATCGACGTGGAGAGCCTCGTTTCCGAGGACCCGACCGAGGCCGAAATCGAAGCCGCCGTCGAGACGCTGGAAAACGCCGGCAGCATCGACTTCGCCCGCGATATGGCACAGGACCTCGTCGAGAGCGGCAAGGAGCGACTCGAAGTGCTTCCCGACGGTGAGTCCCGCGAACTGCTCGAATCCATCGCGGATTACCTCGTCGAGCGCGGGTACTAAGACCCCTTTTTCCACGGTTGCTCACCGACGGTGACTCTCGAACCACCTCGATGAAAAAGACACGCCGCCCGACTTTTTATAAAAGATAGCGCGACCAGAGGGCCCATGCCCTGACGATTCGCCGGCTATCCGCCGAGACGGGAGTGTGGAATACGGATAGTCGAAAGGGTGCGGTTCGTTCCGCCTGTTCGCCATCTGCTGACAGGTTCGTGACAAGAGCTTTGAGGTTCGTGATTGATATTGACCGACAAGGCTCATGAAGCGAGAGATGCGCACCACGGACTTCCTAGACCGGGCCGTCGACATCTACGACGACGTGACTGGAGTCGTCGCTCACGACGGGAGCGAATACACCTACGCGGAGGTCAACGACCGCGTCAACCGGTTGGCCCACGCCCTCGAGGAGCGCGGAGTCGAAAAGGGCGACCGTGTGGCGCTTTTGGCGCCGAACACCCACTACTTCATCGAGACGCTCTACGCGACGAACAAACTCGGCGGCGTCTTCGTCCCGATGAATTACCGGCTGACCGCCGGCGAACTGGAGTACATCCTCAACGACTGTGCGGCCGACGTCGTCATCGCGGATTACGACTTCGCCGAGGAGGTCGAACCCATCCGTGAGGACGTAGCCGCCGACCACTTCATCGGCTACGAGGCCGGCCGCATCGACGGGGAGTGGGACGACTACGAGGACCAACTCTCGGGGCAACCGACCGCCGAACCCGACCGCCCGGATATCGCCGAGGACGACGACGCGAGCATCAACTACACCTCGGGTACCACCGGCGACCCGAAGGGCGTCGTTCGGACCCACCGGACCGAACACTGGCATGCACTGGTCCTCAACCAGCACATGGAGATTCGCGACGACGACACCTACCTGTGGACGCTGCCGATGTTCCACTGCAACGGCTGGGGCCACACCTACGCCATCACGGGCACCGGCGGGACCCACGTCTGCCAGCGCACCTTCGACGCCGCCGACACCTTCCATCGCATCCAGGAGTACGACGTTAGCTTCCTCTGTGGGGCGCCGACGGTGCTGAACAACCTCATCCAGTTTCACGAGGACAACGACGGGGATGTCGTGACGACCGGTGACCGTGACGTGCGCATCGCGACGGCCGGGAGCGCCCCCGCGACGGCGACCATAGAGACCGTCGAAGACGAGTTCGGCTGGCGCATCATCCACATCTACGGCCTCACCGAGACCGCGCCCATCATCACGACCAGCAACTCGCCCCGACGGCTGGCCGAACGCGGTCGTGACCTGAAGGTCAAACAGGGCTCGGAGACCCTCTGTACCGATGTTCGGGTCGTCGACGAGGACGGCAACGACGTCCCCCGAGACGGGACGACCATCGGCGAAATCGTCGTCAACGGCAACCAGGTCATGGACCGCTATCTCAACAAGCCCGAAGCGACGGAGCAGGCGTTCAGCGACCGCATCGAGGGGTATTTTCACACCGGCGACCTCGCGACCATCGACGAGGACGGCATGGTCGCCATCCAGGACCGCCGCAAGGACATAATCATCTCCGGCGGCGAGAACATCTCCTCCATCGAAGTCGAGGACGCCCTCTACGACCACGAGGACGTGATGAAGGCCGCCGTCATCCCCGTCCCCAGCGAGAAGTGGGGCGAGACGCCGAAAGCCATCGTCGTCGAACGACCCGGAGCCGACCTGGCCGAAGACGGGCTCATCGATTTCGTCAAGGAGCGGTTGGCGAACTACAAGGCGCCGACCAGCGTCGATTTCGTCGACGACTTCCCGGAGACGGCGACCGGCAAGGTCCAGAAGTACGAACTCCGAGAGCGGTACTGGGACGACGAGGAGCGTCGGGTCGGCCAGGAGTAGTCGACGGCCTGCCCCGACCGCTCCCCCCGGTCGGAATCCACGATGTTTTGGTGCTGCCCGGGGAAGTCGTCGTCAATGGACGACGACCTCCGAGAGCGGGTCGAACGCGAGGCCGAGACGGCCGCGCTGTTCAACGCGCTCAAACACGACAGCGACGCACAGGTCGGCGCGATAATGGGGCCGCTGATGGGCGAGAACCCCGAGTTCCGTGAACACAGCGACGAGATTCCCGGCGTCATCGCACCCGTCATAGAGCGGGTCAACGGCCGCTCGACCGAGGAGCAACGCGAGCGACTCGCCGAACTCGCTCCCGAACGGCTCGAGGAACTCGATGCCGACGACGAGGAAGACGACCAGCCGTTGCCGGACCTGCCGAACGTCGAAGCGTACGACGAAGTCAGGATGCGGCTGGCGCCGAACCCGAACGGTCCGTGGCATCTCGGTAGCGCCCGGATGCCCGCCGTCATCGGGACCTACAAGGAGATGTACGACGGCTGGATGCTGTGTCGCTTCGACGATACCGACCCCGAGACGAAGCGACCGGACCTCGACGCCTACGACGAGATTCTCGACGCCATCGACTACCTCGGCTTCGAACCCGACGAGGTCGTCAAAGCCTCCGACCGCGTCGAAACGTACTACGACTACGCGCGGGACCTCATCGACGAAGGAGGCGCCTACACCTGCAGTTGCAGCGGCGAGACGTTCTCGGAGTTGAAAAACGACGCCGAGGCGTGTCCCCACCGCGAGAAGGACGCCGAGACGACCCACGAGGAGTTCGAGGCGATGATAGACGGCGAGTACGCCGCCGGCGAGATGGTCCTCCGCGTTCGGACCGACATCGAACACAAGAACCCGGCGCTGCGCGACTGGGTCGCCTTCCGGATGGTCGATACGCCGCACCCGCGAGAAGAAGCGTCGGAGTACCGCTGTTGGCCGATGCTGGACTTCCAGTCCGGCATCGACGACCACCTCTTCGGCATCACCCACATCATCCGGGGAATCGACCTGCAGGACTCGGCGAAGCGACAGGGGTTCGTCTACGACTACTTCGACTGGGAGTACCCCGAGGTGCTTCACTGGGGACACGTCCAGATAGACGCCTACGACGTGCAGATGTCGACGTCGACCATCAAGGAACTCGTCGATTCGGGCGAACTCGACGGCTGGGACGACCCCCGGGCGCCGACCGTCGCGAGTTTACGGCGGCGCGGCATCCGCGGTGAGGCCATCGTCGCGGCGATGACGGAACTCGGCACGTCCACCTCGAACGTCGACCTCGCGATGTCGTCGGTGTACGCGAAGAACCGCGAGCTGATAGACGACGAATCCGACCGTGCCTTCTTCGTCCGCGACGGCGTCGAAAAGACAGTCCTCGGCGGCCCCGATGTCGGCGAACCGCCGATTCATCCCGACCACGAGGACCGCGGGAACCGGTCGATTCCGGTCGGCGGCGCCGTCCTCGTCGAACCGGAGGACGTGCCGCCGAACGGCAAGCGAGTCTGGCTGAAGGGGCTCGGTCCGGTCCGTCACACTCGCGACGCCTTCGAGTTCACCGGCGAGGACCTCGATATCGTCCGGGAGGAGGGCGTCGACGTGGTCCACTGGGTGCCGGCCGACGAGAACGTCCCGCTCCGACTGCGGACGATGGAGGGCGACGAGACCGGCCACGCCGAACCCGGGCTCGCCGACTACGACACGGACGACGTCGTCCAGTTCGAGCGCATCGGCTTCGCGCGAGTGGACGACCATGCCGACGAGGAGACCGTCGCCTACTTCGCACATCCCTGAACGTCGGGAACGTTTAAGTCCCGCCCAGTGTTGGTGATAGGTAGCAATGGCCATCGACCCGAACTTCGAGCAAAATCGAGAAAACGAGGGGCAGGAACACGACGTCGACGTGTGGGGGCCGACCGACCCGCCTGAGCAGTTGGGGATTCGGGGCACGCACGTCGCCGTCGATTTCGACATCTGCATCGCCGACGGCGCCTGCCTCGAGGACTGTCCAGTCGACGTATTCGAGTGGGTCGACTCCCCGGACCACCCCGAGAGCGAAATCAAGGCCAATCCGACCAACGAGGACCAGTGTATCGACTGCATGCTGTGTGTCGACGTCTGTCCGGTCGACGCCATCGACGTCGACCCCGGTCGTGCAGGCCGAACCTGATAGCCTCGCCGCACTCCTCGGGTAGCCCCTCTCTATAGCCTTCTATCGCGTTTTTCGCTTCCGTTCCGCACTAACAACTATTAGGGAGCGGTAGCAGTATTTGCCACAGGTGATGAGGTACCAATGAACACACTCGTGTTGACGAAAGGCGTTCCCGACTTCCGGGAAGGGCAAGTGTCCTTCGACGAGGACGGCCACCTCGAACGAGGGAAGACGCCGACGGTGATGAATCCGAACGACAAGTTCGCGCTGCGGGCGGCACTACAGACGAAGGTACGTCACGGCGGGACGGTCTCGCTTATGAGCATGGGCCCGCCGGGCTACAAGGAAATCCTCCAGGAGGGGATGCGGGACGTGTACGCCGACGACCTGTATCTGCTCTCCGACCGCGAGATGGGCGCCGCCGACACGTGGGCGACGGCCATGACCGTCGCGACCGGCATCGAGAAACTCGAGGAGACGCCGGACCTAGTGTTCGCGGGTTTCAAGAGTGCCGACGGGGAGACCGGCCACACCGGCCCCCAGACGAACTGGTGTCTCGGCTGGCCGCTTGTCACCCACGTCATCGCTCTAGACATCGACGAGGAGGCAGGTCGGCTCCGGGCGAAGCGACTGGTCAAGGGTGACGTCGAGGAGATAGAGACCGTCGAAGCCGACCTCCCGGCGTTCGTCGTCACCGACCCGGAGTTCGAGCCGACTTATCGGAAGGCCGAACACCGGCTCAAACACAAGGAACTCCGCGAGAAGACCCAACGGCGCGCGGAGGACTACGAGGACATCGTGACGGTGTGGGACCACGAGGACCTCAATCTCGACCCCGACTACATCGGACTCGATGGCTCGCCGACTATCGTCTCCGGCGTCGACCCGATTCCGAAGGCACCCTCCGAACGCGAGGCGACGACGGTCACACCGGACGACGAGGAAGGTATGCGAAACGTACTCGAGGAGATGGAGCCGTTCGCGGCAGGTGACTGACCATGGTATCTGTAGACCCGACCGAACACGAAATCGCGGAACTGGGACCGAAAATCAAGGACGTCGAGGACCTCGATGAGTTGGAGGAGATGCTCGAACTCGAAGAAGGCGGGGAGGACCGCGACCCGGTGAAGACGCTCATCGAGGGCCGAATCGAGAAACTCTCGGCGGACGACGAGGAGCCCGACCCGAGCGAGGCTGATTTGACCGAACTGACCGTCGCGGACATCGCGAACCTCGTTCGAGGCATCGAAGACGTCGACGTTCTCGAGGACATCTTGGAACGCGAACGGGACGGAAAGGAACGGAAATCCGCCATCTCTCAAATCGAGAATCGAATCGAGGACCTGACACAGGACGACGACGGCGAGGCGGCGGAAGTCGAGTACGTCCCGCCGGAGGAGAAGTACCCCGAACTCGACCACCCCACGTCGGAAAAGCGGTGGGTCGAGGGAACCGTCGACGGCGACTACCGGGATATGTGGGTGTACTGTGAGACCCAACAGGGCGAGTTGATAGACGCCTCCAAGGAGATTCTCGGGAAGGCCAGCGAACTGATGGCCGGCTACAACGAGGAGTACGACGAAGACGAGGCCGTCGTCGCGGTACTCATCGGCGAAGACGTCTCGGAGTTGGCCGAAGAGGCCGTCGCCTACGGCGCCGACCGCGTCGTCTATCAAGAGGACGAACGTCTCGAACGGTTCCGACACAAGCCCTACACCGAGATTTTCTGTTCGATGTGTCGGGACAGCGACTTCGAGTGGCGCGACTATCACGAACCGCGATACACCGTCTTCCCGGCGACGAACAACGGCCGGGACCTCTCGGCGTTGGTGCAGGCCGAACTCGATTCGGGGCTGGCATCGGACTGCTCGGACCTCTACATCGATTCGGCCACCATCTCGAATCCGGCGAAGACGGGGACGCCGGGCGACAACAAGGTGTTCGAGCGCGTCCTCCACATGCCGCGACCGGACTTCTCGGGCTTCGAGTACTCGACGATTCTCTGTATCGACAAACCCCACCGGGACTTCCACCCACAGGGTGCGAGCGTCATTCCCGGAACGTTCGATTTGCCCGACCCCGACCCGGAACGGGAGGGCGAAATAGTCGAACACGAACTCGAGTTGTCCGAGGAATGGTTCCACGTCGAGGTGACGGATTACGACCAACTGGAGGGCGGTGTCGACCTGACGGGCAACGAGGTCGTCGTCGCACTCGGCCGCGGCATCGGCGAGGACCCGACGAAGGGAATGGAGCTGGGTCTCGAACTCGCCGACGCCTTCGAGGAAGCCGACCTCGGTCTCTCCCGAGGGGTCATCACGGCCTCCTATCAGTTCGACGGCCACGTCGAGGACTACGTCGCCGAGGAACGGCAAATCGGCGAGTCCGGACAGGTCGTCGAACCCGACCTCTACATCGCCGCCGGCATCTCCGGAGCGGTCCAGCACAAGGTCGGCATGGACGAATCCGACACCATCGTGGCCATCAACACCGACCCCGACGCCGACATCCGAGGGTTCTCCGATTACTACATCGAGGGCGACCTCTTCGAGGTGTTACCGCGGCTGACAGAGGCACTCAAGGAGGGCGAGTTCTCCCGTGCGGTCGCGGAGGTGAGCGATGACTGACGACTACGAGCACTTCGAGGCGGTCGTCGTCGGTGCCGGCCCCGGCGGAGCGGCGGCAGCGGCGACGCTGGCCGAAGCAGGCGTCGAAACGCTCGTCCTCGAACGCGGCGTCGACGCCGGGTCGAAGAACGTCTCGGGCGGCCTCATCTACGCCGAGGAATCGGCGCCCTACACCATCGACAGCATCTTCGATGGGTTCCGCGAGGAAGCCGCCGAGCGACCCATCTCGGAGTACTACATTCACAACCTCGCCGGCGAGAAGGTCAAGACGTTCGACCTCTCGGATATCCACCACCACGACACCGAGTGGTGTGACGCGGTACTCCGACGGCAGATGGACTCGTGGCTCGCCGAACGCGTCCACGAGAAGTGCCGAGACACCGGTGGTGGACTGTTGACCGAGGTGCGGGTCAACGGGCTGCTCCGAGAGGAGGGAGAAATCGTCGGCGTCACCTGCGACGAAATCGACCCGATTACGGCCGATGTCATCATCGCGGCCGACGGCGTCAACTCCGAGTTGGCACGCGACGCCGGCTTGATGGACTGGGAGGAACCCGACGAGTGGTTCCAGGGCGTCAAGGCCGTCGTCGATATGGACCCCGGAGCCGTCAACGACCGGTTCGGTGTCGAATCGGACGACGGCGTCGCCCACCTGTTTTCGGGGGACCTCTTCCAGGGCGTCCGCGGCGGTGGCTTCCTCTATACGAACGAGGATTCGCTGTCCATCGGGACGGTGTTCCACCTCGATTCGCTGACCGAGGAGGAGGCCGAACCGCACGAACTGCTCGATTCGCTGCTCACACATCCGCTGTTGGACCAGTGGCTCGACGGCGAGTACCACGAGCGGGAGTACTCCGCGAAACTGGTCCCGGACTCGAAGAAGGCGGCCAACCCCTCGCCGCATCAGGGTCGGCTACTGCTGGTCGGTGACGCCGCCGGACAGATGCAGGCACAGGGCCCGATAATCAAGGGAATGAACCACGCGGTCACCGCCGGCGGCTTGGCCGCCGAAGCGTTCGCGGAGGCGAAATCCCGTGGCAATCCCGACAGTGCGGGCGACCTCTACGAGAAGAAACTCGTCGACGAGGGCGTGATGGCCAAGCTCCGCCCCCAGCGGTACCGGATGACTCGAACCCTCTCGGAGAGCGACCTGGTGACGAAAGTAGCCGGCGGAGTCCTCGACTCGGCGGTCGGCCGGGCCGGCGTGAAACTCTTCGACGGCGCCATCGAGCGGGCGTTCAACTCCCCGTTCCTGTTGGGGATGATACCGGACACCCGGACCTCCTACGTGACGGTTCCGCGGGTGGTAGGGGAGGTGCTCGGGGAACGCATCGACGCCGAAAACACCATCGAACCGCCGGAACTCGACGACCGAATCGGCGATTTGACCTACGACGTCGGGGACCCCCACATCGAGTTGGTCGACAACAGTTTCGCGGCCAGCGGCGCCGCCGTGGCCGCCTGTCCGGTCAGCGCGAAGGACTTCGGCGGCGGCTGTTACCGTGAGGAGACCGTCAAGACCAACGGCAGCGAGGAGAAGGTCGTCAGCCTCGACACCCAACCCTGCGTCGAGTGCGGTACCTGCGCGGTCGTCGCCGACACGGAGTGGGAACACCCGGCCGGCGGCAAGGGCGTGGAGTTCAAGGACGGATAGATGGACGACCTCAGCGACCGCATCGCCGAACTGTCCGAGCGGGCCAGACGGGACCGCGAGTCGTTCGAACCGCCGGTAGACCCGCCCGACGAGGAGACCGCACTCGAGTACCTCGTCGACGGCGTCGGCGATGTCGTGGGGCTGTACATCGAAGCCCGGACCGGCGAGCTGGTCCGATTCGACGACGCCGAGTTCGCCATGCTGGAGCGGGCGCTCAACGACTGGCTCGACCTGTATGCGGCCTGCTACGGCGTCGACCTCGAGGCGTCGTTCACCGTCCGAGAGGCCGCAGAACTGGTCGTCGACACCCACAGCATCCGTGAAACCGCGATACTGCTGACGAACGTCCCGGACAGAGACCGCAGAAAGCCGTGGTCACAGAGCGCATCGAAAACCGACATATAACTAGTTCGACTCCGGCAACAATTTTATATGCTGGTTCGTGCTACCAACCCTCATGCAGTTCTCCGACGAGCTCGAATTCAGCCACCGGGACCGCAAGGACATCTACGAGTACGTCGAGCGGTACGGGACGGCCGACTACGACGAGACGCGTCGGGCACTGAACATGAGTCCGGAGGCGTTCGGCCACCACATCGCCGTCCTTCGGCGTGACGGCATCGTTTCCAAAACTGACGAGGGCGACCTTCGAATCGCCTTCGAGGACGACAGCGAGGAGACCTACGTCGACGATGGACTCGAAGTCACCATCCGAGCGGCCCGCGAGGACGACCTGACCGGGTTGGTCGGCGCGATTCGAGAGGCGCTGGGCGATAAGACCTACATCGAGGGCGAGACGGTCGCCGACGTGGTCGAAAGCGAAGACGTCCTGTTGCGACACAACGAACTCCAAAAACGGATGTTCTTCGTCGCGACCGTCCACGGTGACGTGGTCGGGTGGGTCCACCTCAACGCCCCCGAACTGGAGAAACTCGAGCACACCGCGCAGTTGACCGTCGGCGTCATCGACGAGTACCGCGGCCACGGCATCGGGACGAAACTGCTCGACCACGGCGTCGACTGGGCGCTCGACAACGGCTTCGAGAAACTGTACAACAGCGTCCCTTCCTCGAACGAGGCCGCCATCGATTTCCTCGAGGCTCGCGGGTGGGAGACGGAGGCAATCCGGAAGAAACACTACAAAATCGACGACGAGTACCTCGACGAAGTGATGATGGCGAAACTGCTGGCGTAACGGTAGTGGAGGCCACAGCGACCGCCGTTTTTGCCGATACCGTATTACACCCTCTGCCCAAACAATCGCGTATGAGCGAGAGCGGCCTGCGACTTCGAGGCGCCGACGCCGAGGCACTCGAGTATGTCGAAACCCTGCTGACAGCGGCTGACCTGCCGGTCGAGGACGTTCGGTCGAACCAGGAGTGGTTCTACGTCGCTTTCGACGGCGACGACCGAGTCGGAGTCGGCGGCATCGAATCAGCCGGCGACGACGCCCTCCTTCGGTCGGTCGTCGTCGAAACGAGCGTTCGAGGACGGGGCTACGGCGAGGCGCTCCGGGCGGCGTTGGAGGCGAAGGCCCGCGCCGACGGCGTCGACACGCTGTACCTGCTCACGACGACCGCCGCCGACTTCTTCGCCGAAGGAGGCTACACGAAAATCGACCGCGAATCGGCGCCCGATGCCGTCCGAAAGACACGCGAGTTCGAGGAGTTCTGTCCCTCGACGGCTACCTGCATGAAGAAGTCGCTGTAGCGACACCAATCGGTCAGGGCCACTCGTCGCCGGCGTCCGGCAGCGGGTCTGCGACGACGCCGTCCTGCCGGGCGAGAACGCGGGCGTGTCCCGGACACACCACCCTGTTTTCGGCCCACGGGATGTGGAGCTCGACGGCTGCCGTCTCCTCACAGTCCGGTTCCGTACACTCCATGCCCATCGTAGGACCCCCCGGCTAACAGCCGTTGTGGTCAGACGAACACGGCGAGGAGGAATCCGACGAGGACGACCCCGGACAACAGCGCCTGCATCACTGACGAGGCGAGCATCCCGACCGTGGCGTACGCCGCCGTCCGAAGTCCACGCTCGACGTCGCCGTGCCGGTAGTACTCGGCGACGAAGACGGTGCCGCCGACGCCCACGACGACGCCGAGCGGGCCGAGGACGAACAGCAACAGGAACCCGGTGACGGCGGCGATGGCCGTCGTCCGAAGTGAGGCGCCGCCGTATCGGGCCGACAGCGCCCCGGCCAGCCAGTCGACGGCGAGCGTCAGCAGGCCGATTGAGACGAGGAGTGCGACGACGAGGAGGTTCGGCTCGCCGGTGGCGTACCAGTAGTAGCCGACGCCGGCGATAGAGAGCGCGCCGCCGGGGACGAAGGGGACGAAACTGGCGGCGACGGCTGCAACGAGCAGCACGACGGCGACGTACAGCGGGTCGACGGGGAGCACGTTCGGATGTTTGGCGGCGAGTGGATAACGCTACTGGGCCGATTACTCGGGGGCGACGACTTCGAGCTTTACGCCCTCCGGTCCCTCACAGTACAGCGCGTAGTAGCCGCCGGCGAAGGGATGGCGGTCCTCGTACAGTACCGTCGCGTCCTCGCGGTCCCGGACGGCCTCGGTGAGTGCATCGACCCGCTCGCGGGAGGCGGCATGGAAGGCGAGGTGGTTCAGTCCGGGCGTAGTCCGGTCGAAAGGGTGGTTGTCGGTGTCGGCCGACACGAGAACGATGTACGTCGGGTCGTTTTTCCACGAACGGCCGTCCGCCCAGTCGTTCTTCAGTTCGTAGCCGAGTTCGCCGAGGAACCACTCCCAGAAATCGACGGCGGCGTCGAAATCGGCCGCGTACAGTTCGACGTGGTGGAGTTGGCCCGCGCTGTCGGGGTCGGCGTGGTCGTGCTCCATCGGTCGAGTGTCGGTTCGCCAGTTGAAAAAGTCACTCCCGGTAGCGGTCGGCCTCCTCGCGGGCGGCCGCGGTGCCGTAGCGGTCGACGAGCGGCCGGTAGGCGTCACCCAACGCGCGCATACACTCCCGACGGGAGACGTAGCCGAGGCGGTCGGCCGTCTGCTCCCACGGCGTCGCTTGCAGGACTTTCACGACGAGGAGTCGCTCGGCGTCGGGGTCCTCGAGTGCCCCGTCGACGAGCGCCCGGAGTGCCACCTGTCGGAAGGGACCGGGAGCCACGTCGTACAGTCCCGGCCCGTAGGCGGCGCTTGCGAGGACGCGCCACTCGGTGTCGGTCAGTTCCAATCGGACGGGTCCCGACGCCGCGGCGAGGGCGCCGCGGACGACATCGGGGTCGGTGTCGTCGAGTGCGTCCGCGAGAACGTCGGAGATGCGACGCCGGAACCACCCCCCGTGTCGGTCGGCAAGGGATTTGCCGGAGTCCGACAGCGGGCGAACCATCAGCGCCGAGTACTCGCCGCTCGTGTCGTTGCGGGTCGTCGAGAGGTGGACCGTCCTGTAGCCGTTGTCGTCCCAGAACGACAGCAACTCCGGCGTCGCGCCGTAGCCGACGCCGAGGTAGTCGACGGCCTCGAATCGGCCCGAGAGAGGCCGGTCGCCCTCGGCGTCGAACTCGGCCTCGATTGCCGACAGCAGCCGTGAACCGAACCCACGGGAGCGGACGGCGTGATGTGTCGCGATTCGCATCACGCGCAATCCGACCGGGCGGGCGGCCTCGATGTCCCGGAGTTGACTCGTAAGCACGTCGGGGAGCATGTTCCCGCGGACGCGGGCCCCCTCGTACATCTCGCGTCTGGTCTCCGCTGAGAGGTCCCCTTCGCGAGCGAGCAGTGCGACCGCGACGACGTGGCTGTCGACGGTCAGCGCCCGCAACGCGATGTTCGGCGCGTCGAGCAGGCGAGCGAGGTCGTCGGGTTCGGTGCGGTAGTGGGCGTTGACGAGGAGGCCGAACGTCTCCCGGAGGCGATTCTCGTCGTCGGCCAATGCCACGGGGTCGAGGCGTTCGTAGGTCGCGTCGTCGGGCGTTGCATCGGCGACGAGTGGCTCCACCGCGGGTCGGGCGTCGAGCAACAGCGCCCGGAACAGCCACACCTCGATTGGGTCGGCCGCGGCGTAGCGAATCGGGTCCCCGAGCGTCACAGTGTCGACCGCCCGCTCGTCGTCGAGGGTATCCCGGAAGCGAACGTCGAAGCCACGGCCGGCGCCCTCGTAGCCGTGAACCGTCGTCGCGAAGCAGACGCTCGGGGCGACCGACAGCAGGGATTCGAGCACGCGAACAGGGAGTGCCGCAGCCTCATCGACGACGAGTACGTCGGCTGTCTCCGTTTTGGCGTCGGTAGGTGGGGCGAACCGAACCCGGCCGCCGCCCTCGGCCCGGAGTTCGTGGGCGGCGTCATCGCTTCGACCGTCGGAGACGAGGGCGTTGAGTTCTCCCAGCATCTCGGCGGCGCGGTCGAACAGTTCGGCAGCGTTGCGGTAGTTCGGCGCCGTCACGAGTACGTCCCGGCCGTCGGCGGCGAGGGCGGCGGCCGCCAGTCCAGCGGCGCTGGATTTCCCGCGGCCGCGGTCGGCCTCGAGGACGACCGCCTTGCCCGGTTCGGAGAGCGCCTCACAGGCCAGGACGGCGTCGCGCTGGTCGGCTGTGAGACAGGCCTCGTAAACGGACTTCGGGAAGGCGGCGTCATCGGGTGGCGAAAACGGGGCTTCGGCAAACTTCGGCGAGGGGTCGGTTCGTCCGTCGGCTTCGACCGTTCCGGCGTCGACATCGACGATAGCGATGCCGCGGTGTTCTCGGAGCGTCCGGACGAGTCGGCGGCGGAACGTTCCGGCCACGTCGTCGAGGCCGAACGGGGGGACGGCGAGGGTTTCGTCGAACCCGTCGCGTTCGTCGGGCCAGCGGTCGAGCGGCGGCACCACGAGGACGAGCAGTCCACTGCCGTCGACTGCGCCGGCGGCGCGGCCGAGGGCGTTCGGCCGGCAGGCGTCGTGGCAGTCGACGACGACGCAGTCGTGGGTCTCCCCGAGGAGTTCGTCGGCGCGAGCGGGGGAGAGTCGACGACCGACGATATCGCGTTCCGACAGCGCGATGGTGTCGAGGTCGGCCGCTTCACAAGCGGCTTGGGCGGCGGTGTAGCCGGCCTCACGGCTGCCGGTACAGACGAGCAGCCGTCGCTCTTTGGTCGCTTCGGCCTCCGAGCGCAGGGCGAGGACCGTCTCTCGAACCGCGTCCATGCCCGGCGGAAGGGGACGGTACCGGAAGGCTCCACCGGTTGGGCGAAACCCTTTCACCGGTGGGGCTGACCTCCGAGCATGGCAACTCAAACCAGACAGTGGATACTCGACAGCCGACCCGTCGGCGAGCCGACGATGGAGAACTTCGAGCTAATCGAAACGGAACTTCCCGACCCGGAGCGGGGCGAAGTACTCGTCCGGACGCTGTACATGTCCGTCGACCCCTACATGCGCGGGCGGATGCGTGACGCCGAATCCTACGCCGAACCGTGGGACGTTGGCGACCCGATGCAGGCGGGCGTCGTCGGCGAAGTCGAGGCCTCCGAACACCCTGACTTCGAGCCCGGCGACGTGGTGACCGGTGACCTCCAGTGGGCCGACTACGCCATTGCCGACGGCCGGGACCTCCGAGGGGTCAACCCCGAACACGGCCCCATCTCGACGGCGCTCGGGGTGTTGGGGATGCCCGGCGTCACCGCCTACTTCGGAACGACTGACGTGGCCGAACCGACGCCCGGCGACACCGTCGTCGTCAGCGCCGCCGCCGGCGCCGTCGGCAGCGTCGTCGGCCAACTCGCCGACCTCACCGGCTGTCACGTCGTCGGCATCGCGGGCGCCGAGGAGAAACTCGAGTGGCTCGAATCCGTCGGCTTCGACGAGGGCATCAATTACAAGGAAGAGGACGTGAGCGCGGCGCTCCGGGAAGCTTGTCCCGACGGCATCGACGTGTACTTCGACAACGTCGGCGGCCCCGTCACCGACGCCGTCTGGCCGCTGTTGAACGTCCGGGCGCGGGTGGCCATCTGCGGACAGATAGCGCTGTACAACGCCACCGAGGTGCCGACTGGGCCGCGCAAACTCGGGAAACTCATCGAGTCACGCGCCCGCGTCGAGGGGCTGCTCGTCCGCGACTACGAGGACCGGTGGGGAGAGGCGCTGAAGCGGCTCTCCGGATGGGTCGCCTCGGGCGACATCGAGTACCGCGAGAACGTCGTCGAGGGACTGGAGAACGCACCCGACGCCTTCCTCGGACTGTTCGAGGGGACGAAAATCGGGAAACAGCTCGTGCAGGTGGGCGAACGGGAGGCCTGAGATGCCCACGTGGGACGAACGGTTCGCCGCCGGCGAGTATCCCCAGAACCCAGAGCCATCGGCGGTGTTGCGTGAGTACGTCTCGTCGTTTCCCGACGGTCGCGCCCTCGACGTGGCGACCGGAACGGGTCGGAACGCGGTGTTCCTCGCGGAATCCGGATACGAGGTCGACGCCCTCGACCAGTCCCGGGAGGGGCTGAAGGTTACTCGCGAAAACGCCGCCGAGGCGGGCGTCGAGAAGCGAATCGAGCCGATTCAGGCGGACGCGGACACCTACGAGTTCCCCGCGGACCGATACGCCGTCATCACCATCAGCTACTACCGAGTTCTCGACCGGTTTCCGGACATCAAGGAAGCGCTCGTCGACGGCGGCGTCCTGTTCGTCGAACACCACCTGCGGTCGACGGACGGTCCGCTTTCGGGGCCGAGTACGGACCGCTACCGGTTCGCCTCGAACGAACTCCTCCACGCCTGTCTCGACATGACGGTGTTGTACTACGACGAGACAACGACGCCTCACGAGGGGAAACACAGCGCGACGGCGCGCATCGTCGCCCGAAACACGACCGGAGGGCGACAGTCCTATCCCGCCGTCGAACGAGGCGACTGACGGCCCGTCGGCGGGGGCGAACGCGCTTGATAAGGGTTAAATGTCGCCGCGCCGGACCAGTTGATATGAGTAGCGAGAGTACCCAACGGAGGGAACGGAAGTGCATCTCCTGTGGGATAAACATCTCCGGGACGAGCGCGGCGAAGTTCGACTGCCCCGACTGTGGGCACCAGATTTACCGCTGCTCGAAGTGTCGCAAGCAGAGCAACCTCTACGAATGCCCGGATTGTGGGTTCATGGGGCCGTAACGATGGGGAAAGTCGCAGCCAAGATGAAGGTCATGCCGCAGAGCCCCGAGGTGGACCTCGACGAACTGCAGGACCGCCTCGAGAACTCCCTGCCCGAGGGCGCGAAAATCAGCCGCGTCGACCGCGAGGACGTGGCGTTCGGACTCATCGCGCTGTTCCCGACCGTTCTCATCCCCGACGAGGCCGGCGGCACCGACGCCGTCGAGGAGGCCTTCGGCGGCGTCGAGGGCGTCGAGAGCGTCGACGTCGACGAAGTCGGACGAATATAGTCGGTCGTTTCTCTCCGATTTCGACGCACCACCGAGACGAATCGCCGACCGTCGGGCGACCGACTGGGCGTCGCCGGAACGCACGTTTTATGTGTCGGAGTTGATTAGGACTCATCAACAATGCCGAGTTCCAACGGTCCGCGGAAGGCGACCCGAAACAAGCTGAAGAACAAACCCCGAGAGCGCGGGGCATCCCCGCCGCAGCGCTCCGTCGAAGAGTACGAAAACGGCGAGAAGGTCCACCTCAAGGTTGACCCCTCGGTGCCGAAAGGCCAGTTCCACCCCCGATTCAACGGCCGAACCGGAACGGTCGCCGGCAAGCAGGGCCGTGCGTTCAAGGTCGAAATCAAGGACGGCAGCGTCACGAAGACGCTCATCGTCGCGCCGGCCCACCTCCAACGCCAGCAGGAATGACGATCTTCAAGGAGGTCGTCGACGAGGAGTTCCTCACCGTCTCCGAGGCGAAGGAACTGCTCGCCGACATCGAAGCCGAACGCGCACTCGACGAGGACCGCGAGATGCGCTACGAGTTGGCGCGCGCCATCGAGCACGTCAACCGTTTCGCGGTCCTCGACGCCGAGGAGTCCCGCGAACTCGTCGCGGAGCTGACCGAACTGGAGAAGGTCGACGAGGCGACGGCGTACAAAATCGCCGACCTCCTTCCGCAGGACCGCAACGAACTCCGCTCGGTGTTCTCACAGGGGCGGTACACGATGTCCGGTGACGAACTCGACGACGTGCTCGACATCGTCGTCAAGTACGCCTGATACGGACCGGCACCTGTTTTAAATATCGCCTCCCCGTACCGTATGTATGAGCGACAGCGACGCCGGAGACCCCACTACCGCAGTCGTCTTGGATTTCCTACCCCGAGGCCGTCCCGACGACGACCGGCCACAGTATCAGAAGTCGCCGGTCGCCTACGCCCTCGGCGAGTCGGATTTCCGGCTGGTCGAACTCGCCCTCACCGACGACGCGGGCGTCAACATCGGTGACCGGGTCGAAATCGACCCGCCCGGCGAGAACGTCAAGGACTGTCGAGCGATAGCGTACGGTGACCTCTCCAGTACGGCCGAATCCGAACTGGAGTACGCCCTCAACGAAATCATCGACGCGAACGAGAAGCGCTTCGTCGACTTCTACAACGACGCCCAGCCGATTACGACTCGGCTGCACGTGCTCAATCTGCTGCCCGGTATCGGGAAGAAACTCCGCAACAACATCCTCGATGCGCGCAAGCGCAAGCCCTTCGAGAGCTTCGAGGATATCGAACAGCGCGTCTCGGGACTGCACGACCCCCGAGGCGTCCTCCTGGAACGAATCGAGGAGGAACTCGGCGAAGAGGACCTCAAGTACCGTATCTTCGCCCGGCGGGAGAGCGACGAGGAGTAACCGCTCGCGACGCCAAAGAGTGAACGATATACGGGGCGCGGGCATACGGCGGGACAACATGCGGGACCCCGACGCGCTTATCGCTCGTGCTGGCGTCCGCGGCGACCCCGACCGCGACCAGCACTTCCTCGTCGACGACCGCGTCCTCGACAGACTCCCAGGCTACCTCCCCGAGGACGCCGACACGACCCACATTCTTGAGGTCGGCGGCGGAACTGGCGCGCTCACCGACCGGCTCCTCGCCGTCGCAGACCACGTGACGGTCGTCGAGCGCGACCCGGAACTCGCGTCGTTTCTGCGCGAGGAGTTCGAGACCGAAATCGCCGACGGTGACCTCACGGTCATCGAGGGCGACGCGTTGGAGGTCGAGTTACCCGAGTTCACCGCCTCGGTGTCGAATCTCCCCTACGGCGTCTCCTCGGAAATCACGTTCCGACTCCTCCCGGAGAAGCGGCCGACGGTGTTGATGTTCCAGAAGGAGTTCGCCGAGCGGATGGCCGCGGAACCGGGGACCGACGCCTACGGCCGGCTATCGGTGACTGCGGGCCACTACGCCGACATCGAGGTCGTCGAACCGGTTCCGAAGGAGGCGTTCTCGCCGGCGCCGGCCGTCGAGAGCGCGGTCGTCCGGACGACGCCACGGGAGCCGACGTACGAAGTGCCCGACGACGAGCAGTTCATGTCGCTGGTTCGGGCGGTGTTCACCCAGCGTCGGAAGACGATGCGGAACGCGGTCCGGAACACGACACACATCTCGGGTATCGACGACGCCGACGCCGTCGTCGAGGCGGCCGGTGAGGAACTGATGAGCAAGCGGGCCGGGAACGTGCCGCCGGAGGCGTTCGCCCGACTGGCCCGAATCGCAGACGAGACCGGCGGAGGTGACGGCGGATGAAATCGATCGTCCTCCAGAGCCTTCCGTGGTGGACCGACCTCCAGTTCGAGTTCTACCGGACGTTCTCGACGACCGAACGGTACTACCTGACGGCGCTCGCACTCGGGGTGTTCGGTCTCCTGATGGCGATAGCGTACTTCAGCGGGAAGCTGCTGAAACGGCGGGTTCGGAGCGACGCGGTACAGGCCATACAGGGGGTGTTCGTGACGGTCGGCAGCATCGTCCTCAGTGGATTGCTCGTCGTCGTCTGGGGACTCACCGGGACGGTCGTCCAGTCGCTGTCGTTCCTCGCCATCGGCCCCGAAGTAGGAGTGAAACTCCTGTTGACGTTCATCGTCTTCGCGGGCGCGTTCACCGTCACGCGGCTGACGAAACGCTCAATCAAGTTCGGCGCGGGCCGGAACGTCATCACGGCCCACCAGCGCGAGGTCGCCCACCACATCGTCCAGTTGGCCGTCTTCATCCCGGCGATACTGTTCACCATCGCGCTGTGGGGGGTCCCGGTCCAGAGCCTCTTTCTCGGCGCCGGTGCACTCGGCATCGTCCTCGGGTTCGCCGCGAGACAGACCCTCTCGGGGGCGCTGTCGGGCTTCGTCATCCTCTTCGCCCGACCCTTCGAGGTCGGCGACTGGATTTCGGTCCACGACCGGCAGGGCATCGTCACCGACATCACGCTGTACAACACTCAGATTCGGACCTTCGACGAGGAACACGTTCTCGTCCCCAACGACCAGGTGACCGGCAGCGAGATAATCAACTACTCCAAGACCGACCGGCTTCGCATCACGACCGACGTTGGCATCGACTACGACGCAGACGTGGCGACGGCGGCGAGCGTCGCCAGGGACGCGATGGAACGCTGTGAGTCGGTGTCCGACTCCCCGTCACCGGACGTCGTCCGGACGGCCTTCGACGATTCCGCCGTCGCGCTTCGGCTCCGCTACTGGATAGACAAGCCGACCATACAGCACAAGTGGCGCGCCCAAAACGAAGTCATCGAGGCGGTGAAAGGGGCCTTCGAATCCGAGGGCATCAAGATACCGTTCCCACAGCGGGAGTTGATGGGACGCGAAGAGACCGGCGGCTTACAGGTCGCCGAAGCCGAGCGGGAACGGCTCTCCGCCGACAAACGGACCGTCGCGAACCGGGGTTCGGACGACCGAGACAGTCGTTCTCAGGGGCGTTCCGCGACCGACGTGTCCGAACCGGTCGAGGAGGATTACGGCGGCGACCCCTCCGGGGACCCCGTCGACGAGGACGAAACCGAGAGCGGGGGCGAAGAGACGGCGAGCGAGGAACCGGCCGACGTGAGCGAACCCGTCAGCGAGGAACACAGCCACGACCCCGACGACCCGATGGCCGTCGACGGCTTCGAGCGCGACCCCGACCCGGTGCGTGACGGCCCAGAGAACGAGGACGAGGAGAGGGACGACGAATGACGCTTTCGGACCGTCGGGAGATGCCGACGGTGTACGAGGCCGCCGAGGACTCGCGACTGCTTGCCGAAACGGCCGTCGAGACGGTGGACGATGCGGATTTCGTCCTCGAAGTCGGAACCGGGTCGGGACACGTCGCCGAGTATGTCGCCGAGGAGACGGGTGCCCGGGTCGTCGGCAGCGACATCAACCCGGAGGCCTGCCGACAGGCCCGCGAGCGCGGCGTGCCAGCCGTCCGCGGGAACCTGACCGACCCCTTCGGCGCCGATACCTTCGATTGGGTGCTGTTCAATCCGCCCTACCTCCCGACGCCCCCCGAACGGGAGTGGGACGACCCGCTGGAACACGCGCTCTCGGGCGGCGAAGACGGCCGCCGCGTGATTCGACCGTTCCTCGCGGACGTTGCCCGAGTGCTCGCTCCCGGCGGCGGAGTCCTGCTGTTGGTCTCCTCGCTGACCGATATCGAGGCCGTGACCGACCTCGCCGCCGACGCCGGATTGACGAGTCGAGAGGTCGCCGAGGAGGCGTTCCCCTTCGAGCGGTTGGTCGTGTTGGAATTACTCTTAGACATACGTGAGTAGGAAATATTAAACGCCGTCATTACGTAGCGCCGGTAATGACGGAGGTAATCGCTACGACACCGGGACTGTTCCCGCTGCCCGACTGGGCGAAGGACGACCTCTCGGATTTGAAGGGTCACCAGAAGGACGACCTCATTTCCGGCGACGAGGGCGACGACGTCCTCGAGGCCTACGAGCGCGCACGGACGGAGGTCATCGACCGACAACTCGAGGCCGGAATCGACGGCGTCGTCGAGGGGCAACTCCGCTGGGACGACATGCTCGCCCACCCGCTGTGTGTCCACGACAGCGTCGACACCCGCGGTATCGTCCGCTACTACGACAACAACAACTTCTATCGGGAGCCGGTCGTCACCGGCGACCTCGACTTCGACGGCGACGTGGCCGAGGAGTTGGCCGGCCAACCGGACGTGAATCAGGCCGTCCTCCCCGGTCCCTACTCGCTTGCTGACCTCGCGACCGACGAACACTACGGCGACGACGCCGCGTTCCTCGACGCCATCGCCGAGTTCCTCGCCGGCGAAGCCGCCGAGTTCGACACCGAGACGCTGTTCCTTCTAGAACCGTCGCTCGTCGAGAACGCCCCCGACGATGGCGAAGACGAACGCGCAAGCGAGGCCATCGACCGCGTGGCGACGGCAGTCGACGCCGACGTGGTGGTTCACACCTACTGGGGGGCGATTCCCGAGAAGCCCTACGCTCACCTGATGGACGCCGACATCGACGCCGTCGGCTTCGACTTCGTCTCCGACCACGAGCAGAACGTCTACAACATCCAGGAGTACGGCACGAAAGACAGCATCGCGTTGGGTGTCGTCGACGGCCAGAACACCCTCGTCGAGACGCCCGAGGAAATCGCCGAGCGTATCGAGTGGGTCGACGACAGCGTTCCCGCCCAGACGTTCGACACCGTCTACGCGACGAGCAACACCGAACTGTTCTACCTCCCACAGAACAAGTTCGAGGCCAAACTGGACGCTCTTGCCGACGGCGTCGAGGAGGTGTCCCTATGAGCCCCACGAACCAGACCAACACCCGCGAGCAGTTCCGCCCCGAGGACCACCCGACCGAACACTTCCTGCTGACGACCGTCGTCGGCTCGTATCCCAAGCCCAAGTGGCTCAACCGCGCGAAGGAACTCCACGAGGACGACGACCGCGATTTCGACGAGGAGAACCTCCAGGAGGCCCTCGACGACGCCGCCCGCCTCATCACCCACGAACACGAGCGTTCGGGCCTCGACGTGGTGTGTGACGGCGAGATGCGGCGCAACGAGATGGTCGAGTACTTCGCCGACCGCATCGACGGCTACGAGTTCAACGGCCCCGTGAAGGTGTGGGGACACAACTACTTCGACAAGCCCTCGGTCGCCGACGAGGTGGCCTACGACGAACCGTGGCTCGTCGACGAGTTCGAGTTCACCGCCGGCGCGACGACCCGGCCCGTGAAGGTTCCCATCACCGGCCCCTACACGCTGGCGTCGTGGTCGTTCAACGAACACTACGACAGCGAGGCGGAGCTGGCCTACGAACTCGCCGGCCTCGTCAACGAGGAAATCGAGCGCCTCGTCGACGCTGGCTGTCGATACATCCAAATCGACGAACCTGCCCTCGCGACGACGCCCGACGACCACGCCATCGTCGGCGAGTGTCTCGAACACATCGCCGACGGCATCCCGGAGCACGTCCGACTCGGCCTCCACGTCTGCTACGGAGACTACTCGCGCATCTACCCCGAAATCCTCGACATGCCCGTCCACGAGTACGACCTCGAACTCGCCAACGGCGACTACGAGCAGTTGGACGTGTTCACCGCCGACGAGTTCACCAAAGACCTCGCGCTGGGCGTCGTCGACGTCCACACGACCGACGTGGAATCCGTCGAGGAAATCAAGGAGAACATCAAGAAGGGCTTCGAAATCGTTCCGCCGGAGCGCCTGACGGTCTCGCCGGACTGTGGCGTCAAACTCCTACCGCGCGAGGTGGCCTACCAGAAGATGGAGAACATGGTGCAGGCCGCTCGCGAGGTCGAGGCCGAACTCGACGCCGGCGAAGTCGACGCGGCCTACGTCGGCGACTAAAACACAGTCGTCCACAACAGCCCGACCACGAACAGCGCGACGGCCGCTATCGTGCCCCAGTCACTCCACCGCGTCTCTTTGCCCGTACCGTCATCGGACTGCGTCAACACGTAGGCGTAGCCGGCGATTGCGACCAGCGCGATGACGACCCCGTACACGACGTTCAATGCACTTGCCATATGTTACCATACTTCTCGATTGCATAAAAACGTTGGCGGCACAACCGTCTTTACTGGTCCAACCGATACAGTGACCCATGCGAATCGAGTTGCGGGTGTGCAAGCACTGCCACGAGGGAGACCACGGGAACCAACAGAAAACGGCGGTGACGAGGGACATGGTGGACTGCGCCGAGCGCGTCCGCGAGTACAAGGACCTCATCGGTCTCGACTCCGTCTACATCACCAAAGTCGAAGAGGGCGACCCCGGGGGCGCCGAGGCGCTTCCGGCCATCGTCGCCAGCATCGAAAACGACCAGGTGACCCTCTCGGACACCCAGTTGGTCATGGAGGACGAAGACGGCAACATGCTGGTGTATCCGGAGCCGAAGGACATCCTCGAAGTGCTCACGCGCAACATCGACCAGATTCAAGAGCAGACTCGACAGGACGTCACCGTCGAGTTATCCGAGGAAGGAGCAAAACTGCTAACGGCCTGAATACGAAATCGGAGGCCTCAGTCGTCGGTCTGTGGCTCCCCGCCGTCGGCGACCGTCTCGCCCTCGCGTTGCCGCTGTTGCATCTCCTTCTCCCAGCGGACCCGCATGACGTTGCCGTACATCGAGAGGACGATACCGACGAACAGCACGAACATCCCGATGTTGATGCCGATGGTGAGAAGCAAATTGGTCACGTCGCCGCTGACGACCAACTCCCTCGGGACGGGATACCCCTCCCGAACGATGCTTCCCATCAGCACCGACACGATTCCAACCACGACGAGCGAGCCGAATATCGTCGACACGGAGTGCCAACTCGGCGCGAGTTCCAGCGCCTCGATGCCGGTTCCCTCGTGGTCGTCGTCTTCGCCGTGGGACTCCGGAATCATGCTCCGGGGAATGAACGCCTTCGTCTCTACCGGGTAGAACGCCGGGTGCATCCCGTGTTCGAAGATGTGGAACATTACCCCCATGACCATGATGACCCCCAACAGACCGTGGAAGATGACGAACGCCATCGCCGCGGTCCGCGTCGCGAAGTACTGCATCAGTCCGGTTTTCGACCAGATGAGCAGCCCCGAGATGGTGAGCAACAGCAGTTCGACGGCGAAGATGAAGACGACCCCCTTGCCGACGTAGGACAGAAGCGGCACCTCGTCGGACTCGTAGCCGGCGAACTGCCGGGCGTGGGGATGACGTTCGTCCGTCCGCCCGAGCATGAACTGGACGTCCTGCAGGAACGCGTCGACGTCCGCTTTCCGCGGGAGGATTTCACGGAAGTTGCTTCGGCCGGTCGGACTGATGACCATCAGCACCATCCAGAAGACGATGAGCGCGACGAGTCCGAGCCCCGCGGCGCGGTGGAGTGCGGTGACGCCGGTCGCACCGCCCATCAGCGTCACCATCCACCACAACTCGGAGTTGAACATGATGGCGTAGCCGGTGAAGAACAACAGGAACACGTCCAGCGCCAGAAGCGAATGGAACAGCGTCGTCACCCGCGTAAACTTCCCGTGGTCGAGATTGGTCATTCCGTCTCACCCCCCGAACCGGAGCCGTCGGCCATCACGCTTCGCCCGACTCGCTCTCCTCGGGGTGACGCATCCGCGCGGCGAGGCGACGGAAACTCGCCCAGTGGAGGAACACCATAAACAGGATGAACACCCCCATGATGACGTCTGCGGCGTGAACCAGCGCGATGAGGAAATCCAGCGAGGGGATGGTGTTGCCCGCGACCCAGTCGCTGCCGACGCCGCCGCCCTCGACGGTCGGGCTGACGCGGAACAGCGTCTCGTAGAACGGCCCGAAGCCGCTGGCCCACCACACCGACAGGAGCGCGACAGCAATCCCGACGACCGCCGAGACGAGGACGGAAATCGGGGAGTAGCCGTCTACCTCCGGCGTCTCGTAGCTCATCGGAACTCACCGGCGTCCTCGCCGAAGACGATGTCCATCGCCACATCGTTGAAGAACGTACCCTCGTCGCGTTTGTCGAGTTCGTCCGCGATTTGGGAGGGTTGCCCGACGAGGATAGCGTCGGTCGAACACTCCTCGGCACAGGCCGGCCCCTTCCCGATGTCCTGGCGTTCCTCACACATCGTACACTTGTCCATCGTGCCGCCGGTTCCGAACACCTGCGCGGCGCCGTCGTCGGATTCGGGGAACTGCGGTGCGCCGAACGGACACGCCGACAAACAGTACTGACAGCCGACACAGAGGTCCTCACGGACGTCGACGAACTCCTCGTCGGTCTTGATGAGGGAATCGGTCGGACACACCGAAACGCAGGGTGCGTTCTCGCAGTGGTAACACTGCATCGGGATGGACGTCTCGCCGGGGGATTCCCCCTGTGCGAGTGCGGCCGCGCCGGACATCCCGGACCCCTCTTGGCCCTCCAGCATCGTCGAGATGCTGATACGCTGTTCGTCCTGTGGGACGTCCCACGTGCGTTTGCAGGCGACGACACAGCCGCCACAGTCGATGCAGGCGCCGACGTCCGGGAAGATTCGCGTTCCCTCCCCGACGCTCATCACGCCGTCGCCCATTACCTCTTTGTTCGATTGGGACATGGATTATCACCTCATTGAACTGTTTCGCTGTCACGGACGTCGAAGTTCTTCTGTGAACCGATGTCGTTGCGGTCCTGCGGGAACTCGAGGTCCGTGTCCATCCCGAGCTCCTCGAGTAGCTCCTGTGTCGCCGGTCGGACGGCGACCATCGACACCTTCGTCTCCTGCATCTGCGTCTCGACGTCGTAGCCGCGCGACGTAATCGCGTTCGCGGAGTCGCCGATGGCGTAGGGGACGGTCCCCTCCGGGTATTTGTCCTCCTGACTGTTCCCCTTAAACACGCCGCCCCAGTGGAACGGCAGGAACACCTCGCCGTCGTTCGGCCGGTCGGTCACGCGTGCCTTCACCAACACCGACCCCCGGTCCGTCGAGGAGACGACGACGAGGTCGCCGCCGTCGACGCCGAGTTCCTCTGCTTTCGCGGGCGTAATCTCGGCGTACATGTGGGGCTGGAGGTCGGCCGTATGGATGTTCGACCGCGTCTCCGAGCCGCCACCCTGGTGTTCGACCTGCCGGCCGGTCGTCATGATGGTGTCGAGCTCCGGCCCGTCGCTTTCGCCGTGGATGATGTCCATCGCCTGCTGTTGCTCGGTGGCGTTGTTCTGGTCGAGTCGGTAGAAGTTCTGCTGTTGACCGTTCGCCGGCCACTCCTCGACGAGGTCCGGCCGCGGACTCTCGATGGGTTCGCGGTGCACCGGCACCTTGTCGAGGAAGCTCCAGACCACCGCCCGCGCCCGCCCGCGACCGGTCGGGGCGTCGGGTTGGCTGTAGTCGTATTCCTCGTAGAACGACGGGTCGACGTCCTTGGTCCGTTCGAGGTACTCGTCGAAGGTCGTACTTCCGGTGTTCGGGGAGTCAATCGCCTGTGCGGCGGTGTACACCGACTCTTGGCTGTCGAGTGCGTACTGCTGTGGAATCGTCAACTCGTCGGACTGCGTCGACTGCGTCGGGTCGATGAGGCTCCGTGGTGGCGTCGTCTTCCAGCCGGATACTCCGGAACGCCGTGTATCTGGCCGTCGTCGGCCAACTCCCTGTCGCTGGCCCAGTCGGGCACGTAGGGGTCCCGAATCAGACTCAGCGCGTCCTCCTGACTGTCGTATCTGTCGCCGACGGCGTCGACGGTTTCCTGGAGCGGGTAGTCCGCGTCGGTCGGCATCGCGTCCCACTCCTCCGGTGTCGGCGCCTGGACGCCCCACCGGGTCCGGAAGTCCTGACCCCCATCGTTGGGGTTCATGTCGTCGTTCCAGATGATGGGTGTTCCCGGATGCCCCTCGCCCCAGCAGGGCCACGGGAGCATCCAGTACTCGCCCTCGACAGGCGTTCCCTCGGCGCCTTTGAGGTCCTCACTGGAGAAGGCGTAGTCGTACTCCAGGTGCTGTTGGAGCCGTTCGGGCGTCTGGCGGTAGCCGATGGTGTTCGTTCCGAGGTTGAACTCCCGGATGACGTTCTCGTAGGACGATTTCCCGTTGTGCATCTCGGGGCCCGAGCCCCAGTCGAAGTGCTCGCCGAACCCGAGTGCGTCGGCGAGTTCCTGCATGATTCGCAGGTCGGGTCGGGAGTTGTGTGCGGGCTCTGCGACCGGTTCCGACCACTGCACCGACCGGTTCGTGTTCGTCAGCGAGCGGTAGTGCTCGTACTGACTCGACGCCGGCAGCAACAGCACCGGCGGGCCATCCTCGTAGTCCGGAAGGACGCTCGCGACCGACGGGAACACGTCGATGACGACCAGCAGGTCGAGGTTCTCCATGCCCTCTTTCATCTGCTCCATCTCGCTGATGGAGTTCGCGGAGTGCCCCCAAAACACCGCGATTTTCACCTGGTCGGGTTGGTAAATCGGCGTCTCCTGATAGCGGTCCTCCTGGTCGAGAGCGCCTTCGAACCAGCGGGCCACCGTGAGCCCGTTCTGGAACATCATCGAGTTCTCGGCGGGTTCCTCCGGACTGTGTCCGGGGTCGTCCCGATTCGCCGGGAGGTCCGCCTCGTCGTTGCCTTCGTACACCGGATGCTGGCGGACGTACTTGTCCGGCGGCATCAACTCAAAGCGGTCGTACATGTCCGCGAACGAGGTCGAACCGCTGGTGTAGGGGTTCTTGTCCCAGATTTCGGCCCACCACGACCAGCCGCCGGGGGTGAGCCCGTAGTACCCCGGCAGGATGTGACTCGCCACCGCGAGGTCGGTCGCACCCTGGACGTTGGCGTGGCCGCGCATGACCTGCAGGCCGCCGCCGCTCCGGGCGGAACTCCCGGAAGCGAGGCTCAACGCGGCGTACGAGCGGATGTTCTGGGTGCCGTTGTTGTGCTGGGTGCCGCCCATCGCCCACTCGATTTGGACGTGGGGTCGGTTCTCATCGACCATCTCCGCGATGCGCTCGATGTCCTCCTCGGAGACCCACGTGATGTCCGACACCGTCTCCTTGTCGTACTGGTCGAGTTCCACGTCGACGTCCTCCCAGCCCTGAACGCGGTCCGTAAGCATGTTCTGACCGCTGTCGTCGGCCTCCGGGTCCATCGCCAGCCCGTACTCGTCGCGGAGTTCCTTGATGACACCCATCATCAGCGCCACGTCGGTCCCGGGCCGGAACCGGACGAACTCGTCGGCGTGGGCCGCGGTCTTCGTGAACCGCGGGTCTAAAACGAGTATGTCCCCGCCGCGTTTCTGCCCCTCGAGGATGTGTTGCATCGCGATGGGGTGGGCTTCGGCTGGGTTCTGCCCGACGATGATGTTCAACTCGAAGTTCCGGTAGTCCGGAACCGTGTTCGTCATCGCGCCGTAGCCCCAGGTGTTCGCCAGTCCTGCAACCGTCGTCGAGTGACAGATGCGCGCCTGATGGTCGATGTTGTTCGTCCCCATGAACGCCGCGAGCTTTCGGATGGCGTAGGACTCCTCGTTGGAGTGGTGGGCACTCCCGAGTAACATTACGCTCTCGCGGCTGTGTTCTTCGTCGACGTCGACCGCATCGCTCGGCGATACGTCCGAGTCGGGCCACAGCGCCCGGATGTCGGTAGCGAGGCGGTCGTAGGCGGTGTCCCACGAGAGCTTCTGCCACTCGCCGTCTTCCCGAATCATCGGGTGTTTGAGGCGCTTTTCGGAGTGTTCGGTCTCGTAGATGCCCGCCCCTTTCGAGCAGAGCGAGCCGTTGTTTATCGGGTGGTCTTCCCACGGCTCCATGCCGACGAAGGAGTTACCCTTGCGCTCGCCGTGGAAGCCACAGCCGACCGAACAGTAGTTGCAGATGGTCTTTGTCAACTCACCTTCCGTGTCCTGTCCGTCGACCTCGTCGTCGTTTTGGGCGAGTACCTGCCCGGCCGTACCGCCACCGAGTGCCGCCACGCCTGCCAGCGCGCTCGCCTTCATGAACGACCGCCGGTCGAGGTCGAGGGAGACTGGTTCTGTGCTCATTCCATTAGTTGGCTCTCTGCCTCGTCTTTGCTTGCGATTCCCTAGCACGTTAGGAATCATCCTATATTAAAATACGGGGCCAGTCGTGGACATATTTTTAAATTAGTGGTCTGCTATCGAGAGTATTCAATCTATTTTCGTTTCTTTTCTGAAATGAATCGTCGCAAGGCATATATCCGTGGTAGCATTGAACACACTCGATGAATGTAGGGGCGTTCGTCTGCGGCTGTGGTGGAACGTGTGGTGTCGACCTCGAGGAGGTCCGCGAGGGCGTCCGCGACGTCGATGTCGTCGCCTCCTCGGAGTTGCTCTGTGAGGGTGGCCTCGACGGCGTCGAGCACGTCATCGACGAGTACGACCTCGACCAACTCATCGTGACGGCCCCCGACGACCGCTGTCGAAAGACGTTCCGTGAGGTACTCGACCGGAAGGGGCTACACCCGGAGGCCGCGGCGTTCGTCGACCACAGGGAACGCAACGCGTGGGTCCACGACGATTCGGCCGCTACCGACAAGACCGCACGCCTGCTCAACGCGACCCACGCCGGTCTACAGGAAGAGGCCGTCTCGCGGACGGTCTCCCGAGAGGCCGGCGACGAGGTCGCCGTCATCGGCGACGTCGAGGCAGCGGCGGCCCTCGCCGACTCCGCCGACGTAACCCTCGTCGCCGACGGTAAGGAGTTCGCGAACGTCGATGTCGACCTCGAAGCCGTCGATATCGCTCGCGGGGAGGTCGTCGGCGTCGATGGGTCGTTCGGCGAGTTCGAACTCACGCTCGGGTCGCGAGTCACCGACGCCTGCATCGACTGCATGGAGTGTGTTCGGGAGGGACCCGACAGCGTCACGGCCAGACCCGTACAGATTCCCGCCGACGCCCCAGACGGCGAGTGGACCGACGTGTGTCCCACCGACGCCATCGAGATGGAGGGAACGACCCGTCGAATCGTCGTCGACCAGGTTGTCTACCCGGACGCCGACCCCGACACCCGCGGCGGCCGCGTCGGCTACTACACCGGCCCCGTCGACGCCGCCACGATAGCGGCCGTCGAAACCCATCTCGGCGGCATCGAGAAGCCAGCCTTCCTCGACCTCGAGATGGACGTGTGTGCCGCGGGGGAGTCCTCCCAACAGGGCTGTACCGCCTGTACCGACGCCTGTCCGCACGACGCGGTCCAGCGACCGACCATCGACTCCGTGGAGTTCGACGAGGTGGCCTGTCAGAACTGTGGCGCCTGCACGTCGGCGTGTCCCACGGGTGCGACGAAGCTTCGTGAACCCTCCAACCGACGCATCGCCCGCGAAGTCGAGGCACTTCTCACCGCCGAGAACGACGACGGTGGCTGGCTGTTTGCCCGCGGGACCGGCGGCATCGAGCGACCCGTCGTCGCTTTCGTCTGCTCGGAGCGGGCCGCCGACCGCCTGCGGGAGTACGGCCGCCGGGCCGCACTCGATGAAGACGTTTCCTACCCGCCGGTGTTGCCCGTGGAGGTCAACTGCACCGACACGGTCGGCGAGGCCCACGCCCTTCACGCGCTGGCCGCCGGCGCCGACGGCGTCGCGGTCGTCGGCTGTGGAGAGGCCTGTCTCCACTCCGGCCCCGACCCGAAGGCCGAACTCGTCGAGCGACTGAACCGCGCCAGTTCGGACCTCGGATTGGGCGAGCGCGTGACGTTTCTCGCACCGGGAGCCGACCATGAGACGTTCTGTGCGGAGTTGGAGTCGTTCGTCGACGGCCTCGACGAGTCGCCGGTTCCCACCGGCGAACACGAGGCGACGGGCACTATCGACGGCGACATCGACCGTCCGGCCTTCGCCTCCCACGCGTGGACGCTCGAATCCGTTCGCGTGCTCCTCGAACACGTCGAGCCCGAGCGCGAAATCGTTCGTGGGCTGAAGGACTTCGGACGGATGGAGGTGTCGGATGCTTGCAACCTGACGCCGACGTGTACGAACCTCTGTCCAACCGACGCCATTCAGCGAACCAACGACGGCGACCTACTGTTCAACCACGAGCGCTGTGTCAACTGTGGCCTCTGTGAGGAGGGCTGTCCGGAGACGGCGATTACGATGCAGGACGGGTTGGAGCTGTCGCTGTTGCCGGAACACCGCGAGGAACCCCCCGACGGCGTCCCGGAGGAACTCGGGACCGCGTGGACCCGCGTCTACGACGGCGAGATGCAGGAGTGTGTCCGCTGTGGCAAACCCTTTGCCTCCGCCGGGACCATCGAGACGGTTCGCGGGGAAGTCGGCGACGCCGTCGAAGGTATCGCTCCCGACTCCCCGCATTCGGTGTTCGAGTACTGCGGGGACTGCCGGACGCACCTGCTGTTCGAACGAGGTGAGAACTGATGGACGATAACAGAATCTACGAGGCCCGACTGGAAGTGATAGATTTCCTCGTCGAGGTGTTCTACGACGCCCCGAGCGAGGAGTTCCTCGGACGGCTGTTCTCCGGCGACGTGGCCGTCCCCGACGACGAAATCAACGAGCGGATGGACCGCGGCTTCGAGCGCCTCGAGGCGTTCATCGAGGCCAACCGGTCCCGTCCGGTCGAGGAAGTCGCCGACGAACTCCGGACGGAGTACACCCGGCTGTTCGTGGGGCCGCGACCGCCGGCGTTGCCCCACGAGACGTACTTCCGTGAGGACACCGAACTCATCGGCGAGGGACTGACGGCGCTCGAAGCCGCCTACTCCGCGGCCGAGTGGGCTCCGCCGGATGATTACCCCGAGGAAAACGACCACGTCGCCATCGAACTCGCGTTCCTTCGAAACCTCGTCGACCGCCAGCGCCGCGGCGAGAAGGCCGCCTTCAACTACGAACGCGTGTTCATCGACGAGCATCTCCGGACGTGGGACGAGCAGTTCCTCGAAACGATAGCGTCCGAACTCGACGAAGGCGACGCCGAGACCGACCTCTTTCTCGCCGGCGCGGAAGTGCTCGTCGGGTTCGTCGACTTCGAGGACGAACTCGTCGCCCAGCAGGTGCCTACCTAGCGCCGTAGACGACGACGAATCCCGACAGCAGAGCCAGCACCGCAAGGACCGCAGCGAGGGGCGCACCGGCCGCAATCGTCCGTTCCATCAGGAAGTAACTGCTCCAGACGCCCCGCCACTCGGCGAACAGCGAGACGACGCCGACGCCGGCGACCACCGCGAAGAGGGCACCGACCGCGGCCGTCAGCGCTGCGGTACTCATCTCACCCATCGTACCACCGTCCGACGACGAGGACGCCGAACAACGGAACCAGCGCCGCGAGCAGATAGCTCACGAACGTCGACATGTATCTGATGGTCGATTCGAGGTGGATAGACCAGTGCCACGTTCCCTTCAGCCCGGCGATGATGGCGACGGTACCGACGACCAGAAGCGACAGTCCGATGAGCACCGCGACTACGTAGACGGTCGCACGAACGTAGCTCAAAACCCGTTCGACACCGAACTCGGCCGTCGCGTCGGAATCCGTTTCGACGGCCATCTTCAACACCAGTGTTCTCTGTAGGCGTCGTAGGCGACGACGGCGACGGCGACGAACCCGAGACCGAGAACGACGAACGAGGTCAACGACGCCTGAGGAGTCGTTCCGAGGTGTGCGATACCATTGACCATGGGCATAGTTGTGAATCACCAGTCTAAACCCTTGTGGAACCCCAATCGTTTCTGTCACGAAGTGGGTCGAACAGGTCATCGAGCCGCGAAAAACGCTTTTGACTGTCCAGACGTACTCCAGCGCATGCCCTCGCGACGCGGCCTCCTCGGACGGCTGGTGGCGCTCGGCGCCGCGACGATTCCGGGGTGTTCGGCGGTGCTGTCGCGGCGCCGTAACTCGCCGGTGTCGCTCCCGCCGAACCCTCACGAGGTGCCCGACCGCCAGCACGCGTGGGACGCCGTGTTGCACACCGACGAACACGGCAACCGCCACCCGCCGCGTCATCACCGCGTGCTCCTCTTGGAGTTGGATGTCGAGCCCTCGGTCGAGGCCGCCGACACCGTCGAGACGGCGATGCGCGAGGTGGAGGCCACCTACGAATGGTCGCCGGAGGGACTCCTCCACGCGCTGGCGTGGGGGACCGACTACTTCGAGCGAATCGACGAGTTGGACACCTCGCCGATTCGCAAGCCGGAGGTGCTGTCGCGGACGGACGACCCCGACCTCCTCTCCTATGACGCCGCCCTCGTCCTCGCCACCGACGTGCCCTCACATCTGGTCCGCACGGAGACGGCGCTGTTCTCGGAGTCCGACCCACTCGAAGGCCGGGACCTCGACGCCCGATTCGGCGAGGTGTTCTCGATTGCCGCCCGTCGAACCGGGTTCCACGGGGCAGGGCTTCCAGCCGAACACACCGACGCCGAGGGCGTTCCGAACGATATTCCCCAGGACGCACCCATGTTCACCGGGTTCATGTCGATGCGCCGAGGCACACAACCGAGCGAGGACCGCATCACCATCGACGGCGGGGCCCTCGACGACAGCCGCTTCGACGGTGGCACGACGATGCATCTCTCACATCTCTCGGAGTCACTCGACGACTGGTGGGCGATGGCCGACGAAGAGCGCGTCGCTCGGATGTTCTCACCCGACTTCTCCCCCTCGGACGTGGACTCACTGACCGACACCGTGCCGTTTGCCGACAGCGCCTTCGACCACGCCGCGGAGTTCGGCGTCGTCGGCCACCACGAGAAGGTTGCTCGGACGCGTGAGGACGGCCAGCCGGTCATCCTGCGCCGGGACTTCAACACGACGGACGGCGGCCGGGCTGGCGTCCACTTCCTGTCGTTTCAGGCGTCGCTCGACGACTTCGTCGCCACGCGGAAGGCGATGAACGGGTGGTTCCTGCGGAACGAACACGAGCAAGTGACCGACAGGAAAAACAACGGCCTGCTGAACTTCATCGAGGTGGAGTCGCGGGCGAACTTCTACGTGCCGCCGCGTTCCGACCGGGCGTTTCCGGCGTTCTCGCCGTAGCCATTACTCCTCGAGGGAAACGTCGCCGTCGACTTCGCCGGTGGGGAGTTCGTTCGGCCAGACCCCGTGGTCCCACACCTCGAAGCCGTTGAACGTCTCGGTTGCGCCTTTGGGACGCCATTCGCCGTCCTTGTGTGCCATATCGTGACATACTCCTGAGACGGTATTAAGTTTTGTGCGGTGTCCTCTCGAGGGCTACCCGGTCGGCGGTGCGTTGGACGGTCGGTCGGCCTCGTCGAGGAACACCCGCGCGAACAGGTCGACGTACATCGCGAGTACGTCCGACGCCTCGATGTCGGCCGAGGCGGCCTGCGTTTCGAGGAACGCCGCCAATTCGTCGGTCGGTTCGTGGTGGACGGTTCTGCCCTCGAGTTCGAACGTCACCTCGTGGGCCCCCGAGACGAGGTGTTCGACCTCCAGCAGCGCCTGTTCGACCTTGGTCTCGAGGGCGTCGTCGATATCCTCCAGACGTGCCTCACCCCACTGTTCGGCGGCGTCGTACAGCCGGTCGCTGACCTCGAAGGATATCAAAACGACGCTCCCTCCTCGGCCTCGAAGGCGGTCGTCCAGACGGTCTCCTCCTCACACACCGGACACTGCTGGCGGAGTTCCGACCGCTCCATCCGGGCGAAGTTGCCCATCTGCCCGCAGTCGGTACACTCGAAGTACGTCATTCGGGTGGCCAACTCTCCGGCGACGGCTCTTCTTCGCCCAGTTCGCCGAACAGGGCGACGAGCAACGCGAGGAAGGCCGCGAGGACGACCAACCCGACGACCCCACTGGGGGCGGACCGGCCGATGTAGTCCATCGACGCCCACTGTATCGACCCGAACACCTCGAACCAGACGACGACCGACCAAATCGCGACTGCGAGCGCCGCGAACGTTATCCACCGCGTCCGTTGAAGCGCAGTTCTGAGACCCATGGTAACTCACCACACGACTGTTGTGGGGCCGAGGATGAAAAGGTTACTCCACCTGCCACTCTGCTTTCTCCGCGGCGTCCTCCAGCGGGAGGAACTCCCAGCCATCCGGTGCCCACCCCGCCTCCTCGGGGACGCCGACGAGGACGAATCGCTCGGCGTAGAACATCGAGTGGCGGTCTATCTCCGCGAGACGTTCGGTGGGTCCGGTCCCGCTTCCGCTGAAGAAATCCACGTCTATGGTGTGCTCTCGCTGGAATCGGTTGATGACGTGAGCCGGTACCTCGCCGACCAGACCGAGCCAGTCGGCCCACTCCGCCGCGTCCGCGAAGACGTAGGCGGGGTTCGCCAGCCGTTTCGCGGCTTCGTAGGTGAGCGCGAGCGTCATGTCGTCGGCGTCGCCGCCGTGTGGACCGGACGCCTGCTGGCCGTCGGCCTCCGACGCCTCCGGTTGCGCGGACTCGGAGTCCGCACTCCGGCCGGCACCGCCCCCCGGAACCGCCGCCTTCGACGGGAATGCCCGCCGGCCTGTCTTTATTCTCGTGAGGGACGTGTGGGACCGCCCCGGAACCACCGTCAGCGACGTTTCCGTCCTCCGGGTCCGCGCTCCGAGCGGCCCCGGTATCGGCTTCCGCGGAGTCTTGCTCCGGCGGGGACTGGTCGGTATCGTCACGCCAGAGCCAGTCACCGTCGTTTCCGGGCTCCGATTCGGATTCGGTCTCGATGTCGTCGAGGTCGATTTCGTCAGTCATCGTCGAGAGTCAGTGGTGTCGACGCCACGGGCGTCTCCTCGTCGACCGCTTCGAGCAGGTCCAGCCGGTCGAGCGTCTCTCGGGCCGGGATGCCGGCTTCGCTCCAGCCACGGGCCGCATAGTAGCGGTCGAGCGTCGCCTCGAACTCGACCGACAACTCCTCGGAATCGACGACCTCGGGAAGCGCGTCGTCGGTGCGGTCGAACCCCTCTCGGACGTTGAACAGCCGAACGAGGTTCCAGATGCGTTCGCCCGTTCGGTCGAGGTCGTCGTACGGGGCGCCGACCGAGTCGAGCCACTCGGCGCCGTCGTCGGCCAGCACCTCGCCGACGAAGTCGTCGGCGACGAGCGACCACCGCACCGAGCGGGTGTCCTGTGCTGCGGCGACCGACCGAACGACACGGTCGGGACTCCACGGGCCGTCGAAGGCTTCCTCCTCTACGGGGCGGGCTCGGCGGTGACACCCGCCGCGGTCGCTCGTCGCGTAGGCCAGCGCCATGCTCGCCGCGCCGCGGGGGTCGTAGGCCGGAAGCTCCATGTCCTTGACCGTCGGCACCAACTCGTCGCCGCCGTACTCGCGGGCCGCGGCGTCGACACCATCTGCCAGGGCGTCACCGAGTGGCGTCGAACGGGTCGCCACGGCTTCCAGTAGCTCTCGGGCACCTGCCGCGTCGCCGAAACGCACGTCGGCGTCCACCAACCCC
>NZ_WPCC01000051.1 GCF_009741925.1 Natronomonas sp. CBA1123
CCCCCACGCGATTCGCGCGCCGAGGGCGCCGCCGAGGGCCGCCATCGTATCGAAGTTGTACACGACCCCCGCACCGAGAAGCGAGAGGCCGACGGCGACCATCAGCGCCCGGCCGGGGTTGTCGCCGCGGCCACACAGGAGATAGACGCCCACGAGGGACGCCCCACCGAAAGCGAGGCCCGCCGCGATGTCGACGAGGTAGTGGACGCCCAACACCACCCGCGACACCGGAATCGCGGCGACGAGCGCGCCGGCGGCGACGTAGCCGCGGCGTGAGTCGACGAGCAGCGCCAACCCCCCGTAGACGAGGATGGCTGCGGTGGCGTGGCCGCTCGGGAACCCGAAGCCATCGGCGGTCGCCGCCGAGATGTACAGCGGTTCGACGACGGCCGGAACGAGTTCGACGCCGACCGCCTCGTCGGCACCGGGAGGTCGCGGCAACGCGAACAGCTCCTTGAACGTCGTCGTCACGGCGCGGGCGACGAGCGCGAGCGCGACGGCGAACATCGCGTGCCGTCGGGAAAGCGACAGCGGCCCCGGAAGCGCGTCGCCGAACCAGTACAACAGACCGAGCAGACAGAAGACGAACCACACGTCGCCGAACTGCGTGACGAGCGCTGCGAGCGCGACGAGCCACGACGGCAACTCCGCGACTGCGGCGAGTTCGCCGAGCCCGCGAGTCATCGGTCGCCCAGTCGGTCCTTCAGCCGGCCCGGAAGTCCCGCGACGGTCGCCGTCGTTCCGACCAGCAACATTAGCACGTACAACCCGAGCGTCGACAGCCAGATGACGAGCATGGCGAGGATGGCCCATCCACCAGACAGCGCGACGAACGCCCCGAGGGTCATCGCCGTCCCGTACAGCAACACGAGGTACGGGCCCCACCCGCGGGCCTTCCCGCGGCGGACCTGCTTGCGGACGTACCGCTTGAGGTCGCTCTCGATTTCCTCGCGGTGGACGGTCCGGTCGTCGACGCGCTCCTCGAAGCGGTCGAGTTCGTCGTACAGCCGTTCGAGTTCCTCGCGGAGTTCAGCGTCCGATACCTCGTCGTCGAGTCGGTCCCGTGTCATGATTCCTTCGAGTACAGCGGTCGGTTCCGGCGTCGGTTCGTCCGGTTCGGCGAGTCCCGTCTCCTCGTTGGCGCGGCCGGCCAACACGGCGTTAAGAACGACGCCGAGAAGCAACACGAGGCCTCCGAAGTAGAGGAACGTGAGGAGCAACAGGACGCCGCCCAACACGCCGTAGGCCTCGTAACTGCCCGCGATTTCGGCGTAGATTCGAAAGCCGGTCTGGAGGAGCGTCCAGCCGACGGCGGCGAAGACGGCGCCCGGAAGCGCCTCTCGAACGGAAACGTCGGTCCCCGGCAGGAGGTAGTACAGCGGCAGGAAGGCGGCGGTGAGTCCGGCGACGAGGGTGAGCGTGCCGAGCGCCGCGACGGCGACGGCGCCACCGAACCCTTCGAGGACGCCACCGACGCCGGAGAGGGCGATGAGCGCGCCGACGGCGACCGTCGCCGCGACGGCGACGCCGACCGCTCCGAGCGTGACGGTGGCGTTGCGGAATTGGTCGATAATCGACTCCGGACCGGGGTGGCCGTACACCTCCGAGAAGGCGATGTCGAGACCTCGAAACAGTTTCAACCCGGACCACAGCAACACCGCGACGCCGAGGATGGTCGCACCGCCCCGTCCGGCCGCACCGGTCAGCGCGTCGCGGACGACGACACCCGCCTGTTCACCGAGCGTTTCGGTGGCCCGAGCGACGAGCGCCTCGACGGTCCCGGCGCCACCGAACGTCGACGCCGCGACCAACGTGAGCAACAGCAGAGGGAGAAGCGAAATGAACGCGTAATAGGCGAGGCTCCCGGCGATGAACGTGATTCGGTCCGATTGGGCGCCGTTGACGACGCCCCGAGTCACCGTCATGACTCGGGCGAGATACCCCTTCACGAACCCGGCTATGAGCGAGTGCTACATATAATCGGTGGGAAACTATTCGTCGACGACGGGACGATGCACTTCGGAGTTTCGTAGATACGCCTCTAAAATCCGAACACAGCGGACGGAAACGGTATCGAGCTGGAAAATATCGGCTCGAACGACTACGGCCCCTTCCCGGCGTCGACGAAATCCTCCGTGTAGGCGAGAATGACCAACTCCCCGTTTATGTCGTCCGGTGCATCCGGACCCGTATCGAAAATGTACCAATCGGGCTGGAGGTACTCACCGGGCGCGAGGATGTGGTCTTTCGTGTTCGAGTTGAAGCCACGGTTGTTGGAGTTGGAACTGGACTGTCGGTATCCGCTCGGAAGCGCTTTCGGACCGTTGATGTCCTCCGTACTGTTATCGTCGTCGAACCAGCCGTTCTGGTTGAATCCAGCATTGGCGAGTTGGTTGTATATCCCGTTCGAACCCGCTTGAGAGGGTTGCTCTGCAGGTCCGCTGCCGTTCTGGAACGCGTAGCTCTGGCTCCCCTCGTCGAGGAAGATTCCGACGTCCTTGTGACCCTCGTTCTGGACAGTAAAGACGTCGAAGAACTCCGCGTCCGCGTTGCCGTTGACGTGCGAGAAGTCGAGTTCGAGGAGCCCGTCCCCGTTGTACGATGCGTAGGGGCTCGCACCCTGACCCAGTCGGAGATACGCGTTGGCGTCACCGACGACGTTGACACGCATGTTCCGAGTGGCACTTATCCGGTCGAACGCACCAGTCCCGATTGTGGCCGCCGAGCCGGCGGCGAGCGATCCCATACCGATGAGGAATTTACGTCTTTGCATAGGTTTTCACTTTCACACGCGCCCTCCAACCCCGCGTCACCCACCGTCGTCGTCCGCCGCGGCGCGTACTCAACCGGTCGGGCAGGACCCACTTTGGAATAGACAGCCATCGAAAGCCGCAATCAACGTTTTCGAGGACGACAGAGAGTGTATGGTGGAATCGATACCCTCTGAGTAATTACGAAGCCGTCAGTTAACGTGGCGTTCGACGAACCGTCCGAACGAGACGGACCGTATTCGGGACATCACAGTGAGTATCAACATCATAATCCCAGCCAACACTGGGATGGGCCGCCCCAGTTAACGCCACTCATACGGTATTGTACGAACGTGACAGTACCCGTATAGACCACTTGTTTCCGGGATGGTTCTGTATACTAAAGGCAGGCTACAGTGACTGAACTACGCGATGGCGTCGACGACCGTCCGGTTTAGGGCACAGGGAAGGGACTCGTCATGAGAGAGCTATCGAAGAACGTGCCGGAACCGCCGTTTCGGAACCACGAGTTTTCACGGGACGTGATACTCGAGGTGCTCAGCAACCGACGCCGCCGGTTCGTACTTCACTACCTCAAACAGAACGGAGACCACACCACGGTTTCCGAGCTCGCGGACCGGGTCGCCGGCTGGGAGAACAACAAGCCGATAGAGGAACTCACCCACCGAGAGCGCAAGCGCGTGAAGAACGCGCTTCGACAGTTCCACCTCCCGAAGATGGAGAACTGTGGGTTCGTCGAGTACGACTCCCGACGCGGCAATGTCGCCCTCAGCGAGGCGGCTTCGAACGCCAACTTCTACATCGATTCGCTCACCGACGGGGATATCCCGTGGGGACTGTACTACATCGGTCTCTCCGCGCTGAGTGCGGTTTGTCTGGTCGGCCTCTGGCTCGGCGTCTTCCCCTTCGATTCGCTCTCACCGTTGCTGTGCGGGGTCTTTTTCGTGACGACGTTGACTGCATCCTCGATGGGGCACTTCTACGACAACTACTACCGGATGCGATTGGGGGCACGTGCCGAACCCCCGGAGGTCGAAGAGAGATGACCCGGCGACGGCGTCTCCTCCTCGTGGCCGCCCTCCTCGCCAGCGTCGTCGTCGTGACGACGACCGGCGGGTTCAGTTCGGCCACGGCAGAGCGCGGCGTCCACGTGAACGTCGCAGAAGACGCAAACGCCTACCTGGGGGTCGAACAGGCACCCTCGGGAACGGAGAACGGCACGACGAACCTCGAAGTGACAGTGACAAATCAGTTCCCAGCCGGCACCGCCCTGACGGCCGTCGAAGTCACCGCCAACGGAACGACAGTTGACTTCGCCGAGCGCGACGCCGTCGAACCCAGTGACGAGCGGACGTACACGTTCACCGCAGTCCCCTGTGACGGTCGTCTTACCGTCGAAGCACAGGGAGAGGGCGTGGCGGTCGGCCTAAATCGCACCGTCGCGTGTCCCTGACGACGCGATTCACGACACGGCTTCGCGAATCGCCACGACGTCGGCGTCGGTTTTGAACGTCGTTCCTCCGAAGTGCGTCCGAGAGGCCTCGTACCCCGCCGCCCGGAGTTCCTCGAGGAACTCGTCCATCGCGATGTTGGGTTCGCCCCACCGCTTGTACAGTTTGTGTTGGTCGTAGTGGGTCGATTCGTGGAGTTCGCCGGCGATGGTCTCGAGTAGGCGGTCGGCTTTCGATGCCTCGCCGAAGGAGTCGGGAATCGCCTCCCGGACTGACTCGACGAAGTCGGCGTTGTGGGCCGGGCCGAGCCAGATGGCGCCAGCCGTCCACGTCGACTGCCCGCAGTTCGGACACGTTTTCGTCGGCTCCGCGATGAGCGTCGCCTCGCTGTCGCGCCACAGACACTTCTGACAGTGGTCGACGTAGCCCAACTGGTCGATGCAGTCGTTGGCGGCGCGGGCGCCGTGGTCCAACTCGACGTAGGTCCGGACGTAGTGACTGGAGACGTGGCTCAACACGGGCCGAGCGGCGATGTCGTAGCGGGCGGCGGTCCGGACCAGCGCCGACAGCAACACGCGCAGACCCATCTCGGGGTGGAACTCCGTGTTCCGCGGGACCGCGCCGTAACTCCGGACGCCGCTCTCGAAGTGAGCGCCACACAGCGGTGCGGTGTCGGTCGCGGTCACACAGAGGTATCGCCCGGCGCTCTGAAACGCCGCATCGAGGAAGGGAACGGGCGTCCCGAAGGGGTCCAAATCGACCACGTCGTGCCGTGATTCGTGCATGTGGGCGTTGACGTTCCGGTGGTGGACCTCGCCCGCGAGGTCGTTCGTGTCGAGGTTCCGGCGTGCCAACTCGACGGCCTCCTCGTCGATGTCGCAGGCGGTCACGTCGTAGCCCGCGTCGGCGGCCCGAACCGCACGGACGCCGCTTGCGGTCATCGCATCGAGATAGGAGTCACAGTCGTCGGCCAGCGTCCGCAACACGCCGACGGTGATGTCGCGGTTCAACTCCTGGACCGGGTTGTAGAACACCCCCGACCCGGCGCCCTCGCTGGCGCCGTGACGTTCCTCGGGCACCTCGATTCTCACGCCGCCCTCGCGGACTTCCATACCCTCCGTTGTGGGGTGACCCCCGAAAAGGGACACGTTTGCGTATCGCCGACCGAATCGAGCAGTCGATTTTTGTCGTCGGGGGATGGAGAGCCGACAGCATGGTCGAACCCGTCGACGTGTTCACCTACGCCGTTGCGGCCGTCCTCGTCGGCGGCGCCGTCTGGTGGGTCCTGTCTCGGTGGCTCCCCGACGGTGCCCTAGACGCCACGCTCACCTTCCGAGCCTACGAGTCCGGCGTCTCTCGACGGGAAACGCTCCCTGCGGTCGTCGTGGCCTCGCTTTCGCTGGCCCCGGTCGTGGCGAACGGCCCCGACAGCGTTGGCTTCGGGTGGGCTATCGCCACCGGCATCTTCGCCGGCGGCCTGCTGGTCGGCGCGACGGCTATCGCCAACCGCCCCCCGGGCGAACCTCCTCGAAGCGGGCAGCGGCGACGGTCTTCCGACGAACGGTCCCTGTGCCGTCGGTGGAACGGCCGCCGCCGACGGCGAGACGCTGACGACGCCCGTTACCGGACGGGACGCCGTCTGCTACACCGCCTCCGTCGCCCAGTACAAACAACAGCCGTTGCGACCCTACGGAACCTATTTCACGACCGACTTCACCATCGAGCGAACGCCGTTCGCGGTCGAGACCGACGACGGGACCGCCAACGTCGACCCCGAGGGCGCGTGGCTCAGCCTCGCGGCGGGGAGTCCGACCGACACCGAAACACTCCCCGAGGGCACCACGACCGGCGGGCCGGCGGAACACGAACTCGTCGTCGAGGAGGGCGAACCAGTACCGGAGCATCTCCGCGGCGACCGCGCGCCGTTTCCGAACCTCCCGCTGACCACCGATGGCCGGGCCGAGCGGGAACTCCGGTTCAAGGAGAACGTCGTCGAACCCGGCGAAAGCGTCGTCGTCGCGGGCGAGGCGACCGTCGGCGAGGAGTACGGCCGGCCGCTCCTCACGTGCGAGCGCGAGGGGGCGTTCGTCGCCCGCGGCCCCTACGAGGAGGTCGTGGCGGGACTGCGGAAGGCGACCGGTCGGAACATCTGGGTCGGCGCGGTGCTGGCAGGGCTCGGGGCGGCGGGAGTCGTGCTGTTGGCGTTATAAGTGAACCAAAGGACGGGAAAGGTAAGGACCCCGGCGGCGGTAAGTGTAAGCGTCCGCGCGCCGTAGGCGCGCGGTTCACGGCGACGAGCGAAGCGAGTCGCCGCCTTTTTCATCGAAGTTTTTCGAGGAGCGGTTCGCGCTTCGCGCGAACCCGACGATGAAAAAGTTCGGAGCGAAGCGATTTTCCCACGTCCCCGAGAAGAATCGACAGTGAACCCGGTCGAGGAGTGGGAGGCGAAACTGGAAGCCGACGGCGAACTCAGCAGCGACGCCGTCGACCGAATCATCGCCACCCACGGCGACCGCGGGGTCCGAGCCATCGAGGCCGTCGGCGAAGAGCGGGTCAAGGAGTACCGTGATTTCACCGTCGTCGTCGGTCACTCCGAGGAACACGTCGTCGAGGACGGCACCTGCGAGTGTGAGGATTCCCGCTACAACCTCGACCCAGAGGACCCAACGGAGCTCTGTTGGCACGCTATCGCCACGAAAATCGCCCGCCACATCGATGCGCTGGACCACCACGACATGTGGTACTCCGAAGTCAGGGAGTTCCTGTAGTCACTCGGTACCGAGGCTGCCGGCGCGCCACTCCCAGAGGAGTTCCAGCGCGATGGCGAGGAGCAGCCACGACAGAAGGAGAACGAACACGACCGCTGTAGACGACAGGAAATGAAGCGGTTGGGTGACGGCGAACAACAGGGGCGCGACTATCGAAACCACGACGACGGCCGCCACTAGCCCGGAAACCGCACACGTGTAGTGCTGGATTCGCCCGACGCACACGCTGCCCGCCGAGCACTCACACAGCGATTCAGGGGTGTGTTTCGTGACCATTGCTACCACTCCGTACTGGAGGGTACGTGCCGGTTCGTGTTATTCGTTACCATTATTCGTGATTTTCTGGGATGGGGAACTAGCGGTCGGTCGGGAGAGCGGCGATTCCGCGCCGCTTTTTACCCGGACGGGCGAGGAACGTGTATGGTCAATCAGGAACTCATCGACGCGCTCCGGGCTGCGGAGGCGGTGAAGTTCGGGGAGTTCGAACTCTCCCACGGCGGTACCTCCGAGTACTACGTCGACAAGTACGTCTTCGAGACCGACCCACACTGTCTGGAACTCATCGCTGAGGCGTTCGCCGAACGGGTCGGTAACTCGAAACTCGCCGGCGTCGCGTTGGGCGCCGTCCCGCTGGTCGCCGCGACGGCCGTCGAGACGGGCAACCCCTACGTCATCGTCCGGAAGAAAGCCAAGGAGTACGGCACGGGCAACCAAATCGAAGGCGACTTCGAGGACGGCGAGGAGGTCGTTGTGTTGGAAGACATCGCCACGACGGGCCAAAGCGCCATCGACGCCGTCGAGGCGCTGCGAGACGCCGGGGCGGTCGTCGACCGCGTACTCGTCGTCGTCGACCGCGAGGAGGGCGCCCGCGAGAACCTCGCCGAACACGACATCGAACTGGAGTCGCTGTTGACGGCCTCGGAGCTATTGGCCGACCGCGCGTAGAGTATCCACTCCCGTGTCTATTTACTCTCGGTAGCACACCGAAGTGTTCATACATATGCGGTGACGCGTTGAAGTCATGAACCGTTCGGAGAAGGCCGCCCTCCAGCTGCGCGCCGTCGACGTGTTGCGGACGCTGAAGGAGACGCGCACCTACGAGGAGTTGGCCGCCGAAACCGGACTGCCCGCCGGCGACCTGAACCGGTACGTCAACGGGCACGTCCTCCCGAGTGAGGCCCGCGCCCGCGAGGTGGTCGGCGGGGTCGGCTCCGAGTTGCTCGCCGAGGAACTCGACGCCCGCATCGTCGTCGACGACGAGGGGTACGTCGACAACTCCCGAGTCGTCTTCGACCAGTCGCTTTTGTCGCTCGTCCCGCCCGTCGCCGCCGAGACGCTCGGCATCGAGCCGCCCGATGCCGTCCTGACGGCCGCGACCGACGGCATCACTCTCGCGGCGGCGATGGCCCGCTACTTCGGGTCCCGGTGTGCCTACGCCAAGAAGTCCCGCGAAACCGCCGTCGAGGAGTTCATCGAGGCCCGACAACGACTCTCTTCGGGCATCGAAATCGACTACTACCTCCCCGCCAACGCCATCGCCTCGGGCGAATCCGTGCTGGTCGTCGACGACCTCATCCGGTCGGGTGAGACACAGGAGCTGCTGCTCGACATCGCGGCGTCGGCCGGCGCCGATGTGGCCGGCGTGTTCGCGCTCATCGCGGTCGGCGACGAGGGCATCGACCGCGCACGCGCCCACACCGACGCCCCGGTGGGCGCACTCGTCACACGGGAGTGACACGTTCCGAGTCACGTCGCCATTGATACGCACATACGTGCACAGAATTCGCCGTTTCCGACGGTAACTATTAAGTCACCAACCTGTGGTATGCTCGAACGTGAATTATGGCTGTTACTGATACGCTGGCGGAGTACTTCGAGTTCGAGGAACACGACACCGACGTACGAACCGAGAGCGTCGCCGGGCTGACGACGTTCCTGGCGATGGCGTACATCATCGTCGTCAATCCGAGCATTCTCGCACCGGCCATCGTCGGCGGGTCGCCACAGGAAGGTGAACCGACACCGACGACCGAGATTGCGGGGGCGACCTACGACTTCTTCCAGGTCGTCGAGATGCTCACCGTCGTCACAATCATCGCGTCGGTCGTCGCCATCCTCGTGATGGCGCTGTACGCGAACCGTCCGTTCGGTCTCGCGCCGGGACTAGGACTGAACGCCTTCTTCGCGTTCACCGTCGTGTTGACGCTGGGCGTCCCGTGGCAGGTCGCCCTCGCCGCGGTGTTCGTTGAGGGACTCATCTTCATCGCCCTGACGGCCGTCGGCGCACGGGAGTACATCATCCAGTTGTTCCCCGAACCGGTGAAGTTCGCCGTCGGAGCCGGTATCGGCGTGTTCCTCCTGTTCCTCGGCCTCCAGGAGATGCAAATCGTCGTCACGGACCCGGCGACGCTCACCACGCTCGGGAACGTCCTCCAGAGTCCGGTCGCGGCGCTGTCGCTGCTCGGACTCGCGCTCACGTTCGTCCTCTACGCCCGCGGCATCAAGGGCTCCATCGTCATCGGCATCATTGGGACGGCGCTGGCCGGCTACGCGCTGACGCTGGCCGGCGTCGTCGACCGAGGCGTCCTCGAACCCGGAACGGTTTCACAGGTCGAAAGCGAGGGCATCGGCTCGCTTCTGTTCGGCGTTCAGTACGACTTCACCCCGCTCGTCTACGGCTTCGTCGACGGTTTGGGCCTCATCCTCGAGGACCCGCTCGTGTTCGCGCTCGTCGTGTTCACGTTCTTCTTCGTCGACTTCTTCGACACCGCAGGCACGCTCATCGGCGTCTCCCAAATCGCGGGCTTCCTCGACGAGAACGGTGACCTTCCGGACATCGACAAGCCGCTGATGGCCGACGCAATCGGGACGACGTTCGGTGCGATGATTGGCACCTCGACGGTGACGACGTTCATCGAATCCGCGACCGGCGTCGAAGAGGGCGGCCGAACCGGCTTCACCGCCCTCGTCGTCGGCGCGCTGTTCGCGCTGTCGCTGCTCGTCGTGCCGCTCATCTCGGCAATTCCGACGTACGCGAGTTACATCGCCTTGGTCGTCGTGGGAATCATCATGCTGCAGGGCGTCGCCGACATCGACTGGCAGGACCCCGCATGGGCCATCTCCGCCGGCCTCACGATTACCATCATGCCGCTTACGACCTCCATCGCCAACGGTCTCGCAGCGGGTATCATGAGCTATCCCATCGTCAAGGCCGCCGTCGGCGAGGCCGACGACGTCTCGCTCGGCCAGTGGACGCTGGCGGTCGTCTTCGTCGTCTACTTCGCCGTCTTCTTCGCGGCGAGTGCCGGACTGCTCCCCTCCTTCTGAGCCCAACCGCAAGGTATTCCTTGCGGACTCCTCTGGACGGAACATGGACGTCTCGCGAGTCGACTCGTTGTCACGTCGCGTGACGCTGCGGATCGGACTCGCAGTTCTCGTCTTCGTCCTCCTGTTGCCGGCCGCCTACGCCGCGGTCAACCCCCCAGACGCTCGAACTCGGCGCTGGGACCGTCGAGGAGCCGGCCGCCGAGACAACCTACGTCAGCGTCCAAGGGTTTCACTTCGCGGGCTACGGGAAACCCAAGAAGCCGGCCCGCCTCGTCGCCGCCGACGGAAACGGCAGCGTCGCGTGGCGCTTCGACGGCGACGAGGTCGGCGCGCGGTGGTTCTACGACATCGACCCGACGGCCGACGGCGACCTCTTCGTCACCGCCACCTACGAGGGCGGCACCGTCGTCTTCGAGTACGACACCGCAACCGAGGCCGTCGAGTGGCGCCACGACATGCCGGGACGACTCGACACCCACGACACGACCCGCCTGAGCGAGGACCGAATCCTCGTCGCCCACATGCGGAACACCGAGGGGGGCGTGAGCGACGACCGTCTCTACGTCGAGAACACCACCACCGGCGAGGCCGAGTGGGAGTGGCTGTTCCGCGAGCACTACCCCAATGACACCGACGGCGGCTTCGACGCCGACTGGACCCACGTCAACGACGTGGACGTGGTCGGTCCCGACGACGGCTACGTGCTGGCCTCCCCGCGGAACTTCGACCAAGTGATTCTCGTCGACCGTTCCAGCGGCGACATCGCGATGCGACTCGGGAGCGACGGCGACCACGACACGCTGTTCGAACAGCACAACCCCGACTACCTCGAACGCGACGACGGGACGCCGGTCATCCTCGTCTCCGACAGCGAAAACGACCGCGTCGTCGAGTACGAACGCGACTGCGGGGACGCCGACCCCCGCCTCGGCGCCGGAACGCCGCCGGAGGCCTGTGAGTGGGAGCAGGTCTGGAGCGTCGGCGGGTTCAACTGGCCGCGGGACGCCGACCGCCTGCCGAACGGCAACACCCTCGTTGTCGATACGCTGAACCACCGCGTCGTCGAGATAACGCCCGAGGGCGAGGTCGTCTGGGAGTTCTACGCGGCGTGGGCACCGTACGACGCAGAACGAGGCGAGAAGGGAAGCAACGGGCCGACGATGGCCGACCACGGCACGACCGGCAGTTACACCGTCTCCGGTGGCGGCGACGGCGGCGTCGCCGACCGCTATCACGTCGCCGACGCCATCGCCGACCTCGGAAGCTACACGCCCGTCGAATCCACCTTCAACACGCTCGCGACCCGGTACTCCCACGTCGAACCGTGGTTCCGCCCCGTCTGGATGGGGTCGTGGGCGTTCCTCTCGACGGCGCTCGGGGTGTTGCTCGCGGTCGGATGGGGCCTCGGCGAAACGCTGGCCCGCCGGGAGCGAATCGTCGCCACAATCGCGTCACGGAGAGGCGACTGACCGAGGCGACCCGAGTGGACGCCGGACGGACACACCACCGCCGCGCTCTTAATCCTCCGATTCCTACGAGAAACCGATGGCGAACATTACGCTATACGAACTCCCCGGCTGTCCGTACTGTATGAAAGTCACCGACAAACTGGACGAACTCGACCTCGAGTACGACGTCGTAGAGGTACCACGCGCCCACGGCGCGCGAACCGAGGTCGAAGAAATCAGCGGTCAGACCGGCGTTCCGGTCATCGTCGACGAGGAACACGGCGTCGACGCGATGGCCGAATCCGACGACATCGTCGCGTACCTCGAAGAGACCTACGGCGCCTAAGCCGCGGCGTTACAGCGCTTCTTTGTAGGCTTCGAGTGTCTCCTCGACGTCTTCCTCTGAGTGTCCGTAGGAGACGAAGTTGGCCTCGAACTGGTTCTGTGAGACGAGGACGCCCTGTTCGACCATCGCGGGGCGGAACAGTCGCGCGTAGCGTTCGGTCTCGGCGTCGGCCACGTCGGTGCCGCGTTTGGGGCACTCGCCGTAGCGACTGCAGGTGGGGTCCTGCCGACACCCGTTCGAACAGGAATCGTCCTGTGGGTCGCTTTCGGCCCGCGAGAAGACGACCTTGAAGATGGAGTCGGTGCCGACGACGGTGTAGGCAGGAGCGTGGTCTTCGACGATGTCGGCCAGTCCCTCGCGCAACTGCTCGCCGAGCGAATTGACGTGGTCGTGAACGTCGTTTTCCGCACAGAACTGCAGCGTCTCCAGTCCGGCCGCCATCGTCACGGGGTGTCCCGAGAAGGTGCCGGCCTGAAACACGTCGCCGGTGGGGCTGAACTGCTCGATGTACTCCGTCTTGCCGCCGATGGCGCCGACCGGGAAGCCGCCACCGATGATTTTGCCGAACGTCGTGAGGTCGGGGTCGACATCGAAGCGCCCCTGAGCACACTGCAGGCCGCCGATTCGGAAGCCGGTGATGACCTCGTCGAAGATGAACAGCGCGCCGTAGTCCTCACACAGCGCCTCCAGCGTCTCGTGGTAGCCGTCTTCGGGGAAGGCGATGCCCATGTTCGCCTGTATCGGCTCGACGAGGACGGCCGCGATGTCGTCGCCGTGTTCCTCGAACACCTCGCGGGCGGCGGCCTCGTCGTTGAACGGAATCGGGAGGGTGTGTTGGGCGAACGATTGTGGGACGCCGGAACTGGAGGGTTTCGGGTGGTCGGCGTCGCCCTCGACGAGCGTCGACTCCTGGGCGCCGTGGTAGCCGCCCTGCATGACGACGACCTTGTTGCGGCCGGTGACGCCGCGGGCGAGCCGAACCGCCGACACCGTCGCTTCCGTCCCGCTGTTGACGAACCGAATCATCTCGACGCTCGGGACGTGTCGGCAGACGAACTCGGCGTGGTCGACCTCGATTTCGGTCGGCATGCCGTACATCGGCGCCTCGGCGGCACGGGACTGGACCGCGGCCTGGACCGACTCGGGCATGTCGTGGCCGAGCAGCAGGGGCCCGAGCCCCTGAATCCAGTCGATGTAGCGGTTGCCGTCGGCATCGACGACGTGGCCGCCTTCGCCGTGGTCGGCGAACACCGGATACGGCTGTGGCGCGGCGCGCACCGAGGAGTTGACGCCGCCCGGCAGGACCGACAGCGCCCGGTCGTACAGCGACCGCGATGTCTCGTGGTTCATGGGCACCGATTCGACTGCCGGCCCGAAAGGCGTTACCGTCCGCAGTCGAGCGGTATCGCGGAGATAGTGACTCGGGGCTGGCGAGGGTTCAGCCAAAATTCCCGCCCATAACGATACGTTCGAACAATATTTTGGCTACTGATTTCAGATATTGCCGCTCTCGATACGATATTACAACACCAGTTCGTTCGTTGAGACACCGCGAGACCCTCGTGGTCTCCGGTGTGTACCGCTCAGGAACGAACCGAACGGCTGGCATCCGACGGTTTTCCGTGGTCGGCCCCCTCCGGGCCGAAACCGCTTTTCGACGCGCGAGACGACCGTCCAGTTCAGTTCGATATTAACGTAATCGTCGACGTGGCACGCGGCGACCTGCTCTCTCATCGACTCCGAGCAACCGCACCCGGGAACGAAGACCGACCCTACATCGGGTACAACTGTAGGAGAAACCACATCGCACCCCCCCGTCACGACGACCGCGCCGAGCGTAACTATCACGAGACGATACGCCGGAAAGAGAGCCGCGAGTGCTCCGAACAGGAGAAGCGCGCCGAGCGCGATTGCCAGCGCTCGGTAGGTGTCTCGGAGATAGTCGGGCATGCCTACTACGACGTATCGGTCCACAAAAAACCACCCCAAGAGGCGTGAGGTCGAAAAAATCCGGCGGCAGTTACTCCTCCAGTGCGGGCGGGTCGCCCTCGCGGACGACCGACCGGACCGCGCTGGTGTCGACGATTCGAACGTCGGGGTCGTCGTGTAGCTCGTGCAGTTGAGCTGCCAGCGCCGCGTCGTCTTCGAACTTCCCGACGGCGAAGACGGTAAACGGACCGCTCATCTGATAGACGGTGACGAACTCGGGGCGTTCGCGGAGCCGAGTCGTCACGTCGTCTATCGCATCGAGGTCGACCGCCAGCCGGACGATGGCCGTCCGGTAGCCGATACGGTCGTAGTCGATTCGGGCGGTGTAGCCCGCGATGACACCGTCGTCTTCGAGCGCCCGAAGGCGTTTCTGCACCGTCGTCGCGACCGCGTCGGTGTCTTCCGCGACCGACGGCACGTCGGCGCGCCCGTCCCGAAAGAGGGCGGCGACGACCTGCCTGTCGAGCGACTCGGTCACGTCAGACCGCGCTCGTTCCGACCTCACCGGTACGAATCTGGTAGGCGTTCTCGACCGGCAGGATGAACACCTTGCCGTCGCCCGGTTCACCCGTCTTCGCGGAGTCGCGGATGGCCTCTGCCACGTCCTCGGCCGGGATGTCCGCGACGACGCACTCGATTTTCACCTTCTGGTGGAGGTCGACGCTGTACTCCTCGCCGCGCCACTGGCCCTTCTTCGCGGGCTGGGAGCCGCGACCGGAGACGTTCGTGACCGTCAGCGAGGGCGCGCCGATTTCGGCGAGTCCCTGCTTGACATCGGAAAGCTTGTCGGGGCGGATGAAGCCCATGACCATTCTGATACCGCCGTCGTTGGCGATACCGCCATCGGGGCGGACGATGCCGTCTTCCTCGACGAAGCCACCGTCGGTGGCGGCCGGGCCCGTAGAGCCGCTACCGAACTCGGGGTAGGTGTTCGTCCCGTGCTCGGAGATGTCGAGGCCTTCGCGCTCGTGGTCGGGGCTGACACGGGCCTGCCCGACGGCCTTGAACGCACCCCAAACGAGTGCGGTCGCGAGGACCGTCCACGCCGTGATGATGGCCGTTCCCAGAATCTGGGGGACGAACATCGACGCTTCGACCGAGAGGATACCGCCGGGAACGACGCCGCCGGCGATAGCCGTACCGCCGGTCGACCACAGCGGGAAGAGGATGACACCGAGCGCGCCGGCGCTCCCGTGGACCGGGAAGACGGCACACACGTCGTCGATTTGCAGGCGTTTCTCGACGAACTCGAAGACGATGGGCAGCTGTGCGCCGGCCAGCAGGCCGAGCATAAGTCCACCCATCGGCGTGAGCACGTCCGCAGTGCCCGTCACGCCGACGAGTCCCGCGAGCATGCCGTTTGCGACGTACAGCGTGTCGACTTTGCCGGTCTTTGCGAGTGCGACGATACCGGCACCGAGTGCGCCCATCGCCATGCCGAGTGTGGTGTTCAGCGCGACGCGACCGACGATTTCCCAGCCGGCACCCAAGACGAGTTCGCCACCCTCGACGGCGAAGACGTTGACGGAGGTGCCGACGTTGAAGCCGTACCAGCCGAACGCGAGGATGAGCGTCCCGAGTACGGCGAAGGTCATCGAGTGACCGGGGATGACGTTGACGCTGCCGTCCTCGTTGAACCGCCCCATGCGCGAACCGAGCATGTAGGCAGCCGTCAGGCCGGCGATACCGCCGACGCCGTGGACGATCATCCCGCCCGCGAAGTCGTGGAAGCCGAGCGAGGCGATGAAGCCACCACCCCACGTCAACCCGGTGACTACGGGGTAGATGACCGCCGCGACGAGGAACGTGTAGGTGACGTACGCACGCAGTTTCGCGCGGCCGGCGACGGCCCCGGAGACGATGGTCGCCATCGTCATCGCGAAGACGGCGCCGAACAGCCAACTCACCCAACCGAAGTTGCCCGCACCGAACTGGCTCAACGGACCGTAGCTACCGCCGGAGCCGGTCAAGACCCCGACGATTCCGGAGATGCCCGCGCCGATGAGGAAGAACACGACGACACCGACACTCCAGGTCAGCATGTTCTTCGTCAGCTGGTTTGCGACGTTCTTCGAACGTACCTGTCCGGCCTCCAGCATCGCGAAGCCCGCGTGCATGAAGAAGATGAGGAACGTCACCACGAGGATCCACAGCCAGTTGACCCCCTCGGCGATGACGCTCGGGTCGACCTGCATCGCGAATCCGTTTAGCATGCTTCGACCTCCGTACTACTTCCGCAGTTCTGTGAAAGTTCGTCCATGTTTTCTCTGATTTGCACCATGTTTGTCTTCCAACTCACGGGAGAACCTCATGGAACAGCCCTACATAAATGTTGGAGTTGAAATTGAAAACTTTTGCATACCCTTAGTGGACGGTCGTCAGCAATGGGGTAGGATAATATCTGTATAAGGTCGGCTCGCGTCAAGAGTTCAGGGAAGAATATTCTCGTTTTCTGGACGAACGTCAACCGCAACACTTGCCAATTGGCCGTATTTCACTCTGCTCGCGGGAGCGCGCGCCGCCCGTTCGGAGCGCGTTCCGGTGTGGACGAAGACGAGAGAACGAACTCGGAACCGGCTCAGAGTCGCTCGGCGATATCCTCGGCGAAGTACGTCAGGATGAGGTCCGCTCCGGCCCGCTTTATCGACAACAGCGACTCGTAGGCGACCTCCTCCAACGAGAGCCACCCCTTCTCGCTTGCGGCGTGCAACATCGCGTACTCCCCGGAGACGTTGTACGCCGCCACCGGGTGGTCGAACTCCCGGCGGATGTCGGCGACGATGTCGAGATACGGCAGCGCCGGCTTGACCATCAACACGTCGGCGCCCTGTTCGACGTCGAGTCGGACCTCCCGCATCGCCTCGCGAGCGTTCGCCGGGTCCATCTGGTAGTGTCTGCGGTCACCGAAGGTGGGAGCGCCGTCGGCCGCATCTCGGAAGGGACCATAAAAGGCCGACTCGTACTTCGCGGCGTAACTCATCACCGGCAGGTTCTCGTAGCCCGCCGCGTCGAGGGCCTCGCGAATCGCACCGACCATCCCATCCATCATCCCCGATGGCGCGACCATGTCCGCGCCCGCGTCCGCGTGTGAGACGGCGATGCGTTGGAGCAACTCCAGCGTCTCGTCGTTCTCGACGGTCAAACACGGCTCCTCGGCGGCTCCGTCTTCGAGGATGCCGCAGTGGCCGTGGGCGGTGTACTCACACAGACACACGTCGGTGATGACGTAACAGTCGGTCTCCTCGGTGATTCGCCGAACCGCTCGCTGGACGACGCCGTCGTCGGCCCAGGCACGCGAGCCCTCGCTGTCCTTCGATTCGGGGATGCCGAACACCATCACCGCATCGACGCCCGTCTCCTGTATCTCCCGGACGCGGGCGACGCTCTCGCAGACGGGCACCCGCTCGTGGCCGGGCATCGACTCGATTTCGACGCGCTCGTCGGTCGTCGCGTCGACGAACACCGGGGCGATGAGGTCCGTCGGCCGTACCTCCGTCTCGCCGACGAGCGGGCGGATGCCGTCGGTTCGGAGCCGTCTCGGCCGGTCCGTGAAGTTCATACCCGACGTTCCGAACCGCGCCATCAAATGCCCGTCGCTCCCCACGCGACGACACAACGCCTATATATTGCCTCTCCCGACGAAGGAACATGTCGCTCGGCAGACCGTCCGCCGTCGACCGCGTTCGAAGCTTTCTCGAACGCTACGCCGTCCACCTCGCCGGCGGCTTGACGCTCGTCTGTGCGGCCGCCGGAGTGTATCTCCTCGTCTTCGCGGACCCGGAAGTCGCCGCCCGACTGCTCGACGAGTACGGGCTTGCGGCGCTGTTTTTCATCCTCGTGTTGGAGGGAGCGATGCTGCTGTACTTCGCGCCGAGCGAGGCGATCGTCCCAGCCGGCATCGCGCTTCTGACGGCCGGAGCAGACGACTACCTCGGCATCGCGACGGTCATCGGCGTCGCCGTCGTCGGCGCGACCATCGGCCAGTTCGTCCTCTTCACCGTCGCCAAGCGCGCCGGCCGGGAGTACCTGCTCGAACAGTCGTGGTTTCGCGTCAGCGAGTCGTCGCTGGCCCGCTTCGACGGCTGGTTCGACCGCTGGGGGCCGCTGGCAGTCCCGATTTCCAACGCGCTGTTGTTCACGCGGGGGATGTTGACGGTGCCGGCCGGCGTCGCGGATATGGGTGACCGCCGGTTCATCGCGCTGTCGGCACTCGGGACGCTGCTGTTCCAGTCGTGGCTGGCCGGGCTGTTCCTGTTTCTCGGCGTTCGACTCGGCGTGCTGTGAGACTCGTGTCGAAACGTTCGGATTAGAGACGCAGGCGCGAGGCTGAGGGGGCGTCGAAAACGGGAGTCGGGTGTGTCCGCTATCGCTCTTCGAGCGACGGCACCGAGCGGTCATCGGGGCCGACGTAGCGGGCGCGCGGTCGGATGAGACGGTTGTCCTCGTACTGTTCGAGGACGTGGGCAATCCAGCCGCCGACGCGGCTCATCGCGAAGATGGGCGTGTAGATGTCGACCGGGATGCCCATCTGGTAGTACGTCGAGGCGGAGTAGAAGTCGACGTTCGGGGCCAGACCCTTCTCGTCGGTGAGGAAGTCCTCGACGGCGACGGAGTAGTCGTACCACTTCATGTCGCCGGCCTCGCCGAGGGCCTTGGACTTCTTCGAGAGAATCTTCGCTCGGGGGTCCTTGACGTTGTAGACGCGGTGGCCGAAGCCGGGGACGCGTCGACCTTCCTCGATTGCGTCCTGGACCCACTGGAGGGGGTCCTTGCCGGAGGCGTCGACCTCCTTGAGCATCTCCATGACGTCCTGGTTGGCGCCGCCGTGGAGGCTCCCCGAGAGGGTGCCGACCGCGGAGGTAATCGCCGAGTGGAGGTCGGCGAGCGTCGACGCCGTCACCGTCGCCGAGAACGTCGAGGCGTTGAGGCCGTGGTCGGCGTGCAACACCAGCGCCATGTCGAAGGTGTCGGCCAGCACGTCGTCCGGTTCCTCGCCGTTGAGCATGTACAGGAAGTTCGCCGCGTGGTCTAAGTCCTCCCGTGGGTCGACGGGGTCGTCACCGTTGCGGATGCGGGCGAAGGCCGCCAGCGCGGTCGGAATCTTCGCCGTGATGCGGCGCCCCTTCCGGAGGTTCGCGGCCTCGTCGGTCGGGTCGGCGTCGGCATCGGGGTCGTACGCCGACAGCTCCGAGACGATAGTGCGGAGCGCGGCCATCGGCTCCTCGTCGGCTTCGGCGAGGTCGCGGACGAGCCGCTGGACGCCGTCGTCGATGTGGCGCTCCTCGGCCATCGCCGCCTTGAACTCCGAGAGTTCCTCGCGGTTCGGCAGTTCGCCGTGCCACAGCATGTAGACGACCTCCTCGAAGCTCGCGTTCTCGGCGAGGTCGTCGATTGTGTAGCCACGGTAGACGAGTTTGCCCTCGTCGCCGTCGATGTAACTCAACGACGATTCGGCGACCAGGACACCCTCCAGCCCTTTCTTGAGCTCCTCGGTCATACGCTACCGGTTTCCATGCCCGGGAGAAAAGGGTTACCGTTCACGGCAGCCGTGTGAGTGCTTATTCGTCCGGAAACCCGCCGTCTTCTTCGGGCGTCCTTCCACGTAGCGCGACGGTGGCGACGGCACCGCCGACGGCGCCGACCGTTCCCAACAGTACTGGCAGGTACAGCGCCGTAGACCGCACCGCCGATGGGTCACCGGTTGCGGCGACGACGACGAGCGTACTCATTGCCGCGGCGACGCCGGCGAAGAACCCGTGTGACGGCGCGGCGCCTCGAAGTCCGAGTGCGACGCCGACCAGTAGCCCACCGACCACGACCACGCCCGCATACGCCGGCGCGACGAGACTCGAATCGAGCGCCAGCGTCGCCGCGACGAGTTGGTCGGGCGTTCCGAGACACGGCCCCCC
>NZ_WPCC01000058.1 GCF_009741925.1 Natronomonas sp. CBA1123
TGACATCTCCATCATCGCGGCGACGAACCGCTTCGACATGCTCCGACCGCGCCATCCTCCGGCCCCGGCCGCTTCGACCGCCTCATCGAAGTGCCCGAACCGGACGTCGAGGGCCGCGAACAGATTCTCCGCATCCACACCCAGCGGATGAACCTCGCCGACAGCGTCGACCTCGCGGAACTCGCCGAGGAAACGGAGGGCCTCTCCGGCGCCGAACTCGAGAGTCTCGCCACCGAGGCCGGCATGTTCGCCATTCGCGACAACCGTACCGAAGTGGTCGGGGCCGACTTCCTCGAAGCCCTCGATAAGGTCACTCGCGAGGAATCGCCCGGAAAGCCAATCGCGTTCTACTGACCGTCTCTCTTTTTTCCGCCGTTCGCTTCGCTACCAGTCTATCATCCGCGTCGCGAACCAGTAGAGGCCGTAGACGCAGGCCGCGATTACGAGGAGGGTGATGATGGAACCCGCGATGTCTCTCGGGAGTCCAAGCGCCACCAGCGCGTCCGTCCCGAAGGCGAGGCTGAACGCGACGACGAACACGATACCGACCAACAGCGCCGAAAACAGCAGGCGGCCGAGTCGAGCGAGCGCAACGTTCCGTATCGCATCGAGCACCATACGGCCCGTGCTTCGCACACTGATAAAAAATTCGGGCCTGATTCGCTCGTCGAACGCAAGGAGTTGACGGTTTTTCGGGCAGTTCAGGCGAGGAAGACGTGTCGCGGTCGGCCGTCGAGGACTTCCCGGCCCCACTGGACGGTCTCCCGGAAGTCCTCCGAGCGGAAGAACGCCATGGCGTCGTCCTTCTCGCGCCAGTGGCTCGCGATGAACATGTCGTTCTCGTCGGTTTCGTTGACCATGAGCCGCGTCTCGAAGTGGCCCTCCATGTCGTCGAGGGCGTCGCCGACCTCCTCGAAGGTGTCGACGAACTCCTCGCGGTACTCCGGTTTGACGGTGTAGAACATTCCCATCGTGCCGAACCCGCTTTCCTCGCCGGCGCGGGCGACGACGCCGGGCAACTCCGAGAGGAACCCGCCGGCGGTGTCGGCGGCCTCCTTGGTCTCCCAGATGGAGACGATAGCGGTTCGGTCGCCATCGTGTTCGCCGGCGTAGACGGCGGATTTGACGTGGGTGTCGTAGTGTTCGAACCGTTCCCGGAGGCCGTCGAGTTCCTCACGTAGCTCCTCGGGGTCGGCCTCGGAGTACAACACCAGGGCGTAGACGTCTTCGCCGTGCGGTTGTCCGGCGTAGATGTTCAACTCCTCCAGTTCCCCGCGGATGTCGTCGTCCTCGTCGGTGCCGTGGGTGTCGGCATCGTCGGCGCCGTCGGCCGAGTCGTCCCCGAGGGCGGCGCCCACGCCGGGACCGGAACCGGGGAGGTCGGCGAGGAAGCCGGATGCGGTGTTGGCGGCACGTTCGTTGGCCCACAGCGAGACGACGGCGGTGTCCCCCGAATCGGCACGGACGGTCGTGAGGACGTGGGTGTCGTAGTGGTCGAAGTTCCCTCGGAGTCCGTCGACCTCGTCGACGAGGTCCTCGGCAGGAGTGTCGGAGTGGAACAGCAAGGCGTAGCCGGCGTCGGGGTGTTCGTCCAAGTCAATACCGAAGCGGTGGACGCGACGCTGGAACTCCTCGACGTCGACTTCCTCGTGTTCGGGGCCACCAGTGTCGGGACGACCGCCGCCCGAGGAGTCCTGTTCGTCTTCGGAATCGCCCTCGGAATCGCCCGCAGTGGGTTCTTCGTCGTCGAGCGGCGCCCCGACGCCGCCGGTGACGCCCGGCAGGTCGGCGAGGAAGCCGGAAGCGGTGTTGGCGGCGCGTTCGTTGGCCCACAGCGAGACGATTGCCACAGAGTCATCGCTCGTTCGGACCTCGGTGAGGACGTGGGTGTCGTAGTGGTCGAAGTTCCCTCGCAGTTCGTCGACGGACTCTTCGAGGGTGCCGGCGTCGGCGTCGGATTCGAAGAGGAGGCCGTAGCCCGCGTCCGTTTCGGCTACGTCGACGCCGTAGGTACCGGCCCTCCGGGTGAACGTGCTGGGGGCGACGACCTCGTGGTCGGCGTCGGTCGAGGGCCGCCCGCCGCTGTCGTCGCCCTCGTCGGTGCCGTGGTCGTCTTCGCTTTCGGCGTCCGGATGGGCGGACTCTCCGTCGGCGCTGTCGTCGGCCGGGACGGTCTCGCCGGCGAACAGCGCCCCGAGGTCGGACGACGGGAACCGACGGCCGACGTAGAAGGGGCCGAACTCCGCGAACTTCGAGGAGGAGGGGTCGAACCGCATCTCGTACAGCAGGTGTTTGATGTCGGTCATGTCGTCGGCGAACAACGTGACGCCCCACTCGTGGTCGTCGAGGCCGACGCTGCCGGTGATGATTTGGGTCACCTTGCCGGCGTACTCCCGACCGATGTCGCCGTGGGCGGACATGTACTCCTTGCGCTCCTCGAAGGGGAGGTCGTACCAGTTGTGCTCCGGGCCGCGGCGCTTGTCCATCGGGTAGAAACAGACGTGTTCGGCGTCCGGAATCTCCGGGTAGATGCGCTGTTGCATGTAGTTGCGCATCCCCGCGTCCTCGATGTCGTCGAGGCCGTCGGTGAGGTCCTCGTGCATGTACCCCGAAACCTCGGTGACGGAGACGTACGAGGAGGCGCGTTCGGTGAATTCGGCGAGTGCCGTCGACTCGAAGCGGCGCTCGGCGCGGTCGAGGTGTTCCAGCGTCGGTCGCAGATGCAGTATCATGAGGTCGGCCTTATGACCGACGATGGAGAAGACGGCCGACCCGCCCTCTTCGGCGTCGACCACCGCCTCGTGGTTCTGCAGATAGTCGATGCCCTCTTCGAGCGCCCGCTGTCGGGTCCGTTCGGGTGCCTCGCGCCACGCGTCCCAGTCGATACGGCGGAGGTCGTGGAGCGCGTACCACCCTTCTTCGGTCCCCGGCGGTCGTCGTCGTACCATGAACGGACGTTCGGACGGCCGGATAATGGGGCTTTTGAGTCCGGCGAACACCGAGCGTACCGGAGCCACTGCTCCGTCAGGCATCCCGGAGATAACACGTTAAATCGCTCTATAAAAGTTCTAAAAGATTTTCGGGCGGTTTCTGGGCGATTCGCTTTGGCGGCTGAAACGTCGAGAACTGCGCGAACGATGCTGAATTCATCGCAAGGCTCTGGCGTTTATATGGGGGTGGCGGGCCCAGAGGGAAGCGAGGAGAGCCCCAATGTCGAGCGCCACCCAATCGAACACCCCCTCCATCACGCCCGGACTCCCGCAGTTGGTGTCCGGCTGCATCGAACGACTCACCACCGGCGTCCGCGCGGCCGCGTTCTGGGCCGCCGCCCTGCTACCGCTCGTCGTCATCGCTGGGCTGGCGACGGGACTGGCCGGACAACATCCCGAAGCCCTCGCTGGTGCACTGGCACTGAACGCCGTCTGTGCGGTCGTCGGTCACGGCCACGCCCCCCCAACGATGAGCACGAACGCCTCCACCCAATCGCCGTATCGCTCCCGAAAGGCGAAGCGACTCGTCGAGTACCTCCGTGCGGAGGCCGAACGCAACGACGGCGACCTCTACATCAAAGGGAAGTTCATCGCCGACGACGTTGACCTCTCCCCGAAGGAAATCGGCGCGCTGTTGTCGAGCCTCCAGGGGTCGGTCCCCGGACTCACCATCGAGAAGTGGTCCTACACCTCCGCGACCACGTGGCGAATCTCTTCGGCCTGAATCGCTCGGCGCTCGCCGGTCCCCGTTTTTGCTTCCGTCCTACCCCAGTAGCTGCGGCACGAACAGCATCCCGAGGAGACTGAGTATCATCGAGGCGCTGATGGCGACGGTCACCGCCGTCGCCACGGCCGGGTCGGGTTCCATCGGGAGTCGCGCTATCGTCGCCTCGACCGCCGACCGCAGGATGTGTCCGCCGTCGAGCGGATACGACGGGATGCAGTTGAAGATGCCGAGGTTCAGATTGACCCAGCCGGTCCAGAACAGCACGTTGATGAGTCCGAAGACGACGCCGGCGCTGAGCGGACCGGACACCGAATAGAAGTTCGATATCTCGCCGTTGAACCCCGCGAAATTGTACGCGAGGTTGGGGTCGACGACGCTGGCGAACGGCAAGACGAGCACGGCGAAGGTTCGGGAGATGAACGTCGAGACAGGGTCGTCGCCCCAGCCGCTGCCCCCGAGGAGGGCGTGATACTGCGAGGCCGGGTAGGTGTCGATACCGAAGTCGTCGACGACGATGCCGCTCGTGCCCTGCTGGATGCCGCCGACGCCGAGGTAACCGTATTCGCCTTGTGGATTCTCCCCAAGCGTCACCTCGTAGACGTGGCGCTCGCCGCTCCAGGGGTCGTCGCCGTCGCCATGATAGGCGACGACCTCGACGGTGTCGCCGGGTTCGGTCTCCTGAAGCACCGTCGAGAGCGCCTCGGGTGTCGGCGTCGGTTCGCCGGCGACGCTGTGGACGAGCATCGGTCGGTCGGGCGCTCCGCCATCGGCCCCCAATGGGTCGTCGGCGGGGACCGCACTGACGAAGACGCCGACCGGGAACTGTGTCGTCCCCTCGTCGGTGTCCAACTCGACGACCTCGTTGCCGGAGACGGCGGCTTCGAACTCCGATTGGGTGTACACCGGTTCGCCGTCGACGGCTTCGATGGTGGTCTCGGTTCCGAACGGTGCGTCGACGACCGCACGGGTGACCATCAGGCGGCGCTGAACGGTGACGGTCTCGCCGTTTCGCAACTCGACGGTCACCTCCCGGTCGGCCTCGGCGAGGGCCGCGTCGAAGGATGCTTGATCCTCGACGGGTTGGCCGTCGACGGCAGTAATCACGTCGCCGCGGTCGATACCGGGGTCACCGGCATCGCTAGCCGGCGACCCCGGTAGCGTTCCGCCGATTGCGACGCCCGGAACGACGGTAACGAGGCTGGCGACGAGGCCGAACAGCAGCGCGAACGTGACGGCAGTGACGAGGAAGTTGTTCGTCACGCCAGCGGCGAACATTCGTGTCTTGCCGCCGCGGTCGGCCGACCGCTGGCTCTCCTCGTCGGGTTGAACGAAGGCACCGAGCGGGATGAACGCCAGCAGGGCGACGCCCATCGACTCGATTTCGATGTTCTCGACGCGACACAGGAGCCCGTGGCCGCCCTCGTGGACGACGAGTCCCACGAGCAGGCCGACGAGGATGTCGACGGCGGCGGCCCACGGGAGGAACTGATTGACGCCCGGGATGACGAGTGCGTCCTGCGGGCGGGCGATGCGGGCGGCTTCGGGGGCGGTAATCGCGCTGAACGCCGAGAACAACACGGCGACGAACGACCCGACCATGATGACGACGGCGATGCCGACGCCGAGGTTGCCCCACGCGCGCCAGAACCGCTTGGGTTGGGCGAGCCACTCGAGGGCGGCCCGCCCGCGTTTCGTGTGAATAGTGAGAATCGGCCCCGACACCCGGAACGACGACGGCAACACTCCGCGGGCGTTCAGCGCCATCGCCACCGAGGTGTAGATGAGGACGCCGACCAGTATCCACAGCAGCGTGTTCATTACAGTTCCGTAGGGGCTCCGTGGTTCAAAAACCCGACCTTTCCGACAGCAGTGGAGCGGTCCCGCCGGTCGTCTCGCGGACGGCTACGCTTCCCGGCGGAGCCGTCGCGTCACGAACTCCTCGTCCATCGGCGCGAGGAATGGTCCGAGACGGGGGCCCTGTGATTCGTCGAGGAACAGCCGGTAGCCGGCCTCGAAGAACTCCCCGACGGCAACGTCGTTTCGCTTCGCGGTTTCGTAAATCTCTCCCTGAAGCGCCTCCGCGTCCGGGGATTCGGACTCGATGAAGTCGGCGAGGTCCTCGAGGGCGGCCGCGAGCCCCTCGTCGAACTCGACGTCCGGGAGGTCCTCGGCCAGTCGGTAGTTGAACTCGTTGTCGGTGCGTTCGGCCCACGCGCGGGCCTTCTCGACGCGTGCGAGTGCGGCTTCGAGTTCGGCGTCGGTGGCGTCGGCCGGCAGATGTCCCGACCGGCGGGCCATTTGGACCCGGAGGTCGCGGTTGTCAGTCATCCCGAGGACGGCCGCGAACGTGTACGGGATGCGAACGGGCGGAGTCTCGCCCACCTCGTCGACGACCATCGGGTAGGCACGGTCGGCGCGTTCCTGTTCGTCGTCGTCTGCGTCGTCGGTGGCGCCGTAGTAGACGCGCTCGAAGCGGTCGAACTCGTCGACGAGTCGGTCGATGTCGCCGACGCTGAAGTCCCGCTGTTTCTTCGGGTTCTTCGTGAAGAAGTAGCGCAACACCGGCACCTCCAGCAGTTCGAGCACCTCGTCGACGGTGATGATGTTGCCGGCCGACGACGATAGCGCGTCGCCGTTCAGCGTGAACCACTCGTACACCATCGGAACGGGCGGCTCGAAATCGAACACCTCGCGAGCGACGGTCTCACCGGAGGGCCACGACCCTTCGGCGTGGTCCTTCCCGAAGGGCTCGAAATCCACCCCCAGCGTGAGCCACTGGGCAGGCCACTCGAAGCGCCACGGGAGTTTCCCCTCCCGGAAGGTGGCCGTTCCCTCGTGGCCACAGCCCTCGATGGTGTCGTCGCCGGCCTGTACGTCTTCACAGACGTAGTCGACGGTTTCGGCCTCGAGGTCGATTCCCGTGATGGTTTCGGTGAGGTTGCCGCACTCCGAGCACTGCGCGAAGAAGGGGACGTAGGAGTCGTCGACCTTGTCCTGGAACTCGCTCAACACCTCGCGTGCGCGGTCGCGGTGTTCGAGGACGTGCCGAACGGCGTCGTCGAACTCGCCCGATTCGTAGAGGTCGGTGTTGGAGACCACGTCGATGGGGACGCCGACGGCGTCGGCCGAACGGCTGAGGAGTTCGGTGAAGTGGTCGCCGTAGGAGTCACAGCAGCCGAAGGGGTCGGGAATGTCGGTGTAGGGCTTTCCGAGGTTTCGACCGAGTGCGCCGGCGTCGACTTCGCCCAGTCCGACGACGTTCCACTCGAGGTCTGCGAGCTTTCGGGGCAGTTTCCGGAGACGGTCCTTGTCGTCGGTGGTGAACACCTGTCGGACCTCGTGGCCGCGTTCCCGGAGGGCCTCGGCGACGAAGTAGCCGCGCATGATTTCGTTGAAGTGGCCGAGATGTGGGACACCCGAGGGAGAGACGCCGCCTTTGATGATGATGGGTTCCTCGGGGTCGCGGGCCTCTATCTCGTCGGCGACCGCGTCGGCCCAGAAGGCTCGCTGTCGGCCGGTTCCGATGTCGTAGAGGTCACTCATTCGGGACGACCTCGGTGCCGTCGACGTCGTCACCGGCGACGGCGTCGGCGATTCGGTCGGGGTCGGTGCCGTCGAGAACGACGGCTCTGAGCCCCGAGCGCTCGATGATTTTCGCGGCGAGTAAATCGACCGGCGCGTTCGACCCGGCAGCGGTCTCGATGCTGGAGATGACGTCGACGAGTTCGCCCGCTGTCAGGCGGTCGTAGCGTTGGGCGTCGTCGACCTCGTTCGGGTCAGCCGAGAAGACGCCGGGAACGCTCGTCGCGTAGACGAGCAGGTCGGCGTCCACCATCTCCGCCAACAGCGCCGAGACGGCATCGGTCGTGTGGCCGGGGACCGTCCCACCCATGACCGCGACCTCGCCGCGTCGAAGGGAAGCGCGTGCGGCTTCGTGGGATTCGGCCGGTTCGGGGGTCGCCGAACTGTCCAGTGCGGTGACGAGCAGCCGTGCGTTCAGCCGGGTCACGTCGATGCCGAGGGCGTCGAGGTCGTACTCGGAGGCCCCGAGCTCGCGGGCGGTACCGATGTAACGTCGAGCGACGCCACCACCACCGACGACGGTCGCGACCTCGTGTCCGTCCTCGACGAGCCCGTCGATGACGGTGGCGTGGCCTCGGACCCGCTCGGGGTCGAGGTCGGGTGCGAGTACGCTCCCGCCGATAGAAACGACGATTCTCATTAGGTTCGGGTTGCCGTGTTTCGGTCTTAAGGGTTGTCAACATCTCCGACACCTACAAGCCCCAGCGGTCGAAGGATTGGCTATGTACGCGTTCGCCCTGCTCGGCGATGGTGCCGAGCGCGCAGTAGAGCGACTGGCCGCCGCCGTCGAGGGCCGAGTCGGCGTCGTCCGGGTCGGCGACACCGCGACCGACGGTGGCGTGACGGCCGGCTACGGCGGCACGGAGTACGTCGTCGACGAGCGCTGGCGAGCCACCGGCGACGGCCTGTCCGTTTCGGACGCCCTCGACCGACTGGCGCCCGACCACGACTACGCGGCAGTCCTCGGTGACGACGAAACCGGGTTACCGACGATTGCAGTCGGTGACGGGGTCGAAGACGCGGTCTTCGAAGCCGACGACGCGAGGAGTTTCGATACGGGGGCGGCCATCGAGGCGATTCACGAGACCGAACCACACGAGACGCTCGAATCGCTCGTCGCCGAGGTCAAACGGTCACAGTCGGCCGACTACGCTGGCGCCATCGCCACCTTCACCGGGCGGGTGCGGGCCAAAGAGGACACCGCAGACGACCGGACCCACTATCTCGAATTCGAGAAGTACGAGGGCGTCGCCGAGCGGCGCATGGACACCATCGAGACCGAACTCGAAGAACGGGACGGAATCCTGAACGTTCGGCTCCATCACAGGACGGGTCGGATTCCGGACGGAGAGGACATCGTGTTCGTGGTCGTCCTCGCTGGTCACCGCCGGGAGGCGTTCCGGGCCGTCGAGGACGGCATCGACCGACTGAAAGACGAAGTGCCGCTGTTCAAGAAGGAGGTAACCGACGACGAGACGTTCTGGGTCCACGAGCGCGAGACGTAGGTGTGCGTCGAGCGCGACCGAGGCGTGCAGCCCCGGCAATTGGCGGAGAATTCAGCCGCTAAACGAGTCATTTGGCGCTCAATTTCGCGGAGAAGGGACGTATTAATTTCGAATAATTATAGAAGTATGGATATCTAAAAATAGGATATAAAATGTCTAATGGATTCTAAACGCTTTGTGAAATGTCGGGGTGTTCCCGCAAAACGTCCGAATCGGGGCGAAGTGACCCTAAGGTTCCTTCCTTTATATGTCGATACGGAAGATAGCCGTAAGCGAGGAGATAGAAAATGAGCGCAACTATGGAAGCCTCCACGAACGACAAGGAACGTCGCCTCCGAACGTACCTGCGTCAGCGGGTGGAGGATGGAGAGGTCTACATCAAGAGCAAGTTCATCGCCGACGACGTGGAGCTCTCCCCGAAGGAAATCGGTGCGCTGATGGTGAAACTGCGCGACTCCGCCACCGACATCGAGGTCGAGAAGTGGTCCTACACCTCCGCGACCACGTGGCGAGTCAGTCCGGCCTGAGGCGGCATCGAGACACAGTCCCACCGAGGCAGGCGCTCGCTTGCGCTCGGTCCCCGCTTTTCTGCCTTTGTCAGGGGATTTATCCGCGCCAATCCCCTTCCGTAGGGTGATGACTACCGTCGAACCGGCGTCGGACCACGAGGGACCGCCGCCGGAGGCCCTCCTGCCGTCGTTCCGCGTCACCGACGTGGAACGGGACGACGACCGACTCATCTACTACGGTCGTCCCCAAACCGAGTACCAACGGCTCGAACAGCAACTGTGGCCGCTGTTCCGGGAGTACGGCTACGAGGTTCGACTCGACGTCGTCTCGGACAGCGAACCCGACCCGATAACGGGCGTCGCGGTGACGGAGGACCGACAGGCACTCGTCGCCGAACCCCGCAGCGTCGGCGTCGACAGCGTCCCGTGGACCAACGTCGTGATGTTCGTCGCGACGGTCCTCACGACGCTGTACGCCGGTACCATCTGGTACTACGAACCGGTGAACGGGCCGCTCGACCTCCTCGCCGGGTGGCCCTTTTCTCTCGCGGTGCTCGGCGTCCTCGGCGTCCACGAGTTCGGCCACTACGCGCTGTCCCGGTATCACGACGTGGAGGCGAGCCTTCCCTACTTCATCCCCGTCCCGACGTTCATCGGCACGTTCGGGGCCGTCATCAAGATGAAGGGCCGCATCCCGAACCGGAAGGCGCTGTTCGACATCGGGGTCGCGGGGCCGTTGGCCGGTCTCGTCGCCGCCATCGGCGTCGCCGTGTTCGGACTGTATCAGGACCCGATTCCGGTCCCGCCGGAGGTACTGAACAGCGAGAGCGCCATCCAACTGGAACTCGGCTACCCGCCGCTGTTGCAGTTCCTCTCGTGGGCGACTGGCCAACCGCTGACCTACGAGGACCCCGCGTTGGTGGCGAGTCCCATCGTCTTCGGCGCGTGGATCGGACTGTTCGTCACGTTCCTCAACCTCATCCCGGTCGGCCAACTCGACGGCGGCCACATCATCCGGTCGATGGTCGGCGAGCGCTCCGAGACGATTGCTGCACTCGTCCCCGGTGGACTGTTCGCCCTCGCGGGCTACCTGTACCTGTTCACCGGCGTCAGTTCGAACGCGCCGTTCCTGTGGGTGTTCTGGGGCCTCATCGCGCTTGGGTTGGCGTACGTCGGGCCGACGCGACCGGTGTTCGACGAACCCCTCGATAAAAAACGGATGGCCGTGGGCGTTCTCACCTTCGTTCTCGGTGCGCTGTGTTTCACCCCGGTTCCGTTCGAACTCATCGGTGCGTGAAGCCGCGGTCCGAAAGCGGCTCCCCGTCCAACAGAACATCGCCGTCCGTGACCTCGCCGATTCGTGTCACCTTGACCGGTGCGGCCGTCCTGATTTGGTCGACGGCGCTCTCGGGGACGGTGAACACCAACTCGAAGTCCTCGCCGAAGTGAAGCGCCAACTCCCGTCGCATGGCGTTGTCTTCGACAACATCGCCTACCGACGGGTCGACCGGAACGTCGTCGTAACGAACAGAAAAACCGCAGTCGCTCGCCGCCGCGAGTTGGTGTAGCGAGCGTGCGAGGCCGTCGCTGGAATCCATCATCGCGGTGGCGTCGGCGGCAACCGCCCGGCCGGCAGCCACCCGTGGCTCGAACCGGAACAGTTCGTTCGCCCGCGCGGTCTCGCCGTCCTCGAACAACTGGAGTGCCGCCCCGCTGCGACCGACCGAACCGGTCACACAGACGGCGTCGCCGGGGGAAGCACCGGAACGATAGACCGGGTCGTCGCTCCGGCCCACCGCAGTCGTGGCGACGGTGAACTCGTCGTGGCCGTCGAGGTCACCGCCGACGTACTCGGCGCCGACAGCTTCACACACATCCGTACAGCCGCGAAGGAACGCTGCTATCTCCGTCTCACGGAACGACGGCGCACCGTACACCGCGACGGCTGCCGTCGCCTCGGCGCCCATCGCGGCCACGTCCGACAGGGAGGCCCCGACTGCTCGCCAGCCGGCTGTATAGCGGGTCGTCCCGTCGGGGAAATCCGTCGTCTCGTGGAGCATATCCGTCGTCACGAGGAGGTCGTCGAGAACCGCACAATCGTCGCCCGACCCCTCGACGTACTCGCCGACGAGCGAGAGCGCCGCCCGTTCGTCCATATCCGAACCTCTCCCCCTGCGGTCAAAGGGCCATCGGTGCGTTCAAGCGCCCGACGGCCGACCGACAGGTATGGCGCTGGACGTTCGTGCGACCGTCGCGGGCTTTCTCGGCGCCGTGGTCGTGTTGGGCCTCCTCGCCGTCGTCGTCGGCGTCGGGGAACTGCTGTCGACGCTGTCGATGGCGCGTCCGTCGCTCGTCGGTGCCGTCCTCCTGGCGGCGTCGCTGTGGCTGTTCGCGTGGGCACTGGCGCTTCGGACGGTACTCGATGCCCTCGGTGCGCACATCTCTGTGCTCCAGTCGGTTGCGGTCTACGCCGGCGTGCTGTTTTCCAACAACGTCACGCCGTTCGGTCAGGCCGGCGGCGAACCGGTGAGTGCGCTTCTCATCTCGGAAGCCGCCGAGACGGAGTACGAGACGGCGCTCGCCTCGATTGCCAGTGCCGACGCGCTGAACTTCGTTCCCTCGACAGCGCTGTCGCTCGTCGGCGTAGCGTACTTCTCAGTCGTCGCGACCGCCGGAACCGAGGCGCTGCAGTGGGCGGCGGCCGCAGCCCTCGGGTTGGCGGTCGCGCTTCCGGTCGTCGGCTTCCTCGGGTGGCGGAACCGGGGGCGACTCGAAGCCGCAATCGGGCGGGCGGTAACGCCGATTGCGCGAGCGGTGGGTCGGCACGCCCCTCGGGTCGACCCTCCCGAACGGACGGCCGTCGAACACCGCGTCGGTGGGTTCTTCGAGTCGATAGAGGCCGTCGCGACCGACCGGTCGACGCTGCTCGCTGCGCTCGGCCTGTCGTCACTGGGGTGGCTGGCACAGGCCTCGGCGCTGTGGCTGTCGCTGTACGCCCTCGGCGTCACGGCACCGATAGCGGCCGTCCTCGTCGCTGTTCCCGTCGGTGCGATGGCCAGCGTCACACCGCTTCCGGGTGGACTCGGCGGCATCGAGGCTGCCCTCGTTGCCCTGCTCGTCCCGCTGGCCGGCGTCGGCGGGGCGACCGCTGCGGCGGCAGTCGTCCTCCACCGCGGAGCGATTTACTGGCTCCCGACGCTGCTCGGCGGCGGCGTCGCCTCGGCGCTCGGCGTCGGCCGCGTGTGACCGCCTCACGACCGCCCTCGGGGGAGACCAACAGCGTTAAACGCGGCCGACGGGAATCGAGTCGTAATGACGACGCTCTACGACGTGCCCGCTGAGGACCTCATCGAGGCGGTCGCCGAGAAGCTCGAATCCGAACTGGACGAACCCGAATGGATTAACTACGGCAAGACCGGTATCAGCCGCGAGCTCCCGCCGGAACAGGAAGACTTCTGGGCGCGACGCGCCGCCAGCCTCCTGCGAAAAGTCGCTGTCGACGGTCCCGTCGGCGTCCAGCGACTCCGAACCCACTACGGGAAGTCCGTCAACGGGACGACCCGCTACCGCGTCCGTCCGGACCGCAAGACCGAGGGCTCCGGTAACGTCATCCGAACCGCCCTCCAGCAACTCGAAGACGCCGGCTACGTCGACTCCTACGAGGGACGTGGCCGCACCGTCAGCGGTGAGGGCAAAGCACTTCTCGACGAAACCGCCGAAGAGGTCATCGAGGACCTCGACCGGCCGGAGCTAGAGCGTTACGCCTGAACCTTTTTGCACGGTCGCCGGAGGCGACCGGCAAAAACGTTCATGAAAAAGACACGTCGGGCCTCCCTCAGGAAGACTCCCTTCGGTCGTCTTCCAACGCTCCCGCTCGCTTCGCTCGCGTGACCTCCGGTCGGCCCTCGGTCCCGCGCCTCGCTGTCGCTCGGCGCGGTGAACCGCTCGCTCACTTCGTTCGCTCGCGGATGCTTGCAGCATATTTAATAGCCGCTTGACCAGCGCGTGAGAAAAAATAAGTCCATCGCTACCCCCTAGCAGCGACTCAGCTACTCTCTTCTCCGTCTTCCAATTCTTCGACCCGCTCTTCCAACTCCGCGATTCATTCGTCCTTCTCCGACAAGGAATCGAGCAAGAACACGCCGGTGGACGTAGCCGAAAGGAACCTGCCGTACTGAAGCAACTCGGAGGGCACTATTTTTCACTCCGCACGAGTAACGGGTAGATATGAGCGGCGAACCCACAGACGAGGACCTCGAAGAACTGCGCAAGAAGAAGATGGAACAGCTCAAAGACCAGCAGGGCGGCGAGGGGCAAGCGGAAGCCGCCGAGGCCCAACGCCAGCAGGCCGAAGCCCAAAAGAAGGCCGTCCTCCGGAAGGCGCTGACCGACGGCGCCCGCAAGCGACTCAACACGGTCCAGATGTCGAAACCGGAGTTCGGCGAGAAGGTCGAACAGCAAATCGTCGCCTTGGCACAGAGCGGTCGCCTACAGGGCAAAATCGACGAGGAGAAGATGAAAGAACTCCTCTCGGAGATGAAACCAGACTCCCAGAGCTTCGACATCAAGCGCCGATAGATGGAGTGCGGACTGCTGTTCAGCGGCGGGAAGGACTCCTCGTTGGCCGCGTTGCTGCTCGACCGGTTTTACGACGTGACGCTCGTCACCGCCCACTTCGGCATCACCGACGACTGGAAACACGCCCGCGAGGCCGCCGGCGCGCTCGGCTTCCCGTTCGACGAAATCGAGATGGACAGCGAGTTCGCCGACGCCGCCGCCGAGCGAATGCGCGAGGACGGATTCCCGCGGACCGGCATCCAACAGGTCCACGAGGACGCCCTGGAGGCGGTCGCTGCCGAATACGACGTGGTCGCGGACGGGACGCGCCGGGACGACCGCGTTCCGACGGTGTCGCGGGCGGTGGCCCAGAGCCTCGAAGACCGACACGGCGTCGATTACGTCGCCCCGTTGTCGGGATTCGGTCGAAGCGCGGTCGACCGGCTCGTCGACGAACATCTCGTCGTCGAGTCCGGCCCGAGCGAGGAGATTCCGAAGGGAGATTACGAGACGGAACTGCGGGCGCGTATCCGCGAGCGGTGGGGAGGCGACACCGTCAGAGAGGTGTTCCCCGACCACGAACAGACGAGAGTAGTCGGGCGTAGCGAGGTTTCGGACGGAGTTAGAAGCCTCGAAGGGGTAAACGGCGAGCAGCGTGAACGGTAATCGACCGACCACGTCCCCGTCGGGGGCGCCCGCGAATCGGCGCACATCTTTTTGCCCCACCGTGTCATACGCTCACACATGAGGTTCGTCATCGTCGGGTACGGTCGAGTTGGGATGCGCACCACGGACATTCTGGTGAACGAAGGTCACGAAGTCGTCATCGTCGAAGTCGACCCCGAAAAGGCCCAGAAAGCCCGCGACGACGGGTTGGAAGTCATCGAAGGAGACGGCGAGGACGAGCGAGTTCTCGAACGCGCCGACCTCGACGAAACCGACGCACTCGCGGCTTTGTCGGGGGATTTGAACGTCAACTTCACCGCGTGTATGATAGCCAACGGCCACGGCTGTCGGACGGTGTTGCGAATCGACGAGGACTACCGACAGGAGATTTACGAGAAGTACGCGGCCGACGTCGACGAGGTGGTGTACCCCGAGCGGATGGGTGCTGCGGGTGCGAAGACGGCGCTCCTCGGCGGGAACCTGAACGTGCTCGCCGACCTCACCGAGCATCTGACCGCGACGAGCATCGACATCCCCTCGGAGTCGCCGGTCATCGGCCAGCGGGTCGTCGAGTTGGACCTCCCCGGCAACGCTCGACTGTACGCACACGGCCGACGCAAGGAACCGATGACGATTCCGCTCCCGCAGACGAGAATCGAGGCGGGCGACCGCGTCGCGCTCATCGCCGAACAAAGCTCTCTTGAGTCGGTCCAGACGATGCTAACCGGATAGCCTCCACTGCGGACGTGAAAAGCTCGGGCGCGCGATGGGGAGGATGGGGAAAGTTTGAGGCCGTCGGTGCGCGCCCATTCGTTGGGTTGTCGGGGTGTCACATAAATCCGCGTCAGACGGACGTGTGACCGGCGGCACGCGCCGCTTTCTCACTGTCGTGCGAAATGGCCAGGCGTTTCGTCGCCGCTCGTTCGAAACCGCCGTTAGTTTCTGGAAACTGACATACGGCTGCCGTCGAAGGGTGGGTCATGGCGACGGTCGGATTCGCAGAGGGAACGTTCGCATTCGATTACGGCGAGGTGACCGGCGCCATCGGCGATTCGATGACGGTGTTGCCGCTGGTCGTCGCGTTGGGGGCGCTGACACCGGCGTCGCTACCGCATCTGTTGGTCGGGTTTGGGGTCTTTCAGGTCGTCTGGGGAGTCTACTACGGCCTTCCACTGTCCGTCGAGCCGATGAAGGCGCTCGCGGGCCTCGCCATCGCCGGCGCCATCGGCTACGGCGAGTTGGTCGCTGCTGGTCTACTCGCCGGTGGCGTGTTGCTCGTCGCCGGTCGTGTCGGCGCGGTTTCGCGGTTCGCGGCCCTCGTCGGCGAACCGGTCGTCCGCGGCGTCCAGTTCGCGGTCGCCTGCCTGCTGGTCGTCGCGGCG
>NZ_WPCC01000023.1 GCF_009741925.1 Natronomonas sp. CBA1123
CCCCGAGAGGATGCCGTCCTCGCGGGCGGCGTCGATGAGGTCTCGGGCCCGACGCTCGACTTCATCCGAGAGGTCGAGGTCGCTGACGAACCGGGGGATGTAGCTCTCGGGGTCGGCCGGCTTGACCTCGAGGTTCAGCTCGCGGATGATGTAGCGGTAGGTCCGCGTGAGCTCCATCTTTTCGACACGGGAGACGCGTTCGACCTCGTCGAGGCTGCGGGGGACGCCGGCCTGTCGGGCGGCGGCGTACAGCGACGCCGTGGCGACGCCCTCGATGGAGCGGCCGGGCAGGAGGTTGTCCTGCAAGGCTCGGCGGTAGATGACCGAGGCGGTCTCCCGGACGTTCTCGGGGAGGCCGAGTGCCGAAGCCATGCGGTCGATTTCGCCGAGCGCCTGCTTGAGATTACGCTCCTTGGAGTCACGGGTGCGGAACCGCTCGTTCCAGGTGCGGAGCCGCTGCATCTTCTGGCGCTGGCGACTCGACAGGGAGTTGCCGTAGGCGTCTTTGTCCTGCCAACCGATGTTCGTCGACAGTCCCTTGTCGTGCATCATCTTCGTCGTCGGCGCGCCGACGCGGGATTTGCTGTCCTTTTCGGCGGAGTCGAAGGCGCGCCACTCCGGCCCGCGGTCGATTTCGTCCTCCTCGACGACCAGTCCGCACTCGCTGCAGACCGTCTCGCCGTGTTCGGTGTCCGATTCGAGGCGAGCTCCACACTCCGGACACACGGTCGTGTCTTCGTGTTCGTGCTCGTCGGCCCGCTCGGTCGTCGTCTCGGTACTTCGCTCGTCGGTGTAGGTTCGGATGCTTGTATCGCTCATTGTATGGGTTACGCCCGTCTCCGGAGGTGGAAAACCCGAAGAAATCCGGTATCGGACTGTTGCTAACAGTATGTTAGTGCGAAAGGTACTTAAACATTTCGCAGGTGTGTGGCTCGAATGCACCGATATCGGGCAGTAGAGACAGTATTGTGTGTTACCGTATGTCGTGTGACATCCCTTGCCCAATGATTGTTAGTGATAAATGTTGCTACGGGTGCCGGGCGCCACATAAAATACGTCACGGCGGCCGGCCCGCCGTTCCCGAGTCGGACTCGGTGTCGCGTTCGTCGTCAGTTCAGTCGGCGGGCGGCCAGCACCGCACCGAGGATGGCCACCAGCGCGACCACCGCACCGAAGCCGGCGCCGTCACCGCTGGAACCACCGTCGGTTTCGGTCATGTCGTCCATGCCGTCCGCCTCAGTCGTCTCGCCCATGTCGTCGTCTTCGACCGTCAGCGAGGCGTCGTCGAGGACGATGTCGCCACCCTCCGTGGTGTAGGGACTGTCCTCGCCGCCTTCGGTGTCGACGAAGTCGTACTCCTGATTGCCGTTCGTATCGAAGTGCGGCATCGCGACGGCTGTGCCGTCCTCCTCGTACGGCGTATCCAGGCTGACCTCGATGTCGGAGTGGTCACCGGCTTCGAGGTACTCGCTGGTCCCGCGGACGCTGTCGAACGTCGCACCGTCCAGGAGCGTCCCGTCGTGAATCGTCACGAACCCGCCCTGCGAGAGGGAGGCGCTGTCGACCGTGACGGACTCGCCGTCGGTCGTCTGGTCGGAGATGGAGACGCTCGCCTCCGGGACCGCACTCACCGTCGCGGGTGCCACGTTGGCGCTCCCGGCGACCGTGTACGGCGTGTCGTCTGCGCCTTCACTGGTGACGAAGTCGTAGGCTTCGTTGCCGTTCGTATCGAGGTGCGGCATCGCGACGAAGGTGTCCTCGCCGCCGGGCACCTCGTCGATGGAGACGCTGACGTTCTCGTGGGTGCCGGGGCCGAGGTACTCGCTGGTGCCACGGACGCTGTCGAAGACAGCGCCGTCGAGCACCGTCGAGTCGTGCAGCGTGACGAAGCCGCCGTTGTGCAGCGTGACGCTGTCCACAGTGACCGTGTCGGAGACGTCCTCCTGACCGGTGAACGTCACCTGTGCCTGTACGCTCGCTCGGTAGGTGTCGATAACTGCGCCGCCGTTGGCAGTGTAGGGGCCGTCTTCGGCGCCTTCACTGCTCACGAAGTCGTACTCCTCGTTATCGTTGGTGTCCCGGTGGGCCATCGGGATGGCCGTCTGGGAGGTCTTCATCGGTTCGTCCAAGGTAACCTCCACGTCGGAGTGGAAGCCGGCTTCGAGGTACTCGCTCGTGCCACGGACGCTGTCGAACGTCGCCCCGCCGAGCAGCGAACTGTCGTGAATCGTCACGAAGCCGCCCTCCGAGAGGTCGACGTGGTGGACCGTCACGGTGTTGCCGTTGGATTCCTGCTGGGAACCGGAGACCAGCGCCGAAACCGTCGCGTTGGCGGTGTCGACGACCGCGTCACCGGAGTCGGTCGTGTACGGACCGTCCTGTTGGCCCTCGCTGTCCGGGAAGTCGTAGGCCTCGTTGTCGTTGGTGTCCTGGTGAGCCATCGGAACGAGCGTGTCGTCCTCTTCGAGCGGCTCGTCCAGCGTCACGTGGATGTCCTTGTGCGTGCCGGGTTCGAGGTACTCGCTGGTGCCGCGGATGCTGTCGAAGACATCGCCGTCGAGCACCGTCGAGTCGTGAACCGTCACGAACCCGCCGTTCGGCAGGAACGCCTCGTCGACAACGACGAAGTTCCCGCCCGTGTTCGTGTCGCTCATCGAGACGCTGGCCTCGTCGGTCGGCGTCACTGCCGCCGTGTCGACCGCGATACCGAGGTCGGAGTTGGGGTCCTCGAACGGCCCGTCCTCGTCGCCCTCGCTGGTGACGAAGTCGTACTCGCCGTTGTCGTTGGTGTCCTTGTGCGGCATCGGGATGATGGTGTCCTCGTTGTCGAGCTCGTCGTCGAGTTCGACCCGGACGTCCTCGTGGACGCCCGCAGAGAGGACGCCGCTGACGCCGCGGACGCTGTCGAAGGTGTTGCCGTCCAGAAGCGAACTGTCGTGAATCGCCACGAAGCCGCTCTCGGAGAGTTCGACGCGGTCGACGGAGACCGACGAGCCGCCGGTCGACTGGTCGGACATACTGACCGTCGCGCTGGCGGTCACGTTCGCGCTGTCGACGACGATGTCGCCGTCCTCGTTCGTCGAGGGACCGTCTTCCTCGCCACCGCTGGAGACGAACTCGTAGGTTCGGTCGCCGTCGGTGTCGAGATGCGGCATCGCGATGAGCGTATCGTCCTCGGTGAGCGGCTCGTCCAGCGTCACGGTGACGTTGCTGTGGTTCCCGGCTTCGAGATAGCCGGACGTGACACGAACGCTCGTGAGTACTGCCTCGCCACCGTCGTTGAGGCTGGAGTCGTGAATCGCGACGAACCCGCCTTCGGGCAGGTACACGTCGTCGACGACGACCGTGTGGCCGCCGCTCGTCTGGTCTGAAATCGATGCTGAAGCTACGTGGTTTGCCGACACGACGCCCACTCCGGCGGTCGCGACGCTCGCGACCATGAGCAGTGTCATGACGACTGCACCTATGCGTCGATGCATATCACACCGTTCTGGGATATATAAAAAGGCGTTTGCCGAACTGCCACCCAAATTCGACCCACAGCCGTCCGAATTACGGGGTCGTATGCCTATTTTGATGCGGACGTGAGAACTCTCGCCGCGAGCTGGTTACCAAAAACGTACTGGCCGAACGGCGCGGGAAAATCAGGTGGACGGGGCAGGTAAGCGGTGGGTCAGTCCCACGTAACCCATGTCAGAAACGCGATACCGCCGAACTCGAAGACACGCAGGGTCGCGAGCGCGAGTTGAGCGGGGTACGGTACCATGTTTGGGTCGTGAATCCACGCCGAGAGGCCGGCGTGGAAGATGAACAGGTAGGCGGCGAGGGCGTTTTCGCCGAGGAGGAACACGCCGAAGAGGACGAGTCCGAGGGTGTGCTTCGACCGGAGTTCCAACCAGTTGCCGCCCCACACGTACAGCAGGGCACCCAACAGGAAGATGTTCAGGACGGCAAACACCTGGACGATACTGACGAGCACTATGAACCACCTAACTTATCGACGTACATATACTCTTACCCAAATTCCGCCCATACTCAGATCACTTTCCCGATTATCTCCTCGACGGTGTCCCAGTGGACGCGGGCCGCCTCCGTCGGGAGGTACACTTTCCCGTAGTCGTCGCCGCTGTCGGTGACGACGTTGTTCTCCTCGAGGACATCGAGGTGGTGTCTGACTGTCTTGTAATCCAACTCGAGGTCCTCAGCCAACTGGTTGGCGTTTCGCGGCCGCTCGTCGAGTGCACGCAGAATGCGGGCGCGGTTGGCACCGCCACGCGTGCCCGAGAGTACGTACCAGAGGGCCGCCTCCATTAGCGACATCCACACATCCAAACGACGTAAAATAGGGGGGTATCACTTCGATGTCATAGCGGTAACAGCGCGGAAACCCACCCCTTCAGGGTGGGAGGAAGCGCGTACGCTCAGTGCGACAACCCACCATCAATGACAAGGCCGACTCCCCAATATATTTGAATCATATAGTCTCCATTTGATGTATGGAGAAGCGGCGGACTGTCCCCGTCAAACTCGACGTGGACAGTGCCGACGCCGCACTCCTCGAAGATACCATCGACGAGTTTCTGTGGGCCGCCAACTGCGTCACGCGCCACGCCTTCGAAGGTGAATACGTCACGACAAGCAAGACGACGCTCCACGACGACACCTACAACGATGTGCGCGACGCGACGGCGTTGCACAGCAACCACGTCCAAGCCGCCCGAAACAAAGCCGCCGACGCCTGCAAGAGCGTCGTCAAGAAGTGGAAGGGGGGCAAGAAGGCGTCGATGCCCTACTTCACCAGCCCGCACCTCGTCTACGACCACCGCACCGCCACCTTCCACGACGACTACGTGTCGCTGGCGACCGTTGATGGGCGGATCGAAGCTGACTACGTGCTCCCAGATGAAGACAGTGAGACGCCCCACGCCGACTACCTGTTCTCCGACGAGTACGAGACGACTGGGGCGGAGTTACACCGGAAGCACGGCGAGTGGCAACTTCACACCCACTGCAAACGGGATGTTGAGCCAGACACGCTGGAACAGGCATCCACTGAGAACGGAACGGTTCTCGGGGTTGACCTCGGCGTGACCAATCTCGCCGTCACCTCGACCGGCCAGTTTTGGACTGGCGACGAGTTCGATCACTGGCGCAAGGAGTACGAGAAACGCCGTGGCGACTTGCAGCAATGCGGTACGCGGTGGGCACACGAGAATATGGAGGCGGTCGGGCGGAAAGAAGACGGTCGGTTCAAGCAGACACTTCACCGGATAGCGAACGAGTTGGTGGCTGAATCCCGCGAGTACCGGTGTTCCGTGATTGCGTTTGAGGACTTGACCGACATTCGTGAACGAACCGGTGCGTCGTGGGGCCACAAGTGGGCGTTCAACCGCCTTTACGAGTACGTCGAATACAAGGCCGCAGAGTACGGTATCGACGTCGAGCAGGTTGACCCGGAGGACACCTCTCGACGGTGTTCTCACTGTGGGTTCACGCACCCGGAGAACCGTGAGAGTGAATCGTTTGAATGCTTGAAATGCGGCTACGAGAACCACGCTGACTACAATGCCGCAAAGAACATTGGGTTGCGGTATCTCCGTTGCAACCAGACTGGGGGCGACGGAGGGGCATCCGTAGGCATTGCCCTGAACAGCGGGATGTTGAACGCGAACGGAGCGTATACATCTCCTGCCGAAGATTCGGCCAGAGCGGGAGTCCACGCTGAAAGCCCACCCCTTTAGGGGTGGGTTAGCTTACACGGTGAATAAGTGTCCGTCGGTTGGTACGTCGAAGACGCCGATTCGGGCGCCGGCGTCCATCCAGCCGTGTCCGTAGGAGAACGACGCCAACGCGTTGACCAAATCCTCTTCCTCCCGGAAGTGCCGCCCGTCCTCCAGATACGACCGGGCCATCTCCTCGAACTCCTCGCCGGCCTCGTACAGGGGCGTCCCCTCCTGGGCAGCGATGTCGGCGGCGTCCAGCGCCTCCGCCAGCAGTTCCTCGTAACGGTTCGTCTTCTCTTCGAGGTCTGCAGCCATACGGAGGCCCTCACAGCGAAAGAACAAAAACGGGCAGCCTCGGCGGTCGAGCGTCGTTACCCGGCGGTTACAGTTCCTCGCTGGAGCCGAGCGGGCCGCCGAGACGCTCTTCGGCCTCCTCTTCGAGTTTGAACCGCTGGACCTTCTGGGTGGCCGACCGCGGCAGTTCGTCGACGAAGAATATCCGTCGCGGGTGGGCGTACGTCGCCACGTGGTCGAGGCTGAACTCGCGGAGTTCCTCCTCGCTGCGGTCGGCGCCCTCCTCGAGGACCACGAAGGCGACCGGCGCCTCACCTTTGATTTCGTGGGGTGCGCCGACGACGGCAGCCTCCGCCACGTCGGGGTGTTCGTAGAGGGCGTCCTCGACTTCCGCCGGGTAGATGTTCTCCCCGCCGGCGATTATCATGTCGTCGGCGCGGTCGACCATCCAGAAGTAGCCGTCCTGGTCGACGCGGGCGATGTCCTCGGTGTAGAAGAAGCCCTCGTCGTCGAAGACCGCCTGCGTCTTCTCGGGGCGGTTGTAGTACCCCTCGAAGACGGTCGGCGACCGAATCGCGATTTCGCCGGTGACCTGCTCTTCGTCCGAGAAGTCGATGTCGTCGCTGGGGTTCGGTTGGAGGTCGTCCGTCGAGATGCGCGTCTCGCGGGTGTCGGGGTCGACCAACTTGATTTCGATGTTCCGGAGCGCCGGACCGATACAGCCGGCGGATTTCCGGACGCCGCGGGAAGGTTCGACACAGCCGGCCGGCCCGGTTTCGGTCATGCCCCACCCTTCGGTCATCGGGACGCCCCACGCCTCCTCGATGGTGCGGCGCGTGTCGTCGGCCAGCGGGGCGGCCGCACAGATGACGTCGGTCAGCGACTCCATGTCGTAGGCGTCGGGGTCCTGTCGGTACACCTGCCACATCATGTTGTACAGCGCGGGGACCCCGGCGAAGTTGGTGACGTCGTTGTCCGAGATGGTCTGCAGAATCATGTTCGGGTCCGGCCGCGGAATCATGTGCATCTCGGCGCCGTTGTAGAGGTAGGTGCCCTGAATGGCATTGAGCGCGTAGATGTGGAACAGCGGCAACACGAGGACGATGCTGTCGTCGGGGTCGATTGGGAGGCCACCCTTCGCGTAGGATTCGATGGTCGAAAGGAGGTTCTCGTGGGTCAGAAGCACCCCTTTCGGTTTGCCGGTCGTTCCGGAGGTGTAGGGCTGACACGCCACGTCGTCGAAGTCGCGGTCGACGGTGTCGAACTCCGCCGAGGCCTCGGCGACGGCCTGAGAGTAGTTGACGACGCCGTCGTCGCTCACGCCGGAGACGTAGACGTTCGACACCCCGGCGTTGTCGGCGAGTTCGGTCGGCCCGATGATGCGCCCTTCCTCGGTGTCCATCCCACCGGCGAGCAGTGGGGACCCTATCATGTGGTCTACGTCGCCGTCCTGGAGGACGAACTCGAGGGTGTTGGGGTCCATCCGGAGGTTCAGCGGAACCGGAATCGCCCCCGCTTTGATGGAGCCGAAGTACGACTCGGGGAACTGGTCGGTGTTGGGGATGTAGAGACCGACGCGGTCGCCCGGTTCGACGCCGTTGTCGACGAGGACGTTCGCGACGCTGTTGGCCGAGGCCTCCAGTTCGTTGAAAGAGGTCTCCTGGCCCATGAACGTAATCGCCGTCTTCTCGCCGTACCGGTCGGCAGCCATCGAGGGAAGGTCGCCCATGTTCCGCAAGGGTGCACCGTTATAGTGTTCCATGGTAGCGTCCGCAACTCCGAACGGCACCTATTAAAGATTCTCCCGGCTAAAATCGGTGGAAAAACCCTCTCCATCGGGGGATACGGAGTGTCGACGGGAACCGGCTACAGCGTTCCCGCGACGTAGCCGACGGCCGCCGTCGCGGCGACGCCCAACACGAGCAGTCCGTAGTTGGCTATCGGGTTCGACGCCCGCGCGACGCTGAGCGAGTAGTCGGTGCCCGACAGCGGCCACAGGAGCGGAACGCCGGCGGGCGTGAGCGAGTCCGCGAGCAGGTGAGAGCCCACGCCGACGACGGCGACGACTGCCCCGAGTCCGGCCGCCAACACGGGGTCGACGCCGACCCGCTGTCCCACGAGGAATCCCGAACCGCCGAGGGTCGCCGTGACGGCACTCAGGAACAGCAGGGTGTGGGTGATGCCGCGATGTTCCAGAAACGGCACGCGGAGGTCGTAGTCGGGGAGGCGCGAGAGTCCGACGGAGCCGATACAGCCGGCGATGGCGACACCGGGGTCGACCGACAGCAACAGGAACCCGACGGGCGCGTACACGAGCAGTGCAGCGCCGTAGTGCCCCGTTTTGTACATACCCCCCGTTCGACGCCGGGAGGGAAGAACCTGTATATCGGCCGCCCCACGGGCCAGTATGGCAGTCGATGTCCTCGGTCCGTTTCTGATTCCCGCCGGCCTGTTTTTCCTCGGCGTCGTCTTCTACGGCGTCGTCGTGCTGTTGGGACGACTGCGCGACGAAGACGACTACCGCACCGACGAGTAAACTAATCGACATCGGGGAACCAGTTTTACCATCGGAGGTCGAGTGAGAACTATGAGCGACGATACGATGGGCCGGTTTCCGGTCCCCGACCACGATGAGTTGCCCGAGGACATCCGCGATCGAATCGAAGAAGAGACCGAACAAGCCGGCTTCACGCCGAACGTCTTCGAGGGATTCGCCTACAAGCCCAGTCACTTCCGGGCGTTTTTCGCCTACCACGACGCGCTGACCGAGGACACGCCGCTGGAACGCGAAGAGATAGAGATGCTCATCGTCACCGTCTCGGGCATCAACGACTGTCTGTACTGCGTCGTCGGCCACGGGGCCCTGCTTCGTATCTTTGCCAGCGCGCCGAAACTCGCCGACCAACTGGCGACGAACCACCGCACCGCCGACCTCTCGGAACAGCACCGCGAGATGCTCGACTTCGCGGTGAAACTGACCGAAGAACCAGGACGCGTCGACGACGACGACATCGAAGCGCTCCGGGACGTCGGGTTCTCCCAAGAGGAGATTTGGGACATCGGCAGCGTCGTCTCGGTGTTCAACCTCTCGAACCGGATGGCGACGTTCGCCGACATGCGCCCCAACGACGAATTCTACGGGATGGGTCGCTGACGGCACCGAAGCGCGGGGTTCATACTCCCGGCCCCGTTACGCCGAGGTAGATGCGCGTCGAGACGCTGGGAGACGGCGACCCCGAAGTTGCTATCGTCGGTGGAATACACGGCGACGAGCCGTGCGGCCCGAACGCCGTCGATGACCTTCTCGACGCCGACTTCGACATCCAGCGACCGGTGAAACTCATCGTCGCAAACGAAGAGGCGCTCGAAGAGGGCGTCCGCTACCTCGAAGAGGACCTCAACCGCGCCTTCCCCGGCGACCCCGACGCCGACACCCACGAAGGGCGACTGGCACACGAACTGCTACGTGAGATTCGCGGCTGTGACATCCTCTCGCTGCACTCGACGCAATCGTACGCCGCCCCCTTCGCACTCGTCGACGAGATGGACGGCTACGCCCGGTCGGTGTGTCCGTACCTCTCCGTCGAGGCCGTCGTCGAGACCGCCGGCTACAGCACCGGCCGGCTCATCGCCTACCCGAACGTCGTCGAGTTAGAGTGTGGCATCCAGCGGTCGGCGGCCGCCACCGAGAACGCCAAACAACTCGCTCGGGAGTTCCTCGTCGCGACGGGCGTCCTCTCCGGCGAGACCGGTAGCGGTCGACACCATCCCCTCCCGGTGTTCAGACTGGAACGGCAGATTCCGAAACCCGTCGGCGAACGCTACGAGGTGTTCGTCGAGAACTTCGAGCGCGTCGCGGAGGACGAGGCAATCGCCGCCGTCGACGGCGAGGAACTGTTCTCCGAGACGCCGTTTTACCCCATTCTCCTGTCGGCCTACGGCTACGAGAACGAGTTCGGCTACGCCGGCGACCTTATTGGCCGACTCGACGGCGACGAACCCGCGGTCCCGGCCCGAGAGAGCGCTTCGGCCCGCGCCGACGGCCGGAATCGGTAGCCCGACCGGGCCTACTCCTCGTCGGCGGCGAACTCGACGAGCGTCAACTCCCGGTCGAGCATGCAGTAGTCGTGCGGGGGGTCGCCGACGACTTCGGTAATCTGGTACTCCTCGTCGAACTCGGCGCCGGCGGGTTCACAGAACTCGTGGCTCGGACACTCGGTGTACGGACAGGGGCCGGCGAGTTTGGCTTTGCTGCCGGCGTAGGCGGCGTTCGTTGGGACGTTTGCGAGGACGGGGGCGGGTTCGACTTCGACGGCGGTGACGCCAGTGTCGTGGACGGCACACTCAAGCGTCCCCGAATCCCGGACGCCGGTCACGCGGTAGCGGCGCCCCTCGGTGAGGTTGAGACACTGCTCGCGGTAGGGACAGCCCTCACAGGCCTCGGACTCGCCGCCGTAGACGAACTCGGTGCCCACCTCCGCGAGCCGTTCGCCGATGAGCGTGACCTTCGACATGTGTCGTTCTTTCCCCGGTGACGTGTTAAGGCCGTCGGCAGCTAGAGTTCGCGTCCGGTCAACTCGTCGAGTTTCTCGAAGTACCGCTCCCGCGGCACCTGATACAGTCCCCGGTAGTCGATGTCGCCGTCGGCGAACCGATGGGTCAGGTCCACGGCGCCGTCCAGCGCCGCCGAGCGGGTGTCGTAGGCGTCGGGGTCGCGGTTCACCTCGGGTTCCAGATACAGCGTCACCATCCACGGCGCGTTCGGCGGGAGGTTGCGGTTGCCCTCCGGCCGGCGGTTCCGTCGACCGCGCGTGACGTAGACCGTCGGCAGACACGCGGCGGGGAACTCGCTGCCGTTGAACACGTCGGGGCGGTAGGCGAGGATGGCCCGAGTGTCTTCGGCGTTCCACACCTGCCAACCGTCGCCGAGTGCCGCCTCCTCGAACATAGGCTGGCTTCGAACTCGGCCCCTATCAGCCCCTCGGTTTATAAACCACGTCGGTCACTCGTCTGACGGACGGAAAACCGAAGACGATTAATCCGGCGTCTGTTGCTGGTTTTGCGTCATCGACTCGGCCGTGGTGCGTGTCAACTCCAGACAAGATTTATGTAGCAGCAGCACTCATATATAAGATAGTATCGGTGGCGTCGTCGCCACGTGCCGTCCCCGACCGTGTCGTTGTGCTCCGAGGCCGCCGGCCGGAATCGGGTCGTGGTATGTGGTGACGTACCGAGCCATCGAGACGACGGCCAGACGGCCAGCCCGGCCCCGCCGGGTGGGATGCGTGAGCGTCCCCGTGATAGAATGAGCGATATGGAAACACTCGAGGAACTCAGCAAGGAGTACAGAAGCTCGATTCCGTCGGACCTCCGCGAGACGCGGTCGTTCGACTGGTATCTCGAAGAACTGTACGACAGCCCGAAAATCGCCCGCAACGCCCACCAACGCGTCGCGGACATGTTCGACTACTACGGCACGTCGTACGACGAGGACGCCGGCGTCGTCGAGTACGAGCTCGCCTCCGAGGACCCACTCGGAAACGGCGAGAACACGTTTTACGGCCGCGTCATCCACGAGGCTATCCACGAGTTCGTCAACAAGGTGAAATCGGGCGCCCGCGGGCTCGGCCCGGAGAAACGCATCAAACTGCTGCTCGGCCCCGTCGGCTCGGGGAAGTCGGACTTCGACCGACAGGTCCGACGGTACTACGAGGACTACACCACCCGTGACGAGGGGCGGATGTACACCTTCCGCTGGACCGGCCTCTGTGACGTACTCAGGGACCAAGACCCCGCCGACGACGTGGTCCGCTCGCCGATGAACCAGGACCCGGTCGTGTTGCTCCCGCTTGAGCAGCGCGAGGGCGTCATCGAGGACGTAAACGAGCGCCTCGATGCACCGTACACCATCCGAAACGAGCAGGCGCTGGACCCGGCGAGCGAGTTCTACCTGGACAAACTGCTGGAGTACTACGACGACGACCTCCAGTCGGTACTGGAGAACCACATCGAAATCGTCCGCCTCATCGCCGACGAGAACAAACGGCAGGGCATCGAGACGTTCGAACCGAAGGACAAGAAGAACCAGGACGAAACCGAGTTGACCGGCGACGTGAACTACTCGAAAATCGCCGTCTACGGCGAGAGCGACCCCCGTGCCTTCGACTACTCGGGGGCGTTCTGTAACGCCAACCGCGGCATCTTCTCCGGGGAGGAGTTGCTCAAACTCCAGCGGGAGTTCCTCTACGACTTCCTGCACGCCACGCAGGAACAGACCATCAAGCCGAAGAACAACCCCCGAATCGACATCGACCAGGTCATCGTCGGTCGGACGAACATGCCCGAGTACCGCGACAAGAAGGGCGACGAGAAGATGGAGGCGTTCAACGACCGGACGAAGCGCATCGACTTCCCCTACGTCCTCCAGTACGAGGAGGAGGCGAAAATCTACCGCAAGATGCTGAAGAACGCCGACGTGCCCGACATGCACGTCGAGCCACACACCCTGGAGATGGCGGGGCTGTTTGGCGTCCTCACCCGCATCGAGGAACCCGACGGCGGCAACGTCTCGGTCGTCCAGAAGGCCAAAGCCTACAACGGCGAAATCGACGAGGGCGACGACATCGACGTGAAGAAACTCCGCGACGAGGCGAGCGACACCGCCGACATCGGCGAGGGGATGGACGGTGTCTCGCCGCGGTTCATCGGTGACGAAATCGCCGAGGCGCTGATGGATTCGATGCACCGAAATCGGATGTTCCTCTCGCCGCTGACGACGTTCAACCACCTCGAGGAGAACCTCGAAAACCACGGCTCCATCCCCCAGGAGAACTTCGAGCGGTACTACCGCTATCTCGAACTGGTGCGCGAGGAGTACAAGGAACGCGCCATCGAGGACGTCCGACACGCCCTGGCCTACGACCTCGACGAAATCCAGCGGCAGGGCGAGAAGTACATGGACCACGTGATGGCCTACATCGACGACGACACCGTCGAGGACGAAATCACGGGCCGCGAGCAGGAACCCGACGAGAAGTTCCTGCGAGACGTCGAGGAAAAACTCAACGTCCCCGAGGACCGCAAGGACGACTTCCGACAGGAAGTCTCCAACTGGGTCTCCCGACGGGCCCGTGAGGGCGACACGTTCAACCCGCAGGACAACGACCGCCTCCGCCGTGCGCTGGAGCGCAAGCTCTGGGAGGACAAGAAACACAACATCAACTTCTCGGCGCTGGTCTCCAGCGGCGACTTAGACGACGAGGAGCGCAACGCCTGGGTCGACGCCCTCGAAGAACAGGGGTACAGCACCGAGGGCGCAAAGGAAGTCCTCGAGTTCGCCGGCGCGGAGGTGGCCAAAGCCGAGATGGAAGGGGAGGAATGACCGGACAGGAGTACATCGACCGCGCCGACGACGCCCTCCGGGAGACGTACGAACCGCCGATGTCGCTTTCGGAGTACGTCGAGACGGTTTTCGAGAATCCACGGACGGCGGCCCACGCCTCGAAGTACCTGCTCGAAGCCATCGAGGCCGCCGGTACCCGGACCGTCGTCGAGGAGGGCGAGCGCAAGGAGCGGTATCGCTTCTTCGACGACCCACACAACGACGGCGAACACGCCATCCTCGGCAACACCGAGGTGCTGAACGCCTTCGTCGACGACCTTCGCTCCATCGCGGCCCGTCGCGGCAAAGACGAGAAGATACTGTGGCTCGACGGCCCGACGGCGACCGGCAAGTCCGAACTCAAACGCTGTCTCGTCAACGGACTTCGGGAGTACTCCAAGACCGAAGCCGGCCGGCGCTACACCGTCGAGTGGAACGTCTCCGGGGCCGACAGTTCCCCGGGGATGACCTACGGCGACACGCCCGCGCCCGACGAGGACGACTGGTACCCCTCGCCCGTGCAGGCCCACCCGCTGTCGGTGTTTCCCGAGTCCGTGCGGGAGGAACTGCTCGCCGACCTCAACGACGCCCTCGATGACCACATCCCCGTCCACCTCGACGCCCGCTTGGACCCCTTCAGTCGGGAGGCCTACGACCACCTCGAAGAGCAGTACCGCCGACAGGACACTGAGGACCTGTTCTCGGCGGTGACCGACGAGAATCACCTCCGGGTGAAGAACTTCGTCGTCGACGTGGGACAGGGCATCGGCGTCCTCCACAGCGAGGACGACGGCACCCCGAAGGAACGTCTCGTCGGGTCGTGGATGGCCGGCATGCTCCAGCGACTCGACTCACGCGGCCGGAAGAACCCGCAGGCGTTCAGTTACGACGGCGTCCTCTCACAGGGCAACGGCCTGCTGACCATCGTCGAGGACGCCGCCCAGCACGCCGACCTGTTGCAGAAACTGCTGAACGTCCCCGACGAGGGAACGGTAAAACTCGACAAGGGAATCGGGATGGACATCGACACCCAGATGATTATCATCTCGAATCCGGACCTCGAGGCGCAGTTGAACCAACACGCCGAACGCGAGGGACAGGACCCGCTGAAGGCGCTGAAGCGCCGTCTCGACAAACACGAGTTCGGCTACCTGACGAACCTCTCGCTGGAGGCCGAACTCCTCCAGCGGGAGTTGACCAACGAGACCGACATCTGGGAAGCCGACAGCTACGAGGGGCTGGAAGAGCGGATTCGCCAGCCCGTCACGATTTCGGTGCGGAACAGCGCCGGCGAGGTGCGGGAGCGCGAACTCGCACCGCACGCAATCGAGGCCGCGGCGCTGTATGCGGTCGTCTCGCGGCTGGACGCCGAATCGCTGCCACCCGGCCTGGATTTGGTCGACAAGGCACTCGTCTACGACCGTGGCTACCTCCAGGACGGCGACGAGCGGCGATACAAGGAGGACTTCGATTTCGGCACCCCCGACGACGGCGACGGCGGCATCCCGGTGACCTACACCCGCGACATCGTCGCGGATTTGCTGTACGAGGACACCGAGCGCTTCCACGCCGAGTTGCCGGTCGAGGACGTCATCATGCCGCGTGACGTGTTGAACGCGATGGCGGGGCGCTTCGAGGACGCCCCCGTCTTCTCGAGCAGCGAGCGCACGGAGTACGAGAACCGCCTCGTCCCGGTCAAGAACCACGTCTTCGGCCGGCAGGAACAGGACATCATCGACGCCATCATGCGCGAGAAGCGTGTCGACGAGGCGACCGTCGAGGAGTACATCGAACACGTCTACGCGTGGGTCGAGGGCGAACAGATAGAGAACGACCGCGGGGAACTCGAGGAGCCGGACCCGCTGAAGATGAAAGTGTTCGAAATCGAGCACCTCGGTCGTTTCGAGGAGGCGGATTACGACGGTGCCGAACCGACCGAGGGCGTCGAACGGTTCCGCGCCGAGAAGATAATCACGGCGTTGAACCGCCACGCGTGGCGGAACCGCGACGACGAGTTCCGCGTCTCCGACGTAGACCCCCGAGAGATTCCGGTCATCGAGACGGTGTTGGGGAGCCACGACTGGGACGACGTTCGCCGCGCCCACGAGGACCTCGACCCCAACCAGTGGGACGACCCGCCGTCGGGGACCGATACCGAGGCAATCAAAGAAGAGACGATTCGGAACCTCCAGGAGATGTTCGGCTACTCGGCGGCCTCCGCGGAGTTGACCAGCCGACACGTCATGGGACAGGTGAGTTACCGATGGGACTGAGAGACGACCTCGACCGCTTCCGTGAGGTCGGCGAGGCCAAGCGACAGGACCTCTCGGAGTTCATCCAGTACGGCGATTTGGGTCAATCGCGGCCCGACGAGGTGAAGATACCCATCAAAATCGTCGACCTGCCGGAGTTCGTCTACGACCCCCGCGACCAGGGCGGCGTCGGCAAGGGACAGGGCGGAACGCCCGACGTGGGCGACCCAGTCGGCCAACCCGAACCACAACCCGGAGACGGCGACGACGATGGCGACGGCGACGAACCCGGCGAGGAGGGCGGCGAACACGAGTACTACGAGATGGACCCAGAAGAGTTCGCCCAGGAACTCGACGAGGAACTCGGCTTGGACCTCGAACCGAAGGGCAAGAAGGTCATCGAGGAGAAGGAGGGCGACTTCACGGACATGACTCGGACGGGTCCCGCCTCGACACTGGACTTCGAGCGACTGTTCAAGGAGGGGTTGAAGCGAAAACTCGCGATGGACTTCGACGGCGAGTACGTCGAGGAAGCCCTGCGCGTCGACGGGTGGGGGCCGGCGAAGGTCTTCGAGTGGGCCAGAGCGAACCACATCCCCGTCTCGCGGCCGTGGATAGCCGACGCCTACGAGTCGATTCCGGCCGACGAGCGGGACCGCTGGTCGTCCATCGAGGAGATGGAAGAACACGTCGACAAGGAGTCGACGGCCGCCCGCATCCGCCGAGAGGGCGTCGACGAAATCCCGTTCCGTCGCGAGGACGAACGCTACCGCTACCCCGAAATCATCGAGGAGCGCGAGAAGAACGTCGTCGTCGTGAACATCCGCGACGTGTCGGGGTCGATGCGCCAGTCGAAGCGTGAACTCGTCGAGCGGACGTTCACGCCGCTGGACTGGTATCTGACTGGCAAGTACGACAACGCCGAGTTCGTCTACATCGCCCACGACGCCGACGCCTGGGAGGTCGAACGCGAGGAGTTCTTCGGCATCCGGTCGGGCGGCGGTACCCGCATCTCCAGCGCCTACGAGTTGGCCGCGGCGGTCCTCGAAGAGCGGTACCCCTGGAGCGAGTGGAACCGCTACGTCTTCGCCGCCGGCGACTCGGAGAACTCCTCGAACGACACCGAACAGAACGTGATTCCACTGATGGAGGAGATTCCGGCGAACCTCCACGCCTACGTCGAAACCCAGCCCTCGGGCAACGCCATCAACGCGACCCACGCCCAAGAGGTCGAAAGTCACTTCGAGGGCTCTGACAACGTCGCCGTCGCCTACGTCCAGAGCCCCGACGACGTGGTCGACGCCATCTACACCATCCTCAGCACGGAGGCAAACGAATGAGTACCGACGACCGACTCGAAAAGCAGCGTATAGCCGAGGACCTCGAAGAGCCGGCCCGCGAGGCCAACCGCCTCGCGCGGAAACTCGGACTCGACCCCTTCGACGTGAACTACTGGGTCGTCGACTACGACGAGATGAACGAACTCATCGCCTACGGCGGCTTCCAGTCGCGGTACCCCCACTGGCGGTGGGGGATGGGCTACGACCGCCAGCGGAAACAGCGGCAGTTCCTCGGCGGGAAGGCCTTCGAAATCGTCAACAACGACGACCCCTCGAACGCCTTCCTGCAGGAATCCAACGAGATGGCCGACCAGAAGGCCGTCATCACCCACGTCGAGGCCCACGCGGACTTCTTCAAGAACAACGAGTGGTTCCGGCTGTTCGGCACGTCGCCGGACGCCGCGGCGATGCTCGAACGGCACGGCGAAGCCGTCGCCGAGTACATGGAAGACCCCGACATCTCCCGGGAGGCGGTCGAGGAGTGGATAGACCACGTCCTCTGTCTGGAGGACAACATCGACCAACACCGGGCGTTCACGACGGCCGAGGGGTGGACCGAAGACGGCGAGATGCCCGAGGACCTCGCGGAGAACCTCGACGAACTCGACCTCTCCGAAGAAGTCCGTAAACAGGTGTTCTCCGAGGAGTGGCTCGACGCGATGGCCGACGACGGCGACGGCCCGACGTTCCCCGCCGAACCCGAAAAGGACATCCTCGCGTTCCTCCGGGCCCACGGGAAGGCCTACGACGACGACGCCGAGAAGGCCACCGACTACGAGGAGTGGCAACGGGAAATCCTCGAACTCCTTCGGAAGGAGGCGTACTACTTCGCCCCCCAGAAGATGACGAAGGTCATGAACGAGGGATGGGCCTCCTACTGGGAGTCGAAAATGATGGCCGGGGAACGCTTCGCCGACCCCGACGAGTTCGTCTCCTATGCCGACCACATGGCGCAGGTGTTGGGCTCGCCGGGGCTGAACCCCTACAAACTCGGCTTGGAGCTGTGGCAGTACATCGAGAACCGTCGAAACCGACGTGAGGTCGTCGAACACCTGCTGCGCGTCGAGGGCGTGACCTGGCGGAACTTCTCCGACACCGTCGACCTCGATTCGGTTCTCGAATCACTGGAACCGGACCCACTTGTCGCCGACCCGGTCGCACACCTCGATTCCCTCGACGCCGAGGACCCACGCATCGACGCCGACGCGCTCGAAGCAGCGAGAGCGGGCGATATCGACGCCGAGACGTACCCGTGGAAACTGCTCACCTACGAGGGATTGGCCGAACGTCACTACTCGCTCGTCCGCCCGCAGAGTCGCGGGTTCCTCAAGCGGACTTCCCAGGAGGAACTGGAACGCACCTCGCGGTACCTCTTCGACACCGAACGGTACGCCACGGTCGAGGAAGCCGTCGAAGCAGTCGACCGCGCCGCCGGCTGGGACCGGATGCGGGAGGTCCGGGAGAGTCACAACGACGTGACCTTCCTCGACGAGTTCCTCACCGACGAGTTCGTCGACGACAACGACTACTTCACCTACGAGTACACCCACACGACGCGGGACTTCCGTGTGACCTCGACTGACGCCGAGGACGTGAAAAAGAAGCTCATGCTGCAGTTCACGAACTTCGGGAAACCGACCATTGCGGTCCACGACGGGAACTACCGGAACCGCAACGAACTGCTCCTCGCCCACCACTACAACGGCGTCGGACTGGAGTTGACCGAGGCCAAACAGACGCTCGAGCGCGTCTTCGAGTTGTGGGGGCGGCCCGTCGCGCTGAAGACCATCGTGAAGGAAATCGACGAACACGACATCGAGGTCGCCCGGCGCCGGGACCGCGAACCCGAACCGACAGAGCGGGGGAAACTCATCCGCTTCGACGGCGAATCCTTCGAGGAGGAAGAGTTAGACGACGAGGAGGTGGCCGACATCAGGGCGACCGAAGTGGACTACAACACCAAACCCGACGAGTGGCTCTAGGCGGAGAGGAGGTAGCTTCTTATTACCGCGTTCGTTACTCGAACTGTGTCAGAGAGCGCTGGGTCCGCCTCGGCGAACGGGGCGCTGGAAGAGGGGGAAATCCACGACGTTCTGCGGAACGGTCGTCGTCGGCTCGCCATCCGGTCGCTCCGGGAGGGCGAGGGGGAGATGAACGTCCGCGAACTCTCCGAGGAGGTCGCGGCTCGCGAGACGGGTGAGGACCCGCCGCCGCGGGACAAACGCCAGTCCGTCTACGTCTCGCTGCATCAGACGCACCTCCCGAAACTCGACGACCTCGGTATCGTCGACTACGACAACGACAGCAAGCGCGTGGCTCTGCGGGACCGCGTCCGCGAAATCGAGGTGTACATGGAGGTCGTTCCGCAGTACGGCCTGTCGTGGGGGGGAGTTCTACTTCGGACTCGGATTGCTCGGCCTGCTCACCACGATTGCGGTTCTCGTCGGCGTCCCGGCCATCTCGGAAGTCGGGATGACCGTGGTTTCCGGCGTCTTCTTCGTCGGGTTGATGGCGGCCTCGGCGTATCACGTGTACAGTCAGCAGGACCGCGTCATCTTCCAGCGACTCCGAGGATGACGACGTTCACCGTCGACACCGACCGTCGCCTTCATGTCCTCGACATTACGGACCGCGTCGAGGCCGCCGTCCCCGAGGACGCCAACGGTACGGTGACCGTGTTCGTCCGACATACGACCGCCGGCATTGCCGTCAACGAGGCCGAATCGAGACTGCTGGGTGATTTCGAGGCGTTCCTCGCCGACGCCGTCGACGACGACGGCTGGGACCACGACCAACTGGACGGCAACGCCGATTCACACCTCCGGGCGCTTCTGGTCGGCGCCTCCGAGACCCTCCCGGTCAGCGACGGCACGCTGGACCTCGGGACGTGGCAGTCGGTGTTGCTCGTCGAGTGTGACGGCCCGCGCTCGCGAACGGTCGACGTCCGAGTGTGAGCGGGTTTCCGGCTTCCGCCGACTTTTGCGCCGAGACGTCCAATGGTGGGTATGGACACCGCCGTCGTTTGGTTCCGCGACGACCTCCGCGTGACCGACAACCCGACGCTTTCCGACGCCGTCTCGACCGCCGACCAGGTGGTGCCCGTCTACACGTTCGACCCCCAATGGCGCGGCCGGACGCGATACGGGCCACCGAAGATGGCACCCCATCGCGGTCGCTTTCGACAGGAAGCGGTCGCCGATTTGCGGGCCTCGCTTCGTGACCGCGGCGGCGAGTTAGTTGTCCGAAAGGGGTCGGCGGAGACGGTCGTCCCCGAGTTCGCCGAGGCGGTGGGGGCGGCGGCCGTCTACGCACAGACGAAGCCCGCGACCGAAGAGCGAGCAGTCGAGGAAGCCGTCGGGAAAGCCCTCGCAGAGCGAGACATCGACCTCGAACGACGGTGGACGCACACGCTGTACCATCCCGATGCGTTGCCGACGCCGCCCGAGGACATCGACGACACGTTCACGCCGTGGCGACAGTCCGTCGAGGGAGCCATCGAACCGGACCCCCCGCGGGCGGCGCCCGACTCGGTTGCCGTCCCCGAGAGCGTCGACCCGGGTGCCCTACCGGGACTGGACGACCTCGGAATCGAACACCCGACCGACGACGGCCGAGCAGTGTTGCGGTTCGAGGGCGGCGAGACGGCCGGGAAACGGCGCGTCGAATCGTACCTCTGGGACGGTGACCACCTCCGGGAGTACAAGGAGACCCGAAACGGCCTGCTGGGGGCGAACTACTCCTCGAAGCTCTCGCCGTGGTTGGCAGCTGGGTGTCTCTCGCCGCGGTGGATTCACCGCGAAGTCCAACGCTACGAGGACGAACGCGTCGAAAACGAGGACACCTACTGGCTCGTCTTCGAGTTGCTGTGGCGGGACTTCTTTCAGTTCCAGTTCCGGAAGTACGGCGCCCGGTTCTTCACTCCGGGCGGGATTCGCGGCGTCGACACCGACTGGAACCACGACCGCTCAGCCTTTCGACAGTGGGCCGACGGCCGGACGGGTGTCCCCTTCGTCGACGCGAACATGCGGGAGTTGAACCGGACCGGCTACATGTCGAACCGTGGCCGACAGAACGTCGCGTCGTTTCTCGTCAACGCCCTCGGCATCGACTGGCGGTGGGGTGCGGCGTACTTCGAGTCACGACTGGTCGACTACGACGTGGCCTCCAACTGGGGAAACTGGGCGTATCAAGCCGGCGTCGGCAACGACTCACGGAACAATCACTTCGACGTCCTCTCACAGGGGGAGTACTACGACCCCGACGCCACCTACATCGGGACGTGGCTTCCGGAGCTGGCGTCGCTCCCGTCGGAGTACGCACATCGTCCGTGGCGGCTCTGCCCGGAAGAACAGGCCGACTTCGGCGTCGAGTTAGGCATCGATTATCCCCAATCGATGCTCGATATAGAGGCCCGGTACCGGGAGTTGGAATGAGAAGCGAGCCGTCGATTTCGGGGGGTTTCGATACACTCGAAACGTGGACCAGCCGAAAGGTCTAAACCCGCAAAACCGGTTTAATAGGCTGACAGGCCCCCGCCAGCCGACTATGCGATACTTCGATTTCACGTTGACCCCGGAGGACGGCGCGATTCATCCCGTAGACCGGGCTATCGCGGAGACGGGGGCAATCTCCCGAATCTCGCTCATGCACATCGACGCCCTCGGCGACGGGACGGGCGTGTTGCTCTACCGACTCGAGGGCAACTCCGAGATACTGGTTCCCGACATCGGTGACCATCCCGACGTGATTTCCTACGACCTCCTCGACGCCGACGACGAGGAGTTTCACCTGTATCTCCACATCGAGCCCGGGAACCCTGCCGGGGCGTTGATGATGCTCGCCGAGAAGTACGCGCTGATGATAGACACCCCCCATCGATTTCACTCGGCGCGGAGCCCTCCGGTTGACCGTCATCGGCGCCCACGACATGGTGAAAGGGGCAATCGAGGAGCTCCCCGAGGACATCTCGGTCAACATCGAGCAGGTCGGCTCCTACACGCCGGACCGACAGGACACGCTCTCGGAACTCACCGAGCGACAACTGGAGGTGTTCCGGAAGGCCGTCGAGTTGGGGTACTACGAGATTCCGCGCAAGGCGACCCACGAGGACATCGCCGAGCGACTGGAGTGTGCGCCCTCGACGGTCGACGAACATCTCCGGAAGGCCGAGTCGCGGGTGCTTCGGACGCTGGTGGGGTAGCGGGCCACAACAAACAGACGGGAGTAATCGGTTAGCATCCGCGAGCGCCGAAGGCGCGAGCGGTTCTCCGCGCCGAGCGACAGCGAGGCGCGGGACCGAGGCCCGACCAAAGGGAGGGCCGACGTGTCTTTTTCATCGAAGTTTTTGCCGGGTCGGCGAAGCCGACCCGTGCAAAAAGTTCGGGTTAGAAGAAAACCGTCCCGTGATGCCGGGGTCGGTCGTCGCGCTGTTTGGTCTTGTAGGTGTCGAGACGAACTTCGAGTTGCTCCCGGAGGTCGCCGGCGGGAATCAGCTCGTCGACCTGCATCTTGCCGGCCTGCTTTTTGATGTCGATGTACTTGTCGAACTCCTGTTTAGCGGATTCGATGAAGGCGTCCTTCGTCTCGCCGTCCATGTCCTCGATTTGTCCGCCGAACAGCGCGTGGACGGCGGCATCGGGCCCCATCACCGAGATTTCGGCGGAGGGCAGCGCCAGCGTCGCGTCGGGACCGAACGAGGGGCCGGCCATCGCGTAGATGCCGGCGCCGTAGGCCTTCCGGGTGATGACACAGAACTTCGGCACCTGGGCGTTGGAGGTGGCGTAGATGAACTTCCGGCCGCGCCGGAGGACGCCCTCCTTTTCGACTTGGGAGCCAATCATGAACCCGGGCGTGTCACAGAGGTACACGAGCGGGATGTTGTATGCGTCACACGTCCAGACGAAGCCGGCGCCCTTGTCGGCGGAATCCGGGAAGATGGCCCCGGAGATGTGGTCGGGTTGGTTGGCGACGATGCCGACGACTTGGCCGTCGATGCGTCCGAGGCCGGTGACGAGTTCGGGGGCGAAATCCGGCTTCATCTCGATGAACGAATCCCGGTCGACGACGCGGTCGATGACCTCCATCACGTCGTAGGCCTTGTTCGGCTCTTCGGGGATGATGTCGTCGAGGCTGTAGGGGTTCTTCTTCGGCGGTTTCGGCGTCTCTTCGGGCGGCGATTCGGAGTAGTTCTGCGGGAGGAATCGGAGGACATCGCGGGCCTTTTCGGCTGCGGTTTCCTCGTCGGGGACGACGAGGTCGGCGCTGCCGGAGTGTTGGGCGTGGACCTGCGGGCCGCCCAACTGCTGCATGTCGGTCTTCTCGCCGGTCATCGCCTCGACGATGCGGGGCGAGGCGATGGCCATGCCGGCGATGTCCTCGACCATGATGAGGTAATCACAGAAGACGGGCGTGTAGGCGGAACCGGCCACGTCCGGGCCGTAGAGAACGCCGATTTGTGGGATTTCGCCGGACATCCGACACTGGTTGTAGAACATCTTCCCGCCCCGGTAGCGGTCCATGTGGGTGTCGCCGGGTTCCCGCTCTTCGGCGTTGAGGCGTGCGCCCGTCGAGTCGACGAGCCGCAACATCGGGATACCGAGGTCCAGCGCCCGCTCCTGGATTCGGATGACCTTCTCGACGCCCATCTGGCCGAGCGAGCCGGCTTTGACGGTGTAGTCGTTGGCGGTGAAGGCGACCTTTCGGCCGTCGATGGTGCCGACACCCGTGATGAGGCCGTCTGCGGGGAGTTCGTCGTCGTCGCCGTGGCGGGCGAAGGAACCGTCCTCGTATTCGATATCGTCGAAAATCATGTCGAGGCGGTCCCGGACGAACACCTTGCCGAGGTCCTCGATTTTGTCGAAACCGCGCTCGGGGCCGCCGGACATAATCGACTCGATGTCCTCCCGGATGGCCTCCTCGCGTTCGGTGACGACGGCGCCCTCCTCGCTCCAGTTCTCGCCGGCCTCGGCGAGGGTTCCGTCGTTGCCGACCAACTCGACGCCACGGCCCAGGTGTTCGGAGACGGCCGTCGCGATTGCCTGTGCGATTTCCTCGTCGGTGTCGTTGTCGATTTTGATTTCCATGGTGTCCTCGGAAACTCACCGAATGTTTAGAGTTTCCAGCGTGTGCGTATGCCGTGATATACCAACGCGAGGTAAAAACATTGTGGGTACACGAGTCAGCCAAGCGGTAAGTTCCCGCCGGCCGATGGACGGGCCTCTCAAAGGCGGCAGAAATCCTAAGTATGGTAACTGGGTACGAAGCGCATGGCACTCGGAGAATCCGAACTCCACGACCTGATTCGAGAGTCGGTTCGCGGCATCGCGGACGACTTCGGCCGGGAGTACTGGCAACAGCACATCGACGACAAGGAGTTCCCCGAGGAGTACTGGCAGGCGCTGGCAGACGACGGCTGGCTCGGCGTCACCATCCCCGAAGAGTACGGCGGCGAGGGACTCGGGATGTTGGAGATGTCCATCATCATCGAGGAGTTATCTCGGGGCGGCGGCCAGGGTGGCATCATCTTCGTACTCACGCCCGTCTTCGGCGGTATCGGCATCCAGCGCCACGGAAACGAGGAGCAGAAACAGGAGTACCTGCCGAAAATCGCCGACGGCGAGATGAAGTTCTGTATGGCGCTGACGGAACCCGAGGCGGGGACGAACACCCTCAATATCTCGACGTACGCCGAGCGGGACGGCGACGGCGAGTTCCGCGTCGACGGACAGAAGACGTTCATCAGCGGCGTGGAGAACGCCGACACGATGCTGCTCGTCGCCCGCACCTCCGAGTTCGACAAATCGAATCCGACTCACGGCGTAACGCTGTTTCTCGTCGACAACCCCGCCGAGCGCGACGGCATCTCGCTTTCGGAACTCGACACGACAGTCCCGTGGTTCGAGCGGCAGTATCAGGTGCAGTTCGACGACCTCCGCGTGAGCGAAGACGACATCCTCGGCACGGAGGACGGCGGCCTCTATCTGCTGTGGGACACCCTCAACACGGAACGACTCGGCGGTGCAGCGTCGGCGCTCGGCGGCGGTCTGCGGGCGGTCGACCTCGCCGTCGAGTACACACAGGACCGCGAAGTCTTCGGCCAACCCATCGGCGCCCACCAGGGCATCCAACACCCCATCGCCGAGTCCTACGCGAAACTGATGGCCGCCCGCGAAATCCTCTATAAGGGCGCCAAGAAGTGGGACGACGACGAGGACTGCGGACTCGAGGCCAACGTCGCCAAACTGCTCACCTCCCGGGCCGGCACCGAGGCCGCCGACCGCGCCATCCAAGCCCACGGTGGCAACGGTTTCACCCGCGAGTACGAGGTGTACGACATCTGGCAGAACCTCCGGCTCACCCAGACCGCACCGGTCTCCAACGAAATGGTGTTGAACTTCATCGGCGAACACCAACTCGGGATGCCACGCAGTTACTGACCGCCGCAGTCGCTTCCCGCTGTGCCGGCCGGACCGCATCTTTATGAAACCGCCGACTGAAGTTCCGGGGTATGCGAAAACGGATTAAACGAATACTGAGCCGCGCTCGATACGCAGCCATCGGCGGTGCAATCGGCGCGGGTATCGGTGGGTTAATCAGCCGGAACGCGGCGAGTACCGGCGGCGCTATCGGCGGACTCGTGGGTGCCACGCTGGGCGAGACGAGCGTCTCCGCTCGCTCGGCTATCGACGAGGTCAAACACCGCCGCGACGACGACTGACTGCTCGAAACTATCGCAGGAAGTCGAACCGCACCTCGTCGGCGGGAACGCGGGGGTCGATTTCTTCGCCGTTTTCGAACTTCACGAAACTGAGGTAGTAGGGTTCGCCACAGCCCTCCCCGTCGGTTTCCTCGGCGCCACAGACGATGACGACTCCTTCTCCGTCCTCGAAATCCTCGTAGGCATCCTCGTAGGTCCATCCCTCCAGGGGCTCGGCAGTGACGCATTTGTCCTCGAGGTAGGCGTCGCGTTCGAGTTCGGCGACAGCCCCACACCGCGGGCAGTAATACGAGACGTCGACCATACCGCCTGTAGGGGCCGAACCGCCATAGGGCCGTCGGACGGTCCCGAAGGCCTATGGGCTCGCCGCACGACGGTACCGGCATGATAGACGAGACCGCAGACGAGATTCGGGAGATGCAGACCCACTCCTCGTCGACCGTCGCCATCAAGGCCGCCGAGGCGTTGCGGGAACTCCTCGACCGCGAATACGCGACCGTCGAGGAGTACGTCCGTTCGCTGGACCGCAACAGCAGCGCCCTCCGGCGCGCCCAACCCTCCCACGCGTCGCTGCACAGCACCCAACGCGAAATCGTCGCCCGCGTCGAGGACGGCGACCCCGACACCGTCGAGGAGGCGAAGGACCTCACCGAGTCGGCCATCGAGGCCGTCGTCGACGACGTGGAGACGGCGAAACACGAGGCTGCCCGACACGCCGTCGAACTGCTCCCCGACGGGTCGACGGTGTTGACGCACGACTACTCCTCGACGGTGCTGGAGGCCATCGAACTCGCGGCCCAGGAGGGCCACCACATCGAGGTGTACGTCACCGAAGCCCGACCCCGATTCCTCGGCCGGAAGACCGCTCGGACGCTGGCGAGTATCGACCGCGTCGACGCGACGCTCATTGTCGACAGCGCCGCCGGCCACTACCTCGACGAGTGTGACCGGGTCGTGTTGGGGATGTCCTGTATCGTCGACGACACGCTGTACAACCGCGTCGGGACGTTCCCCATCGCCGCGACTGCGGCGGAGTTGGCCGTCCCCGTCTCGGTGTTCGGCGCGAGCGCAAAGCTCATCGACGAGGGGTTCGCCTTCGAGAACGACTTCCGCTCTCCGAGCGAAGTGATGCGAGAACCGGCGGAGGGGTTCGATATCGAAAATCCGGCGTACGACGCGACGCCGACGCACCTCCTAGAGAACGTCGTGACGGACGACGGAATTCACAAACCCGAGTAACGGCCGGACTACAGCGAAGGAGCGCCACGTGGAGTGTGCCGCCGAGGGTTCGAACTGCGGCTGGCTCAAAACCACGTCGCCACACTCCGGACATTCGGTGACCGTGCGGTCACCGTCGGTACCGTGACGGTGTCGGACCGACCACTCGCCGTCGATTGGCGCCTCGTGGCCGCACGCCGGACAGAACAGGAGCGTCTTCCTGTCCGCCGGTGTGTCGGCGCATCGTCCTGTGGTGGTCATCGCCCCGGTCTAGGCCGTCAGGAGATAAACCCTTTGTGCCTCAGATGCCACCATACACCACCAATTGGTATTCAAAGAAACAAAATGGAATAGAACGGTAGTTACTGGAACGTCCGGCTAATTTCGGGCTCGTCAGGTTCGCTGCCGTGGGTGAACTTCTCTTCGAGTTCCTCGTAGCGCTCCCGGACGTCCTCGTCGACGCTGGCACCGACTTCTTCGAGTGCCTGCTCGAAGTGCTCGCGAGTCACGCGGACGTTCTCGACGCTGGTCGCAGCCTCCTCGGGGGAGACGCTGTTGACGAACTCCCGGGTTGCGGCCATGGCGGCCTCCCGGCAGAGCGCCTCGATATCGGCGCCGACGTAGCCGTCGGTTTCGGCGGCCAGTTCGTCGAGGTCGACGTCGTCGGCCAGCGGCTTGTTGCGCGTGTGGACCTCGAAGATGGCCTTCCGTGCGTCCGTATCGGGGACCGGCACGTGGACGTGTCGGTCCAGTCGACCGGGGCGCAACAGTGCCGAGTCGATGAGGTCCGGCCGGTTCGTCGTCGCGATGACGACCACGTCCTCGAGCTGTTCGAGGCCGTCCAACTCGGTCAGCAGCTGGGAGACGACCCGTTCGCCGACACCGGAGTCGCCCATGCGGGCGCCGCGTTCGCCGGCGATGGAGTCGATTTCGTCGAAGAAGACGACGGTCGGCGCGTTCGACCGCGCCTTCTCGAACACCTCCCGGACGCCCTTCTCGGACTCGCCGACGTACTTGTTGAGCAGCTCGGGACCTTTGATGGAGATGAAGTTCGACTGGGCCTCGTTGGCGATGGCCTTCGCCATCAGGGTCTTCCCGGTGCCGGGCGGGCCGTACAGCAGGACGCCCTTGGCGGCCTGCATGTCCATCTGCTCGAACACCTCGGGGTACTCCAGCGGCCACTGGATGGTCTCACGGAGGCGCTCTTTGGTGTCTTCGAGTCCGCCGACGGAGTCCCACGTGGTGTCGGGGACTTCGACGAACACCTCCCGCATCGCACTCGGCGTCACGTCCTTGAGGGCGCCCTTGAAGTCGCCCTCCGTAACCTGCATCGCCTCGAGTATCTCGGCGTCGATTTCGTCGGCTTCGAGGTCGAGTTCGGGCCGGATACGTCGCAGGGCGTTCATCGCGGCCTCCTTCGTCAGGCTCTCGATGTCGGCGCCGACGAACCCGTGGGTGTTCTCGGCGTAACGGTCGAGGTCGATGCCGTCGACCAGGGGCATCCCGCGGGTGTGGACCTGCAGGATTTCCTTGCGGCCCTCCTTGTCCGGGACGCCGATTTCGATTTCGCGGTCGAAGCGACCGCCCCGGCGCAATGCGGGGTCGAGTGCGTCGACGCGGTTGGTCGCACCGATGACGATGACGTCGCCACGCTCGTCGAGGCCGTCCATCAGGCTGAGCAGTTGGGCGACGACACGGCGCTCGACGTCGCCGCTGGTCTCGCCGCGCTTCGGCGCGATGGAGTCGAGTTCGTCGATAAAGACGATGGCCGGGGCGTTCTCGGAGGCCTCCTCGAACACCTCACGGAGTTGCTCCTCGCTTTCCCCGTAGTACTTCGACATGATTTCGGGGCCGGAGATGTTCGTGAAGTGGGCGTCTATCTCGTTGGCGACGGCCTTCGCCATCAGCGTCTTCCCGGTCCCCGGCGGGCCGTGTAGCAACACCCCTTTGGGCGGTTCGATGCCGAGCTGTTGGAACAGCTCCGGGTGTCGCATCGGGAGCTCTATCATCTCCCGAACCTGCTCGAGTTCGTCGTCGAGCCCACCGATGTCCTCGTATCGCACCGAGGGAGTCCCGTCGCCCCCTGCGGCCGTGCTGTCGCCGGTGTCGGCGATTTGTTCAGCGGGCTTTTCGCTCACCTGGATGTCCGTCGAATCGGTGACGACGACCGTCCCGTCGGGGTCAGTGTCGGCGATTTTCAGCGGAATGCGCTGTCCGCTCTGTGAGGACAGCGGCCCGAGACCGAGCGAGAACGGGACGTTTTGCCCCTTGGTGACGGCCTGTCCGCTGAGTTTGTCGCGGATGTGCGGGCCGATGTTCCCGCGGATGCGGAGGTTCTGCGGTAGCGCGACCGTCACCTGCTTTGCGGGGTTGACGTCGGCGGCCTCGACCGTCACGCGGTCGTCGATGCCGACGTTGGCCTCCTGTCGGAGGCGGCCGTCGATGCGGATGACGCCCTGGCCTTCGTCCTCGGGGTAGCCGGGCCACACCCGGGCGACGGCGCGGCCGTCACCCTCGATGAGGATGTAGTCACCGTTCTCGAGGCCGAGTTCGGCCATCGCCGCGCGGTCTATCGCCGCCAGTCCGCGACCGGCGTCTTTCTGTTTGAGGGGTTTGACCGTCAGTTTCATCGGTTATCGCTCCACCTCGATAGTAACGATTCCGTTGTTCATAATAGCACGGGATGCCCCCTCGGGCACTTCGTACTCGTACTGTTCGTCGTCGACGACCACGATAGCCGTCCCGTCGACGACGTCAACACCCCCTTCGACGGGGCCAAAGTCCGCGACGAGGACCGCGCCGTCGTCGTACTCGTACTGACGAACGATGCCGTCCGCGTCGCCGCGAATCGACTGCGTGTATTCAGTCATACTAACTCAGAGTTAGTTACCATAGTATTTAAACCTTTCTCTAAAAATGAGGGGACGGGGTGGTGTATTGCAGTAACAGTAGAATTGCGGTTCACATCTATCTGGGGATGGTCCTGTCCCGAGAAAGCGGCGACGAGCGGTCGTCGCGTTTATCGGGTGACGCCGTGAGAACCAACGTATGGAAACCGTCACTCACGACGGCCGGACGACAGCCTACCGCGAGACCGGCTTCGGCGACGGGCCGACGGTCTGTTACGTTCACGGCGCCGGCGGCGACCACGGCGTCTGGGTCGAACAGTACGGCGACCGCGAGGGGCCACCGGCCGTCGCCGTCGACCTCTCGGGTCACGGCGACAGCGACGACGTGACGACTGCACCGGGCATGGAGACGATAGAAGCCTATGCCGACGACGTGGTGGCCGTCTGTGAGGCGACCGACGCGTCGGTCCTCTGTGGCAACTCGATGGGCGGCGCCGTCGCGCTGTGGGTCGCCCTCGAAGGTGACCTCGACCTCGAGGGGCTCGTCCTCGCCGACACCGGCGCGAAACTCGGCGTCGACCCCGGCTTTCTCGAATCGCTCGCCCGGAACTTCGAGGCCGCCGTCGCCTCGCTGCACGTCCCCGACACCCTGTTTCACGACCCCGACGACGAACTCGTCAAGGTCTCGAAAGCCGGCCTTCTCGAATCGGGACAGGCGGTCACCGTCCGGGACTTCGAGAGCTGTGACACCTTCGACGTTCGCGACCGCCTCGACGAAATCGACGTACCCGCACTGGCGCTGTGTGGCGAACACGACCCGCTGACGCCGCCGTCGTTCCACGAGTACCTCGAAGCCGAACTTTCGGACTGCGAGTACGTCGAGATAGCCGACGCCGCACACATGCCGATGCTGGAAAAACCCGAGGCGTTCAACGAGTCGGTTCGCTCGTTCCTACTCTAACGGCTTTGCGGCACCGTTGTCGACGAGCGCCTCGGCGGTCCCCTCCGGGAGGGTGACAACGTCTTCGGAACCGAGGTCGTAATCACGGTTGTCGGTGCCGACCATCTCGCCGACATCCGCCGTGATTCGGACCGTCGTTCGCGGGATGCCTGGGATGTCGGTGCGACCCGAGTCATTACTCGAAGACTGTGAGTCATCCGCCCCTGCGGCGTCCTTCGGTCGTCGGTCGCCCTCGGACTCGGATGGACGGGACTCCGAGGAGGTTGCCGGCGGTTCGGGGTCGGGGTGGACCTCGGTCGTTTGTGACGAATCCGAGACGAGCGGGTCCTCCGAGAGGGACTCGGGGTCGGCCGCCGGTTCGTTTTCGGCGTCGGTCGAGGGCGCCGTCTCGGCGGCTTCCTCCGGGGCGTCGCTCGGACCGCTCCCCATCAACTCCGCCGCGCTGACGCCGTCGGTGTCGGACGCCGTCGAGGGGGTCGGTGACGGCTCTTCACCGGTGTCGAGAGAGCCTGAGTCGGCCACCGAACCGCCCCGAGCGGGGTCTGTCGGCGCCGTCTCGGAGGCGTCGTCGTCTATCGAACACGACACTGAGGGGGCGTCGCCGTCCAACACCGACAGGACGGATTCGCGGTTGTCCTCGATGCGGGCGACGAGGTCGTCGAACAGTGCCTCCTCCTCGTCGGTAAGGCCGTCGTCGTCGACCGGCATGCCGGCGGCGGCGATGGATGCTTTCTTGACTACCTTGCCGACACGGCGTTCGTAGATGGCCTCGACAGTTCCCTCGGCAGTTTCGATGTCGTCGGAGAGCCGTCGGACCTCCGACGACGAGAAGGGGTCCTCGGCTTGCTCGACCTTCCGCGCGCGCTCCTCGGTGAGTTCGTGGATGTACTCGCCGACCTCCCGATAGAACGACGAGCGCAGGTGCTGGAGGTCGCTGGATTGGCGCTCGCGGGCCTGTACCGATTGGAGTTCGTCGAGATTCATTCTGCGGCTTTGGTGGCGTGGCCGCGAGCCATCGCGAACACGCCGACGTACTCTGGCATCGAATGCACTCCCTCCGAGAGCCTAAAGCTTTCCCCCCCCGAGTCGAATCGTCGTCTCCTCGCGGACGTACACCGAGATGTCGTTCCCGACGAACGTCTCCGGGACGGCGTCGACGAGCGGATCGAAGGAATCGAGTTCGTCCCGCGGGATGTGTTGGACTTCGAGGCCGCTCCCGCCGTGGAGGCTGCCCGGCAGGCGGATGAGTCGGTTGATGTCCGTCGTCACCGGTTCGTCGATTGGTGCGGTCTGCTGTTCGAGTACGCGGGTCAACAGCGTCTCGGCAATCGTCTTGAGCGCGTTGTGAACGTCGATGTTCCCCGCCTCGATGGCGTCGCGCTGTTTCCGAATCGCTCCGAGCATCGTGGTCGCTTTCCCCTCGCCGATGCGGTCGAAGGCCGTAAGCCGCTCCATCGCCTCGTCGTCGCTCAGTCCGTCGAGTTCCTCGACGAACGCGTTCAGTTCGGTCTGGAGCCGCCGGCCCCACCCGCCGTCGTTCTGAAGCGTCCGTTTGTCCGCCGGCGTCTTCCTGCCGGAACTACCGGAGACCTTCTCCGTCTCGATGAGCGCCTCGATGTCGACGCCCTCCCCGAGGACGTAATCGACGATTTCCCGGCGGGCGCTGCGGCTCAACTCCAAGACGCCGGGGTCGCGGACGTGGACGTGATAGCCGCGGCCCCCGGAGAAGACGACTGTCAGGTCATCGAAGGCGAAGTCCTGTTCCAGTAAATCCAGCAGTCTGAGCAGCGCTTCCTTACACTCCGCGAGCATCTCGGCGTAGCTGTCGGCTTCGGGGTCGACGCCCGGGAGGTGGTCGGCGTCGAGGTCGAAGACGAGGTCCGACCCGCGCCAGCCCTTCTTCCCCATGCTGGATGCACCGGGGTCGTCGTACCGGCCGGCCGAGAAGTAGACGTGACGCGGGCGCTCGCCCGCGAGGAAGTCCCCCAAATCGCCGCCGCCGACCAGGTCCAGATGCGAGTGATGCCGAACCATCGTGGTCCCGCCCGAACTCCACGTGATGTACCCCCACTCCCGTTCGTTGGCCGCCGGGGGCGGGGAGATGTCGCTCCGACGGTAGTGGTCGCCGAAGCGACCCTTCAGGTACTCACGGGTGCGACCGTCCATGGCGTCGGCTTCGAGAGAGGTGCGAAAAAGCGTTGCCCTCTCAACCGCCGCGGACGAACTTGGATATCTTCGAGGCGAGGCCGCCCTCCCCGAGTCGCAGGTAGTAGGCGTCGCCGTGGTCCTCGTAGTAGTTGTCGACCCGCCGTTGAATCTCGAAGCCGAGCCGTTCGTAGAAGTCCAACGCGGCGTCGTTGGACGCCCGAGCGTGACACGTCACGGAGTTGTGGTCCTCGGCGACAGCGGCGACGAGGCGGCGGCCGAACCCCCCTGCGTCGGTGTTCCGGGTCGACGGCGAGAAAGAGGATGTAGCCGTCGCGTCGGGTGGCAGCGAATCCGAGGAGGTCGTCACCGTCGTAGGCGGGTTCGACGAGCGCGTACACACGCGAGCGCTTGTAGGCGTCGGTGAAAAAGCCCCGTCGCTGTTTGAGGACGCCCTCGGCGCGGCGGATGCTCTCTTTCAGTTCCCACGCCTCCTCGACGAACGCGTCGTCACCCGTCCCGAACACCCGAATATCGACGGTGACACTCACTGACACAACGTAGGAACGGGTCGAATATAACTCCACCGCCACCGCTCGGCCGCTCCGGGTTCAAGCAGCGGCGTTCTATGCCATAAGGCTTTCAATGTGTCAACGATTTCCTTCTCCAATGCCTTCCGCGCCGGGCGACATCGAGGCCGCCGAAGAGCTCATCTCCGAGCGGTCCAACCCCAAAGACGTCCTCCGGAAGTCGTTCATCAAGGGACTGGCCATCCTCCTGCCGCTTCTCGTCACGCTGTTCGTTCTCTCGTTCGTGTTGGGGTTCGTCTTTCAACAACTGAACCCGGTCGCCACCGCCGTCGTCCAGGTGACGCCGTTTCAGAGCGAAATCGTCGTCGCGGCGTCGACGGTCGTCCTCTTTCTGTTGCTCGTCGTGGGCGTCGGCTCCGTCGCGGAGTACGGCACCGAAAACGACCGGCTCAGCGACCAGTTCAACGAGTTCATGGCTTCGATTCCCGGTCTCGGCTCCGTCTACACCAGTTTCAACGAGATGAGCGAACTCCTCCTCGATTCCGACACCGACAGTTTCCAGGACGTGAAACTGGTGGAGTACCCGGGGAAGGACTCCTATGTCGTCGCGTTCAAGACGGCCGAAACGCCGGAAGTCGTCGCCGAGGACACCGGCAACGAGGAGATGATTACGCTGTTCATGCCGATGGCGCCGAACCCCGTCATGGGCGGGTTCGTCATCCACGTCTCCACCGACCGCGTCGTCGACGTCGACCTCACTGTCGAACAGGGCATCCGCTCTATCGTCACCAGTGGCGTCGCCTTCGGCGAGGGCGACGGCGGACCGAGCGGTCTCAGCGAACAGCAGTTGCGCCAGCTCAACGCCGCCGACACCGACGGTGAGTCGCCGCTGGTCGACGACAGTAAAAGCGGCGAGGAACTACCGGAGACCGAAGAGATGACCGACACCGAATCCCGTGCCGCCGACATCGATGCGGAGGACATCGACGACCCGGTTCCCTCGACCGATATCGACGCCGACGGTGACGCCGACCCCGGCGACGACCGATGAGCTACGAACTCCGTGAACACACCGCCGACGTAGCCGTCGAAGCCACCGGCGAAGACATCGACGAGGTGTTCGTGTACGTTGCAGAGGGACTGTCCGCCGCTCACTGTGAATCCATTCCGGAGGGCGTCGGCGAACGGTTCCCCGTGGTCGCCCACGCCGAGTCGAAGGACGCCCTCCTCTTCGAGTATCTCGACGAACTCATCTACCAGCGCGACGTTCGCTCGGTGCTCCCGGCCGGCCACGAGGCCCGCGTCCACTGGAACGGCGAGTGGGTCCTAGAGGGCTCCGCCCGAGGCGTTCCCTTCGACGCAGTCGAGGCCCGGGAAATCAAAGCCGTCACCTACTCCGAGATGGAACTCGAGGAAACCGACGAGGGCTGGCGGGCCTACGTCGTCTTCGACGTATGACGCTACGGGAGGAACCGCCAGAACGCACCGTGGTGACCTTTCACAGAACCCACCGCAAAGAGCAGGATTTATACAACGGCGTCACCCAGAGTCGGGTACGCGCTCGCTTGGTGTAGCCCGGCCAATCATATCGGCCTTTCGGCCTCGGGGAGGGTTCCCCCTCCCGAGGGAGGACAGCCGATGACAGGGGTTCAAATCCCCTAGCGAGCATCCTGCTGCCGTCGTTACGTCCGTTCGAACAGCCGTACCAGTGGGTGTCGACTCCCGTAGGTCGTCACCGACCACTCGCGTTCTTCCAGTTCCTCACGAATCGCTTCCCGATGTGAGTCCCCGCAGAGGACGGCCACCCGCTCGTAGGCCTGCTGGTCCGCGACGGCGGTGATTCGGTCGGCCATATGCGAGGCGCGACCGCCGCTAGCGACTGCGACGAGAACCACCGAGAACGTGGCGTAGAGGTACGGAACCGAGAGCGCGAAGACGACGAGGACGAGGCGGTTGACGCCGGCAACAATCGCGAGAGCGAGCGCGGCGACGAGCCAGCCTCCGAGGAGATATTTCCCCCAGCGGGGAACCATCTCGTAGACGGCCGCGGTGTCGGCGTCGATGCGGTCGTGGTAGTCGACGCCTGCCGCCTCGACGGCCGCCCGCAGCGACGTTTCCCCGGCAATCCGGGCCCGCGCTCGGGCGACGACCGCCTGTACCCACATCAGCGTCACGTACCCCATGAGGAAGACGGCGTAGCCGACGGTCAGCTCCCGAACGACGAGCGTCGGTGAACGCCCTTCGACCAACACCGCGTCGTACTCCTCGAGGCCGCGCTCCAAGAGGGCGCGCTTGTCGCTCTCGGCGGCGTGGACTTCTCCCTGTACCGTCGCTTCCCGCTGTGACACGGGCACCTCTACGGACTCCGGTGGCTAAAAACTCGCGCCGCTATGCAGCGATGACGGTCTCGCCGGCGCGGACCCGTTGGCCCTTCGAGACGCGGACGTCTTCGAGGTCGTACGCAGAGGACAGCAACACGTCTGCTCGCGACCCGAAGGAGATGTGGCCGACCTTCTCGCCGCGTTCGAGGCGCTCGCCGCCGTCGACGTAGGGGTGGATGCGCCGGGCGACGGCACCCGCGATGAGCGACAGTTCGTACTCCGCACAGACGATGTCGACGCGCTCGTTGCGGTCGGACTCCTTCGAAAACGCCGGCAAGTGCTTGCCCGGGGTGTGGGTGACCGATTCGACGGTTCCGGGCGCGGGGGCGCGGTTGACGTGGACGTCCGTGACGTTCATGAACACGGCGACGCGAACGCGGTCGCCCTCCTCGCGGACGACGGAGACGCGGCCGTCGGCTGGCGCGACGATTCCCGACGGCGGCGGCGACCGCTCGGGGTCCCGGTGGAACCACAGTGCGCCGAGACCGGCGAGCAGACAGACGACACCGACGGGAAAGGCGAGTATCGACAGGGGAACCGAGAGCGCCAGCGGGACGGCAGCGTAGCGCCACCCGCCGGGGGCGATGTCGGGAAGCGAGGGGAACACAAATAAAACGGTACGCGCGAGGGGTCTTGGCCGTTTTGTTACCCGATATCGAACCCGTGCTATCACGTATTACTACGTATTTATCCCCTCAGCGCGCCATAATGCAGGTCGAATAGAGGTGAAATTCAACATGCGATTAACTCCGTTCGACGAAATGGACCGCCTGCTGGAAGGAATGCGACGCTCGATGATGGGCGAAGGCAGTTGGTACGACTTCGGCCGCGACATCACCGTGCGCCTGGACACCGACTCCGAGGGGTACGTCCTCCACGCGGACCTGCCGGGGTTCGAGAAGGAGGAAATCGACCTCCGATACGACGACGGGCGGCTCACCATCCGCGCCGTCCACGAGATGAGCGACGACTACGAAACGAGCAGCCGCCGCGTCCACGAGACTGTCCGCATCCCCGGTGAACTCATCGTCGAGGACATCGAAGCCCACTACCACAACGGCGTCCTCGAAGTCCACCTGCCCACCGAATCCGATGTCGAGTCGGAGAGCGGCCACCGCATCGATATCGACTGACTTCTCCGGCTTCCGATACGATAATCCGAAACTTCATTTCCGTTCTCTTCCGTTTCATCCCCGCTTTCCGTGAAATTCCCGCCTGATGGCTGAATGAATCTGTTCGACAGTAGACACTCGAAGCGAAGCGCCCCCATTAATATGGATGGCTCGTTACTCAACAATCACCTAAGATGTCTAGCAACACTCCCGTTTGGATGCAGGCGGAGGCGGAGTACGAAGACGAGGTGATAGGTGACACTACCCTCCCTCGGATGTTCGAAGAGGCCGCGGCGCGTCACGCTAGCCGCGATGCCCAGTGGTACAAGGGCGGCGTCTACGACCGTTCGCTGGCGCCGGACATCGTCCCGGCCGCCCCGACCGGCCAGTACGCGGCGCTCACGTACGCCGAGATGCAGAACATCGTTCACAACCTCACCGCCGGGTTCCGCGAACTCGGCGTCGAGGGCGGTACCCGCGTCGGAATCTTCGCCAACACCCGCATGGAGTGGGCCCAATCGGACTTCGCACTACTGGCCGCCGGCGGCGTCGTCACCACGGTGTACACCGAATCCGCGCCCGCACAGGTGCAGTACCTCCTCGACGACCCCGGCGCCGAGGGCGTCGTCGTCGAGAACGGCGAGTTGCTCGAACGCGTCCTCGAAGTCGAAGACGACCTCGACCTCTCCTTTATCGCCGTCATCGACGAGTTCGACGGCTACGACGACCGCGAGGACATCCTCTCTCTGGCGGAGGTGTACGAACTCGGCGCCGAGCACTTCGACGGCGACGCCTACGAGGAGTGGCTGGGCGAGCGTGACCTCGACGACCTCGCGAGCCTCATCTACACCTCGGGGACGACCGGCAAGCCGAAAGGTGTCCAGTTGACCCACGGCAACTTCCGGGCGAACGTCAACGGCATCCGGAAGCGAGTCGGACCGCGTCCCGACAAGGACCCCGACATCCCCGTTTTCGACGAGAACGACCGGATGCTTTCGTTCCTGCCGCTGGCCCACGTCTTCGAGCGCGTCTCCGGGCACTTCCTGCAGTTCGGCTCCGGAGCGACCGTCGCCTACGCCGAATCGACCGACACCGTCGCCGACGACATCAAGATGGTCGGACCGACGGGCGCCTCCTCGGTCCCACGGGTCTACGAGCGCATCTACGACAACATCCGCGAGGAGGCTCCAGATGCCGTCTTCGGCCGGGCCGTCTCCGTCGCCCGCGAGTGGGCGACGACAGAGAACCCCGGTGTCGTCCTGCGGATGAAACACGCTCTCTTCGACAAACTCGTTTACTCCAACGTCCGCGAGCAGATGGGCGGCAACATCGAGGCGTTCATCAGCGGCGGCGGCAGCCTCTCGAAGCGACTCTCACAGCTGTTCGAGGGGATGGGCCTGCCCATCTACGAGGGGTACGGCCTGACCGAGACTTCGCCGGTCGTCTCCGTGAACCCGCCGGAGGACTCCCGAGCCGGCACGCTCGGTCCGCCGCTTTCCAACGTCGACGTGCGACTCGACGAATCCGTCGTCGGCGACGACCGACGTGCGGAAGTCGACGGCGACATCGGCGAACTCCACGTGAAGGGCCCGAACGTCACGCAGGGCTACTGGAACCGCCCGGGGTCGACCGAGGAGGCGTTCACCGAGGACGGCTGGTTCCGAACCGGCGACATCATCGAACAGGGCGACGACGGCTACCTCGTCTATCACGACCGACTCAAGCAACTCATCGTGTTGGACACGGGCAAGAACATCGCACCCCAGCCCATCGAAGACGAGTTCGCCACCTCCGACCGCATCGACCAGGCGATGGTCATCGGTGACAACCAGAAGTTCATCGCGGCGCTGTTCGTGCCGAACTTCGAGGCCGTCCGCCGCTGGGCCGAAAACGAGGGTATCGACCTCCCCGACGACCAGAAAGCCATCTGCGAAGACGACCGCGTCCACGAGTTCATCGAAAAAGAAGTCGAAGCCGTCAACAAAGAGCTCTCGAAATCGGAGAAAATCAAGGAGTTCCGGCTGGTCTCCGTCGAGTGGACCGCCGACAACGACCTGCTGACGCCCTCGATGAAAATCAAGCGTCGGAACGTCCTCGATGAGTTCGACGAGCAGGTCCGGGACATCTACGGCGAAGACTACGACGCGTAAAGAGACGGCATCGGTCCGACCGACAGTTTTTATATCGTCGTCACGGCATATGTAGGCAAGATGGCACACAGCCACGCCGAACCGGGTTGCGCCGCAGGACTCCCGGTCGAAACGCTGGCGTGTCGTTGTTGCTGTTGAGCCTCTTTTCCGGCCCTCGCTCCCAGTGACGGCCGCTCTGCTCTCGCCGCGCCCGCTTCCCAACACTACACGACTCAGATATGGTACTCAACCGACTCAGAGAGGACGTTCGCACCGCACTCGCAAAGGACCCCGCCGCCACCAGCGCCGTCACCGTCGCGCTGTTGTATCCCGGCCTCCACGCCGTCTGGGGGTACAGAATCGCCCACTGGCTGTGGGACCGCGGCAACACCTTCGCCGCACGCGCGCTCTCGCAGTTGGTTCGGCTTCTCACGGGCGTCGAAATCCACCCGGCCGCCGACATCGGGCGCCGACTGTTCATCGACCACGGGGCGAGCGTCGTCGTCGGTGAAACCGCCGACATCGGCGACGACGTGTTGATGTATCACGGCGTCACATTGGGCGGCGACTCGATGCGGCGCGAGAAGCGCCACCCGACGCTGGAAGACGGCGTCACCGTCGGCGCCAACGCCACGCTGCTCGGCGCCATCACCGTCGGTGAGAACGCCTCCGTCGGCGCCGGTAGCGTCGTCGTCGACGACGTGCCCGCAGGGACGACCGTTGCGGGGTCGCCCGCGAAACCGGTCTCCGGAACCGGTTCCGACCGGGTCACCGAGGACTGTTCGCCCGAGTGAGTTTTATTCTCGCCGCACCGAGAGCCCTCCGTGCAGTCGCCACACGAGTCCCTCCGTGAAGACGCCTACGTCGGACCGCTCATCGATGAACACGGCGTCCTCGAACTCGACACCGCCGACGACATGTTCGAGCGACTGGTCGTCTCTATCCTCCGCCAGCAGGTGTCGATGGCGTCGGCCGCGGCGACCCGAAAGCGGCTGTTCGAGTCGGTCGAAGTGACGCCGGAGGGCGTCCTCGCCGCCGACCCGGAAACGCTTCGGGACGCCGGTCTCTCCCGGCAGAAGACTCGGTACGTCCGCAACGTCGCCGAGGCGTTTCGCGAGGAGTACAGTAAAGCCTACTTCGAGGACCTCGGCGACGACGAGGTCGTTTCGAAACTCACGTCCATCACGGGCGTCGGCGAGTGGACCGCGAACATGCAGCTGCTGTTCTCGCTCGGCCGGCCCGACGTATTCCCGGTCGGTGACCTCGGCGTTCGGAAGGGGATGGAGACCCTCTTCGGCGAGATGACCCGCGAGGAGATGGTCGCCGAAGCCGAGCGTTGGGCGCCGTATCGGAGCTACGCCACCCTGTATCTGTGGCGCATCGAGGAGGACATCGCGGAATCCGTGGCGGAAGTCATCGGGGAGTAACGGCTACGTCTCGTACCGTTTGGCGAGGCTGGCGTACCCGAACAGCGGGACGAGGGCAACGAAGAACGCTGCCACGCGCCAGTCGAACGGTACTGTCGGGAGCCAGAACAGCGAGAGCGGAACCAGTGGAACGAACAGCAAGAGTGCATTCGAGACGCGGGACAGGGAAACGCCGAACTCGACGGCGTTCTTGAAGTAGTATCCGAAGATGGAGATGGCGGGGATGAAGACGACGAGTCCGCTACTGGCCACGCCAATCGTCGACCCGACGACGTAGACGCCCGCACAACTTACCGAGAGGGCGGTCATCGTCACGACGCCATCCCGAGTCGGGTACTGCCGTGGGGGTTCGAGCGACCGTCGAACGCCGACTCCCAGCGTCGCGAGCAAGACTGGGCCGGCGACCGCGAGCAACGTCTCACCGACCCACTGGTCGATGCCGAAGGCGTACCAGCGGTCGTACACCATCGTGAGGACGAACAGGACTGTCGCCGGAACCAACGCGTATGGTGGTCGGCCGACCGGTGGGAGGTTTCGGTCGGTCAGCGACACCGAATCGGCGTATCGGAGCGCCGTCGGCATCCGCCGTAACTGTCGATACCAGTACCACGAGTAATAGGCCGTAAGCAAGGGGACGGAGACGAGGAAAACGGTCGCTGCGACCGCGTCGACGAGGAACCGTGGAAGTACGACGGGGGGGGACACCCCCCCGACAGCGCGTTCGCCACGACCGCGACGGCGACCTCCCACTCGTGGGCGGCGTTGTTCGCGAACTGCCAGTATCCACCAAAACCGACGGCAAGCGGGAGTGCACCAAGTATGAACCCGAACAGACAGGACGCGTATCCCGCGATGCCGCGACCGTGTCTGATGCTCGACGAGAGGCTATCGTAGGCACGCGTCTCGACCGACCGGCCTTTGTAGAGGCGACGGCGCAGCGGTGTCGGCAGTATCGAGTCGAACCGCGCCGAGACGAGACCGACCACCAAGAGGAGTTCGAGCGCGGGGAAGAACGTTCCCAGAACCCCGCCGAGCATGCCCGCCAGATACGCAGGTGCACCGACTATCAAGACGCCGGCGATGAGTTCGACGCGTTCGTTGACACCCTCGAGCCACGGCGGAAGCGCGTCGTCATCGGGGGATTCCGCCGATTCGGCGACGAGGATTCGAGCGAAGAGGTCCGACGCCGAGTCGATACCCACGTCTCGACGCCCCCAGTCCCAAAAGACGACTCCCGACAGCACGGCAGCGGCGACGACGCCGAGCGCCGGCGGCCACTCCAGCGGTGGTGTCACATCCGAGAGCGCGTAGTACAGCGGTATCGCGGTAATCGCACCTATCGCACCGACCGACAACCGGAACACGACGGTCTCCCGTGCCGACCCCATCGAGTCCGGGTACAACTCCGGAACGAGCGTCGTGAACACTGCAAAAAAGAACGCGGCGTTCAGCAGAAACGCCAGCGCCGGCCCGAACGACCCCGTGTTCACCACCGCAGAGAAGACGACAGGGGCCAGTTCCTCGACGGCGGCGACACCCGTCTCCGGGAGCACGCTCCGAACCCCTGCCAGCGTGAGAGCGCTGCCCGCACTGACGCGTCTCGCGATTGTGCCGCTCCAGCGGAATCGTCCCCCCATCCAGCGGGGCATCGACCCCCGCCTAGATTAATACCTTTGCTCGACGCTTGGGTCGCGGCGCTGTGAACCAAACGGCTTTGCCGCTCCCGGACCCCTCGACGGTATGGTCGACGCGAGTCTCGTCATCGCGGTGTTGGCACTGCTCACTGGATTTCTCGCCGGTGCAGCGTTCGCGTTCGTCGGCGTGCCGATTCCCGCGCCACCGAACGTCGCCGGCGTGCTCGGCATCGTCGGCATCTATCTGGGCTTCAAACTCGTCGAGTACGTCGGCTGGGGATACGACCTGCTGGGGACGCTGGGGTTGTAGCGAAAGGAAGAATCGAATCCGGCGGCGTCAGTAACTTCGGACTTTCGGCTCGTACTCCTTGTTCTCGCCTTCGAGAATGACCGGCTTGTAGTAGAGGTCCGGCGAGCCGCCGTTCCAGGAAATCATCGTGTGTTTGAGCCACTCGTCGTCCTTTCGCTCCTGGTGTTCCTGCCGCCAGTGGGCGCCGCGGAACTCCTCGCGGGCGAGCGCGCCGAGGGTGATGGTCTCGGCGATGTCGATGAGGTTTCGCGTCTCGATGGTGTGGATGAGGTCGGTGTTGAACGTCCGCGAAGGGTCGGCGACGGCGACGTCCTGGTACCGCTCGCGGCACTCACGGATGACCTCCAGCGCCTTTTTGAGGCCCTCCTCGTTGCGGAAGACGTTGACGTTCTCGGTCATCGCCTTCTGGAGGTCCTCGCGGATTTCGGCGTGGTTGGTGCCGTCGCGTTCCAGCAGTTCCTCGATGCGCTGGCGTTCGCGCTCGACGGCGTTCTCGACGACGGCCTTCGGGTCGGCGATGGCGCCGCCGTCGGCGGCGACGTCGTCGTCGACGCCGATTTCGCCCGGCGAGACCGGCGTCTCCAGCGACGTTTCGTCCTCGCTCTTCGCGGAGGGACCGGTCGGCACCTGTGCGGCCTCCATGTCCTTGCCGGCGGCGTGGTGGCCGGCACGGGCGCCCAGAACGATGAGTTCGGGCAGGGCGTTGCCGCCGAGGCGGTTCGAGCCGTGGACCGACGCACACGCACACTCGCCGGCGGCGTAGAGGCCGTCGATGCACGTCTGGCCGTTCTCGTTGGTCTCGATGCCGCCCATGTGGTAGTGCTGGCCGGGCTTGACCGGCATCGGCTCCTCGACGGGGTTGACCCCCTCGAAGTCCTCCGCGAGGTGGATGATGTTCTCGAGGCGGTCGTAGATGCGCTCGTCGCCGAGGTGTCGCATGTCGAGGTGGACGTACTCGTCGTTGATGCCGCGGCCGTTGTTGACTTCGGTCAACTCGGCGCGGGCGACGACGTCGCGGGAGGCGAGTTCGCCGGCGTTGCTCGCGTAGCCGTACTCGAACATGAACCGCTCGCCCTCGTCGTTGTAGAGGATACCACCTTCGCCACGGACGCCCTCGGAGATGAGGACGCCAGTCGAAGGCAGCGTCGTCGGGTGGAACTGGACGAACTCCATGTCCTCGACGGGGACGCCGGCTCGGTAGGCCATCGCCGGGCCGTCGCCCGTGTTGGCGACGGCGTTGGTCGTGTGGTCGAACACCTGTCCGTCGCCACCGGTGGCGAGAACGACGCCGTCGGTGGCTCGGAAGCCGGTGACTTCGCCGGATTTGATGTCGTAGGCAACGACGCCGTGACACTCGCGGTCCTCGGGGTCGTCGTGGTCGGTGACGGCGAGTTCGGAGACGTAGAACTCGTCGTACACTTGGATGCCTCGTTTGACGACCTGCTCGTACATCGTGTGCAGGAGGTGGTGGCCGGTCTCGGCGCCGGCGTAGGTCGTCCGCGGGAACGAGAGGCCGCCGAAGGGTCGCTGGGAGACGCGGCCGTCGTCCTCACGGGAGAACGGCATCCCCCAGTGTTCGAGTTGGATGACCTCCTCGGGGGCGTCCTGTGCCAGCGTCTCGATGGCTGGGGCGTCGCCGAGGTAGTCCGACCCCTTCATCGTGTCGTAGGCGTGCAGTTCCCAGTCGTCGCCGTCGCGCAAGGCGGCGTTGATGCCACCCTCCGCGGCGCCCGTGTGGGAGCGAACCGGATGGAGTTTCGTGACCATGGCCACGTCGGCGCCCTCCTCGTGGGCCGCGATGGCCGCACGGAGTCCGGCGCCGCCGGCCCCGACCACGATAACGTCGTGTTCGTGTAGTGTCATTGTCTGTAGTTAGGATTCGGTGGACTTCAGCCTGCGGTTACCAGAACTTCAGGTTGCTCTTGACGGCTTCCCGTTTCAGTTCCTGGATGTGTTCGGTCAGCGGGATGTCCTTCGGGCACACCTCGGTACAGGAGAACTGCGTCTGACATCGCCAGACGCCGTGTTCCTGCTCGATGATGTTGAGTCGGTGTTCCTTCATCGCCTCGCCTTCGCGTTCGTCCATCGCAAAGCGATAGGCCTTGTTGATGGCCGCGGGGCCGAGATACTCGTTGTCCCCGGCGGCGATGTTACAGGAGGACATACACGCGCTACACCAGATACAGCGCGTGGACATCTTCACCTTCTCGCGGTTCTCCCGGGTCTGTTTCTGCTCTTCGCCGGACGGGAGTTCGTCGGTCTGGAAGTACGGCTCGACGGACTCCATCTGGTCGTAGAAGTGCTCCATGTCGACGACGAGGTCCTTGACGACCTCGGCGTGCGGGAGCGGTTCGATGCGAACCGGCCACTCCAGTTCGGACATCTGGGTCTTACAGCCGAGACGCTGTCGTCCGTTGACGAACAGCGCGTCGGAGCCACAGATGGCCTGCCGACAGGAGTGTCGGAAGGTGAGACTCGAGTCGAAGTGGTCTCGGGCGAAGATGAGCGCGTCCAGTACCGTCATCCCCTTCTTGAACGGCACGCGGAACGTGTCGAATCGCGGGTCCTTCTTGCCCTCGACTTCGGGGTCGTACCGGAACACCTTCAGCTTCACCGTCTCCTCGGCGTCCTTCAGGTTCGCCTCGGCACGCTCGCGCATGTCGGCGCGGTCGTGTTTCTCGGTGAGTCGCCGCTCCTGGTGAGTGGACTCCTCTTTTTTCTTGCGGTTCGGTCTCGGTTTCTTGTTCGGTTACTTGCGTGCTCATATCAGATGAGGTTCGTCATGGCGATTGCGACGCGGATGCCCTGCACCACGAGCATGACACCGGCGACGGCGAGCAGCCACTTGACGGCCGTCTTCGGGGTTCCCTCGAGGCCCTGATTGACGAGGGCGTTGTACACGCCGTTGACACCGTGGAACGTCCCGGCGACGAGGAACGACACCATCGTGATGAAGTAGCCGACCTGACTCATCCGGGCGGTCGTCCCGGCGATGGTCACTTCCGCTGCGTGGTTGACGAAGTGCAGCAGCATGAAGTGATACGCCAAGACGACGACGAGGAACGCTGCGGTGAGCCGCTGGAGCAGCCACCGCGTCCCCTTCGGTTCGAACGAGGAGTAGTAGTCTGCCATCTCAGAATGCCCCCACGAGGAACGTCGGAATGCTCGCGACCGTGATGGCCGCGGAAACTATCAGTGCGGCGTAGAACGCCTTGTCCTGCGATTCCAGGCCGACACCGAGGTCGACGAACAACAGGCGGACGCCGTTGAGGATGTGGAACACGGCGACTGCGAGCAGGCCGACCTCGAGGATTCGGACCACCAGAAGACTCTCCAGACTCTGGAGCGTCATCGTGTAGGTGGCCCCATCCACCGTCGAGGTGCTCAACACGGCTATGTGCGTAAACAGGTAGCCGATGAGCACCCAGCCGGTGAACTTGTGGAAAATCCAAGCCCACATGCCGGCGGAGAACTCCTGCCACCGCCCGAAGTCCTCTATCAGACCTCGGTCGTACGATTGACTCATGCACGGTAGGGTCGGGTCCGCGGTGGTATAGTAGTTACCTTCTGCGAACGTCTACCACCGTACTGAACTGGGCAACTCGCCGACACCACTCAGGCCCGGTCGGCGAGTTTTCGTCCGCGAATCGCCCGAAGGGTCACCTCGTCGAGTTTGACCAGGTGACACAGGGGATTGCCGGGGTACACCAGCGGGTTCTCCAGAACGCCGACGAGCAGGCCGGTAAACGGTGCCTCGATGACCGTCGAGTCGGTCTTGAACGGGTTCGTGATGGTACAAACCCGGTCGCCTTCCTCGACGAGCGAGCCACGGTCGTGGTGCATCTCGACGAGTCCACCGGCGTCGGCCCGGAGCCACGTCTTCTCGTCGGAGCCGTCGATGACGGTCCGCCAGCCGGGCCACTTCACCGTCTCGGTGTCACGCATTCCGTACTCGGCCATCACCGACAGGACGCCCTCGAGGGCTTCGTCGATGAGGGGGCGTTGGAATCGGTGGGCCTCGCCCAACTCGACGGTGACGGTTGGCGTCCCCGCATCGGCGGCTTCCCGGCGGAGCGTTCCCTCCGGGCCTTGCGTCGAGATGATGACGTTCGATGCGAAGGCGTTGGCGAGGCGTGCGACCGCGTCGTGTTCCATGTCCGCACGGGCGTGAAGCATGTTGGTTCGGCCACGCGTCGAGGTGTGGAAGTCCAGCCCCAAATCGCAGGGCTCGATGAAGTTTCGGAAGATGCGTGCGGCGATGCGTTTCGCGCTCGTCGAGGCGTCGTCGCCCGGGAACGACCGGTTGAGGTCGCGGTCGTAGATGGGGAGATACCGCTGTTGGGCGATAAACGCCGGGACGTTGAGGACGGGCAGACAGACGAGCGTGCCGTGGAGGCCGGAGTGGTCCCACTCGTGGGCGACCTCGCGGACGATTTCGATGCCGTTGAGTTCGTCGCCGTGGGCGGCCGCCGAGAGAAACAGAGTCGGCCCGTCTTGCTCACCGTTGACGATGGTGACGGGAACGCGGACCGGGTCGCCGAGGTACGTTTCGCTGACGGTGTAGCGGACGTTTGCTATCTCCCCAGGGGCGACCGACCCACCGTCGTACGTGAACGGTTCCGACATACCCGACACAGGCGATAGTGATATAAAAGGCTCCGCACTCGTGGACCGTCGACCGTTAGCGTTTTGCCGAAACCGACTGGAGTAGGAGTATGTCTTCTGACCTCACTGTCGGCGTCCTCAGCCTTCACAGTTCGAAGGAGTCGAAAGCGATACTCAACGCGGTCGAGCAACTCGGATACGACACCGAGTGGCTCCGCGAAGAGAACACCGTCGTCGAAATCGAGGACGGCGAAGTGACACTGGAACCCGAGGTCGACATCGTGGTCAATCGACTGTTGCTCTCGAAGGAAGAACAGCCGGCGGAGGCGCTCGGACTGGCGACGATGCTCGATCGGATGCGGCCGATGTTGAACACCCCAACGTCGACGATGACGGCGATTCACAAGTTCGCGACGGGGACGGCGTTGGCCGAAGCGGACATTCAGGTTCCCGACGCGCTGTTGGCGCTGTCGGGAGAGACGCTCAACAGTCGCCGTGAGAAGTTCGGCGAGGAAGTCGTTTACAAAACCGCAATCGGGACCCACGGCGGCGGGACGTGGAAACTCGACACCGACGACCCCGTCAACTCGATGGTCGGGTCCCGACAGGCGTTCCTGCAGGAACTCATCGAACACGACGAACAGCAACATCACGACCTGCGAGTGTACACGGTCGGCGGCCGCGTCGTCGGCGCGATGAACCGCTACGCACCGGAAGGCGAGTGGCGGACGAACGTCGCCCTCGGTGGGTCGGTCGAAGACGCGACCGAAGACCTCCCCGAGGAAGTCGTCACGATTGCCGAACGGGCGACCGACGTGGTCGGACTCGACTACGCCGGCGTCGACATCGTCGAGGGCGAGGACGGCTACTACGTCCTCGAAGTCAACCCGACAGCCGGGTTCAAGGGCCTGTTCGAGGCGACGGGGCGCTCGCCCGCACCCCACATCGCCCGCCTCGCCATCGAGCGTGCCGGCGGCGAAGTCGACGAGGAGCGGGTGTACGAACTGTCGGCGAACCTCGACGACTCCCGGCCGGCGTGTATGCCGCGGAAGCAGGCCGCCGGCCCGACGAAAACGGTCGTCATCGGCTACGTCGAGGACGTCGTCGTGATGGGAACCAGCGGCACGAAGTCGGTGCTCGCGAAGTCCGACACCGGTGCGACCCGGACGAGTATCGACGCACACCTCGCCGCCGAAATCGGCACCGGCCCAATCAAAGACATCGTCAAAATCAAATCGGGCAGCGTCAAGAGCGGTCGGTCCCGCCCCGTCGTCGACCTCGTGGTCGGCATCGGCGGCACCCAACACACCGTCACTGCCAGCGTCGAGGACCGAAGCCACATGGACTACCCGCTGTTGCTCGGCCGGGACATCCTCCAGCACTACCACGTCGACGTCATGCGCCGCGCGGACGACGACGAACCGGAGCCGGCCTCCGACGACATCTTAGAGGAGTAAAGCGCCTCGACCGACAGCAACCCGCCACCCAACCGACCGGTTTTTCCACTCGCGCGACGACGACTTGGCTATGCAGACAGTCATCCTCGCTGCCGGCGAGGGGACCCGAATGCGACCGCTGACAGAGACGGTTCCAAAACCGATGTTGCCGGTGGCCGACCGGCCGTTGTGTGCCCACACCGCCGATGCGGCGGTCGAAGCGGGCGCCGAGGACCTGATTTTCGTCGTCGGCTACGAAGCCGACGCTGTCCGGGAGTACTTCGGCGACGAATACCGCGGCGTCGAGGTTTCCTTCGCCGTACAGGAGCAACAGCGTGGCACCGCCGACGCGGTCCGGGCGGCACGGGAACACCTCGACGGCGCCTTCGCGGTGCTGAACGGCGACAACCTCTATGACCCCGAGAGTGTCGAGGCACTGTTCGACGCCGCCCCCGCCGTCGCCGCCATCGAAGTCGAGGACCCACGGAACTACGGCGTTCTCTCGGTCGACGGCGACCGAGTGACCGACATCGTCGAAAAACCCGAAGACCCGCCGACGAATCTCGCCAACGCCGGCGCCTACGCGTTCCCGGAGGCGGCACTCTCACATCTCGACGTACCGCAGAGCGACCGCGGCGAGTACGAGATAACCGACGTTGTGGCACGGGTCATCGACACCGCGGACGTGACGGCGGTGACGCTGTCGCGGTGGCTCGACGTGGGTCGGCCCTGGGAGTTGCTCGAAGCCAACGAATGGAAACTCGGCGAACTCGACCGCCGCGTCGAGGGCGACATACGCGGCGACGCCGAACTCCGTGGCGACGTGGTCGTCGAGGAGGGGGCGACGATAGAGCCCGGGGTCGTCATCGAGGGGCCGGCACTCGTCCGGTCGGAAGCAGACGTTGGGCCGAACGCCTACATTCGTGGGGCGACGCTTGTCGGCGAGGGCTGTCACGTCGGCCACGGCGTCGAACTGAAGAACTCCGTCGTGATGGCCGACTCGAACGTGCCGCATCTCTCCTACGTCGGCGACAGCCTGCTCGCGCCGGGCGTGAACTTCGGTGCCGGAACGCAGGTCGCCAACCTCAGACACGACGGGTCGGACGTAAAACAGACCGTGAAGAGTAATCGCGTCTCGACCGGCCGCCGGAAGTACGGCGTCGTCGCCGGCCCGAACGTGAAGACGGCTATCAACACCAGCCTCGCACCCGGCGTCGTGCTGTCGGCGAACACCCGAACCGAACCCGGGGAGTCGGTCACTCGGGACCGGTGAGGCGCCGAGACTGCCTCGGCGCCCGAATCGTTGCCGGACTAATCGGGTTTTAAGTTCACTGCCGCGAACGTGCGGGGTATGACGCTCGAAAAGCCCGACCTCTCGGGACAAACCGCTTTCATCACCGGAACGACCCGCGGAATCGGCAAAGCCATCGCCCTCGCTCTGGCCGAACAGGGCTGTAACATCGTCTCGACCGGCAAGACCAGCGAGAACGACGACTACGGCGAGGAGAAGGACCTCGAGGGCACCATCGAACAGACCGCCCGCGAGTGCCGCGAGAAGGGCGTCGAGGCCCACCCCATCCAGTTGAACGTCCGCGAGGAGGAGTCCGTCGAGGCCGCCGCCGAGGAGGCCATCGAGGAGTTCGGCGAGGTCAACATCGTCATCAACAACGCCAGCGCCATCCAAATCGCGAACGTCGAGGACTTGCCGGCGAACCGCTTCGACCTGCTGACCGACGTGAACGTCCGCGGGACGTATCTCACCTCCCGGGCCTTCCTCGACCACCTCAAGGAGGTCGACAACGCGTGGCTGTTGACGAACGCGCCGCCGGTCACGGTCGACCGCGCGCCGGGGGGAGGCACCGTATGCGTGGTCGAAGATGGGAATGTCGTTCCTCACGCTGTCGCTTTCGACGGAGCTCAGCGGCCACGATGTCGGCTGTAATTCCTTTTGGCCCGTCACCGCCATCGACACGCGGGCGACCCGATACTTCGGAATGGGTACCGAAGACGACTGGCGGACGCCCGAAATCGTCTCCGACACCGTTCTGGAGATACTCAGCCGCGACCCCGCCTCGTATACGGGCAACGCCGTCTACGACGAGGACCTGCTCCGGGAGGTCGGCGTCGAGGACTTCTCGAAGTACAACCTCACCGAGGGTGACCCGGCCCCGATGTCGGCCCAGATGTTCGACCCGAGCTACGAACGCCCGGAGTGACGGGAAGCTCTGGCACCGCCTGCGTGAACATAATCGTTCATATGGGTGCCTACTAACCGTACGACAAGATGGTAGACCCGACTTCGGACCTCGGTGAGGATGTCACCGAGGACGATGCGCCGAGATGTGAGGTGTGCGACGAGCCGATAGTGAGCGAACCGACCCACCGCGTCATCACGTGGGTCGAGGACGACCGCGTCCACACCGCTCATTTCTGTGACGACGACTGTCGGGAAGCGTGGTCCACCTGAATCGGGGACTGCTGGGTGCTCTGGTTTTCGGTAGGCCGTAGGCTTATGCCCATCCGCTCGGAGTACAAAACATGGCCGAGCAAGACACGAACGTCGAGGAGTTGATGACCTCACCCGTCGAGACGGTGTCGCCGGATGCGACCATCGCCGAGGCGGCCCGCATTCTCGACGAGAAAGGTATCGGTTCGCTCATCGTCGGCGAGGGCCGACTCGAAGGCATCGTCACCGAGATGGACATCGTCGCCGCCGTCGGGGAGGAACGGGACCCATCGACGACTGTCTCGGAACTCATGTCCGACCCCGTCGTCACCGCACGACCCACGGAAACGCTGAAAATCGCGGCCGAACGGATGGGCCACAACGGCGTCAAGAAACTCCCCGTCGTCGAAGAGGGCAAGGCCATCGGCATCATCACCACGACCGACCTCGCGCTGTACCTGCCGAACTACCAGGTGAAGATGGCCAAACAGGCCGAAACCGACCTCGTCGACGGCGAGTGGGAGTGACGCTAACACTGTAAACCCAGTGCGGAGTTTTATCATACATCGGTCACACAGTACGGTATGGACTTCGAACTCTCCGAGGAGCAGCGACAGATTCGCGAAGAGGTCCGCCGCTTCGCCGATAACGAAATCCGACCGGTCGCAAAAGAGTACGACCGCGAGGAGAAGGCGCCGTTCGACCTCATCGAGAAGGGCGCCGAGATGGGGCTGTGTGGCGCACAGATTCCCATCGAGTACGGGGGCGCCGGCTACGAGATGCTCGACGTGGCGCTCATCGTCGAGGAGCTGTACGCCGCCGACCCCGGCATCGGCGGCAGCATCCTCGGCACCGCCTTCGGGAGCGAGGCCATCATCGCCTTCGGCACTGAAGACCAGAAGGAGCGATGGCTCCCGGACCTCGCTTCGGGCGACGCCATCTGTGGGTCGGCGATTTCGGAGCCGGACACGGGTTCGGACGTGTCGTCAGTGTCGACGCGTGCGGAGAAGGACGGCGACGAGTGGGTCATCAACGGCAACAAGATGTGGATTACCAACGGGTCCATCGGCGACTTCTTCGTCGTGTTGTGTAAGACCGACCCCGAGGCCGACGGCCGCTACAACGGCTTTTCGCAAATCGTCGTCGAGTCCGACCGCGACGGATTCGAGTCCGACAAGATTACGGGCAAGATGGGTATTCGCGCCTCCGACACCGCCGAGCTCATCCTCGACGACGTTCGCGTCCCC
>NZ_WPCC01000067.1 GCF_009741925.1 Natronomonas sp. CBA1123
GTGGCCGTCTCCGTCGGCGTCTCGGTCGGTGTTGCCTCGGGCGTTCCGTCGCCACCGCCGTTGCCGTTGCCGCCCTCCGTACAGCCCGCGATTCCGAGTGCGGCCCCGGCGAGTGCGGCCGTTCGGAGGTACTGTCGTCGTTGCATACACGAATTCGGACGGGCGACACTCTTCAACGTTGACCCAAATTCGACCGTACTCGACGGCCGGAGTCGCGTCCGACCCGAACGTTGATACAGGATGACGCTCAAGCGGGGAGTATGTCCGACGTACTCGCCGAGAACCTCTCGGAGAAAGAGGTAATGGGCTCCGACGGTGCGAGCCTCGGAACGCTGTACAACATCACGATGGACCTCAAGACCGGGTCGCTACAGAACCTCGTCGTCGACCCCGGCGAGCAGACGGTCAAAACCGAGTTCGACCACGACGAACACGGTAACCTCCGCGTGCCGGTCAGCCGAGTACAGGCCGTGAAAGACACCATCGTCGTTGCTCGCTAATTTTCGATGCAGATTCTCGATTCGTCGGCCTTCATCCACGACTTCACCACCGACAGCGACATCGTCACCATCCCGCTCGTCCGCGAGGAACTCGAAGACGAGGCCGGCTACCGCTTCGACGCCCTCGAAGGCTCCGGGATGCAGATACACATCCCCGACCCGAGCACGATAGAGCGGGTCGAACGCGCCGCCCGCGAGACGGGCGACGCCGAGGAACTCTCCCGGACCGACATCCGACTGTTGGCCGCGGCCTTCGAACTCGACGGGACACTCGTCACCGACGACTACGCGATGCAGAACGTCGCCGAGAAACTCGACGTGGCCGTCGAGGTCATCGCCCGCGACGGTATCGACGAGACTCGGGAGTGGCAGTTCCAGTGTCAGGGCTGCGGACGGACGTTCGACGACCACCGCGAGCGCTGTGAAATCTGCGGGAGCGACCTCGAACGCAAGCGGCCCTAGTCGAGCTCTTCGAGCCCGACACCGACGAGCTGTTCGAGGACCTCCTGTTCGGTCAGGCCGTACTCGACGGCCAACCCCTCGATTTGTTGCGCCATCGTCTCGTCACAGACGAGGGTGTACCGCTCCATACGACGAACGTATGGTACCAGTTCGCATAAAACTCCGTCAGACGGGCGACGGACGGTTCGGACTGATAAGGTTAATCGGTTCGAAGCCCCAACATCGACCAATGAGCGTCTCCGCCGAACGGTCCTCGCCGGCCCTCGCGGTCGGCAGCGTCGCCTTCCTCGGGTTGGTCGGACTCCTCATCGGCGCCGTCGTCGGCCTCATCGTCATCAGCATCGCCAGCGCGTTCATCCCGATTACGAGCGATTCACCGCTGACCAGCGCCCTCTCGCTGGTCGGCCAGGGTATCGGGCTCGTCGGCGTCGCAGTCGTGTACCTCCGGTTCAGGGACCTCCCGTGGTCCTACCTCCGCATCAGCCGTCCAACGCTCCGGGACCTCGGTTGGGCGGTCGCCGCGACGGTCGGCCTCTTCGCCGTCCTCGCTGGGGCGAGTTTCCTCATCGACCAACTCGGACTGACGGCGACGGAACACTCCGTCTCCCAGCAGGCCGAGTCGAACCCCGCGCTGTTGCTCCCGCTCATCCCGCTTTCGGTGCTCGTCACCGGACCCGCCGAGGAACTCCTCTATCGGGGCGTCATCCAGACCCGCCTTCGAGAGGTGTTCGGTTCCGCTTCCGCCGTCGCCGTCGCAGCGGTCGTCTTCTCGCTCGTCCACATCCCAGCATACGGGGCGACGAGCGGCCTCGACCCCAGCCTCGCGACGACGCTCGGAATCCTCTTCCTGCTGGGGGCTTCACTCGGCGCTGCGTACGAATACACCGAGAATCTCGTCGTTCCGGCCGTCGCCCACGGCGTCTACAACGCCGTCGTCTTCGGGTCGAGTTACGCCAACGCCGTCGGTCTCGTCTGACTACTCGACGCGGCGGACGGTCTTGTCCTCGACCGCTTCCGCCTCCTCGAACTCCCCGGCGCCGAGGAGGCCGCGGGCCGCGCGTTTCCCCCACTCGACGGCCGGCTGTGTGAACGTCGACACGCCGGACAGTTCGCCGGCGAGGATACACGCGGCCTCCATTCCGTACAGCAGTTCTCCGACGCCGTGGGCGTCGAGACGGTCGATTTCGATGCGGACGTTGGGCTGTCCAGCGGCGACGAGCGACGCCTCGGTCGCCTCGAACTCCGCGTCGAGCAGTTCACCGAGCGTCTGCCCGCCCAGATAGGATAGTTCGTCGACGTTCGTTTCCGGGATGTCGATGTCAGTCCGCTCCTGTGGACGGACGAGTGTCACGAGTTTGTCCTTCCGGCCGGCCCGGTACAACTGCAGTTGGGAGTGTTGGTCGGTCGCACCGAGGGCGCGGGCGGGCGTCTGCCCGAGGCCGTCCTTGCCGAGGCTTTCGGCCCACAGTTGGGCGAACCACTCCCCGAAGGCCTCGAGGCCCTCGGCGTAGGGGACGAAGGCGTTCGTCGTCGCCCCGCGCTGTTCGAGCGCGTAGGCGACGGCGCCGTAGGCGTAGGCCGGACAGTCGAACAGCGACGGCTCCAGCGCTGCCCGGCCGTCGGCACCACCGTCGAGAACGGCCTCGATGTCGCCGCCCAGCGCCGCCGCCGGAAGCAGGCCGACCGGCGACAGCGCCGAGAACCGGCCGGGAAGCCCCTCCGGAACGCGACACGTCGGTAGGTCGTGGATTTCGGCCAACTCCACGAGCGGCCCGGAATCGCCCGACGTGACGACCGTCCGGTCCGTCCAATCGACGCCAGCGTCGTCCATCGCCTCCCGAACGACGAGGAAGTTCGCCAGCGTCTCGGCGGTCGTTCCCGACTTCGAGACGACGTTGACGAGCGTCTCGGACAGCGGGAGTCGGTCGAGCAGCCGTAGGGTGTGTTGAGGGTCGATGTTGTCGAGCGTGTAGTGGCCCTCGAGACCCAACGCGGCGGTGATGGTGTCGGCGCCGAGCGACGACCCGCCGATGCCGACGGTCAACACCGCTTCGGGGTCGAAGCCGTCGACGGCCGCACGGATGGCGTCGGCGTCGGTGTCTTCCGGGAGTGCGAGACACGCATAGCCGAACTCGCGGTTCTCGATGCCTCTCTCGATACGGTCGTGGGCGCGGACGACGCGTTCGTCGAGGCGCTGTAAGGACTCCTCCGAGACGCCCTGTGCCGTCTCGGCAGCCAAGGCGTTGCCGAAGTCGATGTACATGGTGGTAGCGGCGGGCCGAACCACAAAGGCGTTGCCGATACCCCTCGGTCGTGGCTGCTCGGCGCAGAGAAGCGCCTGCAACCGGGCGGTTTATTCGACGGACGCACCTACGGCCGACGATGACCGACGGGTACTCGGGACTGCTCGGTGCGTTCCCCTACGCCTTCAGACGGAGCCGTTCGCGGCTGTTCCGGGCCTACGTCGTCGTTGGGGGACTGCTCGCGGCGATTCTCGGCGTGTTCTTCACGTTCGCGCTCGTCGTCGCCATCGCCAACACCGCGGGCTTCGGCGGCGGGACCATCACGTTCGTCCGGTCGGTGTTCCTGCTTTTGGGGTTCGTCGTCGTGACACCGCTTCTCGCGCCCGTCCTGTTCGTCGCCCGCCACCACCGCCGGGAGGGAGACGACCCACGATACGATTTCGCGCTCGCGGTCACCGGCGCCGTCTACATCGTAACGCTGTATCTGGGCGCCGTCGCCTCGATGCCCGCGGAGTTCGAACTCGACGGCGAGGTGACGACCCGACCCGACCCGAGCGGACTCGCCGCCCCGCTGGTGGAGGCGCTGTACGCCCTTCCGGAGGTACTCTCTTGGACCGTTCCGCTGGCCGGCGCGGCCCTGATTTATCTGGTCCACCGGTGGCTCCGGTAGCCTCGAAACGTGGAAAAGCCCAGAGCGCCTTCATCCATCCATGACAGAGCAGGAAGGTCGGTTTCTCGTGACCCACGCGGACGCCGAGTCGGCCGTCCTCAAGGACGTCGACCGCGGACAGGTCCACACGCTCGCGGAGAACCCCGGCGTCGAAGAGCAGGAAGTAATCGAGGGAACGGTCGCTCCGGAACCGCCGATGGAGGTACAGTACAGACTCGTCGACTTCGAGAGTCGCTGTCGGCTCTCGGTCGAACACAGCGCCGAACCGCCGACGAAACAGGAACGCGACATCGCCGCCGAGCAACCCGAAGGCGAGTTGACGACGCGTGAGCGAGCCGGGACGGGCGAACTCCACGTCCTGACCGTTCCCGACGCCGAAACCGAAGCCGCAGTCGAGGACGTCCTCGACGACGAGGGGACGCTCGCACGGGCGGCCCGCCTGGGCGTGAACCGCGTCGAGATTCGGAGCGACGATGGCGTCGTCAGCGTCCGGTATCTGCCCTGAGAGGTACGTTCCTCTCGCTCAGGCCGGGTACGGCCGTTCGCCTAGTATCTCGATTTCGTCCCCGACCCGGAGAGACTCCCCGACCGTCGACTCGGGGACGAACGTGTTGACCATCAGCCGGAAGTAGTGGTCGAACCACGCCTCCGAGGCCCACTCCGGAAGCGTCGCTTCGCGCCGTTCGTGGAACGTCTCCCGGAATCCGGGCGTCTCCTCGCCGGTCTCGGGGTCACGGGTGGGGACGACACAGCGCTGACAGGGGTTCGACCCGAGGAACTCACAGTCGCCGATTCGGAAGCCGATTGCCGTCTCGCGGTCGCGGTACAGCCGGTCCTCCCAGAACGGGTCGACGCCGGAGACGACGAGATTCGGTCGGAGTCGTCGCTCCATCTCCTCGGGGTCGATGTCGTCGAACCACCCTGCGACCGCCTCGATGGTCGCCTCGGCGATGACCGTCGGTCCCGAGGCGAGCGTGTCGTCCGGAAAGCCCCCCGACTCGTCGTGGCGGAGTTCGACGGGTTCCTCGAAGTACGCCGAGAGCCACGCCTCGATAGCGTCGGTGTCCTCGAGGTCGAAGGCCGTGGGGTCGCCGTCGTTCGGCCGGAGGGTCAGCCGGCCGGCCTTGGGGTCGAACCACGACCGAAGTTCGTGGACGCGGCGGTCGTTCTTCCCGTTGACGTAGTTGCCGTCGGCGTCGACGATGGCGAACTCCCGGTCGTAGGAGAGGCCGCCGTCCGGCCGAACCGTCGCCCGCTCCATCGTGTCGTGGGGGTCGAGGGATTTGACGGGGTAGACGACGATGCGCTCCAGCGTCGCGGACATATCCGACGATTGGACCCGGCGGTGTTGAAGGGTATGGTTGCGACCACGGGCGCCGACTGCCGAGAACCCTTTCGAGACACGAACGACAACCCTTATTCGAAGTCCCCCCACAGCGAACGTCATGGACCTGACGGTACCGACTGTCGATTACGCCGACTACACCAACCGTCAGTTGATAGCCCTCCCGCTCGGGCTGTTGGCGGTTGCCCTCGGCATCCTCGTCGTCGCGACGGCGATAGCGGGGTCGCCGGTGTCGCTCGGCATCGAGTTCACCGGCGGCGCCGAGTTGCAGGTGGAAACGACTGATTCCCCCGAGGAGATACGCGATACCTTCGACGAACCGGTCGACTCAATCACGCCGGTCGGCACGGCGGGGAGCGATTCCTACATTGTGGAGTTCCAAGAAGGCGAGTACGAGGACCTCGAGACGCTCCGGACGCAGGCCGAAGACGAGGGGTACACGATAGAGTCCTCCGGCACTCGGTCTGCGAGTTTCGCCGACGAGTCCCAGACGCAGGCGCTCATCGGTCTCGCGATAGCCTTCGCGGGAATGGCCGCACTCGTCTTCCTCATGTTCCGGACGTTCGTCCCCTCTATCGCCGTGGTCGCCTCGGCGTTCTCCGACATCGTGATTCCGCTCGCGCTGATGCGACTGTTCGACATCGAGTTGACGCTGGGGACCGTCGCGGCGCTACTGATGCTCATCGGGTACTCCGTGGACTCCGATTTGCTGTTGAACAACCACGTCCTGCGGCGACACGGTGACTTCTACACCTCGACGTTCCGCGCGATGCGGACCGGTGTGACGATGACGGTCACCTCCATCGCGGCGATGATCGTCATGACCGTCGTCGCCGGCCAGTTCGGCATTCCGCTGTTGCCGCAGGTCGGCATCGTGCTCGTGTTCGGCCTCACCGCCGACCTGATGAACACCTACCTGCTCAACGTGAGCCTGCTTCGCTACTACAAATACGAGGGAATCGCACAATGAATCTGGAACTCAGAGAAAACTGGCGCATCTGGCTGCTCGTCGTGTTCATCCTCGTCAGCACCATCGCCGTGTTCGCACCGCTCGGTGGGGGCAGTGGCGGTGCGAACGCGACCGCCGCGAACGCGACTGCTGACTCGACCACCTCCGAATACACCAATCTCCGGTTCGGGTTGGAACTCTCCGGCGGGACGCAAGTCCGCGCGCCGCTTGCTGGCATGACCGCCGAGGGATTGGAGTTCAGCGTCGACGAGGAGCGAGCCATCGAACAGACGGTGCGGGACGAACTCGACCTCGGGGCAGGTGACGTACGCGCCGACGCCGAGGGCAACACCGTCGAGGTGTTCGACGACCGCTTCGTCGGCGACACGAACCAATCGGAGTTCGCCGCCGCCCTCAACGAGGCCGGCTTCGACGTGAGCGAAGACGACATCCGAATGGGCGTCACCGACACCACCCGTGACCGCGCCGAAGACGTGCTCACGAACAAGATTAGCCAGGGCGGTCTCCCCGGCGGCACCGTCACGCAAATCGCCTCCCCCGGCCAGCAGTTCATGCTCGTCGAGGTGCCGAACGCCAACCGTTCCGAGGTCATCGACCTCATCGGCGACCGCGGACAGGTCGAAACCGTCGCGCTGTTCCCCCAGAACGGCACGTACCGCAACGTCTCGCTTTTGACCCAGCGGGACTTCGCCAGTATCGGCGGCGCGACACAGGAGCGGGGACGAACGTTCGTTCCCGTGACGCTCACCGAACAGGCGGGCCCGGAGTTCGGCCAAGCGATGCGCGATTACGGCTTCGACCAACAGGGCGGGACGAACTGTAACTACGACCTCAACGAGTCGCTTGCGCAGAACAAAGAGGACAACCCCGGTCGGTGTCTCCTGACCGTCCTCGACGGCGAGGTCGTCTTCGCTGCAGGGGTCAACAGAGACCTCTCGGCGTCGTTCCGCGACGGCTCCTTCGACGACAACCCGCAGTACCAGACGACGACGACGAGCCTCGAAGAGGCCCGCGAACTCGAACTCAACATCCGCGCGGGGGCGCTCCCGACGCAACTCGACATCGACGAGCGCGGGACGACGTTCTTCCTGTTGCCGAGTCTCGCCGAGCGATTCAAGCCGCTGTCGCTCGCGACCGGCGCGGCCGCGGTCGGCGCGGTCGCGCTCGTGGTGTTCGCCCGATACCGCAGAGCCGAGGTGGCGGCACCGATGTTGCTCACCGCCGCCGCGGAGGTGTACATCCTGCTCGGCTTCGCCGCCGCGGTGGGGTTACCGCTGGACCTCTCTCACATCGCCGGCTTCATCGCCGTCATCGGGACCGGGGTCGACGACCTCGTGATAATCGCGGACGAAATCATGCAACAGGGTGAGGTTCGGACCTCACGCGTCTTCGAATCGCGGTTCAAGAAGGCGTTCTGGGTCATCGGCGCCGCCGCCGCGACGACCATCATCGCGATGTCGCCGCTGGCGGTGCTATCCCTCGGTGACCTCCAAGGGTTCGCCATCATCACCATCGTCGGCGTCCTCATTGGCGTCCTCATCACGCGGCCGGCCTACGGCGACATCCTCCGCGTGCTCGTGTTGGAAGACTGAAATCCGGCCGTCTCCTTTTTTCTCGACTTCGAAGCGCTTTCCCCCACCGACTCGAAAGGACAGCCATGACCTTCCGAGACGGTACGCTCGTCGACTGGCACGAGTGGGGACCCGGCCCGTTCGAGGCCGCCGACCGTGCCGGCAAGCCCGTGCTGTGTTCGCTGACGGCGCCGTGGTGTGAGTGGTGCCACCGGATGGACGAGGAGACGTACTCGGACCCGAAACTGGCCGCCAACATCGGCGATAGTTTCGTCCCCGTCCGCGTCGACATCGACCGCAACCCCCGCGTCCGGGAGCGGTACAACATGGGTGGGTTCCCGACGACGGTGTTCCTGACGCCGGACGGCGAGGTGCTGTCGGGAGCGACGTATCTCGGCCTCGACGGGATGCGGCAGGTACTCGACAGCGTTCGTGAGTCGTGGGACGCCAAGGGCACGACCGCGGGCAGCGTCCCGCGGGCGCTGTCCGGCGAGGACCTGCCGAGCGGCGAGGTGACCGCCGACATCGAGGCGCACATGGTCGAACAGGTCGCCGCCGCCTTCGACGAGGAGTTCGGCGGCTGGGGAACCGGCGCGAAGTTCCCGCTTCCCCAGACCATCGAGTTCGCACTCAAACGCGACCGACAGCGGGCGACGCGAACGCTCGAAGCGGTTCAAACGCACCTCTACGACACCTACGACGGCGGATTCTACCGGTTCGCGGAGAACCGGAGTTGGGGCGAACCACACCGCGAGAAACTCACAGACGAGAACGCCGCCCTCCTCGGGGCGTTCACGTCGGGATACCTCTACACCGGCCAGGAGTCGTACCACGACGCCGCCGAGGGCACGGTCGATTACCTGACGACGACGGCGTGGACCGGCGAGGCCTTCGCGGCCAGCCAAGCAGGCAGCGACTACTACCTCTTAGAGCCGACCGAGCGCGAGGAGGCCGACCCACCGCACGTCGATACGACGGCCTTCGCGGACCGAAACGGGATGGCCGCCGAGGCGCTGTTCCGCTTCGCTGCGGTCACCGACCACGAAGGAGCGACCCGCTACGCCGAACGGGCACTGGAGTTCGTCCTCGAGACGCTCGTCGATGACGGCCACGTCGCACACTTCGACGGCGAGGATAGCGAAACCGGACTGCTCGCCGACCACGCACGTGTGCTGTCGGGCCTCACCGCCGCCGCACAGGTGACCGGCACCGATGGCTGGCTCGCGCCGGCCCGCGAAGTCGCCGACGACGCCATCGACCGCCTCGTCGACGACGGCGCGTTCCTCGACGGCGACGCGGAGGG
>NZ_WPCC01000044.1 GCF_009741925.1 Natronomonas sp. CBA1123
AAAAAGGCGCTCACGACGACTCCGTCGCCGTTTCGCGTTCGACTACCGCGTGACTACTTCCACTTCGTGACCGTCGTTCGTCTTCGTGAACGCATAGCGGTTCCCGCAGGATTCGGGGTCCCGGTAGTCGGCGGCGTCACGAGTCATCAGCGTCTCCCACGTCGAATCGAGGTCGTCACACCGAACGGCGACGTGGCCCCACGAATCACCCAGTTCGTAGCTTCGGCCATCGTAGTTGTACGTCAGCTCGACGCTCATCGCCTCTTCGGCGGCGTCTTCGGGCTTCATGAAGTACAACGCGAAGTCGTCGAACTCGGCCCGTCGGAAGAGGTCGTACTCCAGTTTCCGGCTGAACCAGCCGATGGCCTCGTCTGCGTCCTCGACGCGGAGCATGGTATGGTCGAGACTCCACTTCTCGCCGTGGTCGCGTTTGACGAGTTCGATTTCGTGGCCGTCGGGGTCCTTCACGAAGGCGTAGCGGTTGTCGCAGGACTCGGGGTCGCGATAGTCCTCGACGCCGCTTTCCATCAGTTCGTCGTAGGACTCCTGCAGTTCGTCCTCGGGGACGCGGACCGCGATGTGGCCCCACGCGTCGCCCATGTCGTAGGTGCGCCCGTCGTGGTTGTAGGTGAGTTCCAGCAGCGCGCCCTCTTCGTGGACGTTTTCGGGCCCGAGAAAGACGTTGGTGAACGTATCGGCCTCCCAGCGACCCTTCTCCTCGTAGTCGAAGTGGGTGGTGTAGAACTCGAGGGACGCCTCTAAGTCCTCAACGCGCATCATCACGTGGTCCAGTATCGCGTGCATACCCGAACCGACGAGTCCGCGACAGGAAAACGTAGCGACGGCGGCAGTCGGTCACCGTCGGCCGTATGACCTATAGGTCTCGTCGGGTCATTGGACGTATGGACCTCCACCGACGCGACGTACTGAAAGCGACCGCCGCCCTCCCGCTCGTGACCGCGGCCGGCTGTACCGGCGTCCTCGATGGCGGTGAAACGCCGGCGTACAACGACAGCACGCCCAAAGACGGCGCAAACGACGACGCCGGTGTGTTCTTCGTCCACATCGACGCCGAGTGGCTCCGGCGCTACGAGGGTGAGGAAGAACTCCCCTATGCCGAGGAGCTGCCGGACGCCGTCGACATCGACATCGGCTCCGACACCGCGCCGGTGAACGTCGACCCGCTTGTCGCCTACCCCACGGCCGGTCTCCTCATCGGGAGTATCGGCCTCGGGTTCGGACTCGTCCCGTACGGCTTCGCCGACCGGCTTCTCGGCCCCCTTGGCGAGGGGGAACTCCCCGAGGAAACCGCCGACAACGACACCGACACGTCGACGGCGACTCCCGATTCAGGGAACGAACTCCGCGTCGATTCGATGCTGCTCGTCGACGGCGTCGGCGTCTTCCGTGGCTCCTTCGACGCCGATGCCGTCGTCGCTGCCTCGGAGGGGTTCGAACCCGGCGAGGAGCAGGGTGACTTCGAGGTGTACGAGGGCACCGGCGAGGGCTTTCTCTCGACGGAGGGGTTGGCGTTTGCGGTCCGCGACGATATGCTCGTCACGCTGTTGGACAGCGAATCGAGCCTCGACACCGTACTCGACACCATCGCCGGCGAAACCGAACGGTTCGGCGAAGCCGACGACAGCGGGTGGGCACTGGAGACCGCCGGTAACGGCCACGTCACGCTGGGTGCGTGGGGCATCGACCCAGAAGCGGGGGTGACGAGCGACGGGGAGGCCGACACCGGTCAGTTCGTCGAGAGCGGCCCGGTGCTCGAATCCGCAACCGGCCTCGTGAGTTCCTTCACGCTCGGACCCGAGGAGGGAACGGCGTCCCTCGCTGCCGTCTATCCGGAGGGAGAGGTGCCCGACCGGGCCACAATCGAAAACGAAATCGGAACGTCCGCGACGACGCGTGACGTTTCGGTCGATGGGGTCCGCGTCGCCGTCGACGGGACGTGGCGCGTGGCCGCGGAGTCGACGGCCACGGAAACCGAGAGCGACTAATCCAGCGGTCCGAGTCCTTTCTGTCGAGCCAGCGGCCAGTAGTACCACCACACGACGGTCCAGGAGGCGATGGCGCCGAGCGGAATCACCGGAAACTCCGAGAGTGGAAGCGCGTACGTCCGAAACAGCCCGTAGGAAACCTGTGCGTGGGCGATGCCGGCGAAGGCGAGCAGGCCGCCGGTGAGCCGAGGGTCCTCGAAATCCCAGAGGCCGGCCACCGCGCTTGCGAGCGCGCCCGTGTAGAGAAGTATTCCGGCCGGCCACGCTTGCAGTCGACGCGGGAGCGCGTCGGTGTAGACGAAGAGGAACTCGTAGACGTTGGTCAGATGGAGCGGGTCGAGACTCACCAGTCCGAACGAGAAGACGAACGTCACCTCGCCGACGAGGAGGACGGTCCACGGGAGCAGCCCAACCGCGAGAACGGCGAGCAGTCTGCGGCGTGGTGTGGATTCGTCGCTCACGGCAGTCACTTCCGGGCGACGATTCGCAGGACGTCCTCGTCGTGGAGTTCGTGGTCCCGGCCGACCTGCTGTTCGTCGTGTTTCGCCGACGGACCGGTGACTCGAGCGAACCGGAACCGCTCGTCGAAGCTCCCGCCGAGTTTGTCGATGGCGTCGTCGACGGTGTTTTCCTCCTCGGTGAGGATGAGCGGTTCCTCGCGGTCGACGCCGCGCCCCGGCTTGTCCATGTAGATGCGGATGAGGCCGAGTTCCTCCCAGATGGTCTGTTTCAACGAGTCGAGGCCCTTCTCCTCTTCGGCGCTGATGAAGACCGCTTCTTCGGGGTCGATGTCGTGGTCCCGCAACTGCTCGTTGACGGTTTCGAGGTAATCGGGTTCGATGAGGTCTGCCTTGTTGACACAAACCATCGAGGGGAGGTACTCCCGGTTGGCCTGCAGGGAGTCGACCAACTGGTCGATGGTGAGGTCCTCGCGGATGGTCACGTCGGCGTTGACGTAGTCGTACTCCCGGAGGACGCTCATGATGGTCTCGTCGTCGAGGCTCACCCGGTCGGAGGTGGTGAGGTTGATGCCGCCTTTGTGCTTCTTGCGGATGTTCACCTGCACCGGTTCGGTGTCGAGGCGGACCTTGTTCTTGTACAGTTCTTCGCGCAGGCGCTCGTACTGCTGTATCTCGAACACCGAGAGGACGAACAACACGAGGTCGGCAGTGCGGACGACCGACAACACGGCCTGGCCGCCGCCGCGGTTCTCGGCGGCCCCTTCGATGAGGCCGGGCACGTCGAGCAGTTGGATGTTCGCACCGTTGTACTCCAGCATGCCGGGGTTGACATCGAGGGTCGTGAACTCGTAGGAACCGACCTCGCTGTCGGCGTTCGTGAGGGCGTTGAGGAGCGTCGATTTGCCAACGGAGGGGAACCCGACCAACGCGACGGTCGCATCGCCGTGTTTCTCGACGGCGTAGCCACCGCTACCGCCCCCGGAGGACTGTCTGCGTTCGAGTTCCTCTTTCTTCTCGGAGAGTTTGGCCTTCAGCCGACCGATGTGCTGTTCGGTCGATTTGTTGTACGGGGTGTTGGCAATCTCCTCTTCGATTGCCTCTATCTCCTCTTTGAGCCCCATTACGCGAGTACTGTCGTCGGTGCCGAAAAAGGCGTTCGGTTGTGCCTCACTCGCCTCGAGCGCGGGGATTATATCGCGACAGCGATAAGCGACGGTATGGAGGGCAAGAAGAAACTCGCCTACAGCCTCATCTGTGTCGGATTGGCCTTCGTCGGCGTCTTCCACTTCGTCTTCTCGACGCTGTTCGGCTACGGCTTCCGGCCGGTGAGCGGTATCCTCATCGTCGCCGCGATATTCGGTCTCCTGCTCGTGAACGCTTGATGTCGATTCGAACCGGACGGGTTTCAACAATTTAATGCCCCGCTACGAGAAACTAAGTCCCGATGGCAAGCCCCTCCGGTCTCCGCGACAGCACCCAGATAGTTCTCCCGTGGGCGTCGCTGGACGGGGTGCAAGCCGACCTCGAAGCGGAGTTCACCGTCACCGTCTACGACGAGGGAAACGCCGCCCGCATCATCGGCAGCCCCGTCGTCATCAAGGAGGTCAGCGAGTATCTGGTTCGACAGGGTATCTCGCTACCCTAAGCCGGCGAATCGGCGCGTGACTGTGACTGCACCGCACGCTGAACTGAATCGACAACCCTTAAAGTCGCGGCGACAGTTCGTTTCGATATGGCTGGAACTATCGAAGTGCTCGTCCCCGGCGGGCAGGCCAACCCCGGTCCGCCGCTCGGCCCGGAACTCGGCCCGACCCCCGTGGACGTGCAGGCGGTCGTCAACGAAATCAACGAACAGACCGAGGCGTTCGACGGGACGGAAGTGCCCGTCACCGTCGACTACGACGACGACGGGTCGTTCAGTATCGACGTTGGTGTGCCGCCGACGGCGGCGCTCATCAAGGACGAACTCGGCTTCGAGACCGGCAGCGGCGTCCCCCAAGAGGACTTCGTCGCCGACATGTCCGCAGAGCAGCTGAAGAAAATCGCCGAGCAGAAACTCCCCGACCTGCTCGCCTACGACGCCCGCGGCGCCTCCAAGGAGGTCGCCGGCACCTGCGTCTCGCTGGGCGTCACCATCGAGGGCGAGGACGCACGCACCTACAAGCAGCGACTTGAAGACGGCGAGTTCGACGACACGTTTGCCGAGTCCGAAGCGGCGGCGTAGTCGCCCCAACTCACGAACGGGCGGGCCGATTTTCCCTCGCGTTTTTACCGCACCCGAGCGGACGCTCCGTCGATTCGCCCGACCGTCTCGACCCATCCGCCACCGACCGCTGCCGTTTAGGTCCTCTCGAACCAACGAACGCGCGTGAGCGAGGACAGTTCTCGGCCCGCCACGACCGACCGCCCGGTTCTGCTGTTCGACGGGGTCTGTAACCTCTGTAACGGCCTCGTCCAGTGGGTCATCGAGCGGGACCCGGAGGGACGGTTCCGGTTTTCGGCCCTGCAATCCGACGCCGGCCAGCGATTGCTGGAAGCCCACGCCCTGCCCACCGAAGATTTCGACACCTTCGTTCTCGTCGACGGTGAGAACTACTACACCAAGTCGACCGCAGCGTTGCGCGTTCTGAAGGGCCTCGGGTTGCCGTACTCGGCGCTGTATCCCGCAGTGGTCCTGCCGCGCTTCGTTCGAGACCGTATCTACGACTTCGTCGCCGACCACCGCTACGGCTGGTTCGGGAAACGCGAGTCGTGTATGGTGCCCGACGAGAGCCTCGAATCGCGGTTCCTCGAGTGAGAGGTCCCGGCACGCCGAAAGCGGTTCGACGGCCTTAAGTGCGTCATACTCCTCGCTCGATACGAGACAGGCGTAGCCTGTTTCACACCGTAGTAGCCCACGTGGCTGCGACTACGGAGGTGAACGATGGCAGATTCGATACAGGACGCAGTATCTCGCGCACTCGACGAGGCACCCGAGCGGAACTTCCGTGAGACGGTCGACCTCGCTATCAACCTGCGCGACCTAGACCTAGACGACCCCAACAACCGGGTAGACGAGAGCATCGTCCTACCGTCGGGTACGGGCCAGGACACGCGTATCGTCGTGTTCGCCGAAGGTGAGACAGCGATTCGCGCCCAGGACGTCGCAGACGACGTTCTGGACGGCGACGAGCTGGAAGACCTCGGAGACGACGACGACGCGGCGAAAGACTTGGCGGACGAGACGGACTTCTTCATCGCCGAGGCCGACATGATGCAGGACATCGGTCGCTATCTGGGTACCGTACTCGGTCCCCGTGGTAAGATGCCGACGCCCCTGCAGCCCGACGACGACGTCGTCGAGACGGTCAACCGGATGAAGAACACCGTTCAGGTTCGCTCCCGCGACCGACGGACGTTCCACACGCGCGTCGGCGCGGAGGACATGTCTGCCGAGGACATTTCCGACAACATCGACGTCATCATCCGTCGACTGTTCACGGACCTCGAGAAGGGCCCGCAGAACATCGACGCGATTTACGTGAAGACGACGATGGGGCCGGCCGTGGAGGTGCCCGCATGAGCGCCGAAGCCGAACGCAAGACCGAGACGATTCCCGAGTGGAAACGGGAGGAAGTCGACGACATCGTCGCGTTCCTCGAACGCTACGACTCCGTCGGCGTCGTCGACGTCACCGGCATCCCGAGTCGCCAACTGCAGGACATGCGCCGTGAACTGCACGGCACCGCAGCCCTGCGCGTCTCGCGGAACACGCTCATGGAACGCGCCCTCGAAGAGGTCGACGACGGCCTCGAGGACCTGACCGAGCACGTCGCCGGACAGGTCGGACTCATCGGCACGAACGACAACCCCTTCGGGCTGTACAAACAGCTCGAAGAGTCGAAGACGCCGGCGCCCATCAACGCCGGGGAAGTCGCGCCGAACGACATCGTCATCCCCGAAGGCGACACGGGTGTCGACCCGGGTCCGTTCGTGGGTGAACTCCAGTCCATCGGCGCCAACGCCCGCATCGACGAGGGCTCCATCAAGGTGATGGAGGACTCGACGGTGCTGTCGGCCGGCGAAGAGGTCTCCCAGGACCTCGCCAACGTCCTGAGCGAACTCGGCATCGAGCCGAAAGAGGTCGGTCTCGACCTGCGTGGCGTGTTCTCCGACGGCGTGCTGTTCGCGCCGGAGGAACTCGCCATCGACGTTGAGGCTTACGAGGCGGACCTCCAGTCCGCCGCCGCCGCGGCGCGGAACCTCTCGCTCAACGCCGAGTACCCGACGGCCCAGACGGCGCCGTCGATGCTGGCGAAGGCCGCCGGCGAGGCCAAGTCCGTGGGCATCTCCGCCGCAGTGGAGAGCCCGGACCTCGCCGACGACCTCGTCTCGAAGGCGGACGCACAGGTCCGCGCGCTCGCAGCGGCAATCGACGACGAGGAGGCCCTCCCGGAGGAACTCCGCGGCGTCAGCGAGCCCGTCGATACGGGTAGCGAGCCCGAAAGCGACGACGAGGACGAGACCGACGAAGACGAAACGGAAGCGGAAACTGACGAAAGCGATGCCGAGGACGCCGACGACACCGAAGACGGTGACGGCGGCGACGCCCTTGGCGACATGTTCGGGTGACTTACAATGGAATACGTTTACGCAGCACTCATCCTGCACGAGACCGGTGAAGAGATCAACGAAGACAACCTGACGGACGTACTCGACGCAGCTGGCGTCGATGTCGAGGAATCCCGCGTCAAGGCGCTCGTCGCCGCGCTGGAGGACGTCGACGTCGAAGAGGCCATCGAGACGGCCGCGGCCGTTCCCGCCGGCGGTGCCGGTGGCGCTGCGGGCGGTGCGGCGGAGGAGTCCGCCGACGAGGCCGAAGAGGAAGCCGAAGAGGAGGCCGAAGAGGCCGAAGCGGAAGAAGAAGACGAAGGCGACGACGAGGACGGCGGCGAGGGCCTCGGCGAGCTGTTCGGCTAACTCCGGAGACACCTTCTTCATTTATCGACCGCACAGCGACAGCGCCGGCCGAAGGTTTACGTGTCGGAACGCGGCCAACTCCCGGCGATGGAACTCGTCTTCACGCCCCGTGAAACCGCCGTCGCGCTCGGCTTCGTATTGGGTGGGGTCGCGTTGGGAACCACGAGCGGTCTCGTTCCGGGCCTCCACGCCAACAACATGGCGCTCGTCCTCGCGGGCGTCGCCCCGTCGGTTCCGGGACCGCCGCTGTACGTCGGGATGGCGATGCTGTCGGCCGGCGTCGTCCACACGTTTCTCGACATCGTGCCCGCATTGGCCCTCGGTGTCCCCGACGCTGCGGTAGCGGTGACCGCGCTCCCGGGACACCGACTCGTGTTGGAGGGGCGTGGGCACGAGGCGTTGCGGCTGTCGGCGCTCGGCAGCGGCGCTGCAGTGGCACTCGCGGCGCCGCTCGCGATTCCGGTGACGAAAGCGATGACGGCCGTCTGGCCGATACTGCGTTCTAATCTCACAGTCGTCTTGCTCGGCGTGGTCGTGGTGCTGGTGCTCACCGAGCGTGGCCTCCTCGCGAAAGGCGTCGCCGTGGTTTCGCTGACGACGAGTGCGTTACTCGGACTCGGAACCTTGGAACTCTCCCCCGAGGCACCGCTGTCGGCGGGCGGCATGTTGGCGCCGCTGTTCGCCGGCCTGTTCGGGGCGCCAGTACTGCTCGATGCGCTCGACGGGGACGGCGTACCACCGCAGGACGACGCCGGCGTCGCGCTGTCGAAGGGGTCTGTCGCCGGACTGGCGGGCCTCGGAACGGTCTCCGGTGCCGTGGTGGGCTACGTTCCCGCGGTGTCGAGCGCTATCGCGTCGACGCTGTCGCTGCTCGCCGTCCCAGGCCGTCACGGTGCCCGCGGGTTCGTCGTCACGACGTCGGGCGTCAACACGGCGAACTGCGTCTTCGCGCTGTTCGCGCTGGTCGCGCTCGGCGCCCCACGCACGGGCGTCCTCGTGGCGGTCGAATCGGCCGGCGTACCGCTGTCGCTTCCGCACCTGTTCGTCGCCATGGGCGTCGCGGCGGCCGTCGGGTTCGTCACCGTTCCCCTACTGGGCGACCGGTATCTGTTGGCCGTCGGTCGAATGGCCCCGAGACGTCTCTCAGTGGCCGTGTTGGTTGGACTCGCCGGACTCTCGTGGCTGTTCGCAGGCGGTATCGGTGTGGCTGCCTACGTTGCCGCGACGATTGTCGGATTGGTTCCCGCGCGATTCGGTGCCAGACGAGCGAACCTGATGGGCGTACTCATCGGGCCGATAGTGGTCGGATGAAAAGAGCCGTCTACGGAGTCAGGCCGGGTGCTGAACGCCTTCCAGGAGGGTGTTGATTCGGTCGGTTTCCTCGATGTCCTTCGGGTGGACGCCCAGCGCGACGACGAAGTCGCTCTCGCTTTGGGTCTGTGCGATGTGGATGAACACTTCGACGCTTTCGCCGTTCGTCTGTGCTTCGGCCTCGAACCGAGAGACGGTGACCGTCTCGCCGAGTAGCGACCCGTCGCGTTCGTCGACGGGCTGGACGTTGTCGATGCCGTCGTACTGCTTCTGTAGGCGCAGGGCGAGTTCCTCGTTGTTCAAATCGTCGATGGGGTTGAACGCCTGACCGGCGATTTCGACCTGCGGGGTGGAGAGGACGGTGAACCGAGCGAGTTCCCCACTGAGACCGAGGCCGATGTCGACCGACCGGGAGTACTCCGCGAGCATGTTCACGACCACGACGGTTCGGTCGACCTGCTCGAAGTTCCGCTCTCGTACGTCCTCCTCGACGGACTGCTCCTCGTAGTCCGTGTCCGAACGGGCCTGCTCGGAAACCGTCGCCGTCTCCGCCTCGAACCGTGCCTCGTCGCCGGTGATGAGGTCGGTACAACCTGCCATACTACCCACGAGCAGTGCCGACGGAACGCCCGCAAGCACCGTGCGTCGTTTCATACTCGACGGTATTATGTCGGTAGTGTATAAGTTACGTGGCCGTCGTGGCAACGTATTTCACGATGCGCGTTCTCAGCGGTCACGCGCCGACAAACCCGACGGTCCGTTGGCTCCAGCGGGCGGAGACGATGATAGCAAACACAAGTTATGAACAAATAATGAGAAATTTCCGGGAATTTATATACCATCATAACTAGTGAAGAATATGCTTTGCACACCGGAGGTGGCCGCATGAGTTCTCAGAAGCAGTCCGAGACGGAGTTACAGGAACTGGTTGGAAAACTATCAAAAGACGGCGACAGCAACGGTACGGGCGACCCCGCTGCACGCACCGAACAGCTCGTGACCGACACCTCCGGGACGCTCGCGCCCGAAGGCTGTCTGAACATCGACGACGGACTCGTGAAACAGTCGCTCTCCCCGCTGCTCCTGTTGCTCGTCGGGCTTCGAACCGACGACGCCCACGGGAAAGGCATCATGGAGGACCTCACCCGGTTTTTCGGTGCCGATTTGAGTCCGGGAACCGTCTACCCCGCCCTCCACGACCTCGACGAGGACGGCCTCCTCGAGATGCACGAACTCATCCAGACCAAAGAGTACCGCATCGACGACCGCGAAGCGGTCCGAGAGACGCTCGAAGACGCGATGCAACAGCACCTCGCGTTGGGCTTCGTGTTCCAGCAGGCGCTCGACGAAATCGACCCGACGGACGAATAACCCCCAGCCCTCCTCCGGATTCGGTGCGGAAACCGACTGCTGCTTTCGCGATGATTTTCGACAGTCGTGAGCCGAAGGCTCGCGAGTTCAGAGCCGATACGTCGGCCCGTCGTCGGTGTCCTGAACCTCGACGCCGAGGGCTTCGAGGTCGTCGCGGAGTTCGTCGGCGCGTTCGTAGTTTCCGGCCTCCCGTTCGGCTTCCCGCACGTCGAGGACGAGTTCGACGAGTTCGCCCGCCAGCGTCGCCTCGCCGTCGCCATCGCCGGTGAAATCGAAGCCGAACACGTCGCCACCCAGTTCCTCGAAGGTCTCGACGGTCCGACGGAGCGCGCGGTAGTCGTAGTCGTCGCGTTCGTCGAGATGTGCGTTGGCCGCCGAGGCGAGTTCGAACAGCGCCGCCAGCGCCTCGCGAGTGTTGAAATCGTCGTTCATCGCCACCGTGAACGTCTCGCGAGCCTCCTCGACGGCACCACGGAGGTCGCTTTCGACTTTCGTGTGGGCGGCCGGCGAGTCGACGGCATCGACGACGCGTCTGTAGGCGTTTTCGAGCCGCTCCCAGCGTTCGATGGCCTCTTCGATGGCGTCGTCGCTGTAGGTCTGCGTGGAGTTGTACGACGCCGAGACGAAGAACATTCGCAGGGCGTTCGTTCCGAAGCGGTCGACGGCCTCCGAGACGGGAATGAAGTTGCCGAGACTGGAGGACATCTTCTCGTCGCCCATCTGGAAGAGGTCGGCGTGCAGCCAGTACTTCGCGAACTGCTCGCCGGTGGCCGCCTCGCTTTGGGCGATTTCGTTCTCGTGGTGCGGGAAGACGAGGTCTCGGCCGCCCATGTGGATGTCGATAGAGCTGTCGAGATGCGTCATCGACATCGCCGAACACTCAATGTGCCAGCCGGGGCGGCCCTCGCCCCACGGCGACTCCCAGGTCTCACCGGCCGGCGAGTCGACGGCGTAGGTGCGGTCGTCGTGGCGGTGTTCCGCGACGGCTGATTCGCTGACGCCGTCGGCCTTCCACAGCGCGAAGTCCGCCGGGTGGCGTTTCTCCGAGCGCTCTTCTTCGACGCCCTGTGCCTCGACGTCCTCGAGTCGCTGATTCGAGAGTTTCCCGTAGTCGGGGAACTCGGTCACGTCGAAGTACACCGACCCGTTGGACTCGTAGGCGTAGCCCTTCTCGACCAGCGTCTCGATGAGGTCGATGATTTCGGGGACGTGTTCGGAGACCCGCGGGTACACCTCGGCGCGTTTGAGGTTCAGTGCGCGCATGTCCGAGAGCAACTGGCCGACGAACCGTTCGGCGACCGCGCCTTCGCTGTCACCGAGGTCGTCCTCGCCGATTCGAGCGACGATTTTCTCGTTCACGTCGGTGATGTTCTCGACGTGGCGGACGCCGTAGCCGAGGTGTTCGAGCCAGCGGTGGATGACGTCGACGTGCGTCCACGTGCGTGCGTGTCCGAGGTGGGCCGCATCCGAGACGGTCAGTCCACAGTAGTACAGCAGTACGTCGTCGGGGTCGGCCGGCTCGAACGGTTCGCGCTCCCCGGAGAGCGTGTTCAGCACGCGAAGAGTCATTGTCGGAGGGAACTCCCCGGGTCGGTTTCAATCCGTCGCTTATAATACGTCCTCGACGGCCCGGACGGCGTTGGCGCCGTCCCGGCGACCGACAACGACGACGAGACTTCCCTCCGTGCCGGCGGCCGCCTCGACGCCGACGTCGGCGGTCCGGAGCCGTCCGAGCACGTCGGCGAGGGCGTCGACGTCGACATCGCCCGACGCGACGACGGCGGTGCTGTCGCCACCGCCCGCAGCGAAGGCGGCGTCGCCGACGACGAGTAGGGCTTCGCCGTCACCCCCGGCAGGACCGACACCCGACTTCATCGAGACGCTGGCGCGGCGGTCCGGGGGTTCGTACGCATCTAGCTCCTCGGCGTACCGACGGAGCGCGGCGGTGACGGCCTCGACTTCACCCACATCGAGGAAGCGAGCGGCGGCGGAGTAGTTGACGACACCGGCTCGGAGGGCGGTCTCCAGAAAGGGGTGTTCGCGGACGGCCTCGCGGGTGTCGGCAGCGACAGTCATACCGGCCGCTCTCGGCGTGGCGACAAACCGATGTCGGTCCCGAAGTCGACCGTCGCAACCTTCGGGTTGCGAAGCCCCTAAGAGCGCGCTGGCCGTTGCTTCGAGTATGCAAGCGCTCGTCATCGTCGCCCACGGGTCGCATCTGAACCCGGACGCGAGTACGCCCACTTACGAGCACGCCGACACGGTGCGTGCGGCCGGCGTCTTCGACGAGGTTCGGACCGCGTTCTGGAAGGAAGAGCCGTCGTTCCGCGAGGTGCTTCGGACCATCGAGAGCGAGGAAGTGTACGTCGTCCCGCTGTTCATCTCGGAAGGGTACTTCACCGAGCAGGTCATCCCCCGAGAGCTCCGTCTCGACGACTGGGACGTAGCCGAGTGGGACTCCGACGGCACGAGTGCGACCCACACCACGTTAGCGGCCGGCGACGTGGAGAAGACGGTCCACTACTGCGGTCCCGTCGGCACCCACGACGCGATGAGCGACGTCATCGTCCGCAGAGCCGAGACGGTGACCGACGACCCCGACGTGGGGCCGGGATTCGGACTGGCCGTCGTCGGCCACGGCACCGAGCGCAACGAGAACTCCGCGAAGGCAATCGAGTACCACGCCGAGCGCATCGGCGAGATGGGCCGTTTCGACGAGGTGAAGGCGCTGTTCATGGACGAGGACCCCGAAATCGACGACGTGACCGACTTCTTCGAGAGCGACGACATCGTCGTCGTCCCGCTGTTCGTCGCCGACGGCTACCACACCCAAGAGGACATCCCCGAGGACATGGGGTTGACCGACGACTACCGGACGGGGTGGGAGACACCCGCAGAAGTCGATGGCCACCGCATCTGGTACGCCGGCGCCGTCGGCACGGAGGCACTGACTGCCGACGTCATCATCGAACGGGCCGCCGACGCCGGCGCCGACGTTGGGAACGCAATCGAGGAAATCCGACGCCGGACCCGCGTGGCGGGTGCCGACGGCGCGAGCGTGGGGGACTGACGTGAACGACACACAACTCGACGCGCTGGTGGCGGCCGCCGACGAGGGCGTCGACTGCGATGGCCTCCAAGTCGCGGAGTCCGAAGCGGGCTACACGTTCGCGCTTCCGGAGGAGACCCACGAGGGACTCGACGAGTCGGAACTCCGCGAGCGTGCTACCGAGAACCCGTGGTTCGTCTCGAACTGGCACTACTGGAACGAGCGCGACCGGCCCGAGGCGGAGACGGCGTACCTCCGATGGCTCGAAGGTGCCGACGAACGGTCGGTTCCCGAACGGTACGACGCCTTGGCCGACGGCGGTATCGAGGCGTCGTGGGGAGAACTCGCCATCGAAATCGGCCTCGGCGACGACGGCGACCGGACCTACACGCTTTGCCACGAAGACGACGCCGACGCCGACACCGCGGCCCTCGATGTCCACACCGACCCGCTGGAGGCCCGTGAACTCGTCAAACACGACGACAGGGGACGGTATCGGCCGCTGAAGACCGCCCCGACGCTTCCGACCGGGTGGGCGTTTCTCGACCTCGACGGTCGGGCGTTGGCCCGAACGGTCGATATCGTCTACCCCGCGACGGTCGCTAACTGGCATCTCGAACAACAGGGCGACCTCGATATATCGAACTGGCGGGAGACGATGGAGCGACAGACCGGAATCTACGGTGTCGTCGAGACGTGGGACCGAGGCGAGGGCCACGAACACGTCGACTGGGTCGCCGAGGCCTGCTGTGCCGATTCGCAGTGTCTCAAACGCCGCGAATGGGAGTACGACGACGACACCGAAATCACGGTGGACGGCGGCGACGGCGCCTTCCCCTGTCGGGAGCCCTGTTCGCTCGTCATCGCGGCGGCCCGCCAGTGGACGAAACTCGAGGGCGAACAGTCGAAAACCTACGAGTTCGAGTTGACGCCCTCCGAGAAGGAACAAATCGAGGACATCATCGACGCCGTCGCCGACGGCGAGGCCGACGACATCCGTGAGGCCGACGTGTACGAGGGCGCCAACCGCTATCGGACGCGGTTCCTCAGAGCAAAGCGGTTCGACGAGGAAGGCCGGCTCTGTGGCGTCCCGACCGACGACGAGGAGAGCTAACCGAGGAGGTAGTACGCCGCGACGGCACACAGTCCCCCCGCGAGAACCGCGAAGGCGCCCATCACGAAGTTGATTCCGTCGGCCGTAATCAGCGCACCGACGGCCAACAGCAGCGCGATTGCCGCGAGGACGACCACCGGCAGCGCCCGGAGGTTCGTCGACGGCGTCGACGAGTCGTCTGTCTGCTGGGGCTTCGAGAGGTCCGGGTCGACTTCGACCGGCTCTTTCTCCGGCGTCCGGTCGAAGGTCACGTCGACGTAGTGGGTCTCGCCGCCGTGGGCGGTGACGACCTTCAGTTTCCCGCGGATGCTCTCGCGTGGCCACTCCGGTCGCGGTCGAACCTCGATTTGGACGCCGCGAGCCTCCTCGGATTCGACGTAGTGGTTCGACGCCTCGATGCGTGCAATCTCCGAGAGCGTATCGTCGAGATGGAGGTGGACGTGGGAGGCCTCACCGTGGTTCCGCAGTTCGACGACGAACGGCCCGTCGGCTTCGAACGTCGTCGGCGCGTCCAGCGTGTGGAGGCCCGACCGATTGATGTCGACGCCGAGCGTTCGAGTCACGGACAGGGGGTCGGCCGGTGAGGTTAAAAATACTCGCCTCCCACTTTTTGCACGCTCCGGCGGTCGCGCGCCGAACGGCGCGCGACACGCCTACGCGGCAAAAACGTGGGGAAAAATAACTCCTCGCTCCAGCCGCGAGCCGAAGGCTCGCGTTAGTCGCTCGTCGCTATCGGACTCAGGCCTTCGGCCTTCGTCCGACGAACCGCGCTCGCTGCGCTCGCGAGGACAGTAAACCATCAGTTCGGCAGATACTGTGTCGGGACAACGTCGATTAGAAAGGGACCTACGCGGCCGCTTCGTCCCGCATGTCCGGCGGTAGCAGGTTCGGGATGCCGTCCTCGATGGGATACTCCTCGCCGCATTCGGTACAGACGAGTCGACCCTCCAGAATCTCGTCGTCGTTCTCGCGGATGACCTCCAGTTCGAGGTCGCTCTTGTCCAGCGGACAGCACAGGATGTCCATCAGCGACTCCTTCATGAACCTACCTGCGTGGGGACCGGCCAAAAGTATGGCGGGTCCGGGCCGTCCGCGGGGGTTTTGCCTCCGGCCGTCGAAACGCGCTCATGGCCGACGGCACTTACACCCTCCTCGTCGAACTCTCCGAGGCCGCGACCATCGAGGTCGGCGCCCTCGGCGAACACCGCTTTCCGTCCGGCTGGTACGCCTACACTGGCAGCGCACTCGGGTCGGGCGGGTTCTCGCGGGTCGACCGCCACTACGAACTCGCGGCGGGCGACCGGGAGACCCGCCACTGGCACGTCGACTACCTGCTAGGAGATGGGGCGGCAGCGCTCCGGGGTGACGTTCGGACGGTCGGTGCGGACGTGGAGTGTGCCGTCGCCGAGCGCCTGCCCGACGGACCGGTGGAGGGGTTCGGAGCGTCGGACTGTGACTGTCCCAGTCACCTCGCCTACGGGGCCGACGGCGGCGAGTTACAGCGGACGGTAGCGGACGTCCACCGAGCAGTGTCCGAGGAGTGAACTGCGACTCACGCCCGCGCGGAGGACGTGACGTAGATGCCGAAAAGCACCACGACACCGCCGAGGACCGTCGTCACCCCCGGCGCTTCGCCGAGGAAGACGAGCGCGAGGACGGTCGCGCCGACGGGTTCGCCGAGCAGGGAGACGCTCACGACCGAAGACTCGACGTGTTCGAGCGCCCAGTTGACGACGGTGTGGCCGAAGAGGCCGGGGCCGACGGCCATCGCGAGGAAGATGAGCCACTCCCGTCGCCCGTAGCCGGTCAACTGCTGGCCGTCGACCAACGCGACAACCAGTAGCGTAATCGTACAGGCGGTGTAGACGACGAGAACGTACGGGACGAGGGCGACGCGTTGACGGAGCGACCGTCCGACGAGGACGTAGATGGCGGCCATCACCGCACCGAGGACCGCGAGGGCGTTGCCGTACAGCGGACGTGACCCGGCGACTGCGGCCCCCGAGAGGAACTCCGCCGCCGACATGGCGACGATTCCGAGGACGGCGACGGCGATGCCGAGGGCTTTCCGCGTACCGATTCGCTCGCCCAACACCAGTGCTGCCCCGACCGCAACGAACAGCGGTTGTGACTGAACGAGCGTGACGCTGGCGGCGACGCTGGTCCACGCGAGGCTCTCGAAGTACGCAGCGAAGTGCAAGGCGAGGGCGGCGCCGGTCAGGGTCGCGACGAGGAGGTCCCGAGGCTGGAACTGCGCGAACTCGCCCCGGTACCGCGTCAGGAGGAAGGGCGCGACGAGAAGCGTCGTGAGCAGGACTCGGTAGAACGCGAGGACGACCGAGGGGGCCGTACTCCACCGGACCAGAACGGCACTCGTCGACACCGCGAGGATGGCGACGGCGAGGGCGGCCAGTGGAGGCGTCCGTGATTCCAGTCGCGCGAGCACACTCGACGTGATGGGGGAGCCGACTTGTCGGTTCCGGGACGGCGACGGTTTCGCAACCGATTTGCGGGGTCGCCTAAAGACGACGGTATGGACGACTCCCGCGTCGGCGCGCTGTTCGTACTCTGTTCCGGTGCCGGCTTCGGCACGCTGGGCGTCCTCGGCGTCGTCGCGGGTGAGGAGGGACTGTCGATACCGACCGTGTTGTTCTTCCGGTTCGCTCTCGCGACGGTCCTCGTGTGGGGCGTCCTCGCCGCTCGGGGGGAACTGCGACTGTTGTCCGGACGAAACCTGCTGGTCGGGGTCGCACTCGGCGCCTTCGGCTACGCGGCGATGAGCGGGCTGTACTTCGTGGGACTGGAGTTCATGACGGCCGGAATGGTCGGCATCGTCCTCTACACCTACCCCGTCTTCGTCCTCGTGTTGGCGGCCGCCTTTCTCGACGAGGTGGTCGACAGACAGCGAGTCGCAGCCCTGTTGGTCACGCTGGGCGGTATCGCCCTCATCACGGGTGCCGACCCCGCGGCGGCCGACCCCCGCGGCGTCGGTATCGTCCTCGTGGCGGCCGTCGTCTACGCGACGTACATCACAGTGAGTCGAACGACCCTCACGGACGTGAGCGCGCCGACGCTGACCGCACACGTTCTGCCGGCAGCGGCGTCGACCTTTCTGTTCATCGGCCTCGCGACGAACAGCCTCTCGATTCCGTCGACGGGCGTCGGGTGGGGGGCCGTCGTCGGTATCGCGGTCGTGGCGACGGCGATGCCCATCTTCGCGTTCTTCGCGGGACTGTCCAGAATCGGCGCCGGCCCGGCGTCGATTCTCAGCGCCGTCGAACCGGTCGTGACGGTCGCGCTGGGGGCGGCGTTCCTCGCCGAACCGGTCTCGGTCGTCGTGTTGGTCGGCGGGGGGTTGGTGTTGATCGGCGTCGTCCTCGTCACGAGACAGTAACCAAATGGGATAACGGACCGGCAGTCCGCGGCAGCAGGTTATAATCGCCACGGAGAGAACCGCACGTACATGCTCGAAGACACGGTGTGTATCGTCTGCGGCGGCGGACACGGACTCGGCGAAGAGACGGCCGTTGCGATGGCCGAGGCGGGCGCTTCGGTCGTCGTCAACGACCTCGGTGTCGACGTTTCCGGCGAGGGGAGCGACGAACAGCCAGCCGAGGAAACCGTCGAACGCATCGAAGCCGCCGGTGGCGAGGCGACCGCCCACTTCGGCGACGTAGCCGACCTCGATTACACCGAGGAACTCATTGCGGACACCGTCGCCGAGTACGGCGCCGTCCACGGCATCGTCAACTTCGCGGGCGTGTTGCGCGACGGAATGTTGTTCAAGATGTCCGAAGAACAGTTCGATACGGTCGTCGACGTACATCTGAAGGGTCACTTCTCGCTGCTTCGGAACGCCGCCAGCCACTGGCGACAGCGACACAAGGCCGAGGGCGGCTTCGACCGGGAGCGGTCGTTCGTCTGTCTCTCAAGCGGCGTCTCCGTCGGCAACGTCGGGCAGGCCAACTACTCGGCGGCGAAGGCGGGGATTCTCGGGTTGATGCGGACCGCGGCGCTAGAACTGGACCAGTACGACGTTCGCGTCAACGCGATGTGGCCGACGGCGGTCACTCGGATGACCGAAGACCTGCCGGCGATGGCCGCCGCCGACCCCGATGACCTCGGTCCCCAACACGTCACTGGCGTTCCCGTCTTCCTCTCGAGTGCGGCCGCCGAGGGCGTCACGGGCTGTACGCTGGCCGTCGCCGGCGACAGCGTCTCCATCGTCTCTGACCCCGAACGGGAACGAAGCCTGTCGACGAACAGCGACGACGGCTGGTCGGCCGCGGAGTTGGCCGAGCGCTGGGCGGAGTTGACCGACGGTTTCGAGACGACTCGGTTGAACAGCGGCTGGTAGCTACTCCAGTAGTTCCTTCGTCTTCTTGTGTCGGCCCCGGAACATCGGCTCGAACCCGACCCACCCGAGCGGCGACACCGCACGGCCGAGGGCGCCGCCGGGGAGTTCGTACTCGACGCGGTCGGAGACGATGGTTCCGTCGCCGTCGGCGAAGAACCGGTGGGTGTGTTCCCACGTCGGGAACGGCCCCTCCTCCATGGCGTCGTGGAACATCGCGGCCCCGTCCTCTTCGGTGCGTTCGGTGACGACCGAGGTCCAGTGTTGTCGCGGGCCGACATCGAAAGGACGCATCGACAGCTCGATTCGAGAACCGACCTCCAGAATCTCGGGGTCCGGTTCGCCGTCGGGACCGGTGACGTGCTCGATTTCGAGGTTCATGAAGCCGGGTGTCAGCGCGTCGAGGCCGTCGATAGTGGAGTGAAACGCCCACACGTCCTCGAAGGGGGCGTCGACGAACGTCTCGCGTCGGTAGATAGCCATACCTCACAGAGGGGCGCCAACGGCAAAACGGCACGGGCGGCGGAAATCGGCGGATGGACCGAGGGGGCCGGTCACTTCAGTCGCTCTTGGAGGAAGGAGGGGTGGGCGGCTTCGACGCCGTCGAGTGAGAGGATGTCCTCGCGGATGACGTCGCCGACTGCGTCGCCATCGGAGGCACGCACCTCGGCCATCAGCATGTGGTCGCCACTGGAGGTGTACAGCGACTCGACCGCATCGAGGTTCTTCAGCTCTTGAGTCACCTCGACGTAGCGTTCGCTGGCCACGTCGATACCGACCAAGGCGATGGATTTCCCGGAGAGCTTCTTCGGGTCGATGTCGGCCGAGTAGCCGACGATGACCCCCTCGGACTCCAGTTTCTCGATGTACTTTCTGACCGTCGGCTTCGATACCTCCGCACGGTCTGCGATTTCGGCGTAGGAGGCCTGGGCGTCGTCCTCGAGGACGGCGAGTATTCGGTCCTCCGTCTCCGCGCTCATGAGGGTATCTTTTCCGTCCGTGAAAAAATATCTTCCGAAGAAGAAAACCGACCCAGAACGGCGAAGCAAGGGCGAAACAACACTCGTTTTGTGTTTACAACTATTGACCAGTCAGGAATAATTCCTAACAACGGTAACAGCATGGGGTATCCTTAAGTCCCTGCCGACAGCAGAATCGGCCGTATGACTATCGACGACATCGACCGCGTGACGGTTCTCGGCGCGGGAAGTATGGGACACGGTATCACTGAGGTCGTTGCCTTGGCGGGGTATCAGGTGACGATGCGCGACATCGAACAGGAGTTGGTCGACGACGGCTACGAGGACATCGAGTGGTCCCTCGAAAAGCTCGCGGAGAAGGGCCTCATCGACCAGGCGCCCGCGGACGTGATGGAGCGCGTCGACACCGCCGTCGACCTCGAAGCCGCGACCGAGGACGCCGACCTCGTCATCGAGGCCGCCCCCGAGCAGATGGAAATCAAGAAGGACATCTTCGGGCAACTCGACGAGTACACACCCGAGGACGCCATCCTCGCGTCGAACACCTCCTCGCTGTCGATTACCGAAATCGCCACCGCCACCGACCGCCCCGAGCAGGTCTGTGGGATGCACTTCTTCAACCCGCCGGTGAAGATGGAACTCGTCGAGGTCATCTACGGCGACGAGACGACCGACGACACCGCCGAGACGGCCTACGAGTTCGTCGAATCAATCGACAAGACGCCCATCTACGTCCGGAAGGACGTCAACGGTTTCGTCGTCAACTCGGTGCTCGGCCCGTTCGGCGACGAGGCCGCCTGGATGGCAAGCGAGGGCGTCGCGAGCGTCGAGGAAATCGACGCCGCGATGGTCCACCAGCGGGGCTACCCGATGGGCCCGTTCGAACTGTCGGACATGACCGGTATCGACATCGGCTACCACGTCCGCAAGGAGGCCGGCAAACCCATCCCGCCCATCGTCGAGGAAAAGGTCGAAGCCGAGGAACTCGGCCAGAAGACCGGGAAGGGCTACTACGACTACGAGGACGGCGAGGGGACGACCTACGAGGCCGGACAGGGCGAGGACGTCGACTGGCTCCGCATCGAATCCCGAATCGTCAACGAGGCCGCGAAACTCATCGGCAACGACGTAGCCACCGCGGAGGCCATCGACACCGGCCTCCGACTCGGCGCCGGCTTCCCCGAGGGGCCCTGCCGCCGGGCCGACAAAATCGGTCTCGACACCGTCCTCGAGAAACTCGACGACCTCCACGAGGAGTACGGTGAGGAACGCTACGATGCCGCCGACTATCTGCGCGAGTTGGTCGAAGAGGGCAACACCGGCGAAAACGCGGGCGCGGGTTTCTACGACTACGGCGATTCCGCCGAGCGCGACTACACGACCATCAACCACTCGCTGAACGACGACGGCCTGCTGGAAATCGAACTCGACCGTCAGGCCCGTATGAATGCGCTCAACGGCGACATGATGGACGAAATCGTCCACCTCCTGGAGAACGTCGACGTCGACGAGGTCCGGGCGGTCACATTCGAAGGCGCGGGCGACCGCGCGTTCTGTGCCGGCGCCGACATCACCGGCTTCGCGGGCATCGAACCCCACGAGGTCGAGGTGACGCCCGTCTTCCAGACGGTCAACGACTTCCCGCGACCGACGCTTGCGAAAATCGACGGCTACTGTCTCGGCGGCGGCAACGAACTCGCACTCGCCTGTGACCTCCGTATCGCCACCGAGGACTCGGAGTTCGGCTTCCCCGAAATCAACCTCGGCCTCATCCCGGGCGGCGGCGGCACCCAGCGCGCGATGCGGATGCTCACCGAGGCACGCGCGAAGGAACTCGTCTTCCGCGGCCACCGCATCGACGGCGAACTCGCCGAGGAGTGGGGTCTCATCAACCGCGCGGTCGAGGAAGACGAACTCGAGGAGACCGTCGAAGAGTACGTCTCCGACCTCGTCTCCGGCCCGCCAATCGCCCTCCGAAAGGCCAAGAAGGTGATGAACGAGGGTCGCGACCAGGACATCTCCGCCGGCCTCGAACTCGAATCGCAGGCGTTCGGTCTGCTGCTGTCGACCGACGACATGATGGAGGGCGCCTCCGCGTTCATGGAGGACCGCGAACCCGAGTTCGAGGGCAAATGAGCGACTGCGAGGCGACCGCGTCGGACGGCGAACGCGACGACGCACTGGAGCGTGCGCTCCGCGAACACGGCCTCTTCGAGTGGCTGAACCTCGACATCGACGTCGTCGAACCCGGCCGCGTCGTCTTCGAGTTACCGTTCGACGAGAAGTTCGCCAACCTCGCCTCCGGCACAGTCCACGGCGGCGTCACGGCGACGGTCATCGACACCGCCTCCGGATTCGCCCTTCGGTCGACGTTCGACGACCCCGCGACCGCACGGCTGACGACGACGGACCTCAACGTCCGGTACGTCCGCCCCGCACGGAACGACCTCCGAGTCGAAGCCGAGGTCGTCCGCTCGGGCGGGTCCATGGGATTCACCGAAAGCGAGGTTACGACCGTCCACGAGGGCGAAGAGAAAGTCGTCGCCACCGGCGGCACCAGCTACAGACTATTCAGAGAATGAGCCAGCAAGACACAGACGACGTGAGCGTCTTCGAAGACATCGAAGAGGGAGACACGGACGTCACGCAGGGACGAACCATCACCGAGGCCGACGTGACGAACTTCGCCGGCGTCTCGGGGGACTTCAACCACCTCCACACCGACGAGGAGCGGATGGGCGATTCCATGTTCGGCGAACGCATCGCCCACGGCATGCTCGTCGTCAGTGCGGCGACGGGGCTGTTGTGGCAGACCCGAACCGTCGAGGAGCGAGAGGCCGTCGTCGCCTTCTACGGCATGGACGAACTCCGGTTCCGACAACCGGTGTACATCGGCGACACCATCCGCGTCGAAACCGAAGTGCTGGAGACCCGCGAGAAGCCCGACGGACCCGGCAACGGGACGGTCAAAAACGCCGTCGAAATCAAGAACCAGCGCGACCAGACGGTCGTCTCCTGTGAGATGACCTCGCTGATGAAGTAGTCACGCCGACCGGCCTCGTTTTATCAGTTCGTCGATGGCGCTCCGTTCGGGCAGCGACGGCACGACGCCGCGTTCGGTGCAGGCGAGTGCGCCAGCGGCGATACCGCGTTCGGTCGCCGCGAGGTGGCTCAACCCGTTCCCGCGGGCGACCGCGAAGGCGCCGTTGAACGCGTCGCCGGCGCCGGTCGTATCGACCACGTCGACGGGAATCGGGTCGACCGCGGTGGCGTCGTCGTCGGTCACCACGAGCGCGCCGTCGGCGCCGAGCGTCACGACCACCGCGTCGGGCCCGCGGTCGAGAACGGCTCGTGCGGCCGTCTCCTCGTCGATATCGGCGTCGGGGTCGTGGCCCGCCAGCAGTCGGACCTCGCTTTCGTTCGGCGTGAGAACCGACACGTCCTGCAGAAATACATCGGGGAGGTCCCGGTAGGGCGCGGGGTCGACGACGACTTCGGCCCCGGTCGCTGCTCCACGTGACACCGCTTCGGTCACGGCACTAATCGGCGTCTCCAACTGCGTCAACAGCACGTCACAACCATCGATGACGCCTGCAGACTGGACCGTCTCGGCGTCCAGTTCGTCGTTCGCCCCGCTGGCGACGGCGATGGCGTTCTCACCGGCCTCGTCGACGTGGATGAGTGCGACACCGGTCGCAGTCTCGACTGACGAGACGGCGGCGCCGATGCCCTCCTCGGCCCACAGTTCGCGGGCGAACTCGCCGAAACGGTCGTCACCGACCGCGCCGACGAAGGCCACGTCACCGCCGCTACGGGCGGCGGCGATGGCCTGATTCGACCCTTTGCCACCGGCGTGTTCCTGAAAATCCTCGCCGGAGGCCGTCTCGCCGGGAACCGGAAGCGACGGCACGGTGACCGACATGTCGTGGTTGTAGGAGCCGACGGCGGCGATTCGAGGGTCGTCTGTCATACCGAACCGACAGCGCCGGCGCTGAAAAGCGTGGCGAGGAACGACAAGCAACCGACAGCGGCCCCGAGGAAGTAGAAAGAGGGCGTTCCTAGTACTCCTCGTAGGCCAAGTTCATGACCCAATGGGAGAAGGCGTCGCTTTGGGCGTCTGCCTCCTCGTCGCCGACGAACGGCGAGAGCATGTCCCCGGCCATCAGAAGCGAGAAATCGAGGTCTTTCGGGTCCCGAACCGGCGTGATGTAGTAGGTGTTGTGACCCTCGTAGACTGTGTCCTCGCGTTCGACGAGGCCCTTCTCCTCGAGGGAGTCGATGATGCGGCTCCCCTTCCGGGAGTCGACGTCGAGTTCCTTCCAGAAGTCGCTCTGGTGGATGCCACCGGTCGACCGAATCAGTTCGAGCCCCGCTCGTTCGGCCTCCGTGAGCTCCTGCTCCTCGTCGGCGGTGGTACTCATTGTTCTTCCCTCCGCCGGCGAGCCGTTTAAATCCTGCTTTCGGTCGGTTCGAACGGCGTCTCACACGGCGGGCCGTCGGCGAACTCGAAGACACGTTCCTCGCCGAGTCGGACGAGCGAGGACGACCGGGTTCCGAAGCCGTCGCCGTGGATGCAGGCGCCGAACTCGTGGTCGCCGAGTATCTCGCCGGCTCGACGCGTCCATGCTTCGGCAGTCTCGCCGTCTCTCGGCTGGAGTTCCGCCCGGATGCGTTCGGCGTTGTTCGCCTGCTGGCGCCCCGCTTCGGGTCGCATCTGTGGGACGAACCACTCGCCGTCGAAGCCGACGTTGACGACGATGTGGACGCCGGAGTCGAGTTCAGTCACTCGGTGTACGTCGCCCCACTCGATGAGTAGGGCATCTTCGCCGTCGGCCGCGAGCAGGTGGAAGGGGGCGTACTCCCGGGCATCGAGTTCGGTTTCGACGCGGTCGATGGCGGCGCGTGCGGTCGGCTCCGAGAGCGCGTCGTCGACGAGGAGGCCACGGGAGCGTTCGCCTTCGCCCTCGACCCACCGGTTCGTGATGGCGACGAGGACGCCGTCTTCGTTGTATCCGAGCCACGTCCCCCCGGCCTCCTCGTCGCGAGGGGCGACGATTCGGGGGTCACCCTCCCGGACCGCAGGCGGCGTCGACGGGCGTCCGAACGCCTCGTCGCGGTTGGCCGCGACACAGATGGGTGCTTCCTCGAAGACCTGCCACGCGACGATGAGTGTACACACGGGAGGCGGTAGGTCCGCCTCGAAAATAAAGCCGCCTCCGGTTCAGGCGTCGTCGGCCGCTTCCAGGGTCGTCCGAACGGCCTCGCGGTCGACGGTTCCCGAGGCCGTCCGCGGCAGCGAGTCGGTGAAGCCGACCGTCCGCGGGAGTTTGTAGCCGGCGAGGTGCGCCCGGCAGTGCTCTCGGAGGGCGTCGGCGGCCACCTCGGAGCCATCGGCGAGGACGACCAATGCAGCGACGCGTTCGCCCCACTCCTCGTCGTCGAGGCCGACGACGGCCGCGTCGTCGACCGCCGGGTAGTCTCGGAGCGCGGCGACGACTTCGCTCGGGTCGACGTTCTCCCCGCCGGTGACGATGGTGTCGTCGACGCGGGCGTGGACGTACACCCGGCCGGCCTCGTCGCGGTGGCCCACGTCACCGGTCCGGAGTCCGCCGTTGGTGAACGCCTCCCGCGTCGCCGCGTCGTCGAGGTACCCCGGCGTCACCATCGGCCCGGCGACGACGAGTTCGCCCGTCTCACCGGGGCGACACACCGCGCCGGCGTCGTCGACGACGGTCACCTCCGCGAACATGAGCGGGTTGCCGACCGTATCGGGGTGGTGGCGGGACTGTTCGGGCGTCGCGGTGGCGATTTGGGAAGCCGCCTCGGTCATCCCGTAGGTCGGCGCGACCGGAACACCCCGGTCGTGGGCGCGAGCGAGCAACTCGGGCGGGCAGGCGGCCCCGCCCAACAGCACGAACCGGCAGTCGGGGAACTCACCGGCGTCGAGCATCCGCTCGAGCATCGTCGGGACCAGCGAGACGCACGTGGCGTCGGCTCGACGCATCACCTCGGCAGTCCGTTCGGGGTCGAAGCCGCGCTGGACCGAGATAGAAGAACCGTACAGCACCGATCGGTAGACGGGTGCCAGCCCGCCCATATGATACATCGGGAGCGTGACGTGCCAACAGTCGTCGCCGCCGACGCCGAGGCGGAACGCGGAGGCGGTCGCACTCGCCAGCACGTTCGCCAGCGTGAGCACGACCCCCTTCGGGTCGCCGGTCGTCCCCGAGGTGAACATGACGACAAGCGGGTGGTCGGGTTCCCACTCCGGGAGGTCGAACGGTTCCGGTCGGACGCTCTCGAGGCGTTCGGCCCCAGCGGTCGGCTCGTCGAAGGACAGTATCGTGGTGTCGTTCGCTGCAACCGCTTCTATGGCGTCGGTGACGGCTCGCTCGGTGTCAGTCTCACAGGCGACGGCCGCGGGGTCGATTCGTTCGAGACGGACGGCGAGTTCGTCGGCCGTCAACCGTGCGTTGAGCGGAACGAGTACCGCCCCCCAGTCGCTGTGCGGCGTGGACGGCTTCGAGGAACTCGATGCGGGTCTCGGCACACACGGCGAGGGCGTCGTCGACTCCGACGCCGCGGGCGGCGAGGCGGCCGGCCAGCACTTCGACCCGTTCGTTGAGGTCGGCGTAGCTCCGAGGCGTCACCACGTCGCCACCGGCGGCTACCGCCGTCGCCTCGGGCGTTCCATCCGCTCGTGTGGCCAGCCAATCTCGCATCGTCCGTCGCCCGATTCACGAGGGGGGAATATTGCCTTTTCCCTGTGGAACGGCCATCGACCCTCCGTCGGCCACCGCGACATCCGACCGGACGTCCTCGGCGAGTAAGTCGCCGGTCGCTAGCCCGCAGGGCCGTCTGTCGGGTGTCGACGCCGCGAGGTGGACTGCACCGGCACGCGCGACGGCCCCGTCGATGGTCGTCGTGACGACGGGGTCGACACCGGCATCGCGTGCCTTCAGGGCGGTTTCTCGCGCCCGGTCGACGCCGCCCAGCGCCATCGGCTTGCAGACGACGACGTCTGCCGCATCCGCTTCGAGGACGGCGGCGAGACCGTGTTCGAGAAGCCCCTCGTCGAGGCCGACGCCGACCTCGCCACCGCGGAGCGCAGCGTGACCCGCGAGGTCATCGGCCGACAGTGGCTGTTCGACGAAGGCGACATCGAGAGGCTCGAACGCCTCGAAGGCGCGCTCGGCGGTCGCCTCGTCCCACGCCCCGTTGGCGTCCGCTCGGAGTTCGACATCGGGGCAGGACTCCCGGACCGCCTCGAATCGCTCGATATCGACCGCGAGCGAGCGAGCCCCGACCTTCACTTTCAGCGCCGGATACCCCTCGGCGACAGCACGGCGAGCGACCGCAGCAGTGTCCGCCGGCGTCCCGTCTCCGATGGTCGCGTTGACCGGGACGCTCTCGACGCGCGTTTCGCCACCGAGATGGCGATACAGCGGTTCCCCGGCCGTCCGAGCGCGAGCGTCGAGGACCGCCAGCGAGACCCCGTGTCGTGCGGCCGGCCTCGATTCGAGCGAGGTGAGGGCATCGAGTGGGTCTTCGACCGACCGCAGGGCGGCGGCACACTCGGAGAGCGATTCGGTCCAGCCCGCAAGCGGTGTCGCCTCTCCGAGTCCCTCGGTGCCGTCGATATCGAGCTCGAGGAGGAACCCGTCCCGCCGCTCGATACTGCCGGCGGCGGTGTCGAGCGGGTGGACAAGCGGGAGGGAAAAGCGCTCGACTCTCATACCAACGCCGGTGCCGCGAGGCCGATGGCGAAGGCAAGCGAGTGGGCAAACAGGAGTTGGCCCGTTCGCTCCAAGGCCGGATTGAGCGCTTCGCCGTCGGTGTGCGTCCAGACCGTCCCGCCGAGCGAGACGGCGAGCGGTGCGGTCAAAAGCGGGAGTAGGACCGGAAGCCCGTATCCGGCGACCCAGAAGACGACCGGAACGGCGTAGGCCATTCCGACCAACGCGGTCCACTCGATGCGGCTGAGTCGGTAACCGAGCATGACGGCGAGCGTCCGCTTTCCGGCCGCGGCGTCGGTCTCGCGGTCACGGATGTTATTGACGACGAGGATGGCAGTCGACAGCCCCGCGACAGGGAGTGCGGCAACGACCGCTCGAACGGGAACCGTTCCCTCGGGAAGCCACAGCGGGAACGGGCCGGCGGCGTAGGTGACTGCTTGAACGTAGTACGTCCCCGCGACCGCGACGAGACCGAAGAAGACGAACACGAACACGTCACCGAGGCCACGGTAGCCGTAGGGGAGCGGACCACCGGTGTAGGTGATGCCCGCAGCCACGCTGGCGAGACCGATGACGAGGATGGGGACGCCGCCGAGGTAGACGAGGTACGTGCCGAGGAGGATTGCGAGGCCGAACGTCGCGTACATCGCCCGCTTGACCGACTGCGGGGCGATGATGCCGCCGGCAGTCACGCGGGTGAATCCTTCTCGGTCCTCGGTGTCGGCGCCGCGAACGGCGTCGTAGTAGTCGTTGGCGAAGTTCGTTCCGATTTGGAGGAGTAACGCCCCGACGAGGGCGAACGCGGCCGACACCGGTGCGAAGAAATCGTCGTGAATCGCCAGCCCCGTCCCGACGATGACCGGCGCCGCTCCGGCCGGCAACGTCTGCGGGCGGGCCGCCATCAGCCACGCTTTCGCGGGTGAAACCGCCTCAGTCATTGTCGGTACTGCGTCCGGGAGGGGTATAATGTCGGGTGGTCCGAGCCGATGGCTCGCAGTTCTCGGGGAGCGGCGCTATCTGCGGTGAAAAAACGGAGAAGGTGTCGGGAGTCGTGAAGACCGGTTACGCCGAGCTGCCGGTCGCGTCGTCGGTCGCGTCTTCGACCTGTTCGGCAGCGTCCTGAACCTGCTCGGAGACGTCGTCGATTTGCTCCTGCAGCGTGTCGGCGCCTTCCTCGAGTTGGTCCTGAAGGTTGTCGAGTTGCTCGTCGAGTTGGTCCTGGAACTCCTCGGAGCGCTCTTCGAGCTGCTCCTGGAGGTCCTCGATGGACTCCTGGAGGTTCTCGAGGGCGTCGACGGTCTGGTCTTCGAGGTCCTCGCTGGCGTCTAGGAGCTGGGACACTTGCTCGTCGAGGGTCTCGAGGAAGTCCTCGAGGAGTTCGTCGACAGACTCGTGGCCGTCGTCGAGGTTCTCCTCGATGGTGTCGAGGGCGTCGCTCTGGTTGGCTTCGAGTTCGTCGAGCTGCTCGTCGAGGGTCTCGCGGATGTCCACGAGAACGTCCTGGTCACCGGGGACGGCCGATTCGACGGCGTCGAAGTAGGCGTCGACGCCCGTGCGGACGAGGTCGCTGCTGCGCTCGGAGAACTCTCGGGTCGTGTCGAAGCTCTCAACGAGGCGCTCGTTGACGTTCTGCTGGAACTCGACGCCCGATTCGATGGCGCTTTGGGTCTGTTCGAGCGTGCTGCGCTGGAAACTGAACATCGTGCTGACCGCGGAGTCGTTTTGGCTCATTGTAATTGAACTAACGCGTCCCGACCTATAAACTTTACCACCAAATACCACTCAATACCAAGAAATGGTAATAATCGTCTATCTTCTGGCGGCGAGGGGTCACCGACAGGGGCCAGAGG
>NZ_WPCC01000073.1 GCF_009741925.1 Natronomonas sp. CBA1123
CGCCGCGCGTCGTCGCGTACACCCGCTCGTCGTCGACCGCCGGCGTGGTGTTGACCCCTCGCTCGAAGGCCGCTTCCCACCGCTTTTCGCCGTCACCGCCGACGGCGTACAGTCGGCCGGCGTCGGTGCCGACATACACCGTCTCGCCGTCCGATTCGGGGGCCACCCGCGGCCCCTTGTGTGCCGCACCGTCAAGGCTCTTCGACCACCGCAGTTCGCCGTCCCGGCTCAACGCGAGCAGGCTACTGGTGTCGTCCTCCCGGGCCGTAGTCGCGACGTACACCGACTCGCCGACCGCTGGTGTGGCGAATATATCCGGTGCCGACAGCGTCCGCGTCCACAGTTCCGCGCCGGTGTCGAGGTCGCGTGCAGTCACCGCCGTCTCCTCACCGTCGACCAGCGGGACGAACACCGTCCCGTCGGCGACGACCGGACTCGCCGAGACGGCGAGCGGTTCGCGCCACCGGTCGTCGCCGGTGGTGGCCTCCAGCGCCCGCAGCGACGCCGTGCCGCCGCGGTCGATGATGTTCTGTCGGCCGACGATGTCGCGGGCCGACCCGACGACGGTTCCGTCCTCGATTGCGGCCGTGAAGCCGTGAGTCAACCCGCCCATCTCGACCTGCCAGTCGACGGCGCCGTCGGCAAGTGAGACGGCGGTCAGTTTCGTGTCACTGCCGACGTACAGCCGGGCATCGTCGACGCCGGGGGTCGACAGCGTGAACTGTCCCGGCAACTCCCGGGTCCACGTCGCCGACAGCGGCGCGTCTTCGAGGGTCTGGGCTGGCGTTCTCGTCGGCTCCAAGCCCGCCGTCGCATCGACGGTTGCCGTCCGATACCCCGCCGTACAGCCGGCGAGGCCGGCCGCGGAGACGCCGGCGGCCGCGAGGAGGGCACGGCGCGAGAGGCGGCTATCCATGCCCACCACTTCGACTCCGCGGTCAAAAGTCCGCCGTTCGTTTCGGAGTCGTTCGGTCCCCCGTGCGACACGCCTAACTACTCGACCACACAACTCCTCGATATGACTGACCGCGACGAGCAGGCGTACGCCGGCACTGCGGAGGGGCAAGGTCCCGTCGTTATCGACGAGGAACTCGCCCGCCACCTCGCCAACAAGCGCGAGGAACTGTTCGAGGAGTTCGACATCCGCGACGAGTTCCCCAACGAGGTGCTCGAAGAGGCCGAGGAACGCGCCAAGGATCCCGAGGGCGACATCGAGACGGAACTCGACGACCGCAAGGACCTCCGGGAGTTGACGACGTGGACGACCGACCCCGCCGACGCACAGGACTTCGACGACGCCATCTCCATCGAACGCACCGACGAGGGCTATCGCCTGTGGGTCCACATCGCCGACGTGACCCACTACGTCAACCCCGAGACGGCGATGTGGGAGGAGGCGCAGAAACGAGGCAACACCGTCTATCTGCCGGGGTACACCATGCACATGCTCCCGCCGATTCTGGCGGAGACGGTGTGTTCGCTGGTCCCCAACGAGGACCGCCTCGCCCACACCGTCGAGATGCACATCAACGGCGAGACGCTTTCCCACGAGTCTATCGACATCTACAAATCCGTCATCCACTCCGACGCCCGACTGACCTACAACGAGTGTGAGGAGGCACTGGACGACGAGAGCCACGACCTCCACGAAAAGAACACCCTCGCCTACGAACTCGCCGAGCGACTCCACGAACAGCGGAAAGAGGACGGCTCGCTCGTGCTCAACCCCAAGCGGGACCGCGCCCACACCATCATCGAGGAGTGCATGCTGAAGGCCAACAAGGCCGTCACTCACACACTCCAGTGGGACCGCGGCCTCGAAGCCATGTTCCGCGTCCACCCACAGCCGACGCCCGACGAGTGGGACGAGGCGTTGCGGGAGATTCAGGACCTCGAAGGCGTCTCGATTCCCGGCAACACCTGGGACGACCCCCGGAAGGCCGTCAACGCCACGCTCGAAGAGGCGCCCGGCCGACAGCTCAACAAGATTCAGTGGGCCGTGATGAAGGTGATGCCCCGCGCCAAGTACATGTCCGACCCCTTCGGCGGCCACCACGCGCTGAACTTCGAGATTTACGGCCACTTCACCTCGCCAATCCGCCGCCTGTCGGACCTCGTCAACCACTGGATTATCTACACCAACGAGGTGCCGGAGGGCATCGCCGACCTCTGTGACCACGCCAGCGACAAACAGAAGGACGCCGAAACCTGCGAACGCCAGTACAAGAAGTTCCTCGAGGAGGTCGGCCTCGACCCCCACGCGGTGAACAACCGCGGCATCGAGGTCGTCGAAGACCCCGAAGACGCCGACTACACGGTCTGAAACGCGCTGTCGACGCCGGTCCAGTAGCGGCAACCGACCGGGGTTCGCGGCAGATACTTGCCTGCTCGTCCCCTTCTTTCGGTATCGTGCGCCGTTTCATCGCCCTCCTCGTCGCGGTCGCGCTGGTACTCTCGCTTGCGCCACCGAGCGTCGGTGCCGTCCCCGACGCTCGGTTGACGGTATCCGACGTAACCGTCGCCCCGGACCGCCCGATAACCGACGAACCGACGACCGTCTCCGCGACCGTCGCGCTCTCTGCGGGGTCGACGAGCGCCGTCGAACTCGACGACGTGACGCTTCGAACCGACGACGGCGACCGCCTCGCCCGCGCGTCGAACCCCGGGTCGCTGTCGCCCGGCGATAGCCTGACCGTCGACCTCGTCGGCGAGTTCGACGAGGCCGGCAGACAGAACCTCACCGTCGTCGCCCGCGGGACCGACGCCGACGGCGACGACGTGACCATTCGTCGACCCGTGACCGTCGTCGTCGAGGACTCACCGCCCGGCATCGTCGTCGACGCCGACCTCGTCGAGGGCGTCACCTCGCCGGTCGTCGTCGACATCGGCAACCCCGGCGTCGACCCGGTCCGCAACGTCGAAGTGTCGGTGTTGAAGAACACCGCCGTCGCCGACCGCGCGTTCGTTCCGACGCTCGCCGCCGGCGCCGAGGAGACGCTGAACCTCACGGTGACGCCCGACGGCGACCGCCAGGAAATCGCGGTCCGGGTCTCCTACACCACCGCTACCGGCGACCGACAGACGACGTTCCGACGGGAGACCCTCCGCGTCGAACCGCTCGAAGACGACGTCGGAATCGACGTTCGCCCGGTCCGTGAGCAACAGGCCGACGTACAGGCCGGCGGCGACCTCGGAAGCCTCCTCGGCGGTGCCGGCGGCGGCAGTGCCGGCGGCAACCTCCAGCAGGACGACGCCGAGGGCGAGACGCCCGGCCAAGTCGAAGTCGCGGTCACCAACTTCGGCAACGCGCCGATTACCGAGGCCGTCGTCGAACCCGCAGGCGAGGAATCGCTCGCCCGACAGTTCGTCGGCGACCTCGCACCCGGCGAAACCGGAACGGTGACCGTCGACCTCTCGGAGGCCTCCGGCGGCGACATCGACGTGACCGTCAACTATCGTCTCGACCGCGAACAGCGGCAGACCCAAACGACCTACGAGTACCGTCCCGAGACGGCCGCCATCACCGTCACGGGTGTCGATATGCAGCAGGACGGCGACCGACTCGTGATTACGGGCAACGCGGGCAACACCGGCGAGGCGTCGGTCTCCGGCGTCGTCGTCTCGGTCGGCGAAACCGAGTCCGTCTCCCCGGCGTATCCCCAGCGCGATTACTTCGTCGGCACCGTCGACGGCAGCGAGTTCGCCCCCTTCGAACTCACCGCACGCGTCGACGACAACGCCACGTCCGTCCCCGTCGAGGTGACCTACCGCGTCGACGGCGAGACGTTCACCGAACGCTACGAGCTCCCGGTCGAACGCTTCGAGGACTCCGACGACGGCGGCGTTCTCGGGTCGCTGTGGCCGTTCTCGCTGGACATCGCGGGCGTCGGCATTTCGGTCGCCCTCGGCGCCGCCGCCCTCGTCCCACTGTACCGCTGGCGACGATGAGTGGTGACGTGTCGCCGCCCACGGCGGAGCGAACGGCGGTCGAAGAGCGGGCCAACCACGACGGCGAGGCGCCACCGCTGCAACTCATCGGGGTGACTCGGGAGTACGACGGCGGCGGCGAGACCGTCCGGGCGCTGATAGACGTGGATTTGACCGTCGAGGCCGGCGAGTTCGTCGCGGTCATGGGTCCCTCCGGTTCGGGAAAGTCGACGATGCTGAACACGCTCGGCCTGCTCGATACGCCCACGAGCGGGGAGGTGTTGCTCGACGGCCGCGACGTGACGACGCTCGACGACGAGGCCCGAACCGACCTCCGCAAGGAGTACATCGGCTTCGTGTTTCAGGACTTCTTCCTCATCCCGACGCTGACAGCCACCGAGAACGTGGCGCTGCCGACGGTGTACGACCGCGACCGCGACGCGACGGCCCGCGCCGAGGACTTACTGGACCGCGTCGGCCTCGGCGACCGCCTCGACCACCGCCCACCCGAACTCTCGGGTGGCCAGAAACAGCGCGTCGCCATCGCGCGGGCGCTCATCAACCGCCCGGAAGTGCTGTTGGCCGACGAACCGACCGGCAACCTCGACACCGACACCGGACGACAGGTCCTCGGTGAGTTCGAGCGCATCTGCGAGCAGGGCGTCGCGGTCGTCGCGGTCACCCACGACGAACTCGTCACCGAGTACGCCGACCGGACGGTCGAACTCGTCGACGGGCGACTGGAGGAACAATAGATGCGCCCCGGCGACTTCCCGGCGGTCGTGATGGCGACGCGAAACCTCCGGCGGAACAAACTCCGGTCGGTGCTGGCGGCGCTCGGCATCGTCATCGGCGTCCTCGCCATCGCCACGCTCGGCATCTTCGGCAACGTCCTCCAACTCGCGGCGCTGGAGTCGCTGGGCGGCCTCGGCGACCAGGTCATCGTCTCGCCGAACCAGGACGCCGGCGGCGAGTCGCTCACCGCTCGCGACATCACCGAAATCCAGCGCGTCTCGGAAGGTCGCGGAACGGTCGTTCCCTTGCGAAGCGACGGCGCTGTCGTCTCCGGAACCGGGGGGTCGAGTAGCTTCGCGACCATCTACGGCACCGACCGGCCAGCGGCGCTGTTCAACGCCGAAGCCGGCACCGTCCCCGAACGCCACAGACAGGGCGCCCTCGTCGGGAGTTCGCTGGCCGAGGAACTCGGTGTCCAGGTCGGCAGTCTCGTCGAAATCGCGGGCAACGACTACCGCGTCATCGCCGTCCTCGCACCGGGCGAAGACATCTCTCCCATCCAACCCGACAGCGCCGTCGTCCTCCCGGAGAGCGCGTTCGTCCCCGGCGACTACGACCAGGTCGTCGTGCAGGCGAACTCCGGGGAGGACGCACGAGCTATCGCCGAAGGAGTCCGTGACCGCCTCAACGCCCGCGAACAGCGCGTCTCCGTGTTCGAGCTGTCGAGCATCCTCGACCAAATCGAGGAGTTCTTCGACCTGCTGAACCAGTTCCTCATCGGCCTCGGCGCCGTCTCGCTCGTCGTCGCCGGCGTCGCCATCTTCAACGTGATGTTGATGAGCACGACCGAGCGAAAGGGCGAAATCGGCCTGCTCCGTGCGGTCGGCGTCCAGAAACGGGACATCCTCCGGACGCTCGTCGTCGAGGCGACCCTGCTCGGTATCCTGGGTGGGTTCGTCGGCGTACTCTTGAGCATCGGCGCGGCGCTGCTGTTGTGGTACGTCTCACCCATCGCCCTCGATATCATTCTCGACCCCTCGAACGGCGTCTACCTGCTCGTCGCGTTCGTCTTCGGCGTCGCCGTCAGCCTCGCCAGTGGGCTGTATCCGGCCTGGAAGGCCGCCAATCTCGAACCCGTCGAGGCGCTCCGAGACTGAACGTCACGGACTGAACCGCCCGACGTACATCGACTGGCGGCCCGCAAAGGCCATCGACCCCGGGTTTCGTGGCGAATCGAGTTCGAGGTTCATCACGGGCCGTCGTCGGTCTGAGCCGCGTCGGCCATTCGGTCGGTGAAATCCCACGTGTACAGTTTCTCCGGCGTGATACGAAGTGCGACCTCCTCACGGTCGTCGTCGAGCAGTCGGTCGGCCAGCGAGTTGTCGGTGCCGCCGAGATACCGTTCCAACAGCTCTCGTAGAAGCGTCTTCCCCTCGTCGGCTTCGATGCTGACGGTTCCCGACCCCCTGACGCCGCGATACGGCGGCTCGTTGTCCGAGACCTCGAAGGCCACGCCGGCGTCGGCTTCGAGATACCGAACCACGTCCGCGTCGGCACCGGTCGCACAGAGGAACTCGCCGTCGTGGTAGACGTACCACAGCGAGAGCATCCACAGCCCTCCCGAGGGCGTCCGGCAGGCGAGTCGAATCGGGACGGTCGATTCTCGGAGGTACGCAGTGGCCTCGGACTCCGACCACGCACCCTTCCAAGCGGGCATAGACCAATGTACGGGCGAGCGTGGTAACTAGTTGGTGCCGAAACTCGCGTTGCTCGCCGTATTGTTCGTCTTCTATGACATTCGGAGAATTTTTCTGATTGGTCCCCACCGCCCTCGAATCATATCTAAGACGGAGAAAGCTGAATAGAGAATAGAAACCATAACTACTGAAAACCCAACAATTAGCAACGGTTGTTCGAACCCGATGGTTCTTGATGTATCATTTATCGTGTTCGCCCACCCCTCCAATAATCCCATAATAAGGGAGAAAACCGAGATTAGCAATCCGAATGTGCTTGTGCTGGATAGGTTCAAAACGTCAAATTTGTCATCTATCTGGCCTAACTGGGGGTAGTTCTCTTTGAGCGTGATTCGGCGCGCCGCTCGGTGAGTAAATACACAGACAGTCATTGAGCCAATCCAGAATACAACGCCGTTGATTGTGTAGAATGAGTTTATGATATTCTCCACGTATGCGGCACCGCCCGTTTGAAGAGTGAGAGATATTATTGAAATATAGATTACAATCAGGAATAGACCTGCTCTGAATGTCCTTAGCGCGTCGTCTGCAATCGCTCCAAGCGCGTCTCTTTCTCCAGAATCAATCTTGTCGTTTTGTTCTGGCATGGAACTCTCTTAATGACCTAATTTGAAAAGCATATGTGTCAAAATCGCCAGTTTCCGCTACGTATACATCGTGACGACCTATTTCATTGAATGATTTTACGCGGCGGTAGCGCTGGCAACCCTACTGATTCAGAATTACGGTACTTGTTACTCGCAGTGTTGTGTACGGCAAAAGTACGCCCGAGGCGGGATTTGAACCCGCGTCACGACCGTGACAGGGTCGTATGATGGGCCACTACACCACCCGGGCCTGACGCAACTCATCGTAACCGGGTTTGTACCTTAAGGCTTTCCAATGGAGGGCGGCTCGGTGGGGTGTGACACACCACGAATCGGACGACCGAGTAGCGATTTCGAAGTCGACGACCGGCTGGAAGGGGTCCCGACTCACCGAACACGAAATACTCTATCCTCTAAACGCCACAAACACTCCCGAACCACCGAACGAGCATCCGCGAGCGCCCGGAGGGCGCGAAGCGGTTCACGCCGCGCGAACTGGGTGAGCGCGGCGGCAAGGCGGGTGACCATCGGGAACCCGCCGCCGCTTTTTCATCG
>NZ_WPCC01000079.1 GCF_009741925.1 Natronomonas sp. CBA1123
GCAGGCCCAGCCGCCGGGCGTGCCGACGAACTTGATTACGCCGGAAGTTGCTGCGGCAATCGTCTTCGGTGCGACGCCGAACCAGTGTGAGGTCCAGGACCCCAACGACCCCTCGGTTGACCCGCAGAACCCGCCGAGCGACCCCGGTGCCAGCGCAACGCCCCAGCGGTATGGTCAGTTCCGTGACGGTGCAGTCGGCGTTGTCGTCTTCGACGTGACGGCCAACGAGTCCGGTGAGGGTCCGGCCGTCTCCGGTGTCGTGGGTGGTCTCGCCACCTCGGAGTTCGGTGACGCCGACGCGGAACTGACGGTCAACGACGGCGAGAAGGATTACACGGTCGACCCGCGCGTCCGGTATCACGACGGCGGGAGTACGGCCATGGCGGAGACGAACGTGGAGTTGCTCGGGACGCGCCTCGGTGTCGTGATGGACTGCGACGGCGAGGAGTGCCAGCCGGGCACGCGCGGCCTCCCGCAGTTCAAGAAGCCGCCCGCCATCCCCGCACCGACTGGCGAATAGGCTCTCGCTTCGGTTCTTCTCGATTCGGCAGCTCCGTTCTTTTCACCGACGAGCGTCCGCTGTAGCGACAGCCTTATACTGGTGTACTGATTTGTACATTATAACGCAAAATTGGTCATCGGTGTTCATAATGAAAGAGTATATTCGACGAGTCACTGACGGCGAAGACCTTTCGATGGCGGACGCACGGGATGCCGCAACGGCGGTCTTCGAAGGGGCGACGGAGGCACAAATCGGTGCGCTGTTGGCGGGACTGCGCACAAAAGGCGAGACGGAAGCGGAAATCGCCGGGTTCGCACAGGGAATGCGGGATGCGGCCCGACGCATCGACCCCGACCGCGAACCGCTCGTCGACACCTGCGGAACGGGCGGCGACGGCCACGACACCATCAACGTCTCGACGACCAGTTCCTTCGTCGTCGCGGGTGCCGGCGTCCCCGTCGCGAAACACGGCAACTACTCGGTGTCGTCGTCGTCGGGAAGCGCGGACGTACTGGAGGAAATCGGCGTCACCATCGACGCCGAACCGCCGGCCGTCGAGCAGTGCATCGAGGAGACCGGGATGGGGTTCATGCTCGCTCCCGTGTTCCACCCGGCGATGAAGGCGGTCATCGGCCCCCGGAAGGAACTCGGAATGCGGACGATATTCAACGTTCTCGGGCCGCTGACGAACCCGGCCGGTGCGGACGCACAGGTCGTCGGCGTCTACGACGAGGCTCTCGTCCCCGTGTTGGCCGATGCGCTCTCGCAGATGGCGGTCGAGCGCGCGCTCGTCGTCCACGGCGCCGGCCTCGACGAAATCGGCGTCCACGGCGAATCGACCGTCGCGGAAGTCGACGGCGGCAACGTGACCGAGTACACGGTCACGCCCGACGACTTCGGTGTCGGTACCTACGACCTCTCGGCGGTCGGCGGTGGCTCGCCGACCGAGAACGCTGCGGACATGCGCGGCATCCTCGAAGGCGACGTCGATGGTGCGAAACGCGACATTATCCTCGCCAACGCTGGGGCTGCTATCTACGTCTCCGGAGAGGCCGACAGCCTCGAGGCGGGCGTCGACGCCGCACGCGAGTCCATCGATTCCGGGGCCGCTGCCGCCCAACTCGACTCGCTGCGGGAGTTCGAGCCATGACGCGCGTGAAAGTCTGTGGGACGACGACCCACGAGGACCTCGATGCGGTGGTCGAGGCCGGTGCCGACGCCGTCGGCTTCATCGTCGACGTGTCCGTCGACACGCCGCGTGAAATTACCGCAAAGCGGGCCGTCGAACTGTCTCGGGCCGCACCGCCGTTCGTGACGACGGTGCTCGTGACGATGCCCGAAACGCCGGAGGAGACCGTCGCACTCGCGTCTCGTATTCAGCCCGATGTGGTTCAGGTCCACGGTGAACTGACGCCCGGCGACCTTGCCTTTCTCTCGGCGAAAATCCACGGCGACGTCGTGAAGGCCGTCTCCCCCGAATCGGCCCCTGCCTACGACACCGTCGCCGACGCACTGTTGGTCGATTCCCTCGACAGCGACGGGGCTGGCGGGACCGGGGAGACTCACGACTGGGAACGGACGCGAGAACTCGTCGAGACGCTGGAGTCGCCGGTCGTACTGGCGGGCGGGTTGACGCCCGACAACGTCGCGGCGGCAGTCGAAACCGTCCGTCCGTTCGGCGTCGATGTCGCAAGCGGCGTCGAGAGTGACCCGGGACGGAAGGACACCGCCGCGGTTTCGGCGTTCGTCCGAGCCGCAGGGGGGCGACCGTGATTTCGAAAGACGAGTTCGTTGCGCTCGCAGAGGAGGGGCCGGTCGTCGTCCGGGCGGTGGAGGAACTCGACGTGACGCCGGAACCGCTCGTGGCGTACGCGGCGCTGACGGGCCGGACGACCGATGCCGACGGCGCCGACCACGCCTTCCTCTTGGAGAGCGCCGAGAAGGTCGCCTCCAGCGACCCCGACGGCGCGTTTACCGCAGGTCACGGCGCCGACCGCCACGCCCGGTACTCCTTCGTCGGCTACGACCCTGCCGCGGTCGTCACCGTCGACGGTGAGGCCTCGGTCGACGTGATGGACGACCGTTACGAGGGACTGCTGGACACCAACGGCGGCGATACGGTCGCCAAACTCCATGAATCCCTGCCCGACGTTCCGTTGCGAAACTTCCCCGACACCGAACGACAGCAGTTACAGGGCGGCCTCGTTGGCTTTCTCGCCTACGACGCGGTGTACGACCTCTGGTTGGACGAGGTCGGCATCGACCGACCGGATTCGCGGTTTCCCGACGCGCAGTTCGTCCTCACCACGAAGACGGTCGTCTTCGACGACGCCGCCGGCACCGTCGAGTTGGTGTTTACCCCGGTGGTTCGTGAGGGCGACGACCCCGGTGCTGTCTACGACCGCATCCGTGCGGAAGTCGACCGCGTCGAGTCGCTGCTCGCCGACGCCGAGGAGTTGACGACGGGCGGCTACCGGCCCGTCGCCGAGCGTGCCGGACCGAAAGCCGACTACGAGGCCGCGGTCCGGACGGCCAAAGAGCACGTCCTCGACGGCGACATCTATCAGGGTGTCATCTCCCGAACGCGGGAACTCGACGGCGAAATCGACCCACTGGGTCTGTACGAGGCGCTCCGGGAAATCAACCCCTCGCCGTACATGTACGTCCTCGATTACGACGACCTCGCGGTCGTCGGCGCCTCCCCGGAGACGCTGGTGTCCGTCCGGGGTCGTGAAGTGATGAGCAACCCCATCGCGGGGACGTGCGCCCGCGGCACCAGTCCGGTCGAGGACCGACGGCTGGCCGGCGAGATGCTCGCAGACGACAAGGAGCGGGCCGAACACACGATGCTCGTCGATTTGGCACGCAACGATGTCCGCCGGGTCGGTGAGGCCGGCAGCGTCCGCGTCGAGGAGTTCATGAACGTCCTGAAGTACAGCCACGTCCAGCACATCGAATCGACGGTGACGGGGACGCTCGCCGCCGACTGCGATGCCTTCGACGCGACGCGGGCGGCGTTCCCGGCCGGAACGCTCTCGGGGGCGCCGAAGATACGGGCGATGGAGATAATCGACGACCTCGAACGGAAGCCACGCGGCGTCTACGGCGGCGGCGTGGGTTATTACTCCTGGACGGGGGATGCGGACTTCGCCATTGTCATTCGGACGGCGACGGTCGAAGACGGCGTCGGCGAGGGTGGGTCCGACCGCATCACGGTACAGGCGGGTGCGGGTATCGTCGCCGATTCGGACCCCGAAAGCGAGTACGAGGAGACCGAAAAGAAGATGGACGGCGTCCTCGCCGCCTTAGAGCGCATCGAGGTCGCTCCCGAGGAGGTTCCGCGATGACGCGCGTCCTCTTTATCGACAACTTCGATTCGTTCACCTACAACCTCGTGGAGTACGTCAGCCAACACGACGACACCGAAGTCGAGGTGTTGCGGAACACGGCGTCCCTGGAGGAGGTCCGTGCGGTCGACCCCGATGCGATTATCATCTCGCCGGGGCCGGGTCATCCGAAGAACGACCGGGACGTGGGGGTGACACTGGAGGTGCTCCGGGAGGTGAGTCCCGAGGTGCCGACGCTCGGCGTCTGTCTCGGTCTCGAAGCGGCCGTCTACGAGTACGGCGGGTCGGTCGGTCGGGCACCGGAACCCATACACGGCAAGGCGTTCCCCGTCGACCACGACGGCGAGGGGGTGTACGCAGGGCTCGAGGATGGTTTCCAGGCCGGCCGATACCACTCGCTCGTCGCCCTCGAGGTACCGGCGTGTTTCGACGTGACGGCGACGACCGACCACGATGGCGAGGAGTTGGTGATGGGGGTCCGCCACCGCGAACATCCCATCGAGTGCGTCCAGTTCCACCCCGAATCGGTGCTGACCGCTGCCGGCCACGATGTCATCGCGAACTTCCTCGCGGATGTCTGACGGTACGGTGCTTTACCGTCTCGACCCCGCGGAACGTATCGAGGAGAAACGGCACACAGTGTGAGTTGTCCCCCGATTTCGGGGTTCCACGAGCCACCGACACACTGTCAAATGTATGTGACAGAATTATTGTACGTGTAGGTGGTGCAGTAGCTGGCGGATGGATGCATCTCGAACAGTCCCCGAAAACCTTCTCCGCTTCGGCGAGCACTCGCCGGCTTTTTGCTGGCGTTGAGCCCC
>NZ_WPCC01000077.1 GCF_009741925.1 Natronomonas sp. CBA1123
CCTTCGCCGCGCCGGGGATGCCGCCGCCGGTACAGGGGTTGACATGGCCGGCAGCGTCGCCGACGGCGATGTAGCCCGGTGCGACCGCCGAGTCGTACGGGCGGCGGGTGGGCAAAGCGGCGCCGAGTTTGTCCTTCACCGTCGCATCCTCGAACTCCGGGCGGGTCCGTAGGTCACGTTTCAGCTCCTCGACGAGTTTCATCGGCGGCTTGTTCATCTGAAACCCCAATCCGACGTTGATTTCGGTGGGGGTCCGCGGGAAGTACCAGAGGTAACCGAGTTCCGACGCCGGCTTGAACACGATGGCGTCGTGCCATTCGACGGGTTCGGGCACCTCGACGATTTCGCGGTAGGCCGAACAGAACTGCTGGTAGTTGACGTTGGTGTCGAACGTCGTCTCCTCGAAGTCCGTGCGGTCCTGCAGAAGCGACAGCGACCCGGCGGCGTCGACGACGATATTGGCTTCGAACTCTCGGACAGACCCGCGAGCCGTCGCGGTCACGCCAGTGACGGCGCCGTTCTGGACGACATCCTGGACGACGGTGTCGTAGTGGACGTCCGCGCCGGCGCGGTCGGCCTCCTCCAGCAGGACTTCGCCGTAGCGCTTCCGGTCGACGACGGCACCACTGGCGTCTCCGAAGCCGATGTCGAGGTTCTCGCCGGTCTTCGGGTTCTCGAAGCGAGCGCGCTGGATGTTCTCGTTGGTGAACGACTCCTCGCGGAGGTACTCGCGGTCGATGACGTCGGGGAACGTACTGGTGCCCTTGATGGCGTCGCCACAGGCGATGTGGCCACCCTCGGACGCGGATTTTCGCTCGAGGAGGGCGACATCGAGTCCGTCCCGGGCGGCGGCCGCGGCGGCGAAACAGCCGGCCGTTCCGCCCCCCACGACGGCGATGTCGTACGTCTCTGGAGGCATGTCGGGGCGTTCCACGCTCCCGTATAAATAACCTAGCCGTCACGACGGACTCGAACGCTCACACCGACGGAGCGAGGCGCCTTCGGACGGTCGGCCCGACTGCGAGCAGGAATTCGCCGGCCAAGAGCGCGACGAGCAGGCCGAAGGCGACGGTCCAGCCCGTAAAATCGGCGAGGCCGCCGACGACGACGCTCCCGAGTGCGCCGAGCAGCATGTAGACTGTCCGGACGAGGCCGAAGCCTGCGGCGCGTTCGGTTTCGCCGAGGTTGTCGATGAACCGCGATTGGACGGGCGCGCCCCACGACATCGCGACGCCGACGAGGGGAACGGCGGCGAAGACGGTCGGGCCGTCGGGAACGGCGACGAGCGCGCCGTAGCCGACGACGCCGGTCCCGAAGGCGATGGCGGCAGCGCCGTCACGGCCCACGCGGTCCGAGAGGCCACCCAACAGCGGCTGGGTCGCGCCGTGGACGACGAAGTACACCGAAAACAGGATGCTGGCGGTCGAGACCGACCGTCCGTGGTGTTCGATGAGGAACGCCGGCAGGAACGACGCCGTCGCCTGCCACGTGAAGGCGCCGCCGACGGCCATCACCGTCGTGTACCGTATTTCCGGACGCGAGAGCAACTCCCGAAGGGGTTCGACTTCGAGCCGCGACCGCATCGTGAGATTCGGGCGGGCCGGCGGCGTCCGCCGTATCTGCCAGTAGAACAGCACGAAGACGGGGACGGCGACGGCGGCACCGAGCAGCATCGCCGCCCGCCACCCGTAGCGTGCGCCGACCGCCGCGGCCGCGACAGGAGTCGCGAGACCGGCCAGTGGTCCGCCGGCGACGTGGACGCCGATTGCGCGACCGACCTGCTCGAAGTGGCGGGCGAGAAACGAGGTCGCGACGCTGTAGTGGAGGCCGGCCCCGGCGCCGAGCGCCACGACGGTCAACGCGAAGACGGCGAACGTCGGCGACAGCGACAGCAGGAGGCTCGCTCCGGCGGTAATACCGACGGCCGCGAGGATAACGGCCCGCTCGCCGTACCGGTCGGCGAGGATGCCGCTCGGGAACTGCGAGAGGGCGTAGGCGGCCCACATTCCAGAGAGGGCGAGGCCAACGGCGCCCTTCGAGACCGAGAAATCGGCGGTGATGTCGGGTACCAGCGGGCTGATGGCCAGCCGTGCGACCATGGTCGCGGTGAACGCGAGCGTACACAACGCGAGAGCGACGTATCGGTACTGAACGACCACGAACGCGCTTCAGTATCCGCCGACAACACCCTTGCGGTTTCCCGCCGTTGACTCGAGGGAACCCTCGCCGGTGTCGCAACGGTTTTCGGCAGCACCCTCGAAGTCGCTGGTATGTCTCAACAGGAGAGCAACAGCGTTCCCGACCACAGCGGCATGCCGGCACTCGGCTTCGGCACGTGGCAGAACGACGACCCCGAACAGTGTACCGAATCGGTCCGAACGGCCCTCGACGTCGGCTATCGACACGTCGACACTGCACAGGCCTACGGCAACGAAGACGCCGTCGGTGCGGGCATCGACGCCGCGAGCGTCGACCGCGAGGACGTCTTCCTCGCGACGAAAGTGTGGATAGACCAACTGGCCCACGACGACGTACTCGCTTCGACGGAGGCGAGCCTCGACCGCCTCGGCACCGACTATCTCGACTTGCTGTACGTCCACTGGCCGGCCGACGCCTACGACCCCGAGGGGACGCTGTCGGCCTTCGAGGAACTGTACGATGCCGGCACCATCGAGCGAATCGGCGTCTCGAACTTCGAACCCGAACACCTCGATACGGCCCGCGAGGCCATCGACGCACCCATCTTCGCCAACCAGGTCGAGATGCACCCGCTGCTCCAGCAGCGAGAACTGCGGGAGTACTGCGAGGATGCGGGCATCGAACTCGTCGCGTACTCGCCGCTGGCCAGAGGCGACGTCTTCGACGTCGACGTGCTCTCGGACATCGCCGACGACCACGGCGTCAGCGAGGCGGCGGTGAGTCTCGCGTGGCTCCGCGAGAAGGGCGTCACCGCGATTCCGAAGGCGACCAGCGAGGCCCACATCCGCGACAACTGGTCGTCGCTCGGCGTCGACCTCTCGGCGGCCGATATCGAGCGAATCGACGACATCGACGAACAACGGCGACTCATCGACCCCGACTTCGGCCCCGACGGCTGGTAAGCCTCAGCCGGCCCCCGATAGCCGGAACCTATTTTTAATCGCGCCGGGACGGTGCGGGTATGTCAGACGGCGGTCTCGTCGAGGGAATCAAGATTGACGTTGTACGGCTCCACGAGACGTGGATGGAGTTGGTGTTCCCGCGACAGCGAACCGCCGTCCACAGCGTGCTCGGCAAGTGGCAACCCCGGACGCAGGGTGACAAAATCAAATACCGGCTGTGGATGGCGTTGGGCGTCCCCATCGTCGCCCTGCTGTACCCGCTGTTGCTCGTCGGCTTCGCCGCGCGGTTCAACGCCAGCCGATTCGACAGCGCGACGACGCGACTGGGCGTCATCGGCGTGGTCGTCCTCGCGGCGGTGCTGTGGGGACTGCTGACCGCACTCGCCCGCGTGCGGCTCTCCTTCGACGGCTTCGTCGCCGTCGGCGCCGCCAGCGTCGTCGCTGTCGTCTCTGCCGGTTTGGCGGCCGGATTCACCCGCCTCGGTGGCCGCGGGACGACCGTCGTCTTCGCCTACCCCTTCGCGATGAACGCCATCTTCCTGCCGCCGGTCGTCGCGGCGCTGTACGACCCCTCGCTGAGCGGCGTCCTCGAAGGTAGCGAGGAACTCGCCATCTACCTGCTGGACAACATTCTGTTCGTCGGTGGTCTCAACGAGTTCCTCCGGAACAACTACAGTCTGGAGGGTATCGGCGTCGTGTTGATGTGGGTCGGCATCGCCACGCCGCTGGGGTGGCTGCTCGGCTGTACGGTTACGCTCGCGGACCTCGTGCGTCCGCGGTCGGGCGACGATTAGAAAGAGTTCTTCAACTTCTCGAAGAAGCCCTGTTCGACGTCTATCTCCTCGCCACCGGCCTCTGCGAAGGCCTCCAGGGCCTCGCGCTGTTCCTCGTTTAGGTTGTCGGGCGTGACGATTTGTACTTTCACGTAGAGGTCGCCGTGTCCACGGCGCTGGAGTCGCGGCATCCCCTTGTCGCGCAGGCGGAACGTCTCGCCGCTCTGGGTTCCGGCCGGAACGTCCATCTCGACGGTGCCGTCCATCGTCGGTACCTCGACGGTGTCGCCGAAGACGGCCTGTGGGAAGGAGATGGGGTGTCGATACCGGAGGTCGTCGCCGTCGCGTTCGAACTCCTCGCCTTCCTCGACTTCGATTTCGACGAGCAGGTCGCCGTTCGGGCCGCCGTTCTCTCCGGGGGCGCCCTCTCGCTCCATCCGGAGGGTCTGACCGCTCCGGATACCCGCGGGGACTTCGACCTGCAGGGTCGCCTCGTTTCGGATTTGCCCCTCGCCGCGGCAGGTCGAACACGTCTCGGAGTAAATCGTCCCCTCGCCGTCGCACTGCTGGCAGGTCTGAGTCTGCTGGACTCGTCCGAGGGGGGTCTGGCGGACCGTCGTCCGCTGGCCCTGACCGTTACACGCCGAACAGGTGCGGGCGTCGGCGTCCGGCGGGTGGCCCGCGCCGTCACAGTCCGGACACGTCTCCGGGCGCGTGATGGTGAGTTGCTTCGTGACGCCCTCGTAGGCCTCCGCCAGTTCGACCGTGAGACGGGTCTTCAGGTCCGCGCCCTGTCGGGGTCCGGACTGAGAGCCGCCACCGCCGAAGAACTGCTCGAAGATGTCGTTCATCCCGCCGGCTCCGCCACCGCCGCCACCGAACGGGCCACCCATACCGCCCATGCCGCCGGCGCCGGAGTCCGTCGCGCCACGCTTGTCGGCCTGCTCGAAGCGCTCGTGGCCCATCTGGTCGTACATCTGGCGCTTCTCGTCGTCCAACAGCACCTCCTTTGCCTTCTTGGCTTTCTTGAACTTCTCCTCGGCGTTCGGGTCGTCCGAAACGTCCGGATGGTACTCCGAGGCTTTCTCCCTGAATGCGCTCTTGATTTCGTCTTCGCTGGCGTCGCGGTCGACGCCCAGCACCGAGTAGAAGTCCTCGCTCATTCGTTGTAGGGGGTAATCGGTTGAGACACTTCAAAAGAACGGGTCACGCCTCGAAATCGTGCCCACATCCCTCACAGAATCGCTCGTCGTCGACCCGGGTCGCATCACAGACCGGACAGGCCTCTTCGAGGCGGCTGCCACACTCCGGACAGTACACCTCCCCCTCGACGCCCGTTCCACACACCGGACACTGCTCGTGAAGCGACTGTCCACAGGCCGGACAGTACTGGCGGTCCTCCGAGACGGAAGTCGAGCAGACGGGACACTGAATCGTGTCCGTCTCCTCCGGTTCCTCTATTTCCGGTTCTGGTTCGGGTTCTGGTTCGG
>NZ_WPCC01000088.1 GCF_009741925.1 Natronomonas sp. CBA1123
CACGGCCGGCGTCGGCACCGGGTAGACGCCGTGGCTCATCGACGCCTCGCCACCGCCCGCGGCGACCGGCGTCGTCACCACGCGGTCGGCGTCGAGGTCGTCGAACAGCAGCGCCGCGCCGACGATGTCGGCGATGGCGTCGTCGGCCCCCACCTCGTGGAAGTGTGTCTCTTCGAGGTCGGTCCCGTGGACTCGGGATTCGGCCTCGCCGAGCAGCCGGAACACCGCCTTGGCGTCGGCTTCGACGGCCTCTGGAAGACCCATCTCGCCGACGATGTCCCGACACTCCGCGTAGGTCCGGTTCGGGCCGTGGCCCTCGGCGTGGGTGTGTTCGTGGCTATGGTCGTGCTCATGGCCATGTTCATGAGTCGGGTCATGAGCGTGTTCGTGGTCGTGAGTATGGCCGTGGTGGTCGTCGTCATGGTCGTGAGTGTGGTCGCCGTCCTCGCCGTCCACCAACACGTCGACGGTCGTCGCTCGGATACCGTTCTTCGTCGTCTCGCCGATGCGGTAGGTCACGTCGAGTACGTCTTCGATGGGCGAGAGCACCTCGGCGTCGGCGCCGGCCGCAAGCAAGGCGCCGATGAGCATGTCGCCGCTTGCCCCGGTTCGACCGTCGAAGGCGAGCGTTTTCATGCGAATACGTCGGTCGTGCGAGGCGAAAAGTGGTGTGGTACACGCTTTATTCGAATGCGGTCCGTGGGATGTCGTATGCGCGCCGCAATCTATCGTGGACCGGGAGACATCGCCGTCGAGGAGGTACCGAAACCCGAAATCGAGGAACCGACTGATGCCATCGTTCGAGTCACCCATACGGCGGTCTGTGGGTCGGACCTGTGGTTCTATCGCGGCCAGCGTGACCGCGAGGAGAACTCCCGAGTCGGCCACGAACCGATGGGCATCGTCGAGGAAGTGGGCGACGACGTGCGGTCGGTCGAACCCGGCGACCGCGTGTTCGCGCCGTTCGTCGTCAGTTGCGGGGAGTGTGAGTTCTGCCGGAAGGGACTGCACACTTCCTGTCGCAACGGCGATTCCTGGAGCGGCGACAACGGTGGGGCACAGGGCGAGTACGTACGGTCGCCGCACGCCGACGGGACGCTCGTTCGGGTTCCGGACCGACACGCCGACGACGAAGAGACCCTGCAAGCACTGCTTCCGCTGACCGACGTGATGGGGACGGGCCACCACGCCGCGGTCAGCGCCGGCGTCGAGGCGGGCGACACCTGCGT
>NZ_WPCC01000066.1 GCF_009741925.1 Natronomonas sp. CBA1123
GCCGGGCACTGCTGGTCGTCGAGTAAGTCCTCGATAGGTTGGCCGCACCACTCACAACAGTATGTCGGCGTTATGGTAGGTCGGCTCTCAGCGGCCATGTGAGCCACCCCCCCCATAACCTCGGGTAACTGGCCGTATAAACTCCCTGAGTAAACCTTTTTAGTCAGTATGGGGACGGAGGGATTTGAACCCCCGATCTACTGATATCTCCGGTGTAGCGCCTCGGTCCTCCAGAGGGTCGTCAACGCGGAGCGATGATCAGTCGTCCGCTCGGTATATCAGTCTGGAGTCTCGTCACCGGGCGCGTGGCCTCTGGAGTCAGCCGCCATGCCTGGCTTGGCCACGTCCCCTCGATTCCCCGTACTTCCCTTCTTCCTAAAGGGGTTTCGATTCGGCACATCGACTTTGGCGGTGCCGCCCGAAGTGAGGGTATGACCGAGCGCGTTCCAGTGACCGTCATCGACGGAAACTACGAGACGACCATCGAGGTGCCGCGGGGGACGGTGCTTCGAGACGCCCTCTCGGAGCGGGGCTTCGAGGTGTACGGTTCGGTGTCGCGGGTGGCGAACTGCGGCGGCCGGGGGCTGTGTGGCACCTGTGGCGTCCGAATCGAGGACGCCCCCGAGCCGTCGCAGTGGCACGACGCGGCCGCCGACCGGTGGGGGTACCCGCGGCTATCCTGTCAGATTCGAGTCGAAGAACCCCTCCAAGTCGAATTACTCAAAAAAGTTCTCTGGGGGCAGATACTCCCGGATTAGCGGTCGGTTTCGCTCCAACCGCACTCCTGACACTTGTAGCCGGTGACGAACTCGGTGACGCTCGGCATGTAGCCCACCGAGATGACGTCGCCACCGCAGTCGGGACATGCTCGGTCGGTGTCCTCGATGCCTTCGGTGTCCATGACGCGCTCGCCTTCGATGAGTTCGGCGAGTTTTCCGGGCGTGACCATGCGACCCTCGACGACGCGGTTGTCGGCCATACAGGAGGAGTGTCGCCGAGGGCCCTAAGGCTTTACAGCCACGGCGCGCGGTCGCCCTCGGGACTTCCGGGCGCGGTGGATTCTTCGTCGTCGACGCGCTCGACGGCGTCTTCGACGTCTTCCTCGAAGGGGTCGTCGGGTTCACCGCCATCGGTTGCGGCCGCAGCATCCGCGTCTTCGGATGGCGCATCCATCGCGCCCTCGGGGTTGAAGGCGAAGAGGCCGGTGATCGCGAGGACGATGAGTGCCAGCGGTTCCTCGCCCGTGATGGGGCCGACTTCGAGGATGGTCAGCGGGAGGACGCCCAGAGCGACCGCGCTGCCGAATCGGAAGCGGTCGATGTCGACGTTGCCACGGAGCCACGGGCCGAGTCCGGCGACGGCCAGCGCGAAGCTCACGCCGACGACGGCGGCGCCCGTGCCGTAGACGACGAACATCGGGTCGGCGACGAAGCCGAACTCGAAGGCAGTCGGGCGGAAACTCGCAACGAGACCGAGTCCGATGATGACGCTGGGTCGGGGGAGGTACTCGCCGACGGTCGCGCTCGCGGTCTTCGCCGCGATAGCGAGGATGACGAGTGCGGCGAAGCGCTCGAAGATGACCATATCGAGCACCGATGCGATGGTCGGTGCGATGGTCGCCTGCACTGCCGCGAGGGGGACGACGAGTGCCCCGACGAGGAGGACGTTCTTCACGCGGTCGCGTCGGGAACCCTCCATCTCGGCGAGGACGACGGCGAGCGTCGCGCTGCCGCCGAAGATGAGTAGCCCGACCTCGACCATACCGAGGAGGTCCGAAACCGCGCCGGCGACGATGAGGGCGGTGAAGATACCGTCGATGAGCGGCAGCGCCATGACAGTCGCGAGTAGACGCGTCCCTTCACCGACCTGTCGCTCGAGGCGTAACGCAATCGGGTGTCGTGATGCGCTCATTCGTCAGGCAGGGCGACCCTCACCATGGGACGAACGGCGGTGGATGTCGCGATACCCTCTGGCGTGTCCGGAGCGGTTGCGGGTCCGGATGGGTGCGACTTTCTCCGCTTTATTTGTCCACATCGCAAATGTAAAGAAAATGCCGGTGGCGAGGCTGGATTGCCCGGCGATACGCTGTGCGATGGGACTGGCGGAGTCCATACATGAGGCAACAGTTGACTGAATCATAAGTGTTGTGTGAGTATTGTCCGCATGCATCTGACGAGTGGCAGTATTCCGGCCATATTCTGCGACGAATCCGTCTACGGGGGTTCGCGGGGCGGACGAACATCCAACAACGGCTGTCGATGTACACGTTCGGACACTGGTGTCGGAGAACCCGTCGGACGGTTCGTCCGTGTTTATTAGTGACGGAGGGTATCGCTCTCGCAACGCTTTTGGGCGGGGGATTCCGACGGTTTACATGGCGAGCGACGAACCCTTCTCGGAGAAACTCCGCGTACCTGAGGCATTGACGTTCGACGACGTACTACTCCGTCCCAAGGAGAGTCGCGTCGAACCGGACGACGCCGACATGGCGACCCGCGTGTCGACGAACGTTACGCTGAACATCCCCGTCCTCTCGGCGGCGATGGACACGGTGACGGAAGCCGAGTTGGCCATCGAGATGGCCCGCGAGGGCGGACTCGGCGTCCTCCATCGCAACATGACCGTCGAGGAAACCGCAGAGCACGTCGAGACGGTGAAACGCGCCGACGAGCTCATCATCCGCGACGTGGTCACGGCCTCCCCCGAACAGACCGTCCGGGAGGTCGACCGCATGATGGGGAAAGAGGGCGTCTCCGGTGCACCGGTCGTCGACGACGACGACGTGGTCCTCGGCATCATTTCGGGGACCGACATCCGACCGTACCTCGAAGTCGGTGACCGCGACGAGGTCCGTGAGGCGATGACCGACGAGGTCATCACCGCCGGCGAGGACGTCACCGCACGCGAAGCGCTCGAACTCATGTACGAACACAAAATCGAGCGCGTTCCCATCGTCGACGAGGAAGAACGCTTGACGGGACTCGTGACGATGCAGGGTATCCTCGCCCGTCGAGAGTACGACAACGCCGCCCGGGCCTCCGACGGGTCGCTCGTCGTCGGCGTCGCCGTCGGTCCCTTCGAGACCGACCGCGCGTTGGCGGCCGACGAGGCCGGCGCCGACATCGTGTTCATCGACTGTGCGCACGCACACAACCTCGACGTCATCGACTCCGCCCGCGAAATCAAAACGCAGGTCGACGCGGACGTTGTCGTCGGCAACGTCGGGACGCGCGAGGCCGCCGAGGCCATCGTCGACTTCGCCGACGGCATCAAGGTCGGCATCGGTCCCGGCTCCATCTGTACGACCCGCGTCGTCTCCGGCTCCGGGATGCCCCAGATTACGGCCGTCGCCGAGGTCGCAGACGTCGCGACCCAACACGACGTGCCCGTCATCGCCGACGGTGGCATCCGCTACTCCGGTGACGCCATCAAGGCCATCGCAGCCGGCGCCGACGCCGTGATGCTCGGGTCGTACTTCGCCGGCACCGACGAAGCACCAGGTCGCGTCATCACGATGAACGGCAAGCGCTACAAGCAGTACCGCGGCATGGGCTCTGTCGGCGCGATGAAATCCGGTGGCGGCGACCGCTATCTCAAAGACGACCCCGAAGACGAGGAGTACGTCCCCGAGGGCGTCGAAGCCGCGACTCCGTACAAGGGTTCGCTCGAGTCCGAACTCCACCAACTCGTCGGCGGGATGCAGTCCGGGATGGGCTACGTCGGCGCCGAGACGATTCCTGAGTTCAAGGAACGGTCGGAGTTCGTCCGTGTCTCCTCGGCGGGCCAGACAGAGAGCCACGCCCACGACGTGGTCATCACCGACGAAGCGCCGAACTACAGCCCCGATAACTGACGCTGCCGGACGGACTCCTTCGAACAGTCCATCGGCTGTGGCGTACTCTCTGGGGGTGTCGCAGGCCGCTTGCGCCAAACAGCGGTGGCGGAATTGTCTCCGACAGCGTGGCCCACTCGCTGCCCCGACGCGCCGTTCACTTACTGCCGTACCGCGTTCATACACCGCCGGCTACAGTACCCCAACCGTGCGGTTTCGGCCGAAGCGTGTGCATCGAACTGCTCTCCACATCGACTGCAAACGTAGGTGTTCATGCTCATGGTGTGCCCCGAGTCACACCCTTGGTAGTGTGACCAGTGTTACCAAGGGAAGATTGGAATAAAAAAACGGGTTCCTGATATATCAGGCAGCACGTTAATCAACAGTAATTTCCAGTCCTGCGTCTGACGTGCGGATGACGACTCGGGGCGGCAGCCCATCACACACATTTAGCAGGCCGCTGAATCCCGGCGTATGAAAGAGCACATCCAGAAGAACTTCGACATAAGTACGGTCTCCTATGCGGAGTACGAGACTCGAACAGGTCGGTTCAGGAAGTTGGCACTGCAGCTGTACGACCGGATGGCCGACCAGGGGTCGGGACGTATCGAGTCCATCCTCGACGCCGGCGCAGGGTCGGGCATCAGCGCCCGTGCCTTCGAACAGCGTGGGGCGACCCCCGTCGCCTTGGATTTGAGCCGACAGATGCTCCGGGAGTGTACGGTCCCCGGCCGCGTTCAGGGTGATTTCGACAATCTACCCTTCAGCTCGGACACCTTCGACGCCGTCGCGTTCACCGCATCGCTGTTCTTGGCGCCGAATCCCGAACGGGCCGTCGCCGAAGCACGGCGCGTGCTTCGAGCGGGCGGCACCGTCGGTGCGGTCGCCCCGCTGGGATGGCGGACGACCGCGGGCGAGGACGTCTTCGCGGAACTCGACCGTGACTCCCGTTCCCCGGCCGACACCAGCGAGGTCGAGGCCGCACTCGCGAGCGAGTTCGACCTCGAAACCGGTACGTGGACGTTCGAAGCGACCGGCGAGACGCTTCGGCTGTTCCACGCCATCCCCGCAATCGCCGCACGACTGTACCCTCGCCTCGACGCGGAGGCCCGCGTCGAACGCGCCCAGCAGTTACTCGCGGATGTCGAAGGGCCGCTCGAAGAGCAGTGGCGCTGGTTCGTCGGACGTTGACAGGTGGCGCTGCTCGACGGATAGTCCGGAACAGAAGCGGGCCGAGGGGGATTTGAACCCCCGACCGTCTGGTTAAGAGCCAGACGCTCTCCCTGGCTGAGCTATCGGCCCTGCAAATTCACGTAACCGCGGTTGATTCAAATAGGTTGCGTTCCCACGCCCCAGCGGGACGCCATCACACGGTTCGGATGGTACGGGCAAATTAAGTACGTCCCGGCCGTCGGGGCGGCTATCATGAGCAGCGCCATCTCGATGGCTTCGATGTCGACGTATGCGATTCTCGGCTGCGGAAGCGTCGGCCACGCCGTCGCGGAGGAACTCGTCGCGGAGGGAAAGGACGTACTGATTCTCGACCGCGACGAGGGTCGCGTGGAGGCGCTTCGGGACCAGGACCTCGACGCCCGCACGGCCGACATCGCCGAGGAAGCGGCGGCCCAAGCCGTCTCCGACCGCGACGTCATCCTCATTCTCTCCCCCGACGTCGAGGCCAACAAGGTGGCGGTCGAAACCATCCGCGAACGCGCCGAAGACAAATTCATCATCGTCCGCGCCTCCGACCCCGTCACCGCCGACGAACTCACCGAAGCCGGCGCAGACGTGGTCATCAACCCCTCGGCGGTCATCGCGGACTCGGCGCTTCGCGCACTCGAACAGGGCGAGTTGGAGTTCAAGGCCACGCAACTGGCCGACGTCATCGACTCCGGGGAGTCGCTTGCCATCCTCGCACACCGCTCGCCGGGTCCGGACTCCATCGCCTCGGCCGTCGCGCTGCAGGCCATCGCCGACGCCCGCGACGTGTCCGCGGACATCCTCTACGAAGGCGAAATCGGCCACCAGGAGAACCGCGCGTTCGTCAACCTCCTGGGTATCGAGTTGACGCCGCTTTCGGAGGCCGACCTCAAGGGGTACGACAATCTCGCACTCGTCGACTGTGCGAAGGCCGCCGACCCCGTCGTCGACGGTCCCGTCGACATCTTCATCGACCACTTCGAACCTGAAGTCGAATACGACGCGGAGTTCACCGACATTCGGCCGAACGTCTCCTCGACGTCGACGATTCTGACGAAGTACATCCAGGAGTTCGACATCACGCCGCCGGAGGAGGTAGCCACTGCACTACTGTACGGTATCCGGGCCGAAACGCTCGATTTCAAACGCGATACGACGCCGGCGGACCTCACCGCGGCGGCGTACCTCTATCCGTTCGCCAACCACGACACCCTCGAACAGGTCGAATCGCCGTCGATGAGTCCGGAGACGCTGGACGTACTCGCCGAGGCGATTCGGAACCGCGAGGTCAAGGGGAGTCACCTCGTGTCCAATGCGGGATTCATTCGAGACCGCGATGCGCTGTCCCAAGCCGCCCAACACCTGCTCAACCTGGAGGGCATCACGACCTCGGCGGTGTTCGCCATCGCCGACGACACGATTTACCTCGCGGCCCGGTCGAAGGACATCCGGATGAACATCGGCAACGTGTTGCAGGACGCCTTCGGCGAAATCGGCGAGGTGGTCGGCCACTCGACGGACGCCTCCGCGGAAATACCGCTCGGCATCTTCACTGGACTGGAGATAACCGGCGACAACCGGGAGACGCTGCTGTCGCTCACCGAGGAAGCGGTTCGGACGAAACTGTTCGAAGCGATGGGCGTCGAAGGCGGAAGCGGCGGGGGAGAAGGGACGAACGGGAGCTAGGCCGGCGCCTCTTCCTCTTCGGGTTCTCGAAGCCGTTCGACGACGTCGTTGACGAGGACGATGTCGCCGACGGCCCGGACCCACCGATACGGGATGATAACGCCCTTCGAGCCGCTGACGCGCGTATCGAAGAGGTCACGGTTGACTTCACCGAGGGCCAGTCCGGTGACGACTTCGCTGTCGAGGTCGAGGCGGATGTCCTCGACCTCACCGACGAAGACGCCCTTGTTCGAGTAGACTTCTCGACCGACGAGCGACGTGATTTCCTGAGGGACGGACTCCATCTCCATAGCGGCCGGTCGTGACGACACCTATTAACTGCTTTGCAGACGACCACCGGTCGTGTGCATCGGACACACCCCCGAAGAGGTTAAAACCACGATTCCACTAGTACGCCCATGAGCGATGCCGAAGACATCGAAGACATTCGAGCGAAGAAACGCGAAGAACTGGCGGCTCGCGCCGGTTCGCCCAGCGAACCGGTCCACGTGAACGGCGCCGCCCACCTCGAGGAACTCCTCGAAGAGAACCGCGTCGCGTTGGTCGACTTCTACGCCGACTGGTGTGGGCCCTGCAAGATGCTCGAACCGACCGTCGAGGAACTCGCCGCCGAGACGAACGCGGCCGTCCTGAAAGTCGACGTTGACGCCCACCAGGATATCGCCCAGCAGTACCAGGTCCAGGGCGTTCCCACGCTGTATCTGTTCGTCGACGGCGAACCCGCAGACAGAATGGTCGGCGTCCAGGAGAAGGCCACGCTGGCGAACAAAATCGAACAGCACGCCTGAACGGACGACGCGCTTTCGGACAACCTCGTCAACCAAGCTTTTGCGATAGGTTTACCAAACAGACCTTCGTGGTTTGTTCACACGCTGGCCACAGTTCATGCCTAGCGATTGCTCTCGTAAACTCTCAACACCCAGTAGATTTATTATCCTGTCAACCACGTTCGCTAGTGTGGTTTACGAAACAGGAAACCGAACGGTCGACGACGCGGTCCGGCGAGTTCTCGACGGCGAGAGCTTAGACCGGACCGACGGGCTGGCGCTCCTCGCCCAACCGGCCGAGGCGCTGGCTGCCGGCGCCGACCTCGTTCGTCGGGAGTTCTCCGACGGAACGGTCGACGCTTGCAGCATCGTCAACGCGAAGGCGGGCGACTGCGCCGAGGACTGTGGCTTCTGTGCCCAGTCGGCCCACTTCGACACCGGCATCGACACCTACGGATTCCTCGGACCCGAGAAGGTGCTCGAAGCCGCGAAACGCGCCGAGGCCGACGGTGCCCAGCGCTTCGGTATCGTCGTCGCCGAGAAGGGCGTCTCGAAGGAACACCGCCCGGATGAGTGGAACGAAATCATCGAGGCGATTCGACTCGTCCGCGACGAAACCGATGTGGAAGTCGACGCCTCACTCGGATTGCTCACCGAAGAGGAGGCCGAAATCCTCTCCGAGGAAGGCCTCAATCACTACAATCACAACATCGAGACCTCTCGACGGTACTTCCCGAAGGTCGTCGGCACTCACGATTTCGAGGACCGACTGAAGACGCTCCGTCGGGCGAAAGCCGCGGGAATGGACCTCTGTGCTGGCGTCATCCTCGGAATGGGCGAATCACCGACCGACCGCGTCGACGCCGCCATCGAACTGCAGGACATCGGCGTCTCCTCGCTGCCGGTGAACATCCTCAACCCCGTCGCCGGCACGCCGATGGGCGACGCCGACCACGCCGCCATCTCGAAGGCGGAGGTCATCAAGACCATCGCGGTGTACCGGCTGCTCCATCCCCACTCTCGGGTCCGACTGACGGGTGGTCGCGAGGTGAACCTCGCGCCCGACGAACAGCACCTGCCTTTCGAGGCCGGTGCCGACGGCCTGTTGACCGGTGATTACCTCACGACCGAGGGACAGGACCCCGGCGACGACATCGAAATCGTCGAACGCGCCGGGTTGGAGCCGAACCGCGCGGTAAACGACTTCGACCCCGAGGAAGTGAAAGCCAAACATCGTGACTCCGCTCCCGACACGGCCGTCGGGACGGCGACGAGTAACGCGACCAGCGAACTGGACGACTAATACAACACTACGACAATGAACGATATCGACTTCGCAGTACTGGGAACCGGTGGCATCGGCCGACGAGCACTCGAATACTCGACGCGGAAAGACGGTCTTAACCCAGTTGCGGCGTGTGACCGCCACGGCGTCGCCGTCGACCACGATGGCCTCGACGTGGAGGAACTGCTGGCAGCGACGGAGGGGAACATAGCGAGTGACGGTGGGGCTGTCGCGGTCAAACAGTCCGGCGAGCAGAAAGGCGTCGCTGCCTCCGCCCAAGCCGACTCGACGGAGACACCCATCGACGACATCATTGCTGAATCGGACGCTATCGACGCGGTTCTCATAGCGCTGCCGAACCTCGAACACGACTTCATCCCGCGCGTCGCCGACCGCTTCGCCGAGGCCGACTACGAGGGCGTCCTCGTCGACGTGCTGAAACGCTCCCGCGTCATCGACATGCTCGACGAACGAACCGACACCTTCGAGGAGTCCGGCATCACCTTCGTCTGTGGTGCCGGTGCGACGCCCGGATTCCTCACGGGCGCTGCGGCCCTCGCCGCACAGTCGTTCGTCGAAGTCGAGGACGTCGAAATCTGGTGGGGCGTCGGTCTCAAATCGGGCTACGAGGACAACCGCGGCACCGTCCGTGAGGACATCGCCCACCTCGATGGCTACGACATCGAGACCGCACGCGACCTCTCCGACGAGGAAATCGAGGCCATCATCGAGGACCACGACGGCCGAATCGAGTTCGAGGACATGGAACACGCCGACGACGTGCTGCTCGAACGGGCCGGCATCTGTGACGCCGAAGACGTGACCGTCGGCGGCATCCTGGACGTCCGCTCCGACGAAAAGCCGACGACGACAACCGTCAGCGTCACCGGCAGGACCTTCGACGGCGAGGTCGGTACGAACACCTTCCAACTCGACGACGCCACGAGCATGGAGGCCAACGTCAACGGCCCGGCGCTCGGCTATCTGAAGGCGGGCGTCCGACGGAACCGCGCCGGCGAGTACGGCGTCTTCGGGCCCGCCGACCTGATGCCGGGCTTTTGAACGGCATGAGCCTCCAGCACTCTCACGGTTTCGACCTCGAAGCGCGACTCCGCGACCGTGAGCGGTCGGGCCTCCGGCGAGACCTCACGCCCGTCGAGTCGGTCGCCGCTCGAACCCCGGTCGC
>NZ_WPCC01000017.1 GCF_009741925.1 Natronomonas sp. CBA1123
GGGGTGCGTGGTCGCTCGCTCGCTCACCAAACTGTTCGGCCTGCCCGGTCTTCGCGCCGGGTTCGCGGTCGCCGACGGCGACCTGCGCGATCGACTCGAAACGGCCCGGCCGGCGTGGTCGCTGGGCGGTCCCGCCGCCGCCGTCGGTGCCCACGCCATGCGCGATGAGGCGTTCGTCGCCGAAACCCGCCGCCGCGTCGAGCGCGAACGCGCGTACCTCCGGGCGGAACTGACCGACCGCGGCTTCGACGTTCGGCACTCCGAGGCGCCGTTCGTCCTCGTCGACGTGGGAGCGGACCCGACCGCCCTACTGGACGCCTGCCGAGAGCGCGGCGTCGTCCTGCGCGACGCGACGACGTTCCGCGGCCTCACCTCCCACGTCCGCATCGCCGTCCGGAACCGGGAAGCGAGCGACCGCCTGCTTTCGGTTCTCGACGAGGTGCGATAGCGTGTTCGAGTTCGACCGCACCGACGACCGACTCACGCTCCGTCGACCGGAAACCCGCTGGCTCTCGAACGGCTTCGACGGCGGGTATCACGACGCCGACGCCGCCCACAACCTCACCGTCGAGGAGGGGTTCGATCGCACCGACCTCGCGGCCTACGCCGCCGAACGCCTCGGCGGCCGACCCGACGGCCCCACGCTGTTGACCGGCGTCTCACAGGCTCATGCCCGCGGCGCCCGCCGCGGCCCCGTCGAAGCCGTCGTCACTGCCGGCGTCTCCAATCCCGCCGAACTCCCGATGGGGCCGGAGGGCGTTCGACCCGAAACGGGGGGGCGATTCCGCCGGGGCGTGGCGTCCCGGCACCGTCAACGTCTTCGTCGGGACGACGCGAGCGCTCGACGACGGCGCCCTCGCTGGGTTGCTCGCCACCGCCGTCGAGGCGAAGGCCGCGACGCTCCTGGATGCCGTCGACGTTCCGGGGACCACGAGCGACGCCGTCGTCGTCGGGTCGGACCCGACGGGCGACCCCTCGGCGTTCGCCGGCAGCGCGACCGAAGTCGGGGCGGCCGCCCGCGCCTGCGTCCGCGAGGCCGTCCGCGCGAGTCTCGCGTCCCGATACGACGACGAGGACCCACCCACCGCCGCGGAAGCCCGCTACGGCGTCTCGACCGACGAGCGGGCGAACGTGTTCGACCTCGGTTGAGTCGTCGGCGGACGCCGGGGGGTTCGGGTCATCGACGCCGTCTTGGCCGACGAACCACAATCCCGGCCAATGCGCGAAATCGTCTTCACCGTGGTCCACGAACCCGGCATGAACCCGGTCGCGGACCTGCTCGCCGAGTACCCGAGCGCTCGCATTCGCTCGCTGGCGTGTCACGTCACCGAATCGGCGCTGTGGCGGGTCGACCGCGCCACCGGCCCCGGAGCGGCACTGGACGAACTCGAAGACCTCGCCGGGGCGCGGTACTTCACCGACTGTCTCGTCCGGGACGGCTGTGACGGCGACTGGGAGACCACGGTTCTGGACCGCTCGGAGAGTTCGCTCGTGCTGTACTCCTACTGGGAGCGGACGCCGAGCTGTGACTCCGTACCGCATCTCGCTCGCGAGCACTTCGGCGACGGCGTCGTCTTGGACGAGACGTGGCGCGGCCGCCGCCAGCGCTGGCGGGCGCTGGCACCCGACGGCCCCGTCGGCGCCTTCGTCGAGGACGTCCGAGCGGTCGCCGACGCCGACATCGAGTTCGAACGCGTCTCCGACCCAGACCCGGAGCCCGACGCCGAGTTGCCCCCCGAAGCAGGCGGACGCGCTGGCCGCCGCCGTCGAGGCCGGCTACTACGAGACGCCCCGAGAGATTGAGACGTACGAACTCGCCGAGCAGTTGGGGATACCGGGGTCGACGCTGTCGTATCGCCTCCGGCGGGCGGAGGCGTGGCTGGCGAAACGGTACGTCGAGTAGCCCGGAGAGTTGGTACACACCAACCGAGACGCTATCCGGGGTGGACGCGTAGAACGACGCAATGAGTACGGAACGCGTCGAGCTGTCGGCCCCCGAGATGGACTGCTCGTCCTGTGCCGGGAAGGTACACTCGGCACTGGAGGGTATCGACGGCGTCGTCAACGTAGAGACCCGACCGACCGCCGGCGTGGTCGTCGTCGAGTACGACGGCGACGCCGTCGACGTCGGGGCACTCGTCTCGAGCATGGAAGCGGCGGGCTACGAGGTGGTCGACACCGAGGGACGACTGACCGAGGGCACGGCCGTCTGGCGGAGCGACCGCGCCTACGCGACCTACGCCGGCGCCGTGGCGCTCCTCGTCGGCGCAATCGTCAGCGTCGGCCCGGTTCCGGACCCGCTCGTCGTCGACGTCCTCCGGGAGACGACGCTGTCGGACGTGCTGTACATCGCCGCCGCGGCCGTCGCCGGGGTGCCGGTCGTCCGGGCGGGCTATCGCTCCGCGAAACTCAGGGAACTCGACATCGACCTGCTGATGGGCGTCGCCATCCTCGCGGCGCTCGGCGTCGGCTACTACGTCGAGGCGGCGACGCTGGCGGTGCTTTTCAGCCTCGCGGAACTGCTGGAAGCCCACGCGATGGACCGCACCCGGGAGTCGATGCGGGAGTTGCTGGCGCTGTCGCCCGACACGGCGACGGTGAAACGCGACGACCGCGAGGAGACGATTCCCGCCGCCAACGTCGAGGCGGGCGACGTGGTCGTCGTCCGCCCCGGCGAGCGCATCCCGGTCGACGGCGAAGTCGTCGACGGGGAGTCGGCTGTCGACGAATCACCGATTACCGGCGAGTCCGTCCCGGTCGACAAGCGAGACGGCGACGAGGTGTACGCAGGGGCGGTCGTCGAGGGGGGCTACCTCGAAGTCCTCGCGGCCGCCGCCGGCGACGAGACGACCCTCGCACGCGTCATCGACCTCGTCGAGGAGGCCGAATCCAGACAGACCGACGCCGAGCAGTTCGTCGACCGCTTCTCGGGGTACTACACGCCGGTCATCGTCGCCGGCGCGCTCGCGACCGTGTTCATCCCGCCGCTGTTCTTCGCCGGCGAGTGGGGGACGTGGTTCGTCCGCGGACTGACGCTGCTGGTCGTCGCCTGCCCCTGTGCGTTCGTCATCTCGACGCCGGTGACCGTCGTCTCGGGGCTGACGAGCGCCGCGCGCAACGGCGTCCTCGTGAAGGGCGGCGACCACCTCGAACGGATGGGCGAGGTCGACACCGTCGCCTTCGACAAGACGGGAACGCTGACGACCGGCGAACTCTCGGTGACAGACGTGGTGCCGGCGGCCGACAGGGACGCCGACGAGGTGCTCCGAATCGCCGCCGCCCTCGAACGGTACAGCGAACACCCCATCGGCGAAGCCATCGTCGACCGCGCCGAGGACGACGGCGTCGAGGTGCCGGACGCCACCGGCTTCGAGAACCTCACCGGCCGCGGGGTCCGCGGCGACATCGAGACCACCTACTACGTCGGCAAGCCCGCGCTGTTCGAGGAGTTGGGCCACGACCTCGGCCACGCCCACGTCCGGACCGACGGCGGCGCTTCGGTCGCCGAACGGGCCGACCCCGACTGCGACCGCCCGGGCTGTGTCGACCTCCGTGCGGACACCATCGCCGACCTCCAGTCGGCGGGCAAGACGGTCGTCATCGTCGGAACCGACGAGGAACTGCTCGGCGTCGTCGCCGTCGCGGACACGGTTCGACCGGAAGCCGAGGGCGTCGTCGCGACCCTGGAGACCGCCGGCGTCCGGACGGTCATGCTCACCGGCGACAACGAGCGGACCGCCCGCGCCGTCGGCGAGTCGGTCGGCATCGACGAGGTCCACGCGGACCTACTGCCGGAGGAGAAACTCGACCGCATCGAGCGGTTGACCGAGACGGACACCGTCGCGATGGTCGGCGACGGCGTCAACGACGCTCCCGCGCTCGCTCGTGCCGACGTGGGCATCGCGATGGGCGCCGCCGGCACCGACACCGCCCTCGAAACCGCCGACATCGCGCTGATGGCCGACGACCTCGACGGCGTCCCCTACTGTCTCCGATTGGCCCGGCAGGCCAACGGCGTCATCAAGCAGAACATCCTCGCCAGCCTCGCGGTGAAAGCCGTCCTCGCTGCCGGCGCACCGCTCGGCTACGTCACCGTCATCGTCGCCGTCGTCGTCGGCGACATGGGGATGAGCCTCGCGGTGACGGGCAACGCTCTCCGACTCGGCCGCGTCGAACCCGAGGAGTGACACCGGAACCGAGGCGACGGCGGCCGCGGCACCGGGTACTAACGACGACCGGCCACGCCGGCGTCGAGAAACGAAGCGAGTGAGCGACCACTCGACCCAGATGTTACGCAATGTTTAACAGAACACACCCACTGTTTTAATATATGACCGTCGTAAGCGTCTCGATGCCGGAGTCGTTGCTGGACCGCCTCGACGAGTTCGCCGACGAGCACGGCTACACCGGCCGCAGCGAAGTCGTTCGTGAAGCGTCGCGAAACCTGCTGGGCGAGTTCGAAGACCAGAAACTGGAGGGGCGGGACCTGATGGGCGTCGTCACCGTCGTCTTCGACCACGAGACGTCCAGCGCCGAACAGCGAATGATGGAGATTCGCCACGAACACGAACACACCGTGGTCTCGAACGTCCACAACCACGTCGGCGACCACTACTGCATGGAACTGTTCGTCCTCGAAGGCGAACTCGAGGAGATATCGACGTTCGTCGGGAAGATTCGCGCGACCAACGACGTGCTGTCGGTCGACTACTCCGTCATCCCCGTCGACGACTTCGAGATGGCGCTGACCGAGTGACTCCGGAGCGTCTCCGAACCACCCGACGACGACAGGACCTTGTGCGGCCGCGACAACACTCGACCATGACCGACCGGAACACGCCCGGCAAGGGACGGCCTCCGGAGGCCCGCGACATCGAACCTGCCGCACCCGAGGAGTTTGGCCTCACGCAGGTGTGGTGGGGCGACGGCAAGGGAAAGACGACCGCGACGCTGGGGATGGCGTTCCGCGCTGCCGGCCACGGCTTCCGCGTCCACGTCCTCCAGTTCATGAAGGGCGGCGCCGACAGCGTCGAGGACGTTCGCGGGGAGTACAACGCGATGGCCGCCATGCCCGGCCTCACCTACGAGAATCTGGGCCACTACGGCTGGCACGCGATGAACGACGGCACCGAGGAACGCGACCACGCCGCCGAAGCGCAGGCGGGATTCGAGCGCGCTCAGGAACTCCTCGACGGCGCCGCGGCCGCCGACCTCACGACGCCGTTTTCGCCCGACTCGGACCCCGACGAGGGGGTCCACATGCTCGTCCTCGACGAACTGCTGTACGCCGCCGACCGCGGCCTCGTCGACCCCGAAGCCGTCGTCGAGTTCGTCGAAAACAAACCCGACCGACTGGAGTTGGTGCTGTCGGGAAGCCACGAACGGCCCGAGTACCTCCTCGATTCCGTGGACCTCGTGACGAACGTCCGCAAGGAGAAACACCCCATCGACGCCGGTCAGCGGGCCCGAAAGGGCACCGAATACTGACCCCAGCGAAGCACCAAAACCGCAAGAGGGCGCGACAGACAGCCGTCAGACAGGCGACCGACAGGAACACAAAGCCCATTAGGGGGCCACCCCCATCGACGCCTGGAGGATGGGTGGGCGCACGCTCCTTCCCCTTTGCGCTCTCCCCTTTCGTCACGCCCCCAGCGACCGCCGTGTCACTCCAGCAGGTCGGTGTCGTACTTGACGTAGTTGCCGAGCCAGCCGCCGACGGCGCCCAATCCGATGGTGTAGACGGCCGCGACGACGAGCGCGAAGACGAACGCGAACAGGAACAACACGATGCCGCCGGCCGCACCGGCCCCGCCGCCGCCCGGCCCGGCGGAGAAGACTCCGACGACCCCGAACAGGGCGAGGGCGAACACGAAGACGAACGCCAGCGGAATCGCCGCGACGACCCCCGAGTACGCGCCGACCCGGAGCCCATCGTTTCGGGAGCCACCCTGCAGATAGCCCGCTATCGCCCCGCCCAACACCGGCGACAGCGGGATGAACGAGAGGACTATCGAGGCGACGCCGCCGATTATCGCGTTGATGAGGGTGTCTCCTTCGGCCATACTCGTCACTCCGTGACGCGAGCAATAAAAATGCCCCCGCGATGGGGAAAAGAGCCGACCCCGAGGTCAGTCGGTCGCGTTCGGACCGAGCGTCACTCCTCCTCGTCTCGCACGTCGACGACCAGCACGGGGACGTGCGTCGAGCGCAGCGTGCGCTCGGTGACGCTCCCGAGCAGCGCGCGCTTGACGCCCGAACGGCCATGCGAACCCATCACCACGAGGTCGATGTCGTGGTCTTCGGCGTACTCGGCGACCACGCCGTGGGGTTGGCCACCAGCGATGTGTTCGACCGTTTTGAGGCCGTGTGCGCGGGCGCGGTCGGCGACGTAGCCGGTCGCCTCCTCGGCTTTGGCCTTCACCTCCTCCATCTCGTCGAACTGCCCCTGCTGGAGTCGGTCGACCTGTTCGGCGCCGAGACTCAGGCTCATCGAGTCCACGTCGACGACGTACAGCGCGTGCACTTCGGCGCCGTACTTCTCGGCGAGGTCGAGGGCGTGCTCGACAGCGTTTTCGGCCGTTTCGCTACCGTCCGTCGGAACGAGTATTTTCTCGTACATTGTTCAGTCGTCCGCGGGGGTTTCGCCCCCGTCGGTGCTGACGACGTCTTCTGCGGTCTGTTGCTGTCGCATCGGTTCGGGACTGTGACACTGCCGGACCAACCGCTTGGTCTCCAGCGGCGGTTCCGGCGTCGCAAGCGAGACGGCGATGGTCACGATGAACACCACCGGCGTGCCGATGAGCGCCGCCCCGATTGGCGGGACGTACTGTGCGTAAATCGGCACGATGGCGCCGCCTTCACCAGCGATGGCCGCCAGCGAGTCGATGTAGCTCGGCAGCACGCTGTTGATAATCGACGTAATCCAGATGAGCAGCCCGACGGTCATGCCGGCCAGCGCACCCTGTCGGTTGGTGTTCTCCCACCACAGACCGAGGAAGAACATCGGGAACAGCACGATGCCCGCAAGCGAGAACGCGTAGGCGACCAACTCGCCGATGAGCGCCGGCGGGTTGAACGCCGTGACGGTGACCAACGCGCCGATACCGACGATGGTCGCACGACCGATGAGGACCTGCTGGCGCTGGGTCGCATCGGGGTTGATGAGTTCCGTGTAGATGTCGTGGGCGACGGCCGACGACGCCGTGATGAACAGGCCGGCGGTCGTCGCGATGGCGGCCGCCATCGCTCCGGCGGCGACCAATCCGACGAACCACGCCGGCAGGTCCGCGAACTGTGCGGCGAGGACGACGATGACGTCACCTTCCGCACCGGTCATGGCGGCCTCGCCGCTGAACACCGCGTCAGGGCCGATGTCGTTGACCTGCGCGAAGAGGTCGACCCCGAAGGCCGCCATCGCGGGAGCGGCCCAGTACAGCAGACAGATGAAGAACAGCCCCCAGACGGTCGACCAGCGGGCGGTCCGCTCGCTTTCGACCGTGTAGAACCGCACCAGCACGTGCGGGAGTCCGCAGGTACCGACGATGAGCGAGAAGGCCGTCGCCACCCACAGATAGTAGGTGTTGCCGCCGATGAACGGCTCGGAGAACTGTCGGCTCAGTTCGCTGAACAGCGCGCCGTACTCGACCTGCGGCAGAATCGTCGAGTACCCCTGCGTGAAGCCGACGACGTAGACGCCCGCGAGGAACGCCACGATGAGGATGACGTACTGGACAGCCATGTTCTTCGTCGCGCCCAACATGCCGGAGAGCGCGAGGTAGCCGACGGTAATCGTCATCATCACGACAATCATCGGGATGATGTCGAGTCCGAAGACGTACTGGCCGACCAGTCCCATCCCGCGGGCCTGTCCGACCGAGTAGACGTAAGCGATGAGCAGCGTCGTGAACGCGCCCAACGCGCGTGCCGTCGAGGAGTTGAACCGGTCACCGACGAAGTCGGGTGCGGTGTACTTCCCGAAGCGGCGCATCTGCGCCGCGAGGAAGATGAGCAGGATGAAGTATCCCGTCGTCCAGCCGACGATGAACGCCAGTCCGTAGAAGCCCGCGAGGGCGACCAGACCGGCCAGTCCGAGATACGACGCGGCCGACATCCAGTTGGCACCGATTGCCATTCCGTTTTCGATGTTACCGATACCACGGCCTGCGACCCACATGCCCTCGGTGTCGGCGACCTTGAACACGTAGCCGATGACGAGGAACGACGCCATCATCAGGAAGACGATGATGGCGGGCAGCAGTTTGAACGAGATGTCGAGCGCCTCCGCCTGAAGTGGGAACATTACTCCTCAACACCTCCGTCGGCGGCGGTCGCTTCGCCGCTGGGTTCGGTTTCAGTGGTTCCGTGTTCGATGCCGTACTTGTCGTCGAGTTGGTCCCGCGAGCGGGCGTACACCGCCGCCAACACGAGGGCGCCGGTCGGCCCGCCGAGGGCGACGAGGAAGTAGTGCAGGGGGAACCCCAACACGGTGAGGGAGGTCATCGTCTCGGGGGCGAGTCGGGTCGCCGTCACCGGCCCCCACACGATGAGCGTCCAGGCGATGAACGTCCCCCAGACGAGTTTCAGATGGTCCCGCATGAACGGCGTACTCGGCTTCAGCAGGTTCACTTCCCTGTCGAGGTAGTCCGTCTCCCGATGCTTCTGTGCGTTCGTTACCGTACCACCGTCGGTCTCTACCGCCGAGCCGTCAGTGTGCGTGTCGTTTTCTGTCATAGTCTCCTGTCTGTTGTGTCGTGTTTCGTTCGTGCCGAAAACGGATGGTTGGTTAGTCGCCGCTGACTTTGCGTTCGATGTCCTCGACGATCTCGGGGTTCCGAAGCGTGCTCGTGTTCCCCAGCTCGTCACCGTTGGCGATGTCCTCTAGCAGCCGCCGCATGATTTTCCCGGACCGAGTCTTCGGCAACTCGGGTGTGAAGATGACCTTCTCGGGCCGGGCGATGGGTCCGATGGCGTCCTCGACGCCCTCGACGATGCGGTCGGACATCTCCTCGCTCTCCTCGTAGCCGTCCTCGAGGATGACGTAGGCGTAGACGGCCTCGCCTTTCAGGTCGTGGTCACCGCCGACGACGGCGGCTTCCGCGACGCCCTCGACGCCGACGATGGCGGATTCGACCTCCATCGTCCCCAGTCGGTGGCCGGAGACGTTGATGACGTCGTCGACGCGGCCGAGGATGGTGATATAGCCGTCCTCGTCGATTTTCGCGCCGTCCTCGGGGAAGTACACCCACTCGTCTTCGTCTTCGTCGGAGTACTCCTGCCAGTACTCGTTGAGGAACCGCTCGTCGTTTTTGTACAGCGTCCGGAGCATGCCGGGCCACGGCTTGTTGACCGTCACGTAGCCGGCCTCGCCGGGGCTGATTTCGTTGCCTTCGGTGTCGACGACCTGTGCGTCGATGCCGGGCAGCGGCGGCCCCGCCGTCCCCGGCTTCATCGTCCCGATAGCGGGCAGGGTCGTAATCATCATCCCGCCGGTTTCGGTCTGCCACCACGTGTCGACGACCGGGCAGGATTCGTCACCGATGTGTTTGTAGTACCACTTCCAGGCCTTCGGGTTGATGGGTTCCCCGACCGTCCCCAGCAGGCGCAGGCTGGAGAGGTCGTGCTGTTCGGGGTACTGACTGCCCCACTTCATGAACGCGCGGATGGCCGTGGGCGCGGTGTACAGTTGGTTGACGCCGTAGGATTCGACGATGTCCCACATCCGGTCTTTGTCGGGGTAATCCGGCGTCCCCTCGTACATGACGCTGGTCGTCCCCAGCGCGAGCGGCCCGTAGACGATGTAGGAGTGGCCCGTAATCCAGCCGATGTCCGCCGAACACCAGTAGGTGTCCTCCGGTTTCACGTCGAGGACCGCATGCGAGGTCCACGACACGTAGGAGAGATATCCACCCGTGGTGTGTTTGACGCCCTTCGGCTGGCCGGTCGTCCCCGACGTGTACATGAGGAACAGCATGTCCTCGGCGTCGCGGGTGACCGGGTCGACTGCGGCGCCTTCGTGGTCGGCAACGAGGTCGTCGTAATCGACCTGGTCGTCGTCGAGGTCGTGTTCCTGTTCGTCGCCGAGGCGGTCGACGACGACGGTCGTCGTCTCGTGGTCGACGCCACCTAGCCCTTCGTTGGCTTTCGAGAGGTGGTCGAGTCCGTCACCGCGGCGATAGTAGCCGTCGCAGGTGACCAGATACTCCGACTCGGCGGAGTTCATCCGGGTGGCGAGGGCGTCCGCCGAGAAGCCGGCGAACACCACCGAGTGGGGCGCGCCGATGCGGGCACACGCCAACATCGCCACCGGCAGCTCCGGAATCATCGGCATGTACATCGTCACCACGTCGTCCTCCTCGACGCCGAGTTCGCGCAGTGCGGCCGCGAACTCGTTTACCTCGCGGTGGAGTTCCTCGTAGGTGTACTCGCGTGTCTCGCCCAACTCGCCCTCCCACTGGATGGCGAGTTCGTCGCCCCGGTCGTCCAGGTGGCGGTCCAGACAGTTCGCCGACGCGTTGAGTTCGCCGCCGGTGAACCACTCGTAGAACGGCTCGTTGTCGTCGACCAGTACCTCGTCGTACTCCGTCTCCCAATCCAGCAAGTCGGCGGCGCGCTCCCAACACTCCGGCCAGTTCTCCTCGAACTCCTCGTAGATGGCGGGGTCCGAGACGTTCGCCTGCTCGACGAAGGACTCCGGTGGCTCGAAGGCCTCCTGTTCGGCAAGCCGTGACTCCAGTTGTGTATCCTCGGGGTCGGACATTCCGTTCGATGAAATATCTCCGGTACTAATAAGCGGGGATTCTAAGCATGCTAAACTGCGACACCGACTCGAATCGGATTCGGGCCACAGACGCGCCGAGAACCCCCGTCAGACCGACCCGAATTATCAATAATCGTAGAAAGAAGTCGTTCAGTTGTCATTCTGCGGAGGAGGAGTACCGCGGGATTCGACCCCGAGTCGAACTGTTTAGCCCGGGTGGGGGGCTTCGGCGCCGATGTGGTCGCGGGTGTGCTCGAAGAACGACGACAGCAGTTTGCGCTCGGCTTTCCGGAGGTGGTTGTGTAGCGTCGGCGAGGAGACGCCCATCGAGTCGGCGACTTCCTCGGCAGTCGACCCTCGCGGCCAGTCGAAATAGCCTGCGAAGTACGCCGCTCGCAAGGCCGCCCGCTGTTTGTCGGTGAGTTTCTCGGCCAGCGAGTCCTGAAACTCCGCGACGGTCTCGACCGGCTGGTCGACGGCCTGTTTTGCCCGGAGGTCGGTGGCGGGAAACTCGGCCTGTAACCCCTCGACGACGCTTCGAACGTCGGTCTCGCGGGCGATTTCGGCACTGAGCGTCGCCTCGCCCGACTCGACGACCGCCGAGCGAATCGTCGCGCCACGTTCGGTGAGCGTGAGTGCGGGAGAGTTCCCCTCGACGGTGAACTCCAGAAGCGAGCGGTCGTCGTACTCGCGGATGTAGCGGGCGTCGACGACGCCGTCGGCGGTCATCGCGGCGTCGAGGAACGGGTCCGGCGGCGCGTCGGTCAGCGTGACGTAGAACAGAAGCGCCGTCTCGGAGACGGGGACGACGGCCTCCAGCGTACACGCACAGTCGTGTTCGCGGGTCGCCGAGACGAGGAAGGCGCCGTCGTCGGTGCAGCCGAACTCCAACTCGACGACGGTGTCGGCCAACAGCAGCGTCCGGCGCTCGATTGCCGTCACCGCGTGGCCGATGCGGGCGCCGAGGTCCGAGAGGAGCGTCCGCTCGCGGTCGCCGAAGGCGGTCGTCCGGTCGGTGAAGACGACCAACACCCCGTAAGTCGTCTCGCCGTAGGCCAGCGGAACGATACCCGCCGACCGAACGTCGGCGAGGGCGCTCCGGTCGAACGGCCCGAGTACGTCGTCGGAAAACTCCCCGCCGACGACGCGGGGCGTCTCGCCGTCCATCGCCGCCTCGATGGCGGCGGTTTCGACGGTGACGGCTCCGCCCTCCCCCGAAAGGCCGGCCCACTCGTTTGGGCGAATCCGCGGGTCACCGGGGTCGGTCGCGCCCACCCACGCGCCGACGTAGGCATCGCTGTCGGCCAGTGATTCACAGACCGCGGCCTCGATTTCCTCCCGCGTCGAGGCGTCGATGAGTTCCCGACCGGCGGCGTTGATGTCGGCGACGAGGGCTTCGAGGCCCTCCAGCGTCTCACACCGTCGCGCGAGCGCGCGCTCACGGCGGACGCGCTCGGTGATGTCCGTCGAGACGCCGACGACGAACGACACCTCGCCGTCGCCGTCGGTGACGGGGGCGACGGTCTGTCGGACGTGGACCCGTTCGCCGCTCTTTCGGCGGGTCGTCAACTGTCCCCGCCACGTCTCGCCGTCGAGTACGGTCTCGCGTAACTCCTCGTAGAAGGCGTCGGCGTTCTCGCCGGAGCTGAGCAGTTCGTCGGCGGTACGACCGACGGCCTCCCCCTGGGTGTATCCGGTCAGTTCCTCGAAGGCGGCGTTGGCGTACTCGATTTCACCGGCCACCGAGGCGAGACACATCGGCTGGCCGGCGGTTTCGATTGCCCGCTGGAACGCGGCGGCGGCGAGCCCGCCGTCGGCCTCGGCCGACCGGACGACGGTGGTGAACCCCGAGAGCCCCCCGTCGTCGCGGCGCGCACAGACGAGCGCCGGCAGCCGTGTTCGTGAGCCGTCGCCGCACCGGAACCAGCAATCGCCGAGGGCCACGTCGTCCCGGCCCGCGTCGGCGAGGAGTTCCTTCGGGCGGCCGCGCTCGCGGGCCGGGTCGGTGAACAGTGTCGCAAACGACTCGCCGAGAAGGGCGTCGGCGGGTCGGTCCAGCAGGGCGCCGACGGCGCCCGAGCATCCGACGATTCGACCGTCCGCATCGAGTTCGAAGGCGGCCGCGCCGACGGCGTTCCGGAAGGGCGACGCCTCGCTCGGTGGCGACCGCACCTCCCGTGTGAACGCGGCGGCGACCGTCGCGTCGTCGACCGATTCGACGTAGGTATCCAGCGCCGCCAGTCCGTCCCAGCCACCGACTGACTGGACGACCCGGGGGTCGACGCCTTCCTCGGCGAGCAGTCGCCGGGCGAAGTACCGCCGGAGGTCGCCGCTGGAGACATCGGCCAGGCGGCCCTCACCGGTGTGGTCGGCGGCGGCTTCGGCCACCTCGGCGACGAGCATCTGGACCCGCCGCGGCGAGAGGTCGACGAGCGGTTCGTCGGGGTCGGTGCCTGTCGTCGCGGCGTACTCGTCGATGGCGCTGGCGACGCCTTCGGGGAGATACGCTCGTCGGTCGGGCTCGCCGTCGGCGTCCCGAACCGACAGGAAGTGATGCGTCCGACCGTCGAAGTGTCGACGGTCGATATCTGAGGGTCGGATTCGGACTACTTCGGCGGGGCGGACGCCCACCTCGGCGACCAACCGCACCACCAGTCGCTTCCTGGGCGTCCTCGCGGCGTCCCGAAGCCGCCGGTAGTCCTCGCGGTGCAGTTGCGCCGGCATTTCGCGAAACCGAAGAACTCCGAAATCATAGTGTTTTCGGGGACGCGCCTCGAATGCGAAACGGAGTACGCCTCCGCGAAAGGCGCCTTCAGAAGACATTCTACGGCAAATTAACCGGACAAAACGGCCTCGATGAGGCTGTTTCGATTTTGAATAGAAAGGCGAAACGCTACTCTTCCGGTTCGAGGTACGACCGCGTTTCGCCGGCGAGACGGGCGCGGAGTTCACCGACGATTTCGGGGTTCCGGAGGGCGCTGATGTCGCCCAACTCCGCGCCCGTGGCGATGTCCTCCAGCAGTCGGCGCATGATTTTCCCCGACCGCGTCTTCGGGAGTTCGGGCGTGAACACGATATGGTCGGGGACAGCCACCTCGCCGATGTCGGCTTCGATGCCAGCGACGACGGCCGACCGCAGGGCGGCGTCGCCGGTGTGGCCCTGTTCGGTGCTGACGTAGGCGAGCACTTCGCCGGCCGCGCCGACGATGGCAGCCTCGGCGACGCCCTCGCACCCGACGATGGCCGACTCCAACTCCATCGTCCCGATGCGGTGGTCGCCGACACTGATGACGTCGTCGACGCGGCCCAACAGCGTAATGTAGCCGTCGTCGTCGATTTTCGCGCCGTCGCCGGCGGAGTAGGTCCACTCCTCGGCATCGGGGTCGGAGTACTCCTGCCAGTACTCCTCGACGAAGCGGTCGTCGTCGCCAGCCAGTCCGCGCAACATCCCGGGCCAAGGCCTCTCGACGACGAGATACCCCGCCTCGCCGGAAGCGACCGCCTCGCCGTCGGGGTCGACGACTTCGGCGTCGATGCCGGGCAGCGGCGGCCCCGCCGTCCCCGGCTTCATCGTCGAGACGCCCGGCAGCGTCGTCACCATCATGCCGCCGGTTTCGGCCTGCCACCACGTGTCGACGACCGGGCAGGACTCGCCGCCGATGTGTTTGTAGTACCACTTCCAGGCCCGCGGGTTGATGGGCTCTCCGACCGTCCCGAGCAGGCGGAGCGACGAGAGGTCGTGCGATTCGGGGTGTTCCGGACCCCACTTCATGAACGCCCGAACCGCCGTCGGCGCGGTGTAGAAGGTATCGACGTCGTAACGTTCGACCACCTCCCAGATGCGGTCCTTCTCGGGGTAGTCGGGGGTGCCCTCGTACATCATCGTCGTCGCGCCCAACGCGAGGGGGCCGTAGACGATGTAAGAGTGGCCGGTAATCCAGCCGATGTCCGCCGAACACCAGTGGGTGTCGTCGGGTTCGAGGTCCAACACGGCGTGGGAACTCCAGGCGACGTGGGAGAGATACCCCCCTGTCGTGTGTCGGACGGCCTTCGGTTCGCCCGTCGTCCCCGAGGTGTACATCACGAAGAGGTCGTCCTCGCTGTCGCGGACGACTGGGTCGACCTCGGCGTTCAGATACCGTTCGGTCAACTCGTCGTAGTCGTGTTGGCTCTCCCCCCAGCGAGTGCGGCAGGCCGCCCCCCGAGGCGGTCGACGATGACCGTCTCCACGTCGTGGTCCAGCCGACGGACCGCGCGGTCCGCCTTCCCCTTGTGGTTCAGGGCGTCGCCGCGGCGGTAGTAGCCGTCGCAGGTGACCAGATACTCCGATTCGGCGTTGTCCATCCGGGTGGCAAGCGCGTCGGGCGAGAACCCGGCGAAGACGACGGAGTGTGGGGCGCCGAGACGCGCACACGCCAACATCGCTACGGGGAGTTCGGGTATCATCGGCAGATACAGCGTCACCACGTCGTCCTCGCCGACGCCCAACTCCCGCAGCGCCGCGGCGAACGCCTCGGTTTCCCGTTTGAGGTCGCCGTAGGTGTAGGTCTCCGTCTCGCCGCGTTTGCCCACCCACCGGATGGCGGCGCGGTTCTTCCGGCCGGCTTCGACGTGGCGGTCGACGCAGTTGTAAGCGGCGTTGAGTTTCCCGTCGACGAACCAGCGGTACCGCGGCGCATCGCTCTCGTCCAACACCGCATCCCAGCGGCGGTCCCAATCGAGTAAGTCGGCGGCCCGCTCCCAACAGGCCGGCCAGTTCTCCTCGAACGCCTCGTAAATCGCGGGGTCGGAGACGTTCGCCTGCTCGACGAACGCCTCGGGCGGCTCGAACGTCTCCCGGCTTTCGAGCCACGCTTCCAGTTCCACGTCGACCCCGTCGTCCATCGGTCGTGTGTCCGGGAGACGTTCTGATAAACGTTCCTCCTCTGTGGGGTTTCGATAGCCGCGCCGACCGCCGGACGCGAAAACGGTTTGCCCCCGCGACCACCAACGTGAGTCGTGAGTTCCGCCCGCACCGTTCTCGTCGCCGGCACCGCCAGCCACGTCGGCAAGTCGACCGTCGCCGCCGGTCTCTGTCGACTGCTCGCCGACCGCGGCGTCGATGTTGCTCCGTTCAAGGCCCAGAACATGTCGAACAACGCGCGGGCGGTGCCGAAAGCGACCGGCGAGGGGTTCGGCGAAGTCGGCGTCTCACAGTACGTCCAGGCGCGGGCCGCCCGGACGCCGGCGACGACCGACCACAACCCCGTCCTCCTGAAACCCCGCGGCGGCGGCGAATCCCAACTCGTCGTCGACGGTGAAGCCGTCGGTCACTTCCCGGCGGGCGAGTACTACGACCGCCACTGGGAGACCGCACGGGAGGCTGCCGAATCGGCCCACGCCCGCCTCGCCGAGGACCACGAGGTCGTCGTCGCCGAAGGCGCCGGCTCTATCGCCGAAATCAACCTCCATCACCGCGATTTGGCGAACCTCGAAACCGCGCGATTCGCCGGCGCCGACATCCTGCTCGTCGCCGACATCGAACGCGGCGGCGTCTTCGCCTCCCTCGTCGGCACGCTCGAACTCCTGCCCGACGATGTCCGCGACCGCGTCGCGGGTGCGGTCATCACGAAGTTCCGCGGCGACCGCTCGATTCTCGACCCCGGACTGGACGCCTTCGAGGAGCGCACCCAAATCCCCGTGTTGGGCGTCCTCCCATACGACGACCCCGGCCTGCCCGAGGAGGACAGTCTCGCGCTCCCAGCCGACGGCGAGACGGCCGTCGTCGGCGACGACGACGCACCCACCGACCGGACGGTCACCGTCGCCGTCCCCCGCCTGCCGCGGGCCTCGAACGTCACCGACGTGGAGCCGCTGGCGAGGGTCCTCGGCGTCCGCGTTCGGTTCCAGCCGCTCGACGCTCCCCTCGACGCCGACAGCGTCGTCCTCACCGGGACGAAGAACACCGCCGACGACGCACTCGCCGCCCGCGAGGCCGGCCTCTACGAGGAACTCCGGTCCTTCGATGGCCCGGTCGTCGGGTTGTGCGGCGGCTATCAACTGCTCGGCGAACGCCTCCTCGACGCCGACGTGGAGTCCACCGGTGAGACGGCGACAATCGAGTGCGCCGGTCTACTCCCGGTCGAAACTCGCTTTTCACGCGAGAAAACCGTCGAAGCCGTCGACCGACGCCTCGACGGCTGTGGCCCGCTGGCCGGCGCCGCCGGCACCGTCTCCGGCTACGAGATACACATGGGTGACAGCCGTCTCACCGCCGACGCCGACCGCCCCTTCGATGGCGACGGCGCCGCCCGCGGCGACGTACTCGGCACCTACCTCCACGGCCTCTTCGAGAACCGCCTCGCCCGCGAGGCGTTCCTCGACCGCGTGTACGCGGCGGCGGGGTGCGCTCAACCCGAAACGGAGGGCGAACGGGAGTCGCCGTACGACCGCGCCGCCGCGTTGGTCGCCGGGTTGGAGCTCGACCCGCTCGGGCTCCGAGTCGAGTGACTCGGTATTCGCCGTCCCCCGACGACCTGACGGACTGAAAAAGCGTAGTAGTCGGCGTGTAGCGTCCGAAACAGGGCGAAGGGCGGCGCGACAGCGCCGTCGAGATGCCATTCTTCGGAGTGAGCAACTTTTTGCCCGCCAGTTGCTCACCGACACGTATGCCGCTCACGACATTCGTTACGCAGGTCGGCTACGGTGGCGCGGCAATACTGGTCGGCCTTGCGGTGCTAGCCGGTGCGTACGGCGAGACGATGACTGGTATCGTCCTTGCTATCATCGCGATTATCGCGGCGCTGTTCGGCGTGTTCAGTGAACGCACATTTTAGGGGCCTGTATCGACCGCAACCGGTCGGGAGGTAACTGCTGAGGATTGCGACAGCGACGGCGCAATCGCTTTCACCGGCGACGAACACGACCCGATATGGACTGGCGGCTCATCAAAGAGGAGATGCTCCCCGGGGCGAAGGCGATGGCCTACGACGAGGTCGCCGCCGAGACCGTCGCCTCGGGCGGCCCCGCGACCGTCCGACTGTACCGGTGGCTCCCGAGTACGCTGTCGCTCGGGTATGCGACCGACCCCGGCGCAATCGACTGGGAGTTCTGCGAGGAGTGGAACATCGACGTGACGCGCCGACCGACCGGCGGCGGCGCCATCTACCACGACACCGCCGGCGACGTGGCCTACTCGATTATCGCCCCCGCCGAGGAGTTCCCCAGCGACGTGACGGAGTGCTATCGGGAGTTGCTCGAACCCGTCGTCGACGCCTTCCAGGAGGTCGGCGTCGACGTGTCCTTCGCCGACGAGGAGCGCGAGGCGCTGTACGACCCCGCCTGCTACCTCCGGGCGCTTGACCCCGCCCACGACCTCGTCGGTCCGGACGGCCGGAAAATCGCCGGCAACGCCCAGTACCGCACCCGCGATGCGGTCGTTCAACACGGCTCGTTGACCTTCGACGTGAACGCCGAACGCCACCTCGAATGCTTCGCCGACCCGCCGGTGACGGCCGAGGAGTTCGAAGAGCGGGTCTGCGGCATCGAGGAGTTCATCGGCTACGACGAGACGGTCGAAACCGGCCTCGGTGCCTTCGGTGGCTACGACCTCCATCGCTCGCAGTTCGTCGCCGCCGTCGAGGAGTCCCTCGCCGAGTGGGCCGACGCCGAGGAGGGCGGCTGGACCGACACCGAACGGGAACGAGCTGCGACGGTTGCAAACGAGAAGTACGCCGCCGACGCGTGGGTCCGCGACCGGACCGACCCCCTGGAGTAGCCCGACACGAGCGGACACTCGCCGACCCCGACCGCCGATTCCGAAGCCCCTATTTTCCCGCTTCTCGGAGTAGCGGTATGCTCAGAGTCGGCGCACACACCTCCATCGCGGGGGGCGTCTACAACGCGGTCGAGGAACAACTCGAATACGAGGGGAACTGCGGGCAGATTTTCACCCACTCCCCGCAGGTGTGGCAAGACCCGAACATCGGCGACGAGGAGGCCGAGCGGTTCCGCGACCTCACCCAAGACAACGGCGTCGCGCCGTGGATGATTCACACATCCTATCTCGTCAACCTCTGTACGCCGAAAGACGACCTCCGCGAGAAATCGCTGGACTCGATGCAGAAGGAGTGTGACGCCGCCGCGAAACTCGACGTTCCCTACGTCAACGTCCATCTGGGCGCCCACACCGGCGCCGGGGTCGACGGGGGACTGGACAACGCCGCCTCCGTGCTCGACGAACTCGACGTGCCCAACGGCGTGACGATTCTCATCGAATCCGACGCCGGCAGCGGGACGAAACTCGGCGGCACCTTCGAGGAACTCGCCGGCGTCTTAGACCGCAGCGAACAGGACCTCGATATCTGTCTGGACACCGCCCACATGTTCGCGGCCGGCTACGACCTCTCGACGCCCGAAGGCGTCGCCGAAACCTTCGACGAGTTCGACGCACAGGTCGGCCTCGAACACCTCGAGTACGTCCACCTCAACGATTCGAAACACGAGTGCGGGACGAACAAGGACGAACACGCCCACATCGGCGAGGGACTCATCGGCGAGGAAGGCATGCGCGCGTTCGTCAACCACGACGCCGTCGAAGACGTGCCGTTCGTTCTAGAGACCCCGACCGAGAACGGCAAGTCATTCGCGTGGAACATCCAGCGCGTCCGAGAGCTGTACGAGGCATAGCGCGGACCGACCACGTTTTAATCGACCATCCACTTGGAGCCACCAATGCGGCAGTTCTCCGCGGAGTACCTCCGCGAGACGCGGCGAGGGATGTGGGCGGAGAGCCGGGGGGCACTCGAACCGCTGGAACTCGGTTCCTGTGAGCGAATCCTCGACGTTGGCTGTGGCGAGGGTGCGCTGACCCGCGTCCTCCGCGAGGAATCCGACGCGAGGTGGTCGGCTGTGACCGCGACGCCGACCTGCTGGCCGAACTCGACGGCCCCGCTGTTCGGGGCGACGCCTACCGCCTGCCGTTCCCCGACGACACCTTCGACCTCGTCGTCTGTCAGGCGCTGCTCATCAACCTCCCCGACCCCGAGCGGGCGCTTCGGGAGTTCGCCCGCGTCGCTGACCAGCGGGTAGCAGCCATCGAACCCGACAACAGCGCCGTCTCGGTCGCCTCGACGGTCGACGCAGAAGGCGAGTTGGCCCGGCGGGCGCGACGGCGGTACCTCAGCGGTGTCGATACCGATGTAGCCCTGGGCGCCGACACCGCCGACCTCTTCGAGTCGGTCGGCCTTTCGGGGATTACGACGAGGCGATACGACCAGACGCTCGTGGTCGAACCGCCGTACAGCGACCGCGACGTGCGCGAAGTCGGCCGGAAGGCAAGCGGCGCCGGTCTCCGAGAGCGTCGGGAGACGATGGCCGGCACCGACGCCGAACTCGACGCGCTCAGAGCCGAGTGGCGCGAGATGGGTCGAGAGGCCGTCCGGCAAGTTCAGGCGGGGGAGTACCGACGCCGTGAAACCGTCCCCTTCTACGTCGTCGTCGGGTCGGTCTGATATCGGGTCAGCGGCCGGCGAACTCGGCGAGGAGACCGTCGAGGGCAGCGAGGTCGACGGCCGGAGCCGATACGTCTGCCGATGCTTCGGTGAGGCCGGTTCCGGTGGCGACGACGGCCACGTCGTCGTCTTCCGTGAAGACGCCGTCGGCGACCAACTGCTTCGCGCCCGCGAGAGCAACCGCGCCCGATGTCTCGACGCTCACGCCGGCCCCGGTCGCCAGTTGCCGCTGGGCGCTCCGGATGGCGTCGTCGTCGACCGAAAGAGCGGCCCCGCCGGTGTCCCGAACCGCACGCAACGCCCGTGTCCCGCTGGGCGGGTCGGCGTTGGCGATGGAGTAGGCAATCGTCTCGCCGCCCTCGACGGCCGACACCGTCTCTTCGTCGGCGGCGAAGGCCTCGGCGATTGGCGCACAGGCCGCCGCTTGGACGAGATGCAGCGCCGGCAGGTCATCGATTACGCCCGCGGCCCGGAGTTCTCCGAGGGCTTTCCAGACGCCGCTGGCGTGGCCGCCGCTGCTGACCGGCAGTACGATTCCGTCGGGCGTCGACGGCGCAAAGGCCTCACACAGCTCCAGCGCCGTCGTCTTCTGTCCCTCGACGCGGAGCGGCGAATCGGAGTTGACGAATCGGATTCCGTACTCCGAGCCGAGTTCCAGCGACCGCTCGTACAGTCGGCCGTAGTCGCCGCGAACCCGGAGTATCGTCGGGTCGAACTGCCCGATGACACCGAGCCGTTCGGGTGGGATATCGTCGGGCACGAGAACGACACACGGCCGGTCGAAGGCGGCAGCGAAGGCAGCGGTACTCATCGCCATGTTGCCGTGAGAAACCGTTCCGATAGCCTCGCTTTCGCCCAGTAGGCCCGCCTCCATCGCCGCCAACGCGAGGGCACTGCCCCGGTCCTTGAAACTCCCCGTCGGCTGTTGGCCCTCGAGTTTCAGGTGGACCGACGCGCCGACGAACGAATCGAGAGCGTCGTCGCGGAGCAGCGGCGTCCCGCCCGCAGCAGCCGCGAGACTCGGTGGACTGGGAAGCGAGGCCGGCAACAACGGTTCGTAGCGCCACAACCCGGGCGCGTCGACGATGTCGTCCCAGTCGAACGCATCGGGCGATGTGTCGAGCCACAACGGTTCGCCACAACCACACCGGCCGCTGCCGTCGCTACCCCGAGAGCCACAGTCGTAACAGATGTATCGAAGCGGCATCGGCTCCCGACGCCTCAGAGGTCGTCTTCGTGGCGCAGGGAGTTGCGGTTGACTTCCGACACCGAATCACGGCCGGCCAACCCCATCGTGAGGTCGAAGTCCGCGATGAGGTTCTCTAAGACGTGGTGGACGCCCGCCTGGCCGCCGAGCGCCAGTCCGTAGATGAACGGTCGGCCGATGAGGCAGGCGTCGGCGCCGAGCGCCAGCGCCTTGTACATGTCCGACCCGCGGCGGATGCCCGAGTCGAAGGTGATGGTGGCTTCGTCGCCGACCTCGTCGACGATGTCCGGCAGCGCCTCGATGGCAGTGATGGAGCCGTCGACCTGTCGGCCGCCGTGGGTGGAGACGCCGACGCCGTCGGCGCCGTGTTCGACCGCCAGTCGGGCGTCCTCGGGGTGGAGGACGCCCTTGATGAGCACCGGCAGGTCGGTGTTCTCGAAGACGAACTCGAGGTCGTCCCACGTCAGCGAGGAGTCGCCGAAGATGTCGAGGAAGTGGTCGACGGCGGCCTGTGGGTCCTCCTCCGGCGGGTCGTCGAGTTGGCTGCGGAACTCGGGGTCCGAGAAGTAGTTCGCGACGCCCTCGCCGTCGAGGAAGGGGTAGTAGCCGCGCTCGATGAGGCGTTCTCGCCACCCCAGCGTCGGTGCGTCGACGGTGACGACGATGGCGTCGTAGCCCGCGTCCTCGGCGCGGTTGAGGAACGAGCGGGCGATGTCTTCGTCCGACGACCAGTAGAACTGGAACCACTTCGGCGTGTCACCCAACTCATCGGCGACCTCCTCCATCGACGTCGAGGACAACGACGAGAGGATGAAGGGGACGTTCAGTTCGTCGCAGGCCGCCGCCGTCGCGAGTTCGGCGTCGTCGTGGACGAGCGACTGGACGCCGAGCGGCGTCACCATCGCGGGGTAGTCGATTTCCTGACCGAGAACCTCGATCGTCAAATCTCGGTCGGCGACGCCCTGCAGCATCCGCGGGACGATGCGCCACTCCGAGAAGTCCTGTTCCTTGCGGAACGTCTCCTCGGCGCCGGCGCCGCCGTGGATGTACGCACGCGCAGTGTCGTCCATCGCGTCGTGTGCGGCGTCCCGCAGATCCTCGTAACTGACCGGGAAATCGGGCGATTTCCCCTCATGCATTCCCTCGCGGTACACGCGGTTGACTTTCCGATTACCGAACTGCTCGGACATAGTAGGGCGGTTATCGCCCACCAGCAAAGAGTTGTGGGAGTCGGTATTCAGACTACGGACGGAGCGTCTTCGTCGGCATCCGAACGAAAGCCGTCTCGTATCCCTCGTGGCGGGCGAGTTGTGGCGGCGTCATCGTCTCGAAGGCGATTTCCTCCCCCACGGCGTCCACGGCGGCGCCGTAGTGGTAGCCAAGTTCGGGGTCCATCGTTCGCGTGAGTATCCGTTCGTCGAAACGTGAACCTCCCCGCCGCTGTCGCATTCGGAGCCCCATCATCGGCAGCGGAATCCGGTTGTACGGCGTATGTGCGAGGACGGTGAGATAGCGGTCGGTATCGAATCTAGCGGCGGCCTCGCCCGTGAGTCGAAGCACCGTCAACACCGCGTCGCTGGTTTGGACCGTTCCGAGCGTCTCACCTGGAAGGGCCGACGCCGGTGGCACCGTCGAGGCGGGCACCTCGTCGGTCGGCGACGGCGACAGCGCTCCGTGTCGGCCAGCGTCGTCGTACGTTTTGAAGGGCAGGGTCTCCCGGTCTTCGGGTCGGTAGTCGAACTCGAAATCGACGGTTTCACCCTCGTCGAAGCGACCCTCGAAGGCCCCGGTTTTCCGAAGCGGCATGCCGCCGACAGTAATCTCGACGGTGTAGGTATCCTCACCCGGCAACGCCACGTTGTCGCCGTAGTGGAACCCCATCCGCTGGGATATCATCGAGTAGACGACACCTTCGGTGACGATATCGCCGTCGCGACGAATCTCCGCGGTGACACCGGCCTCCGGTAGGACGGTTTTTGTCTCTGCATCCCACACCACGGCCATCAGGTGTACCGAGTCATCAGTTTCGACCGACCGGCGGTAGGTCGTCCGGCCATTGAGGTCCCAGAACCGACTCGGATAGCTGTAGAGAAGCCCGACGCCGTAGTCGCCGACTGTCGCCGTCTTGACGGTCCGCGCTCCGCTGGCGTGGGTTGGTCGATAGACAGCATCGGGACGGTCCGAGAGCGGTTCGGGTACCTGGATAGACCCACTCGAAAGCCCACCGAGGCATCCCGACCCGGAAGCGGTGACGGCCGTTGTGGCCGCCGCAAGGAACCCTCGTCGCAGCATACCCGAGGGTACTGACCGGTCCGCATACTTCCTTTGCCGTCATTGTAAGGCATAATATACTTCTACGGTCTGGAATAGCGATTCGTATGCATCGGCGAGCGTTCCTCGGAGCGTCGATTTCGGTCGTGTTCGGTGGCTGTATCGGTAGTGGCGACTCCGGACAAGCGACTACCTACAACGAAGGGTGGTTCGAGAACGTCGACAACTACGACGGCGAGGTCGACCGAACAGACACATCGACGGTCACAGTCGCAGTCGGCGGTAGCGACGACGGATTGGCCTTCGAACCGGCGGCGATACGCGTCACGCCGGGGACGACCGTCGTCTGGGAGTGGACGGGGCGTGGCGGCCGACACAACGTCGTGGCGGCCGATGAGACCTTCAAAAGCGAGTTCCACGACGAAGGTGGCACGACCTTCGAGTACGATTTTGACACTCCCGGCGTGTACCAGTATTACTGTGAACCCCACGAGGAATTGGGCATGAAGGGCGGCGTTCGCGTGGTCGAGGAGTAAGACATCGGTCGACAGAGCCGTCGATTCACGGTATTTTATTCTGGTCCGTACATCGAAGGCAGTAGTATTATACCGGGGCACCGGGGGTTGTGGGGGTGTAATGACGCTCAACCGGCGAAAACTGCTCAAAACGGTCGGAGCGGTCGGTGGCGGGGGTTTCGGACTCGCCGCGACGACCGCGACCGGCCAAGAGGGTTCATCCTCGAAGTTCCCCGCGCCGCAACCACCGCGGGATGACCCCGACCCCTACGAGGGATACACCACCCATCGTGTCCCCGAGGAGTACGAATCGATTCAGGCGGCGGTAAACGCCGCTGAACCAGAGGACCTCGTCCTCGTCGGCCCGGGTGTGTACAACGAGGCGGTGACGATACCCGACACCCCAAAGTTGACCATCCGCGGTACGGACCGGAACGAGGTCATCCTCGACGGGGAGTTCGAACGGCAGGACGGCATCCTTGCGACAGTCGACGATGTCGTCGTCGAGAACATGACCGCACGCCACTACCAGCGAAACGGGTTCTTTTGGTCGGGCGTGACCGGGTGGCGAGGGTCCTACCTCACCGCCCACAACAACAAGGTGTACGGGATCTACAACATCGACTCCCAGCACGGCCGCTACGACCACTGTTATGCCTCCGGTCACACCGACGGCGGCTTCTACCTCGGACAGTGTAAGCCGTGTTACGCCCGGCTGGAGAACTGCCGTTCGGAGAACAACGGCCTCGGATACTCGGGGACGAACGCCGGCGGTTACCTCACCATCGCGGATTCGGAGTTCCGCCACAACATGGGAGGCATCGTTCCGAACTCCTTGGACAGTGAACTCGACCCGCCGCAGGATTCTGCCCGCATCGAGAACAACCTCATTGAGGCCAACAACAACGACAACGCGCCGTCGTTCGGCTACACCTACGGCGCCTTCGGCACCGGCATCAACATCGCCGGTGGAATCAACAACGAAGTCCTCAACAACACGGTTCGAGACCACGCCAACTTCGGCATCGTCGCCGGCATCTCGAAAGACGAGAATATCTATGAACCGGCGGGCAACCGCATCGAAGACAACGTCGTCAAGAACTCCGGTCGGGCCGATCTCGCGGAAGGTGCGCCCTCCGGAGGCGGAAACGTCTTCCGGAACAACGAGTACGACACCGCGCGTCCGGCAGGTCTCGACGGCGGGAACAGAATACTCGACGGCGGCGACCCGTGGGTGTCTATGGTGTCGCTGAAGTTGTTCATGCAGATGCAGGCCGACGAGAACCCACAGGGGGACTGGAAGACTGCTCCGGAACCGCCGTTCGACGAGCTCGAATCGATGCCCGACCCACAACGACCGCCAAGGAGGGCGGTCCCGAGGTAACCATGGCGACGAGCGATTCATCCCTGCCACTGTTCGACCACACCCACGACACCGCAACGACGGCGCTGGCAGTTGCTGCTGCCGCCGTGACGGCGTTCTACGCCGCGTGGTTGACAGCGGACCTCCTCCCCCGGACAGTCGTGTTCGGCGTCGTAGCGCTCACAGTGGGGTTCCTGTTGTACCGTCGCCCAGATAGGCGGGCGGTCGCAGCCAGCGGACTCTATGCCGTAGCGATACTGCTCGCCGCAACTCCGATAGCGCTGAACGCGACCGTCCTCGCGACTGCGGACATGACCGGCATTACGGACCCGTGGGCCCGTATCCTCACGGTGACGGACCTGAAGATACTCCTTGGGTTCCTCGTCGTCGCCGCGGTGCCCGCGGCTATCGGCTACTACCTGAACAACGCGGCCAGTGTGCGCCGCCGACTTTCCGCACTTAGAGAACGATGAGAGACACCATACTCCCCACGATTCTTGCGCTCCTGCTCGCAACGTCCGCAATCGGTGCCGCCATCGCGTTCCCCGTCGCTGCGGATGGGACCTACGAGGACGGCTACTACGCGAACAACGACTACTACGACTCCAACGAGTATACCGAAACGATTCAGAGCGCATTTTACGGCATTCCGAACGACAGCCACGAGCCCGGTAACACTGAGGCGACGTTCCACAGTTACACCGTACCGGGCGAGAAGATAGACGAACCGTTCAACGTCCACTACTACAGTTACCGGACCACGCTCCCGACGGCCAACTGCGGGACCGGCGACATCGTCGGTGCGGGCATCGACCGTGGCAACAATCGGACCGGAACGACCACAGACATCTCGCTGGTCAACGCTTTCCAGAACCAGCGGTTCACTACAAACAACGAGTCCGCCGACGAAGAGCCGCCAATGCAACCCCGCGGAGAACGGGTTGCACCAGACGGCTGGGACCACCGCGAGAAGTTGACTTTCGAGTTCGCACAGGAGTCGGACGGCGCCTTGGCCTCCGACCCGGTCCGCATCAACCCAGACGACGAAGTCATCCTCGGGTTGAAAGACTGCAACGACTTCCCTAACGTTGAAGGCTGGTACCGGGCCTGGATTTTCGTCAACGGGACGGGCGTCGAATCGGGCGAGGAAGTCGAATTCTTCGCGTTCACCAATTGGGTGTACATCTGCAGCGACTGTGAGAGTCGAGCCGATGCCCGAGAGAAGTTCGGCCCACCGGGCGGTGACGGCCCCGGTTCCACGGCGACGCCCGAGACGACTGCGACACCGGAATCCACCACAACGCCACAGACCACAACAGCGACGCCGGACCCCACAACACCCCAAACGACCGCCACACCTGAACCGACTGACGCCGCGACGCCGGACCCCACCGCAACATCCCAGACAACAGCGACGCCAGAACCGGCCGGCACGGCGACATCAAAGTCTACGGCCGGAGTCGGTCCGACTCCGACATCCGGAGGGGGCCCCGGATTCGGCGTCGGCCTCGCAGTCGTCGCACTGCTTATTGGTGCGGCGCTCCGGACCAGACGAAACTGAAGTAGACAGTCGTTTCTTTTTCGCCGGTTCAACGGGAAGTTGGCAGTCGGTTCGCCGAGAAGCTAGCGGTGAGTCGATACCGGGGACAGTTACTGGCCGCCGTCAAGTCGCGCTTCGGGGTCGGTCGCGAGCCACCGCCCAGCGCGGACGGCCGCCGGTACCAAACCCGTCGGCCGGAAGACGATGACGAGGAGTGCGATGGCGAGAAGGGGAGCAGGCATCAGCGACGCGAGGGTTTCGCCGACCAACGGGATAGCGACGACACCACCGAAACTGTCGATAAGGAAACTCATCACGACGAAGAAAACGGCGCCGACAGCGGCGCCGACGATGGTCCCCATCCCGCCAAGGATGGACATCATCACGATGTTGATAGCGAGAGCCACGTCGAGTATCTGTTGTGGGTTCAGAGGGTTCCCGATCGAAGTATGGACGAACATCGCACCCGCGAGGCCGCCGACGGCACCGCTGAGGACGAACGCGAACAGTTTGAATTTCGCCGTGTCGATGCCGACGGCCTCAACTGCGTCTTCGTTTTCACGGATGGCCGTGAGAATTTCGCCGGTGTTGGCCCGCGTAACGAGAAACAGGACCGCGAAGACGACGAAGAACAAGACGACGGCGAGGTAGTAATCGATGATGACCTGCCACGGGAACGACGGAACGGTAAGGACGGCGGCGGTCGTCGTCCCGACCAGCGGGTCGTTCTGTGCGACGAAGCCGTTGATACCGCCAAGACCGCTCGGGGCGATGTAAGGAAGGTTGTTGTTGAAGAGAATAACGAGTTGCAGGAGAATAATCGGCGAAATAAGAGTGACAAGCGAGAGATACGGGCCCCGAATTCTGAGGGCAGGATAGCCGATGAGCAGGCCCCCGAGAGCGGCGACCACGACGCCGGACGGAATCGAGAGTATCGGCGAGACGCCGTGTTGGAGATTTAACACCGTGGACGTGTAGCCGCCGAGGCCGAAAAACACCGTGTGCCCGAGGCTTATCTGACCCGTGTAGCCGGAGACGATGTCCCACGACATCGCGAACACCATCAGGTACACCGGGAGGATGAGCGCGGACAACTGAAAGGCAGTCAGGCCGACCGGAACCGCCAACAACGCCACAGCGCCGAGTGCCCCGACCAGATACCGGGTCGGTATCTCGCCGAAACGTACGGTGGTGAAAGTCGGCGCCGGAATACGGGGAATGTGATGCGCCAGCAGGCGTTCGGTTCGGCGGGCCGCGGCGTTCGTGGCGTCGGAGCCGGAGCGAATCCCCTCTCGAAGGCGACGGTCGGCATCACCGACCGGCAGCGATTCCGACTGATTTCGAACCGGTGTGAACAAACTCCCGACAGCGCGTTGAATCGCCAACAGCGCCAACCCGATTCGTCGTTCGACCGTTTCGACCGCTGCCCCGAGGACCGAGAACCCCCCCAGAACCGCGAGATGGAGTTCGTCAAGCGACTCCCGAACGGGTGTCGGGAGCACTCCAGCAGACCCCTCGGAGTCCGTCGAAGTTCGCTCGCTCGCTTTGGACATCGTTGAGTGGCAGTGCGACCCCCAACACATAATTCTTTTGAATATTTAAACACCTATCCGCTGTAATATCGGTTTCAGAGGCCCAGATATGTCGTTGTCAACTAAGCATATTTTTTATATAAAATATCCGAGTTCGTTTATAAAAGAGTTCAAAACAAGGGCTAGTCTTTTATAAGATAAAAACCCCCGTATATCTCCGGATATCGATTCAGTAGCTATCTTAGAGCTTCTGCGCCGACATCGTATTAACAGACAAATATTTCCTATTGGTAATCTTTTAATATGGGTTGTTAGAAAGCACAGGCAGCCAGATGACAGCTGGAAACATGGACACCCACACCGGGCGGCGTCGGTTCCTGCAATACGCGGGCGCGGGGACGGTGTCGGCACTCGCTGGCTGCCAGAGTCTCGGTGAGAACACGGCCCCGCGTGGGTCCCAAGGGACGGTAACCGGGAATCCGGCGGCACCGTCGTTTACCGTCGGCGTAATGCGGACCGACTTCGGGGCCGACGTGGCGAAGTCCGCACGGATAGCCATCGATGAGTTGAACGGAAGCGGTGCAGTGGACGGCACTGTCGAACTGACGACGGCCGGTGGGTCGGCCAGTCCCAGTGGCGAGGAGACGGCCTATCGGCGGCTCATGAGCCAGGGGGCTGACGTGACCATCGGCGGACTCTACCCACGAGGGTTCCTGCCGGCGGTTTCGGAAAACGAGAAACTACATCTCACCTCAGTGTCGCCGTGGCCACTCCCGGCCAGACTCATCAGTCGGGAGACCAGTCCCATCGGTGGTGACCCCCAACAAGAGTACGAGAAGTACAAGTACTTCTTCCGGGTCGGGCCTTTGAACCTCATTGACCTTCAGCGGGCGCAAGTCCAACTCATCGAGAAATACAATGACCAGTTGGGGTGGGACCGCGTCGGCATCATCGTCGAGAACCTCAACATCGGCGCCGAGGAACGCCTGCGGGCACTGGAAGACGCCATGTCGGAGTTCGTCGAAGTACCAGTCGCCGAGGTTGTCTCGGGGTCCGTCAACGATTGGACCCCGATTTACGACCGGATGGAATCTGCGGGCGTCGACCTCGCCGCCGTCTTCCTCGTCATCTCGGCCACCGTCGCCAACGAACAGTGGGCCGACCAACAGCGGAACTTCGAGATGGGTGGTATCCACCTCCCCGCGATGCAGTTGGGCTACTGGGAGGATGTCAATGGCGCCGCCGAGTCGCTGTGGACGATGAATGCCGCGACGCCACAGACTGAGAACACACCACAGACTCAACCATACCTCAAGGAGTACCGGAACCGCTTCGGAGGAAGCCCCGCCTATCCGGGGCCGCTGTCATACGACGCCGTGAAGGTGTACGCACACGCCGTCGGCGAAGTCGGTAGCACCGACCCGGAGAAATTGATACCGTTTCTCGAAGAGGATTGTGCCTTCACCGGCGGATCGTTCATGCCCGAACTCGGCTTCCGGGGCCCCGACACCGAGTTCGCACACGACCCGGAGTGGAGCAGCATCGAGGAATCCGGCGTCCCCATCTTCCAGCAGTGGCAAAGCGGCGAAGACGGCGGCGTCATGGAAGCGTTCGCGCCGGAGCGAAACAAGACCGCGGAGTACGTCAAACCACCATGGATGCGATGAACAACGGCGAGGAGGTGGGTTATGCCCGTTGACCTCGTGAAGTTCGTCATCAACGCCGCAGCCATCAGTTCGCTGTACCTGCTGGTCGCCATTGGCTTTACGCTCATCTTCGGCGTCGGCGAAGTGCTGAACTTCGCACACGGCGCGTTGTTGACTGTCGGCGCCTACACCTCCTATCACGCTGTCAACGCGTGGGGGATGGGCCTGTGGGCCGCACTCGCGTTGTCGGCCGTCGTCTCCGGCGTCCTCGGTGCAGTCCTCTATCGCGGCGTCGTCCAGTACATTCGCGACCAACCGGTCGTCACGATTATCGTCACGATAATCCTCGGATTCGCAATAGAGGCGGTCCTCGGGGCTGTCTTCGGCGGGGGAACTATCACGCTCAGTTCCCCGGTCCCCGGCGGGGTCGAGGTGCTCGGACGCGAGGTGCAGACACACTTCGTGTTCGTCTTCGTCCTCTCGTGGACCGTCGTCGTGTTGTTGGTCTCCTACATCAACCACACACCAACCGGCAAAGCCGTCCAAGCGACGAACATGAGCAAGCGGGGGGCCTCGCTCGTCGGCATCGATGCCGACAACGTCAATACGTACGTTTGGGCTGTCGCCGCCGCCCTCGCCGGCGTCGCCGGCGTCTTGCTGTTGGCGTTCCAAACCGGTAGTCCTTCGATGGGACTGGACCCGATGGTGCTGTCGTTCTCCATCGTCGTGTTGGGCGGCCTGGGGTCGCTCCGCGGGAGCATCGTCGGTGCCTACATTATCGGCTTCCTCGACACCGCGATGACGACGCTCATCGCGCCGTCGCTGACCGGACTGGCCGGATTAGTGATGCTCGTTGTCGTCCTGCTCGTTCGTCCGCAGGGGCTGTTCGGCCGCTCGACGTCGAGTTAAGGCAAGGTCCGCCGGTCGAGCCGTTCGACGGTCCGGTCTGCGACCGTCTTGAGGTTGACCGCGTCCTCGCGGTTATACGAGACGAGCGTCTCCAGCGAGCCGTCGACACCGCGTTCGTGTTCCCGCCACAGCCGAACCGCGTCCTTTCCGGAGATGTCGGGTCGGTCCCGCTCGACGCCGACCTCGGGTTCGATGGCCTTCAGCCCGCCCGACAGTCCCACGCGCTTGCAGGGGTACATCAAGTCGAGATGCGGAATGTCGATAGAGAGGTCGAAGGACTCCTCGAGGAACGGCACGTCGAAGCGCGCGCCGTTGAACGTGACGAGCAGCGGCGAGTCGAGTAGCGCCTGAAGGTTCTCCCGAGTGAGGTCGTCGCCGGAGACGAGCGTCTCGGTGTCGCCGCCCTGATGGAAACTGACACAGGTCACCTCGTTTCGGGAGTGGTCCAGTCCCGTCGTCTCGATGTCGAAGAAACACGCTTCATCGCGGAAGTTCTCGTACAGTCGCCACCGCTCGCTGGAGGGCAACTGCTGAGCGAAAAAGTCCGAATCGCCCGAATCGAGGCGCGGACGGGCGGTGTCGATGAACGATTCGATGCGGTCGGCGGTCGTCGACCCGCACAGCGAGGGGTCGAACTCCGACCACGTCCGGGCGCCGCGCTCCCAGAGGTTTCGCTCGGTCGTCTCTCCCACCCCGTCGACGGCGATGTAGGTGTTCTCCAGTCGCACGCCAGTTCCTCCGTCGTCAGGGCTCCTAAATCACTCGCTCGTACTCCAGCTCGCGGGCGACCGAGTCGGCGACCGACTCCCCGCACTCTCGGGCGACGATGTGGAGGGCGAGGTCGAACCCCGAGGTGATGCCGCCGGCCGTGAGCACGTCGCCGTCGTCGACGACGCGGTCCTCGACGACATCGGCGCCCAGTTCTCGGAGGTCTTCGAGTGCGGTGTGGTGTGTCGTCGCCGGACGACCATCCAGCAGTCCGGCCTTCGCGAGCAGCAACGCGCCGGTACACACCGACGCGACGGCCGTTCCCTCGGTGTGATACTGGGCGAGGCGGTCGGGAATCTCGCCGCGGTCGTACTCGACGCGAACGCCGGGGCCGTCGTCGTTCCACCCGCCACCAGGGACGAGAAGGAGGTCCACGTCGGTGCCGTCGAGCGTCCCGTCCGGTTCGACTCGCATGCCGCTTCGGGCGACGATTCGCTCGGTCGGCTCCAGCGTGACCAACTCCGCCGAGAGGTCCCCACCGTACCGCCCCGCGAGCTGGAACACCTCGTACGGACCGACCGCGTCGAGTTCATCGAACCCCTCGAAGAGAACGATAGCGACGTTCATGCCCCACGATTCGGCCGGAACAAGCATGAGAGTATGGGCGGCCGTCAAAACGTCGATAAAGTGTATAGTACGATATCAAATCCGATACGTTGCGACAGAAGTCGAGCACGTGAGGCCGACGAAAAGAGCCCGAGTCCTCCGGAATTGGAGGAATTCACCATCTCGGTGTTCTCGGAACGCCATCGTCGAGAATTCCACGGACTGTTCGGAAGACACTCCCGGACGCACGAGGTGGACATGAGTTCGAACGGGTTTCGAAACCGATAATCGACGACCACGCACCGGTCGCAATTTCGTGTCTGGATAGCAACGTGGGTGCCCGCGGTCGGAGCTTCGGGAAGAGACGGGACAACTCGCAGGGGGGAACCAACAGGACGGAATCCCGAAATACGATACAGACGTTGGGATACCGATTGTCACCGCGACATCTAGTTACCTCACGGCGACCCCTGGCCTGCGAGGGCGTGGCCATACCAACTGCCTCGGTCGGCGAAGTCGACTCCTCGAACAGCATCGCGGACCTTCCGGCGGTAGTCGGTCACTACAACCCGAGAACCCTGGAACCCGCCGAGTACTGAGAGTGCCCGTCGACCGTCGCGCGCAGTGGGTTCTGCCCGGGGCCTGACCGGCTACTGCCCGTTTCGGTCGCCCATAGACGCTGTCGCGGCCGATTTTCACGCCTCGCTTTGTGGCGACCCAACCACATTTTGTATCGTGATATGTAGTTTATTACCTCCTGAGTCGCACGCGAGGCGCTTTTGAGTGTCCGGCCGCTACAGGAAGCGAGATGGTCCAGAACGTCGCCGCGCAGATGGCCGAGTTGGAGCCCGAGGACTTCCACCTGCTGTCGGGGCTCGAACACGGGATGCGCTTTTCGCGGTGGGTCGCAGTCGAGAAGCTCCCCGAGTTCTCACGGCTCGACGAGGAGGAAGTTACCTATCGCGTCGACCGCTGTATGGACCGGGGGCTGGTCGAGCGAAAGACCATCCAGTACACCGGCTACAGGCTCACGTTCGAGGGGTACGACGCGCTGGCACTGCGAACCTTCTCCGAGCGGGACACCATCGACGGCGTCGGCGCCCCCCTCGGCGTCGGCAAGGAAAGCGACGTGTACGAGGCACGGTCGTTCCAGCCGCTGGCGCTGAAGTACCACCGCGAGGGGTACACGAACTTCCGAGAAGTCCAGAAGGAACGGGAGTACACCGCCGACAACGAACACCGCTCGTGGCTCTACACCGCACGCAAGGCCGCCGAGCGAGAGTACGAAGCGTTGGAGACGCTGTACCCCGACGTTCGCGTGCCGCGGCCGGTCGACCAGAACCGCCACGCCATCGTCATGGAGAAACTCGGCGGCGTCGAGCTTTCGCGTGCGAAACTCGATTCCGGGCAGGTCGTCGGCGTCATCGATTTGATTTGCGAGGAAATGGCGGCGGCCTACGACGCCGGCTACGTCCACGCCGACATGAGCGAGTACAACGTCTTCGTCTCCAGCGAGGGTGTGACGATTTTCGATTGGCCCCAAGCGGTGCCGACCGAACACGAAAACAGCGAGGAACTGTTGAAACGGGACGTAGAGAATCTGCTGGGCTACTTCGAGCAGAAATACCCGAACGAGACACCCGAGGTCGACCGCTCGGCGCTGGCGGCGGCGCTCGCCGAAGATAGTTTCGAGACTGTGCGCGAATTCGCCTGAATTCGAAGGTACGGGGCGTTTTACGCGGTGTTGTGTGTTCAGTAGCGTCCAGCCCGCCGGTGCAGTGATAAACCACTATTGACGATATCAAATCCGATATTTCACGGAGGTTGCGACCACCATCCCGAGTGCAGAGGCGGCCTGAAACAGGTGCGAACGTCCGAAGCGACATCTTCGAGCCGTCTGGGGGCTGTATCGGCCGACTGCTGTGGAAGGCGTTTCGAAGCCCTTAACCACGACGCTGTGGAAATTCGGATAACTCGCTGGACGACGGGCACCAGCGGGCACCTGTCTACGCAGGTCGGGATGTGATTCCCCTCGCGGGTGGCCGCGGCGGGAATTGAACCACGCAACGCCCGTGGTGAACACATATGGCACGAAGCTTCTACTCGCATATCCGAGAGGCGTGGAAAACGCCGAAGGAAGGAAAGCTCGCGGAACTACAGTGGCAGCGCCAACAGGACTGGCGCGACCAGGGCGCAATCGAACGTGTCGAACGACCGACCCGCCTCGACCGAGCTCGCTCGCTCGGCTACAAGGCCAAACAGGGCGTCGTCGTCGCCCGGGTGTCGGTCCGGAAGGGCAGCGCCCGCAAACAGCGCTTCAAGGCCGGCCGTCGCTCGAAGCGACAGGGTGTCAACAAGATTACCCGCCGGAAGAACCTCCAACGCATCGCCGAGGAGCGCTCGAGTCGACGCTACCGGAACCTCCGTGTGCTGAACTCCTACTGGGTCGGTGAGGACGGCTCCCAGAAGTGGTTCGAAGTCATCCTGCTGGACCCCGAACACGGTGCGATTCAGAACGACGACGACCTGAACTGGATTTGCGACGACAGCCACAAAGGTCGGGCCTACCGAGGCCGCACCTCCGCCGGCCAGCGCGGCCGCGGCCAGCAGAACCGCGGCACCGGTGCCGAGAAGGTGCGCCCGAGCATCCGCGCCAACGACAAGCGCGGCAAGTAACGACACCGGTTTCGACCCGTTCTTTCGACCGTTCTCACCCGTCGAGTGACGCCTTCGAGTACACTCTCTCGGCGCCACTCTGCGATAGCCGTCACACACCTCAACCCACAGTATTCTTCCGAGGGCGAGACACGGCTGGTGAGGTTTTATCATTCCAGCCGGTCGATGACAATTCATGGCACGGAAGCAACTGACGGACAACACGGAGGTCGAAAAACAGTGAGCGGCGCGACGTTCGAGCTATACGAGGATGAAGCGGGCCAGTACCGCTGGCGGCTCGTTCACGACAACGGGAATATCATCGCCGACTCCGGCGAGGGTTACGCCAGCCCACAGAAAGCCAAACAGGGCATCGAGAGCGTCAAACGGAACGCACCGGACGCGGACATCGAACGGAAGTGAACCGATGAGCAAGGCACCATCCGAACTCGACGAGACTGCCGAGAAGCCACAGTAATCCCGAATGGTCAGCGTCGACGCCCTCGTCGTCTTCGGGCTGATAGCGGTCGCACTCGCCTTCTTCGTCACCGAGACGCTTCCGACCGACATCACCGCCATCGGCGTCCTCGTCTCGTTGGTCGTTCTCGAACCGTACACGGGCGTCGACACGGTCGCCGCACTGCAGGGATTCGCCAGTCCCGCGACGATAACCATCGTCGCGATGTACGTCCTCAGTGCCGGCGTCGAGAAGACGGGGCTCGTCGACCGCCTCGGTCTCGCGTTGGGACGGCTCACCGGCGGCGACGAACGACAGTTGCTCGGTGCGACCATCGGCACGACCGGCCTCACCGCCGGGTTCATCAACAACACGCCCGTGGTCGCGGTGTTCATCCCGATGATATCGGGACTGGCCGAGCGCGCGGGCGTCTCGCCGTCGAAGTTGCTGTTGCCGCTGTCGTACGCCGCGATGTTGGGCGGGACGTTGACGCTCGTCGGGACCGCGACGAACCTGCTGGCCAGCGACGTGGCCAGACGGCGCCTCGGTGAGCCGCTTTCGATGTTCGAGTTCACGCCCGTCGGCATCATCGTCTTCCTCGTCGGCGCGGCATACCTGCTGACCGTCGGCTACCGCCTGACGCCCGCACGGATACCCGTCAGCGGCGACCTCACGGAAACGTACGACCTCGAAGACCACCTCTCGCGGCTCCGAGTGCGGGCGGCGTCGCCGCTGGTCGGCCAACCGGTCACCGAGGCGTTCGCCGACGCCGAGGCAGACGTGACCGCCGTCCAGCTGATTCGGGACGACGAAACCGCGAGCGACAACCGGACCATCGAAGCCGACGACGAACTCGTCGTCCGGGGGACGCTGCAGGCGACCAACGCCGTCGCCGAGCGCCTCGACCTCCGGCAACTCCACCGCGAGACAGTGACCAGCGCGGACCTCTCGGCGTCGACGGAAGCGATTATCGCCGAACTGGTCGTCCCTGCCGAGGCCCGCGCTCGCGGGAAATCCGTCGCGGAACTCCAGTTGGGCGACCGCTACGCCGCGACGGTGCTGGCAGTCCGTCGCGGAAGCGAGACGTTCCGGTCGGGACTCGACGAGGTGACGCTGTCGGCCGGCGACACCCTCTTCGTCCGGACGACCGAGGCGGGACTCGAACACCTCGAAGACGCCGAGGGATTGCTCGCGACCGACGTCGACGACGCCGAACCGGGGACGAAACCGCTGAAAACCCCGCCGCTGTCCCCGAAGACACCCATCGTCGTGGCGACGCTGGCCGCCGTCGTCGCCGTCGCCGCGCTCGGCTACTACCCAATCGTCATCACGGCACTGGCGGGCATCGTCGCGTTGGTCGCGACGGGGTGTCTCCGGCCCTCGGAGGCCTACGACGCCGTCTCCTGGAACGTCGTGTTCCTGTTGGCGGGCGTCATCCCGCTGGGGGCGGCGCTGCGGAACACCGGCGGCGATGCACTCGTCGCCAGCGCCATCGTCGAGAGCGCGACGCTACTGCCGCTCTTCGCCGTCGTGGTCGTCGTCTACCTGCTGACGGGGCTGTTGGCGAACCTCATCACGCCGGTGGCGAGCATCGTCCTGTTGTTGCCCGTCGCCGTCGACGCCGCCGCCCGCATCGGTGCGAGTCGCTACGCCTTCCTGCTCGCGACGATGTTCGCCGCCTCGACGGCCTTCATGACGCCCGTCGGCTACCAGACGAACCTGATGGTGTACGGCCCCGGCGGCTACCGCTTCACCGACTTCCTTCGGGTGGGCGCGCCGCTGCAGTTGTTGTTGTCGGTCGTCACCGCCGCTGCCATCGCGGTCGTCTTCGGCCTCCGGCCGGCCTGACGCGACCGGACCCGACGGTTCAAATCGGATGCCGCGGCCACGGCGCCCATGGGCCACCGAACGCTCGTCGCCTACGACCGCGACGGCTACGACCTCCACGAGGCACACTGGGGTGCCGACCCCGAGCGAATCACCCCGGAGACACCCTTCGGCGGGCCGCCAGACGACGACTGGGCGCAGGCCGCCGCGACGGACCTCATCGACCCCGGCCGAATCGAAGGCGGGGAGTTGACCGAACGCCGTCGGACCGCAATCGACTCCGACCCAATCGCGACGGGCCTGTCCTTTGCGAACGTGTGTGACCGCATCGACCCGGTCGAACACGAGGCGCTGTACGTCGTATCGAGCGATTTCTCGGTTCGAACCTACCTCGTCTTCGCGCTCCGACGGCCGGACGACGAGGGGTGTCGGACGAGCGCCGCCCTCGTCGGCTACGACGGCGAGAGCGACGCCACCTACCTCCGCGGGTGGCTCGCCGGCGCCCGCGCGCTCCGGGATGTCGACACGGTCGTGGGCGCGCTCCGGTGGCTCGACCCCGAGCGCGGGACGGTGGTGTATCTCGACGACGAGCGCGGCGTTTAAGCGCGAGAGGGCGCTACCCCGTGGCGTGAGAGACGACGAGGCCGTCGAAGCGACCCACCCGACCGACGGCGTTCGAACCCGCGTGAACCCGACGGCTTCGGAGGCCGCCGAACTCGCCAGCGACGGCGTCGACCGCGGCGCCCTCGTCACGCTGTTCGGGCGCTGTACCGTCGACTACGAGGGCCGTGCCGCCTCGGAGTTGGGGTTGGGCGACCGTCACGTCATGCTGAAGCCCGACGGCGCCGCCTTGGTCCACACCGACGAGGGGCAACAGCCAGTCAACTGGCAACCCCCGGGGTGTGAGCACGACTGTCGAATCGACGACCAACACCTCGTCGTCGAGAGCCACCGCAGTTCGCCCGAGGAATCCCTCGTCATCCGCTTTTCGTCGGTCGCCCACGCCGCCGCCTTCGCCGCCGACGACCCCGAATCGCTCGACGTGGTCGGTACCGAGGCCGACCTCAAAGAGCGAATTCTGTCCTCGCCGGAACTGGTCGAGTCAGGGTTCAGACCGCTGGCGACCGAACGCGAGACGCCGGCCGGCGCCGTCGACATCTACGGCGAGGACCGCGACGGTCGAACCGTCGTCTTGGAGTTGAAACGGCGGCGTGTCGGCCCCGACGCGGTGGGACAACTCTCCCGCTACGTCGAGGCGCTGCAGCGGGACCTCCACGCCGACGCCGACGTTCGGGGTATCCTCGTCGCCCCCTCCGTCACCGAACGCGCCGAGGCACTGCTCGCCGAGAAGGGGTTAGAGTTCGTCTCGCTGACGCCGCAGGGCAAGTAGTGCGGCGATAGCTGTCACGACTGACTGCCGGGAACGGTGAGCCAAAGCGTGGAGTCACGGCCGAACCGGCAACGACGGGAAGTACGTCCCGTAGAACCCCGAATCGAAGGATATCAGGGCATCCGCATCGGCCAAGGCGTGGGCACCGATAATGAAATCCGCAGCGATGTGCTGTCGCGGGGTGAGCGGTTCTCCACAGGACGCACAGGTCACGGTTCGCTCTTCGCCACACGACGGACAGGAGAGGCCGTCCGGTCGACGGTCGAGGTACTCACGGAACGCCTCACCGGCACGGAACGTCGCCTCGTGGGACGGCGCTTCGAACCGAATACTGAAATCCGAGAGGAACTCGTCGAGTGCCGTCTCGGTGTCGAAGTGACCGTCGGCCGCGAGTTCGGCGTAGACGACCGGCGTAATGACGAGCGGTCCTTCGCGGTAGGAATCCCGGAGCGCCGCCTCGCTATCGTCGGCGTAGTCGTCGTCGTACAGCAGCGCCAACAGCGCGTTCGTATCGACCCCCGTCGTCACGGCTCGGCCGCCCCCTCGTCGTCGCTACCCCGCGGGAACTCACCACGAAGTCGACGCATTCGCTCGGGCATCGTTCCACCTTCGGCGCTCCCGCGGTGTTTCTCGAAGGGGTCATCACCCTCCGCCGTCGTCGGGGCCTCCTTTCGAATCTCGTAGCCGGACCCGGTATCGACGAACGACACCTCATCGCCCGGCTCGATGCCGAGTTCCTCGCGTATCGGCTTCGGTATCGTCACCTGTCCCTTCGTCGTGACCCGGGGCATAGTACGATTTTTAGAGTAATACTAAATAAGTATTACCTTCACTCCACCCGCTTCTGCAACCGCGACAGCAGGTTGAGCGCCTCCAGCGGCGTCGTATCCGCGAGGTCGACCGCCCGGAGTTCCGCCAGGAGCTCTTCGGGGAGTTCGCCGCCGTCGGTCGAGGCGTCTGCGGTGGGGGGCGTTCGACCCGAAACGGGGGTGTCTTCCGGCTCGGCGACGGCCCCCGTTTCCTCGGCCAACAGCGCCGCGGCTCGCTCGACGACGGGGTCGGGGACGCCCGCGGTTTCGGCGACCTCGACGCCGTAGGAGGCCGTCGCCGCACCCGCACGGAGGTCGTGTTCGAAGGCGACGCCGTCGGGCGTCCGGTCGGCCGAGAAGTGGTAGTTGCGCGCCCGCGACAACTCGGCGGCAACCTCGGTCAGTTCGTGGTGATGCGTCGCAAACAGGGTGTAGGCACCCACCTCGTCGTGGAGGTACTCTGTGGCTGCCTGGGCGATAGCGTAGCCGTCGGTCGTCGAGGTGCCGCGGCCCACCTCATCGAGGACGACCAGCGAATCCTCGCTGGCCTCCTCGAGGATGGCGGCCAACTCCGTCATCTCGACCATGAACGTCGAGCGGCCACCGGCGATGTCGTCGGAGGCCCCGACGCGGGTGAACACCCGGTCGACGATGGGCACCTCGGCGCTGCGAGCGGGGACGAAACTGCCGACCTGTGCCAACACACAGAGGAGCGCCACCTGCCGCATGTACGTCGATTTGCCCGACATGTTCGGCCCGGTGATGACGGCCATCGGCCGCTCTCGGGGCAGTTCGGTCGGATTGGGGACGAACGCCTCCTCGGTGCGCTCGACGACGGGGTGGCGGCCGCCGTCGACGAAGACGCCGTCGGCGCCGACCGTCGGCCGCGAGTAGTCGTACTGGGCGGCGACCGTCGACAGCGAACACAGCGCGTCGAGTTCCGCGACGGCGCTGGCGGTCTCCTGTATCCGTTCGGTCGCCTCGGCCACCTCGCTGCGAACCTCCCGAAAGAGGTCGTACTCGCGTTCGTCGGCGCGGGCCTCGGCGTGGACGATTTCGTCCTCCCGCTGTTTCAACTCGGGCGTGACGAACCGCTCGGAGTTCTTCAGCGTCTGTCGGCGCTGGTAGTCGTCGGGCACGCTATCGAGGTTCGGGTTCGTCACCTCGATGTAGTAGCCGTGAACGGAGTTGTGCCCGACGCTGAGCGAGTCGATGCCCGTCCGCTCGCGCTCGTCGGCCTCGAGGTCGTCTATCCACGCCTTCCCCTCGCGTTCGGTCGCCCGGAGGTCGTCCAACGTCTCGTCGTACCCCTCGCGGATGACGCCGCCCTCGGTGATTTCGATGGGCGGCGACTCCGCGATGGCGCGGTCGACGAGGTCCCGAACGTCGGGGCAGTCGTCGAGACGCGCCTCGATATCGGCGAGTTTCGCGCTGTCGGCGGTCGCCTCGGCGATACACTCCCGGAGGTCGGGCACGACCGACAGCGTCGCCTCCAGGGCCCGCAAATCTCGGGCGTCCGCCCGACCGCGAGAGACACGGGCGACCAGTCGTTCGAGGTCGTAGGTCTCGGCGAGCAACTCGCTTGCGCGCTCTCGCTCGCCGACGCGGGAGAGGAGCGCCTCGACGCCGTCGAGGCGGTCGTCGATGCGGTCTTCGTCCAACAGCGGCCGACGGAGCCAATCGCGGAGTTTCCGGCCGCCCAGCGCGCTCGCGGTCTCGTCGAGGGTCTCCACGAGCGCCGACCCCTCCAGTCCGTGGACGTGCCTCGGTTCGAACACCTCCAGCGAGCGCAGCGCCACCGCGTCCAACAGCATGTACTCCCGTGGGTCGTAGCGCGTGAGGTGGTTGATGTAGTCGAGTTCCTCGAGGTCGCCGTCGGTACTCACGCCGCGGGCGTACTCGGCGTAGGCCAACAGCGCCCCGCAGGCCCGAACTTCCGCCTCGGAGGCCAGCGACGTCGACCCGAAGTACGACTCGACTTTCTCGCGGGCGGTGGCGGGGTCGAACGCCGAGCGCTCGTAGGGCGTCACCATACACCCCGAGTCGAAGGGGTCGGTCGGCGCCTCGGGGCCGACGACAGCTTCGGCGGGGTCGAACCGCTCGAGTTCGTCCTCGACGGCCTCAAGACGGTCGAGCTGTGTCGCGAAGAAATCGCCCGTCGACACGTCGAGTAGGGCGAGACCGTACCCCTCGGTCAGGCAGGCGACGAAGTTGTTGTCGGCGTCGGCGAGCAGTTCGGTTTCCGTCAGCGTTCCCGGCGTCACCACCCGGGTCACGGCGCGGTCGACCAGCCCCGAGGTCTCCTCGGGTTCCTGGACCTGGTCGGCGACGGCGACGCGGTAGCCGGCCTCCAGCAGCGTCTCGATGTAGGACTCCGCCGAATCGATGGGGATGCCGGCCATCGGGTAGGTACCCGTCGAGTCCTCGCGTTGGGTGAGCGTGATTTCGAGGATGCGGGCGGTCGCCTCGGCGGCCTCACAGAACGTCTCGTAGAAGTCCCCGACCTGAAAGAGCACGAGCGCGTCGTCGTAGCGCTCACACAGCTCGAAGTACTGCGACAGCATCGGCGTCAACTCCTCGGCCTTCTCGGCCATCGCGGGCGGCGGCCCCAGCGCCTCGTCCATGTAGCGGGCAAGCGCCTCGTCGGTCAAATACTCACCGACCTCCGGGGCGACCGACGGCCCCGAGGCGGGCCGAAGGGCGGGCAAAAAAGCAATACGAACGGTATGTGTAAATAGACATCACGAACCATGACAAAGAGTAGCAAAGGGCCGAAACCGACACGGGAGGACGGCAGCCCCGGACAGGCGGAGAGCGTCGTCGAGGTCGAGTTCACGCTACACGATTCGAAGTACCCGTTCGTCGGCGCCTCCGAGAGCGAGGCCTGTAGGGTCGAACTCGCCGATATGGTCCCTCGACCCGACGGGCGGTACGCGGAGTTCTTCAACGTCGTTGGGGTCGCTCCCGACCGGATAGCCGCTCTCGGCGCCGACTACGACACCGTCGAGGTGTCCGTCCTCCGGGAGTCGGAGCGCGGCGGCCTGCTGGAGTTCCTCGTCTCCGGCGACTGTCCGGCCTTCAGCCTCGCCGAACGCGGCGCACTTCCCCGGGAGGTCGTCGGCGTCGACGGGGCGGGCCGAATCGTCGCCGAAATCCCGCCCCAGCGCGACCCGGCGGCGGTCGTCGGCGCATTTCTCGAGGAGAACCCCGACGCGGAACTCGCCGCCAAGCGGGAGGTCGACGGCGTCACGCCGATGTTCACCCGCTCGGCGGCCCCGCAACTGCTCGAGACACACCTCACGGACAGACAGCGCGAAGTGCTTCGGGCCGCCTTCGAGGCGGGCTACTACGAGTGGCCGCGGGAGAGTACGGGCAAAGAGGTCGCCGAGGCCCTCGGAATCACGTCGGCGACGTTCTCGGAGCACATCCACGCCGCCGAGCGCCACCTCCTCACCGTCCTGCTGGATGGGGCGCGCTGACCGCCGAAGCGGGTTTCAGAGGGGCCAGGGGTGGGGTACCGATGGCCGTCTCACCGCCGGGAGACGACGGTCCGTCCGTCGGCGTAGACGGTCACGTGACACTCCTCGTACCGAAACGAGACGCTGGTCGAGGGGTATCGGCTGGCCGCTCCGGAACTCGGGTCGAAGATTCGGTCGAGCGCATCGGTGTCGATTACCTCGGCGAGCGGTCGGAGTTGTTCTACTGGCGTCTCCGTCGCTGCCGCGACGGTCACGGCGACGCTGAGAGACGGCGTCTCACCGTCCGTCCAGTTCGAGCGACTGTTGTACGTTCCCGTATCGGAGTCGTACGTCACCGCTTCGCGGAGTTCGTCGGCGTCTTCGTTGGAGTCGTTCAATTGTACCATGGGGTGTCACCATCGCCGCGACCGTCCAGTAGACGACGACGCCCCACGGGCTTATTCGCTGGCCCTACACCTCAAGGGAGGTCGGAGCGGGGCGTCCACGGAGACCCGACAGCCACGAGTTATTTATCGCCGCCACGGAACGACCACGCATGGCCGACGACGACGACCAGCGACCGCTCATCGACCCTAAACTGTTCGCCCCCAGCGAGTTCATCGGAGAGGACATGGACCACAACGTCGACGTGACGGGCAACACCACCATCGACGTCGAACACGACATCGACCTCGACCTCCCGGTCCGACGCATCGAGTTGGGCGTCGTCGCCTTCGCCGTCCTGGTCGTCGGTCTCGGCACGCAGACGGCGGTCGGTCCGACGGTGCAGGTGGCCGGCGCCCTCGGTGTCGTGTTGGTCGTCGACCTCCTCCTCCGACTGCTCGGGCGGTAACTCGCAGGCGCCCCGAAAGTAGCTTTTATCCCCGAACCGCCACACTGCCACGGTATGGACGCCCGCCGAGAGGTTTGGCGCATCTACCGAGAGTCCATCGGCATTCTCGGCGTCAGCCTCCTCGGCGGCCTCTTCGCCGGATTAGTGCTGGGTAGCGACGCGATGCGGGCCGGATTCGCCGACTTTCCGGGGTTGCTGTTGCTGTTGCCCGCGTTTCTCGCCACCCGTGGCAACGTCTACGGCGCCTTCGGCGCCCGCATCTCCTCGGGGCTCCACCAGGGGCTCATCGACCCCGAATTCGAGTTCGACGAACGCCTGGTGAACGCCGTCGTCGCATCCTTCGTCAACGGCATCGGCGTCTCGGTGCTCATCGGCTTCCTCTCGTGGGGGATTCTCCGGGCGCTCGAACGGGAATCCGCCCGCCTCGTGGAGTTGGTCGGCATCACCTTCATCGCCGGCGTGCTCACCTCAATCGTTCTCGTCTTCGGTCTGCTTGTTTTGGTCTTCGGGAGTTACGAATCCGGCTACGACCCCGACAACCTCATCGGCCCCATCGTGACGATGCTCGGTGACGTCTTCGGCGTCGTGTTCCTCTACGTCGCCATCGTCGTCGTTGGGGTGGTGCTGTGAGCGACGACCTCGGAACGTGGCGGTTCCGAACCATCGTCGCCACGATGTTTCCGATTTTAATCACGCTGTCGGTACTGGAGATGGGGTCGGGATACGTACTGGAATCGCTGGAGTCGACGTATCTCGACAACCCGACGCTGCTGATTCTCGTCCCCGTGATGATAGGGATGGGCGGCAACCTCGGCGCGATTCTCTCCTCGCGGCTCTCGACCCGACTCCACCTCGGGACCCTGGAGTTCTCCCCGCGAGACGAGCAGTTGTGGACGAGCATCGCCGCCATCATGCTGTTGGCGGTGACGGTGTTCAGCGCCCTCGGCGTCGCGGCGTGGGGACTCGGCCGACTCGTCGCCGAGCCGATGGCGCTGGCCGACCTGCTCGTCATCTCGGTCGGGAGCGGGATGCTGTTGGCCATCTTCGCGGTCGTCCTCTCGGTCGCCGCGACGTACGTGTCCTACCAGCAGGGACTGGACCCCGACGACACGACGATTCCGGTCGTCACGAACGTCTGTGACATCCTCGGCGTGGTCGTCCTCTCGGCGGTCGCCATCGCGGTGCTGTAAGGCCGTTTTTCCACCTATCTAAAACTTCGTCGCGTTCGGATAAGCGAGTGAACCGAAAACGGCGTAGGTAATCGGCCCAAAGGGAAGACGAATGCTGGCTGTGGAACCAATGCCGGACGGAGAGACAGCCGACAGATGAGCGAGCCGTTCGTTCCGGTCACCCCATCGATGACGGCTTACGTCGTCGTTTTCGGACTCGCCGCGGTGGCGTGTTTCGCCAGCCTCCGCCGGGCGAGACGCATCGACGACCCCGACACCCGGCGAGGGCTGGAGGGGTTCCTCCTGTTGAGCGGTGGGTGGGCAGCCGCACACGTCGCCTACCTGCTTGCACCGTCACCGAACCTCAGTCTCGCGGCGTATCTCGTCGGCCTCGTGGTCGGCTTCGCTGCCGTCGGCGCGTGGCTGTACTTCTGTTCGGCCTACACTGGCCGGAGCCTCCATCAGGACGCGACGTACAGACGGGCCGCCATCGTCGTCTTCCTCCTCGTCGTCGGCCTGAAAGTCACCAACCCGATACACGGTCTCTACTTCACCGCCACGCCGACGGCGTCGCCGTTTCCCCATCTGGCCGTCGAACACTCGCTTCTGCACTGGCTAGCGATGGGGTTGGCCTACGCGCTCAGCGCGGTCGGCTTCTTCATGCTGTTCGAGCTGTTCACGCAGGTCGGCCAGGACACGCGACCGCTGACGGCGCTTGTCGGCCTCACGGGAGTGCCGTTGGTCCTCGATATCGCCGGTACGGCCAGCCCGCAGTTCATCGACATGACGTACGAACCGATTGGCGTCGCTCTGTTTGCGGTTGGGACGCTGTTTCTCTTCTTCGAGCGATTCCAGACCATCCGGTTGGCCGGCAACATCGACGACCCGGTAATCTTCCTCGATGAGGACGACGAGATACGCGACAGCAACGCCCCCGCCCGGCGGCTGTTCCCGGAACTCGAAGACGCGAAGGGGGAGTCACTCAAGTCGACGCTTCCGGCCGTCGGCGACCTGTTGGTCTCCGACGAGAGCGTCCTCGAGTTGGCAGGTGACGGCGAGTTGCGATACTTCATGGTGGCGACGAACCCGTTCACGTTCGGCAACACCCGCGTCGGTCGGGTGTTGTTGTTCACCGACGTGACCCAGACCGAGCGGTACCGTCGGGAAGTCGAACGGCAGAACGAACGCCTCGGGCGGTTTGCGAGCGTCGTCTCCCACGACCTCCGGAACCCCCTGTCGGTCGCCCGTGGCCGCATCGAGTTGGAGCGCGAAGCGCGGGCCAACAGAAGCGAGAACCTCACTGCGGCCGCCGACGCCTTAGACCGAATGGAGCGGCTCATCGAGGACGTGTTGGCGCTGGCACGGGCCGGCGACGACATCGACGAACGCCAACCAGTGTCGCTGTCGTCGATGGCCGAGCGAGCGTGGGAAACTGTCGACGCCGATGGCGGCGACCTCCGAATCGAGAACGACGTGACGGTCGAAGCCGACCCCGAGCGACTCCGGCAAGCACTGGAGAACATCTTTCGGAACAGTACGGACCACGGCGGTGCGGACGTGGTAATCACGGTTGGGGGTCTCGACGACGGACAGGGCTTCTACGTCGAAGACGACGGGCCCGGAATCCCACCGGAACTCCGCGAGCAAATCTTCGAGTGGGGTGTCTCCGGGGAGGGTGGGTCCGGCCTCGGACTCGCCATCGTCGAAACCATCGTCGAGGGCCACGGCTGGGAGATAACGGTCGAGGAGTCCGCCGAGGGCGGCGCTCGGTTCGAAGTGACGGGAGTTCGCTCCTGACCGCCCTCAGGCCGCCAGTTCCTCGAACTCACCCGACGACGTCCGGGTCCCTTTGGCGATGATGACGTCGCCGGCTCGGAGCGTCGCGTCCGCGTCGGGAGCGAGCATCCAGTCCTCCCCGCGCCGGATGGCGAGGACGTTCATCCCGAGTTCCGCCGCCGGGACACCGTCGGCGACCCGTTCGCCGTCGAGAGCGCTGTCCTCTCCGACGACGACGCGGGTGAGTATCTCGTCGGATTCCTGGACTGCGAGTTCGACGACGGGGTGGACCGACAGCCCCCGGAGGACGCCCTCGCTGATGTCGAGGGCGGCGTCGCTGATGACTTCCGTCGAGACGCCGAGGTGGATGAGGCCGCGCAAGGCGACGGGGTCGTCGGCGTCGGCCGCCGCGCGCAACAGCCACGCCTCGAACCGCGAGCGGAGGGCGTCGACCTCGACTTCGAGGTTGCGGACTTCGGTGGCGAGGTCCTCGTTGTCGAAGAGGATGCTGCCGTAGGCGAGGTCGACTGCCAACTCCGAGAGGTTCTTCATCAGGACGATGGAGTCGACGGCGCGTTCGAGGTCGTCGACCTCCGAGTCGGGCGGTTCGGGGGCGTCGTACTCCTCGCCGGTCACCGCCTCGTACACCTCGCCGACGGTTCGTTCCGGCCCGCGCAGGATGAGGCGGTCCTCGGCGGTGATGGTCGTCTCCGGGCCGGGGTTGAGTATCCAGTCGTCGCCGCGGTGGATGGCGATGACGCGGACGCCCGTCTCGCTTTCGAGGTTGATGTCCAGAAGTGTCCGGTCGGCGTACGGCGAGTCCGCGACGAGGGTGCCGCGAACGAGCGTCTCGATGGCCTCCGGCAGCGCCGCCCGCATCGCCTCCGGCAGGCCGATGTCTTCGAGGACGATTTTGGCGATATCGCCGGCGGCGTCGCTGATTCGGTCGGCGCCCGCGGCGAGGCCCAGAACCGGCGCGAGTGCCTCCACTTCGTCGGGGTTGCGGGCCGCCATCATGAGGCTCATCCGGGCACGCAACTGCAGTACGTCCATCTTCTCTTCGAGGGCCAACACCTCGCGAGCGATGTCCTCGCTGCCGTGTAACACTGCCGAGTACGCGAGGTCGATGAGGAGTTCCGAGGTGTCTTTCATCTCGACCAACAGCTCCTTGACGCTGACCGGCTCGTACGCGACGGTCTTCGGCGACGACCCCTCGAAACCTGCCATACGGCGCAATACGGACGGGGCGACAAAAGGGTTGTTGCGCCGTCAGCGCGTTTTTACCCGTCGAGCACGAACGGACAGTGATGAGTGGGCCAACGAACCTCGAGGTGGACCTGCACGTCCACAGCGAGGCCTCATACGACGGCCACGAGCCGGTGGAGCTGATACTGGAACACGCCGCCGACATCGACCTCGACGCCGTGGTCATCACCGACCACGACGTCATCGGTGCCTCGCTCGAAGCGGCCGAGCGCGCCCGCGAGTACGGCCTCGTCGGCATTCCCGGCGCCGAAATCTCGACGGCCCACGGCCACCTGCTGGGCATCGGCATCGAGGAACTCCCCGAACGTGGCCGGCCGATGGGCGAAACCATCGAGGAGGTCCGCGAGTTGGGCGGCGTCGCCGTCGTTCCACACCCCTTCCAGCGCACCCGCCACGGCATCCGCAAGCGCCGACTGAAACGGCTCGACCCCGACGCTATCGAGACGTTCAACGCGTGGCTGTTCACCGGCTACCGGAACCGCCGTGCCCGGCGGTACGCCCGCCGCTACGGCTACCCGTCGGTCGGCGGCAGCGACGCCCACTCGCTGCTGACCGTCGGGCGCGCCTACACCGAAATCCGCGTCGACCAGCCCATCCCCGACATCGAGAGCGACGACGTGGTCGCGGCCATCCGGTCGGGCGACACCGCCATCCAAGGGCAACGAGCGTCGCTGAAACGTTCTACCGGCCACTACGCCAAGGCGGCCGGGCGAAAAACCGCGTGGGGAGCCAAAACCGCCGCCAAGAAGAGTTCCAACGGCGCGCAGTGGGCCGTGACGACCGCGATTCCCTTCCTGTGAGAGGCTGAGGAACGCTTTTGGTCGGCCGCCGAGAGGGGCGTGATATGGATTCACTCGCGACCCTCGGACCGCTGCTCGTGGTCGTCGGGGTGGCGGGGTACGTCGTCGGTATCGCCACCCCCTATCCGGGTCGGTCGTTCGCGCTGACGGCGCTGATGGTTGGAGTTACGCTGCTGGTAGTCCGACCCCCCTCGGCAGCGGGAGGGACGCAGTGACCGTCAGCGCCGTCGTCTACAGCGAGGCGGGCATCGAGGAGTACGACGACCTCGCGGCGGCGAAAGCCGCCGAGGGGACGACGTGGGTGCGAGTCCACGAGGCCGACGACGACGAAATTTCGGCCGTCGCCGACGCCTTCGACATCCATCGCCTCGCCATCGGCGACGTGGTCAACGAGGTGCGGCCGAAAACCGAGGAGTTCGCGGCGTACACGTTCGTCCTCGTCAAAACCGCGGAGTTGACCCGCGGGGAGACGACGTTCGAAGAGGAGATTCGCGAGGACCCCGTCGGGGTGTTCTTCGGCACCGACTGGGTACTCACGCTGGCGCCCCGTGACGACGACCCCATCGGTCGGGTGTGGAACGCCGTCGTCCGAGGCGACGAACGCCTCCTCCAGCGCGGCCCCGACTTCACCGCCTACCGAATCATCGACGTCGTCATCGACGAGTACTTCACGCTCTTGGACCGCATCGGCGACGGCATCGAGGCCATCGAGGAGGAGGTGCTTACGACGACGGATATCGAGGTACTGGAGGCAATCAACACGGTCCGACGGGACCTGCTGTCGTTTCGGAAACTGGCGTGGCCGACCCGGGAGGCGCTGTCGGTGCTGGCCCGCGGCGACCCCGACTACGTCGACGAGGCGACTGAGAAGTACTTTCGGGACGTCTACGACCACCTCGTCCACGTCGTCGACCTCGTCGAGACCTACCGCGACCTCGTCTCCGGCGCCCGCGATATCTACCTTAACACTCTCTCACAGTCCAGCAACGAGGTGATGAAGGTGCTGACGGTCATCGCGACGGTCTTCCTCCCGCTGACGTTCATCGCCGGTGTCTACGGGATGAACTTCAGTGGCGGCCCCTACAACATGCCGGAGTTGGGCTGGACGTTCGGCTATCCCGCGGTGATGCTCGGCATGGCGCTGGTCGGCCTCGTGATGGTGTGGGCGTTCCGCGAGCGCGGCTACGTCTGAGTTCGCGGCGAGCGTATTCCTCCTAATTTTTCAGGAGAGTTCGTACGTCAAACCGCAACACGGGAGTCGAATTATAACGCCGCTTTTTTATACTCATGTCCCCCACCGTCGCCAACTCCAGTGACCCGCTCGTTGTCCCAAGATTCAGTTGTCAAGCGATTTCTGAAGTATCAACACGTCCTCGTGTTCCTCGCGCCGGTCGTGTTCGTCGCGTTCGTCTTCACGATGGCGCCGACAGAAACCGCGAATCCGGGGGCCGACTACTGGCTCGAGTACTGGTGGCTGTTCCCGTTTTTCCTTCTGGGTGCTACCATCGTCAACACCGTCGGCATCAGCGGTGCGGCGCTGTTCGTGCCGTTTCTCATCTTCATCTTCCCGGTGTTCGCCTACCCGTTGGACGCCGAAACCATCGTCAAGGTCGGCCTCATCAGCGAGTCGTTCGGGCTCTCCAGTTCCGCCCTAGCGTTCATTTCGTACGGATTGGTCGACCGACGACTCGCCGCCTCACTCGTCGCCGGCGCGCTGCCGCTCGTCGTCGGCGGTGCCTTCCTGTCGTTTTTCATCCCCGAAGCGCTGTTCCAGTTCCTTCTGGCAGTGCTTCTGATACTGTCGTCGTACATCCTGTTCAAGGCCGACGTCGGCCACGAGGAGCCGGGCGCTGACGCCGGCCACGAGACGGCCGCCGACGGCGGCACAACCGGCACGCTCCCGAACGACGCGGCGAAACTCGGCCCCGCGGGCGTCACCACCAGCGACGAGGGCCACGTCACCCGCGTCGACCGCGACGGCAACGACTACCGCTACGACCGCGGCGGCTACCTCGAACGGTTCGGGGTCTACGGCTTCGGTGGCGTCTTTCAGGGGTTGGCCGGCTTCGGTATCGGCGAAATCGGTATCGTCTCGATGCTTCGGTCGTCGATTCCGGTCCGCGTCGCCATCGGCACCAACCACATCGTTGTCGCGACGACGGCAATCATCGCGTCGCTGACCCACGTCTTCGGCGGTGGGTTGGTCGGCGGCCACAACATGAACCTCGCGTTGACGCCGTGGAACATGGTCGTCTTCACTGTTCCGGCGACGGTGCTCGGCGGCCAAATCGCGCCCTACGTCGCCGCCGCCCTCGATACGGACACGCTGAAGCGCTTCGTCGCGTTCATCTTCGCCGTCATCGCAACCGCGCTGTTCGTTCTCGTCGGGCAGGCAGTGCTGTAGCCGCGGCCGCTCCCGCCGCGAGGCCCGGGCTTTTGTCCGTGGAACGCCCAGTCCTCCCATGAGCGAAACCCAGCCCACGGAAGCCGTCACAGTGTACGCCGACTACGTCTGTCCGTTCTGCTATCTCGGCTACACCTCCTTCGACCAGTACCTTGAGGAACGCGAGGAACCACTCGAAACCGACTGGCACCCCTTCGATTTGCGCGCCAGCAAGCGCCGCCCCGACGGCACCATCGACCACTCCGTCGACGACGGAAAGGACGATTCGTACTTCGAGGAGGCCAAAAAGAACGTCCGTCGACTCGCCGACCGCTACGGCGCCGAGATGACACAGGAGCTCGTCAAGGACGTCGACTCCTACGACGCCCAGCGGGTCGCCCTCCGCGCCCGCGAGGCCCACCCCGAGGCCTTCGAGGCGTTCCACCGCGGCGTCTTCGATGCACTGTGGGAAGAGGGCCGTGACATCGGCGATGACAATGTGCTCGAAGACATCGCCACCGAAGCGGGACTGCCGGCCGACTACGTCGAATCGGTCCTCGACGACGAGGCCAGCGCCGAAGAACTGGAATCCGCCTTCGAGGCCGCCCAACAGCGCGGCATCACGGGCGTGCCGACGTTCGTCGCAGGCGGCCACGCGGCCCGCGGTGCAGTGCCGCCGGAGCAACTGAAGCGACTCGTCGAAGGCGCCTAACTGACGTATTTCTCGCGCGTCTCGGTCAGCACTTCGCGGGCGTGCCCGGAGGGGTCGGCCATCTCGGGGTCGTAGACGGCGACGACCTCGCCGCCGGCGAGGACGAACGTCAGTCGGTCCGTATAGCCCTCGGAAGTGTCGAGGCCGAACGCCTCGGCGACCGCGCCGTCGGTGTCGGCGAGCAACTCGAAGTCGATGCCCTCCTCGTCGGCGAAGTCGGCGTGGGTATCGACGTCGTCCATCGAGACGCCGTAGACGGCGATGCCGGAGTCGCGGAACTCCGGGAGGGCGTCCTGAAAGTCGTTGGCTTCGATGGTACAGCCGCCGGTGAAGTCCTTCGGGTAGAAGTACACCACCGTCGGCTCCTCGAAGTCGGGAGAGACCGACTCGCCGCGTTGGTTCGGTGCGCTGACTGCCGGTGCCGAATCGCCGGGGTCGAGCATAGCGGCCGTTCGAGGGCCGTCGGTAAACGCGTTCGGGTCGCGGACGCGGCATCTCGTCCCGCCAAGAAAGAAACTATGAACCCAGTTCGACTTCTCCCATATAACTCTCCACACATAGACGGCGTAACACATTGGTCGAACAGTACGCGTGAGACGGTATGGGAGACGACGAACGAACGAGCATCCACCGACGGGCGCTTCTACGGGCGGCGGCAGCGGGGGCCGGTGTGGGTCTGACTGGCGCCGGAACCGTGGTAGGGACGAGCGGGTCGACGAGCGACGCGCTACGGCGAGCGGACACACAAGCAGCACGGGGGCCGCGGTACGTCCTCGATTATCAGGACGAGTTCAGCGAGGACCTCCGACGGAACGTCGAGACGTTCCCCGGAATCGAGCAGTGCGTCTACCCGAACGCCGACCGCGAAATCTACGGCCCGACGGACGTGAACGCCCAGACCGCAAACGGCGGATTGGCCGTCGCGTTCAACGACCGCGGGACGATGACGGTCTGTAAGTGGCCGAACCCCTCCTACTACGACCACGCGAAGTACTTCGCCAAGGACCGAAGCGCCGACCACTACGGGGTCGCACCGAACGAAGGTGCGTTTCTCGGCCTCGCGGTCGAGACCGACGACGAAACCGAGACGACGTGGCTCCGTGAGTGGGAGACCACCCAACGCCACCCCGAGAGCCTGACCGACGTCGTCGTGACCGAACACCGCTCGGACCGTCTCGGATTGACAGTCACCGTCGAGGATGTCGTCGACGCCGACGATGACGTGTTGGTTCGGGACGTGACCGTCGAACGTGACGACGACTCACCGGTCGAGAAGGCGCGACTCGTCGCCTTCGAGAACCTCTCGTTGAACGTCTCGAAACTCCCGTTTTTCCCGGTGACCGATGCGTGTCTGGAGGAGGGCAACGCCGACTTCGCGGCCTACGACCGCGCTATCGACGCCATCGTCCACGCCAAATCGGGCGTCGACGTCTCGACGGGCGAGCAAGCAAGCGTCGCCATCGGCATGGGCTTTCGGGAACCGAGCACCGACCACCAGGTCGGCGGCGATGCCTTCGAATCCGCCTCGACGCCCGACGAGGTCGCCCTCGATGCCGGGAGCGCGGTGTTCGAGGGGCTAGAGGAGGTGCCCGAAAGCGGCCCGCTGACCGGCGCCGTCGGTAGCCTCCGGGAAGCGACGTACGGCAACGTCGTCGCGCGAGACGCCTACCTCGACGCGAACGAATCCGTCGAGTTGGCCGGCAACGACAGCTATTTCGGACAGACGACGGGCGCGCTCTCCCGCCTCCTCTCGTTCGAGGACGGGGAAGCGACGGCGACGCTGTACTTCGCCGCCGGCGACGACGCCGCGGCCGTCGGCGAACGCCTCGGGTCGGCCAGAGAGCGCGACCCGGCGGCGATTCGAGAGCGCAAACGGGAGTGGCTCGAAACCGTGTTGGCGGAGGCGCCGTTGCCCGACACCGACGACGAGGACGTCCTCGCGCTGTGTCGGCGGGCGCTCGTGACGCTGGCGACGACGTACGACCCCGAGTCGGGCACCATCGTCGCCTCCATCGCCACGCAATCGCCGTACGGCGAGGACTGGCCCCGCGACGGCGCGTACTTCAATCACGTCTTGGAGGCCATCGGCCGCCACGACTGGGTCGAGAAGCACAATCGCTTCTACGTGGAAAACCAGCAGTCGGCAACCGACCCCGAACTCCCCGATTTGGTGCCGCCCGGGAACTGGGCGATGAACTACTACGCCGACGGCGTCCCCGGCGGGCCGATACCGTACGAAATCGACGAGACCGGCTACGGCATCTGGACGCTGTGGGACCACTACGACGCCACCGGCGACGAGGAATACCTCCGGGAGGTGTACCCGGCCATCAAGCGGGCCGCCGACTACCTCGTCGACTGTGCGGACCCCGAAACCGGCCTCCACTGTCCGGCCTGGGAGGACGACCGGCCGATGCCACAACAGACCGCCGTCGGCGCCCTCACCGTCTGGCTGGGCCTCGACAGCGCGCGGAAGGCCGCCGATGCGCTCGGTCGAGGCGAAGACCGGACCCGGTGGACGGTCCGCCGGAACGAACTCGCCGAGGGCATCGAGGCGGAGTGTTACGACGAGGCCACCGGCTACGGCGCGAAAGCCGGATTCACCTTCGCCGAGACGGTGTGGCCCGTCGGCTACCGTCCGGAGGTCGGGTCGGGAGACGGAACGCTCGACCATCCGCGTATCGAGAACACCCTCGACCGGGAATGGGCGGAACTGGAGACCACCTTCGCCGAGCCCGAAGCGGGCGAACGCGACGGAGGGCTCTACGAGTCGAAGGGGCTGCTCGCGTTGGCGAAGGCCCGACGGACCGAGGGACCGGGCAGTATCGACGACGTTCGGGATGGGCTCCGGTGGGTCGCGACCGAACACGCCACCGAGGGGACACACGTCCTCGGTGAGGTGTGGATGGCCGAGGAGAACGACGACGGCGAACGGGAAATCGTCTCCGCCGTCTCACAGCCCCACGTCTGGGAGCAGAGCCTGTTCTACCTGGCGGCGCTGGAGGCCTGGCCGCCGGAGGGGCTCGAGTTCGACGCGGATTCGCTGGGCGGCGTCATCGAGGCGCTTCAGGAGCGAAACGCCCCGAGTCAGTCGTAACTGACACCAGTCAGTTCCTCGGAGACCGACCACAGCCGTTCGGCGGTGTCCTCGTCGTAGGAACGCTTGCTGGAGCGTTGGGTCTCGGGGGCACCGCGCATGTTCATGAGGCCACCGGGACCGACGTAGTCGCCGCCCTCGACATCCTCGGCGGTCGCGGCATACAGCATGGGCAGGGCGCCCGCTTCGGCGGATTGGGCGAAGATGCGGTTTGCGACTGCCATCGCCGCGAGCTTGAGACGGGACCCCTCCTGTTCGGGGCCGCGGCGCTGGAGGTTCGTCGCCGCGTAGCCGGGGTGACAACCGACGCTCGTCAGTTCGTCGTAGCGGCGGTCGAGTTCGTAGGCGAAGAGCAGGTTCGCGAGTTTGCTCTGGGCGTAGGCGCCCCACTTATCGTAGTCGTCGGTGCCGTGGAGGTCCTCGAAGTCGATGCGGCCGTTGGTGTGGATGCCGCTGGACTGGGTGACGACCCGTGGGTCGGGCGCCGCCCGGAGGGAATCGAGCAACAGGCCGGTCAGCGCGAAGTGGCCGAGGTGGTTGACGCCGAACTGTGTCTCGAAACCGTCGGCCGTCTCGCTACGCGGAATCGCCATCACGCCCGCGTTGTTGCAGAGGACGTCGATGCGCCCGAGGTCGATGGCCGTCTCGGCGAATGCCCGAACCGAATCGAGGTCCGCGAGGTCGAGTGCCTCGACGGTCAGCGACGCACCAGGGACCTCCTCGCGAATCTCCTCGCGTGCGTCCTCAGCCGATTCGACGTTCCGACAGGCCATCACGACGTGAGCACCTTTTCGGGCGAAGGCGCGGGTGGCTTCGAGGCCGAGGCCGCTGTTGGCTCCCGTTACGACGACGGTTCGACCGGACAACTCCGGCATATCCTCGCGCGTCCAGTTCGACATACTGGTCGAACCGGCGGGAGCGGCATACGTGTTCGGTCATCGTTCAACGAGAACTCGGTTGAATATTTATACAACCGTACATCGGCGGCAGAACGCAAATCTGTGGGGAAAAGCCATGGCATCCCATGCGACCGAACCGGACACGAGTACTGCTTTTGACCGCGGTGTTGTGTCTCGCAGCCGTCGCCTTCGTCGGCGTCGGCGCCGCCGCGGAGGACCCGACCGAGGAAACGACGATTGACGTGAACATCGGCGTTGACGCAGACGGCGAGGGCGGCGACGGGAGCGTCGTCTGTACCGGTGCGGTGACCGACCACGACTGCGATAAGGGCGGCGAGCTCGACGCCGGCCCGACGAGCGTCGAGTACGACGGCTTCAACGACGACAGCCTCGACGAGCGGTCCTCCGCCTTCGGCGACACCTTCGTCGTGACGGCCGGCAACGAGTCGGCGACAGTCGGCTTCACCTGTGAACTCGGCCTCGAACCGTCCGCGGAGAACCCCTGTCCAGTCGAGGCCTCCCAAGGTGACACCACCGAGGACGGCGACGAGCCGAGCGACGACGAATCCCACCCAAGCGAGAACGGCGAAGGTGACGGAAACACACCCGAACACGCCAACGGCCCGCAGTAGCGCATCGGCCGACTCACCGAACTGAACCGCCGCAGGGTATAGGCCCCCTCGCGTCGAAGTCGCCACGAATGGCTGCCATTCGGACGCGCGAGTTGTCGAAACGATACGGCGACGTGGTGGCGCTGGATTCGCTGTCGCTGACCGTCGACGACGGCGAGTGCTACGGCTTTCTCGGTCCTAACGGCGCCGGCAAATCGACGACCATCAACATTCTGACGGGCCAACTCGTCCCCGATGACGGTGAGGCCCGCGTCGCGGGTGTCGACCCCGTCGAGACGCCAGTCGAAGCGCGGCGACACGTCGGTATCCTCCCCGAAAGCGGCCGACCGCCGTCGTTTCTGACCGTCCGGGAGTACTTCGAGTTCGCCGCGGCCACTCGCGACATCGAGGAGGCGACGCTGACCGAGCGGGTCGACCGCTGGGCGGAGCGACTGGAGTTCGCCCACAAACTCGACACGCTGTGTACCGACCTCTCGCAGGGCGAACGACAGAAGGTGCTCATCACGCAGGCGTTCCTCCACGAACCCCGGGTCGTCTTCATCGACGAACCGCTGACGAACTTAGACCCTATCATGCAGGAGCGGGTCAAGCGCTTCTTCGAGACCTACCGCGACGCCGGCAACACGCTGTTCCTGTCGACGCACTTCGTCGAGACGGCCGCCGAGGTGTGTACGCAGGTCGGCATCCTGAACCGCGGTCGCCTGCTCGAGGAGCTCCGACCCGGCGGGATAGACGGCGACGCACTGCTCGACCAGTTCTTCGCGTCGGTCGAAGAGGACGTAGGGGAGGCGGAACTGCAACGCACGCCATGACGCTGTCGACTACCTATCTGCTCCGTGTGATGGCACTGGAGGAGTGGCGACTCCACGGCCGGATGTTCGGCGGGAAGCGCTTCGCGATGTTCCCCGTCTTCGTCGCCGCGGTCGCCGCCGGCACGGCCGCCTTCTTCGCCCTCGCCAACGCCGACACTGGCCTGCTCATCGCCGGCCTCCATCTCGTCGTCGCGACGCTCGGCCTGCAGGTCGGCACCGTCGGTTTGGTCGGTCGAGACGCCCTCGAAGACCTGCTGGGCGAGACGACGCTGTTGCTGTTCTCGGCGCGGACCCTGCCCGTCGAACCGAAGAAACTGCTCGTCGCATTCCTGGTGAAGGACGTGGCATACTACGCCGTCCTCTTCCTGTTGCCGCTGACCGTCGGTTTGGTGCCGCTGGTCGTGATGGCCGACGTACCTGCCGCCCGCCTGCCGCTGTTGTTCCTCACGAGCGTCGGCATGTTCGCGCTGAGCGTCGCCGCGAGTTTCGCACTCGTCGGCATCCACACGCGCTCGCGGACGGCCTCCATCGCTTTGGTCGTCGCCGTCGTCGCGGCGCTCCTCCTCGATGGGTCCCGCGTGCTCGCGGTGACCCCGTACGGTCTACTAGCCGACATCCGGCCGCTGACCGTCGCCGGGAGTCTGCTTTTGCCCGTCTTCCTCGGCGTCGTCGGCGTCGTCGCCTTCCGGTTCGACCGCCGGACCCCCTCCCGGACCGCTGCCAACCGATTCGGGTGGCTCCACCGGAAACTGGGGGGCGCCGACGAACAGGGTCTGCTCGCAAAGTCGCTACTCGACGTGGTGCGCTCCTCGGGCGGCCTCTGGAAGGTCGTCTTCTCGCAGGGGCTGGTCTTCGCCGTGCTGGCCGTGCTGCTCGCCTTCCTGCCCGACGTGGTGCCGGTCCGACCGGAACCGGGACTCACCATCGCCGCCGTCCTCGCGCTGGGGTCGTTCACGACCTACAACTGGCTCTGTCAGTTCGACGACACGGCCTTTTACCTCCGGCATCCCGTCTCGCTGTCGGCGGTGTTCCGAGCGAAACTGCTCGGCTTCTGTCTGCTCGCGTTGCCCTCGGGGCTTGCCTTTCTCGGATTGGGTGCGGTCGTCTTCGGCACCGGGACGATGGCCGTCGGCATCGCGGTTTTCGCGCCGCTGTGTCTGTACGTCTTCGGCGTGACGGCGTACGTCGCCGGTCTCGAACCGACAGAGTTGCTGTTCGACACGCCCGTCTTCGCCGGGTTCACGCTGGCGATGATGGTCGTTCTCATCCCGCTGGTGGTCGCCGCCATCGCCTTCACGCTGTATCCGACCGGTCTCGCGCTCGGAAGCGTCGGCTACGCGTCGCTGTCCGGACTCGCGGGACTCGGCCTGTATCGGCGGGCCGGAACGAGGTGGGAAGGGCGGGCGCTGGACGGAACGGACTGACCTACAGCCTGTATCGGCGGCTTGGGAGCAGTGAATGAGGAAGTGGTAAAAACCTAATATATTGGATTAAATTACAGTTCTATGGAAGAGACAAAAGAACGGCATTCGGGGATACTCTTCGAACGCATCATTGCCGCAGTAATCGACCTTCTGGTGATGATTCCTCTGGTCGCAACGATTGCAGCAATTTTGGGCGTCGGAACCCAATCCGAGGCTGTCTTCGTATCTATAATCCTTGTGGGATATTTTTCGTACTACATCGTTCCGGAGTGGCTGTACGGTCGGACGCTGGGAAAGCAACTACTCGGGATAATCGTCCTTCGTTCGGACGGTCGAGTTCCGTCTCTCGAACAGGCCGTGCTGCGTAACCTGTTGCGAATCATCGACGGAGCGGGAGGATACCTGTTTGGACTGCTCGTAATCCTGTTCACAAACAAGAATCAACGGGTCGGCGACCTCCTCTCGGGAACGGTCGTCGTTTCCAGGGAGTGATTACAGTTCGTAGAGGTCGCCGAACTTCGATTCCGCGTACTCGAGGAAGTAGTCGGCGGTGAAGGATTCGCCGGTGGCCTCCTCGATGAGGTCGTCGGTGGTGTAGCGCTGACCGTGGCTGTGGACGTTGTCGGTGAGCCACTGGTGGAGCGCATCGAACTCGCCGGCGCGGACCTGCGAGTCGAGGTCGCCGATGTCGGAGGCGGCGGCGTCGTACAGTTGTGCTGCCAGGACACTCCCCAGCGAGTAGGTCGGGAAGTAACCGAAGGAGCCGTGACTCCAGTGGATGTCCTGTAGGCAGCCCTCGCCGTCGGCGTCGGGGCGGACGCCGAGGTACTCCTCCATCTTGTCGTTCCAGACGGCGGGGACCTCCTCGACGTCGAGGTCGCCGGCCAGCAGGTCGCGTTCGATTTCGAACCGGAGGATGATGTGGAGGTGGTAGGTGAGTTCGTCGGCCTCGACGCGGATGAGATTGTCCTCGTACACCTGGTTTGCGGCCTCGTAGGCCTGCCGGGCGGTGAGGTCGGTGCCGTACTGGTCGTTGAACTGCGGGACGAACAGCTCCCAGAACGGTTCGGTTCGGCCGACGTGGTTCTCCCAGAGCCGCGATTGGGACTCGTGGACGGTCAGTCCGCGGTGTTCGCCGAGCGGCGAGCCGTAGGCGTCCTGTCGGAGGCCCTGGGTGTAGGTGGCGTGGCCGAACTCGTGGATGGTCGAGCCAAGGGAGTCCAGCGGGTCGGACTCGTCGAATCGGGTGGTGACGCGGGCGTCGAACTGCGTTCCCGAAGAGAAGGGGTGTGGTGCGGTGTCGATGCGGCCGTGTTCGAAGTCGTAGCCGAGCGTCTCGAGGGCCTCACGAGCGAGGTCCATCTGCTCGTCTTCGGGGAAGGTGCCGTCGACGCTGTAGAGGTCGACGTTGGAGTCGCGAATCTCGTCGATGAGCGGGACGAGGCGCTCACGGAGGTTCTCGAGGACCCGTTCGGCGGTGTCGAGGTCGATGTACGGTTCGTAGTCCGCGAACAGCACCTCGTAGGGGTCCGCGTCGGGGTCGATGTGTTCGGCGTACTCGCGTTTGAGGTCGAGCAGGCGCTCGACGGTCGGCGCGAAGGTGTCCCAGTCGTCTTCGGCCTTGGCTTCCTGCCAGACGGGGTGGGCATCGCTCGTCGCCTCGCTGATTTCGGTGACGAGGTCGGTCGGGACGCGTGCCTTCCGCTCGTGTTGTCGTCGAATCTCGCGGACGACAGCGGCTTCCTCGGCGGGGAGGTCGGCGTCTTCGAGGTCATCGAGGTTTTCAGCCACGTCGTCGTCGACGAGGATGTCGTGGGCGACCGCCGATATCGCGCCGCGCTGCTTCGAGCGGGCTGGTGTCCCGCCCTCCGGCATCATCACTTCCTGGTCCCAACTCAGCACCATGTTCGCGTCGCCGAGGTACGTCGCCCGCTGGTAGTCGGCCAGCAGGTCGTCGTAGGCCTCGGGGACGCTCGATTGGTCCGTCGCCATGGCAAATACTGCGACCCCCGAAGCCAAGAACCCACGGATACCGGACGAGGCGGTCAGTCGGTCACTCGTCGGCTTTTCGCCGACCAGACAACACGTACAGGAGGATGAGAACGCCCTCGATTCGCGCCGCGGTGTACACCCACGGCCGGAGTTCCACGTCGTCGTCCTTGGTTGCGAGGTTCATCCAGAAGTCGACGAGCGGTTTCGGAAACGCCGCTTCGAGCAATCCGAGGACGGCGAAGAGCAATCTGAGTGCCATACGTGAGGATACGACACATGCCAAAAAGAGCCTGTCGCGAGTTCTCACGCGGCGGGAGCGACTATTCGAGCGTCATCTCCGCGACGCGACGGTACACCTCGGCACACCGCTCGACGACGGCCAGCGAGACGCTCTCGTCGGCGGTGTGGGCCTCTCCGGGTTCCGCAGCCCCACAGACGACGCAGGTGGTACCCGCCCCGGCGAGCCAGCCGGCGTCGGTGGCGTGGGGTTTGACCACCTGTTGGGGCGACTCCGATTGGGCGGCGTCGGCGGCATCGAGAACCGCCTCGGCGAAGTCGGCGTCGTCGCAGGCCATCGGCGGGAGGTCCTGCTCGACGGCCCAGGAGACGCCGTCGATTGATTCCACGTCACCGAGGGAAGCGCGCTCGCCGGGAACGGTTCGCTCGTCGACGGTGACGGAACAGCGCTCGGGGACGACGTTCCACGCGCTGCCGCCGTCGATTTCGGTGACGACGACGCTGCCCTCCAGACGGTGGCCCAACACCTCGGTTTCGGGTGCGTCGAGGCGTCGAACCACGTCGACGGCGTCGGTGGCGCGGTAGATGGCGTTCTCGCCTGCCTCGGCTTCGCTGGCGTGGGCGGCGGTTCCCGACGCGGTAATCGTCGACCCGCGACGACCCTTGTGGGCGACGGCCACGTCCGTTACTCCGGTGGCGGAGTAGCCGGTCGACCCCTCGCCGACGACGGCGTAGTCGGGGGCGAACCCCTCCTCGATGGCCGCCCGACAGCCGACACCGCCCGCCTCCTCCCCGACGAAGGAGGCGAAGACGAGTTCGC
>NZ_WPCC01000052.1 GCF_009741925.1 Natronomonas sp. CBA1123
GCACCGACGACGCGGGTCGGACGTGGAGGCGGCTGGATTCGGGCCTCGACCGTCGCTACTTCCGGGAAGCGTTCGTCCACGAGGGGCGGCTGTACGCGGCCGCGACCGGCGGGCCGCCACACACGTGGGACGGCCCCCGCGGCACCGATGCGGCGTTGTTCGAGGCGGCCGACGGAGAGACGATTCGGCCAGTGGAGTACGCCGGCGGTCCCGGCGAGTTCGTGCTCTCGTTTACCGCCGCTGACGGACAGGTCTACGCCGGGACGACCGCGGGGTCGATACTGCGGCGTGACGCCGAAGGGTGGTTCGGCGTGGGGAGCGTCCCCTCGGAAGTCGCTTCGATGACGGCCGTGGCCGACACCGACGGCGACGGCGAATAACGGGACTGTTTTACCCCTGACGGACGGGAACTCCTGTATGCACGAGGAGTTCCCCACCGAGACCCCCGCGGTGGTCACCTGCGGGTTGCCGTACGCCAACGGCGACCTCCACGTCGGCCACCTGCGGACGTACGTCAGCGGCGACGCGCTCTCGCGGGCGCTGGAGACTGTCGGACAGGACGTGGCGTTCGTCTGCGGGTCGGACATGCACGGCACGCCAATCGCCGTCAACGCCGCAAAGGAGGGCGTCTCCCCCGAGGAGTTCGCACTCGAATACCACGAGCAGTACGAGGAGACCTTCCCGGAGTTCAACGTCGAGTTCGACAACTACGGCCACACCCACGACGAGACGAACACGGAGACGACACGGGAGTTCGTCCGGTCGTGGATAGACGGCGACCACGTCGTCGAGAAGGAAATCGAGGTCGCCTGGGACAGCGAGGCCGACCAGCCGCTCCCGGACCGCTTCGTCGAGGGGACCTGCCCGTACTGTGGCGAACACGCCCGCGGCGACGAGTGCGACGAGGGCTGTCAGCGCCACCTCGAACCCGGAGAAATCGAAGACCCCGTCTCGACGATTACGGGCAACCCCGCCGAGTACCGCACCCGACCCCACAAGTTCCTGCGACTGTCGGACTTCCAGGAGTACCTGAAGGGCTTTCTCGACCGACTGGAGGGCACCGAAAACGCCCAAAACCAGCCGCGTGAGTGGATAGAGGGAGAACTACAGGACCTCTGTATCACTCGCGACATGGAGTGGGGTATCGACTATCCTGGCGAGGACGGCGAAGAAGAACTCGTGTTGTACGTCTGGGTCGACGCCCCCATCGAGTACGTCTCCTCGACGAAGCAGTACACCGAACAGGTCGGTGCCGACGAGTACGACTGGGAGGCCGTCTGGAAAAACCACGGTTCCGAGGAACACCCTGATGGCGGGGAAATCGTCCACATCATCGGCCACGACATCATCCAACACCACACCGTCTTCTGGCCGGCGATGCTGCGTGGCGCGGGCTACAACGAACCGCGGGCCGTGATGGCCTGTGGGTTCGTCAACCTCGACGGCAAGGGCTTTTCGACCTCCCGGAACCGCGCCGTGTGGGCCGACGACTACATCGAGGCGGGACTGCACCCCGATTTGTATCGGTACCACATCATCACGGGCAGCGAGTTCGTCGCCGACGTGGACTTCTCGTGGGACGGCCTCGCAGAACGCGTCAACAGCGAGTTGGTGGGAACGCTCGGGAACTTCGCCTACCGGTCGCTGCTGTTCGCCGAGCGGAACTACGACGGCACGCCCGACACCGAGGTCAGCGAGGAGGTCGAAGACCGCATCGAAGAGGCGATGGCCGACTTCCGTGAGGCCATCAACGACTACCGCGTCCGCGGCCTCGGCCACGTCCCCGTCGAGTTGGCGAAGTTCGGCAACGAGTACATCCAACAGCACGAACCGTGGAAGCTCACCGACGACGACCCCGAGCAGGCCGCACAAGTCATCCGGGACTGCGTCCAATTGTCGAAGGCCATCGCCGTCCTCATGGAGCCCGTGTTGCCGGGGAAGGCCGAGGCGCTGTGGAGCCAACTCGGCGAGTCCGGCAGCGTCCACGACGCCGAGTTGAGCGCGGCCCTCGCGGCGCCGCCCGCGGAGTTCGGCGAACCCGAGGAACTGTTCGAGGGCCTCGAAGACGACCGCGTCGAGGAACTCAACGAGCAGTTACGGGAGAGCATCGAGGCCGCCGAAGCGGAATCCGAGACCGAAAGCGACGAGTCCGAGGGCGACGACACACCGGCCATGGAACTGGAACCCGTCGCAGAGGAGCGCATCAGTTTCGAGGAGTTCAAAGACCTCGACATCCGACTCGCTGAGATTCTGTCGGTCGAACCCATCGAGGGCGCCGACGACCTCGTGAAACTTGAGGTCGACATCGGCGTCGAGACCCGACAGATAGTCGCCGGCATCAAGCAACTCCACGACCTCGACGAGCTTCCGGGGACGAAAATCGTCGTCCTCGCGAACCTAGAGAAGGCGGAGTTGTTCGGCGTCGAGTCCAACGGGATGTTGCTCGCCGCGGGCGAGGAGGCCGACCTGCTGACGACGCTGGAAGACGCCGAACCCGGAACGAAAGTGCAGTAGCGGGAGTTAGAACAGGCCGAGCGCGCTACCGGCCCTGACCGCGAACTTCGTTGCTTCGACTTTTACCGTGTTCGTGATGCCGACGCCCTCGATATCGACGGTACCGTCGTTGTAGGCCGCACGGAACGTCGCACCCGGTTGGTCGCTCGTCAGGATGTCGTCGAGGGTGCTCTCGCTCGTCAACACCCGGACGGTGGGGTCGTCGGCGGGCCCTTCTCCGTGATCGGCGATTCGCCCGTCGTCGGCTAGTTCGAAATGGTACGCCGACCCGGAGTTCGCGGTGGCCACCTCGTCGCCGCTCCCGACGCGGAGTTCGACCCGTTCGCCCGCGAGTCGGTTCGCGACGAGACCGGGCGCCTCGTCGACGTTGGCGTTGTACTGGGAGACCAGTTGGTCCATGTCGGCCTCGCCGTGGCTGTCCGCCACAGCGGCCCCACCGAACAACGAGACGACGAGCAGTCCCGCGAGCAGTAGTGTTTCAATTCGAATGACACGTTTCATGACTACCACACAGAAGCGCCGTCCCGATATAGTCGTTTCGTGGAGTCTCGACAGCCATTTATTAGCGGGTCCGCTACGACCGATATGAACGACCGGGACGCCGACGCCGACGACGAGTCGTGGGAGTTCTCGCTGTCCGATATCGAACGGCGGGAGGCCGAGGCGACCGAGGGAAGCCTCAGGGAGCCGGAACCCATCGAGGCCGGTGACCCGACGCTGGAGGGGACACTCTTCTTTTTGCTCGGCATCGCCTTCGCGCTGTTCATCATTTCGCGGCTGTTCGTGTAGGGGCGAAGCGTTAACCACCGGGAACCCCTACTCTGGAGTATGGCGGAACTGTTCGGGTATTCGGTGCCGTTCCTGCTCATCCTCGCCGGCGCGGGACTGATGGTGATGGAGGCGTTCGCCCCCGGCGCGCACTTCATCGTCATCGGTATCGCGCTGCTGGCCGCGGGCCTCGTTGGCCTCCTCCTCGGCGGGTTGTTGCCGAGTGCGGCGCTGCCGCTCGTGCTCGCTGCCGTCGTCTTGGCCGCCGGCGGAGCCGCACTCTACGTCTACCGGACCTTCGATTTCTACGGTGGGAAGGGAACCGGTCGGACAAGCGACTCGGCGTCGCTACAGGGGAAGACGGGGCGAGTGACCGAACGCGTCACGAAAAGCGGCGGTGAAGTGAAACTCGACAGCGGCGGGTTCAACCCCTACTACCAGGCCCGCGCGCTCGACGGCGACATCGAGGAAGGCGAGGAGGTGATTGTCGTCGACCCCGGCGGCGGCAACGTCCTCACCGTCGAATCGATGGCGGGGCTGGAAGACGACATCGACCGCGAACTCGCACGCGAACGCACTCGTCGGGAGCGGGAGAGCGACGACGAACGCGACGGCGAGAGCGAAGCGGTGTAGGGCCACGAGCGTCCGTGACGCCGCTTCCGGGCGAACCCTTATGCACCGTTCGTCCGAAGATGCGCTATGTTCGTTCCCCTCCAGTTGGGCGGCGTGGTGTTGCCGGTCGTCGCGCTACTGCTGCTCGCAGTGGCGGTGGCGGCGGTGTATCAGGCCGTCGAAATCGTCAACGCCTACGAGAAGCGCGCCCTCACGGTGTTCGGCGAGTACCGCAAACTGCTCGAACCGGGTATCAATTTCGTCCCGCCGTTCGTCTCGCGGACGTACACCTTCGACATGCGGACCCAGACGCTCGACGTGCCGCGACAGGAGGCCATCACGCGGGACAACTCGCCGGTCACCGCCGACGCCGTCGTCTACATCAAAGTGATGGACGCCAAGAAGGCGTTCCTGGAGGTCGACAACTACAAGAAGGCCGTCTCGAACCTCGCCCAGACGACGCTCCGGGCAGTGTTGGGCGACATGGAGTTAGACGACACGCTGAACAAGCGCCAGGAAATCAACGCCAAGATTCGGAAGGAACTCGACGAACCCACCGACGAGTGGGGTATCCGCGTCGAGAGCGTCGAGGTCCGGGAGGTCAACCCCTCGAAGGACGTCCAGCAGGCGATGGAGCAGCAGACCTCCGCCGAGCGGAAGCGGCGTGCCATGATTCTGGAAGCCCAGGGTGAGCGGCGCTCCGCCATCGAGAAGGCCGAGGGTGACAAGTCCTCGAACATCATCCGCGCCCAGGGTGAAAAACAGAGCCAGATTCTGGAAGCCCAGGGTGACGCCATCTCGACGGTGCTGCGCGCGAAGTCCGCCGATTCGATGGGCGAACGCGCCATCATCGAACGCGGGATGGAGACGCTGGAGGAAATCGGCACCAGCGAATCGACGACGTTCGTCCTCCCGCAGGAACTCACCTCGTTGCTGTCCCGATACGGCAAACACCTCACCGGCAGCGACGTAGAGAGCCAATCGGAGCTGCTGGAGGGCCTCGAGTTCGATTCGGAGACCCGCGAGTTGCTCGGCCTCGACGACATCGAGGAGATTCTCGGGCAAATCGAGCAGGAAACCGAGATGGACGTCGAGAAGATGGAACAGGAGGCCCAGGCCATCAAGGAGGGCGCCGACACCGCCGACATCAAGGACCCCGACGAGGTCATCGCGGAGATGGACGAGGAGGTACCGGCCGAGGCCGACGAGGAGTTGGAGAGCGAGAAGAACTGACCCCCTTTAAAATCCGGGAATCAGGGGCGAAGCTGTTTTAGCGTGCAGTTGCCAAGGGTGGCGTAATGACCGAGGAGGTCGACGAGAGCAAGCGGGCGACGCTGAAGCGCTTCGCGGCGCTGGGAGCGACGACGCCGCTGGTCCGTCTCTCCGACGACACGAGCGACGTTCGCGACGCCATCGTCGGCTACCTCGCCGCGACGCCGGGGGCGCACTTCTCGAAGCTCCGCGACGACCTCCAGCTCGGAACCGGCGAGACACAACACCATCTGCGTCGACTCGACGGCGACGGGACCGTCGAACACCGCAAGGACGGCGACTACAAGCGGTACTTCCCCGCCGGCCGCTTCTCGGAGTTCGAACAGCGGGCGCTCGGCTATCTCCGCCGGGAGACGCCGCGCCGGATGCTCATCGCGTTGCTCCGCGACCCCGACGCCAGCGGGAGCGACATCGCCGACTCAATCGGCGTCTCGCGGTCGACCGTCTCGAAGTACGCCGCAGAACTGGAGGCCGCAGGGCTCCTGACTCGCGAGGACGGCTACGAAATCGAGCGCCCGGAGACGCTGTTGACGCTCGTCGTCCGATACGCCGACTCCTTCGGAGAGGACGCCGTCGCCTTCGCCGACGAAGCCGACGACTTCGTCCGATACACGCCCTGAACCCGGTTAGACCGTCACTTTCCACGTCGTTCCCGAAGAGTACCCCCACTTCTCGACATCGACGTCGAAGTTGCCCTCACAGATGGCGGTCATGTTCGAGCCGACTTCCTTGGCCGACAGGCCGAGTTCCTCGCCGATGAGCCGCGATTTGAAGTACGTCTTCATTTGGCCCTTCTCCCGAAGGTACGCGAGGATTTCCCGTTGCTTGTCGGTGAGGTCGGAGGTCGGTGCCGCTGCGGTCGCGCTCATACATGGATACTGTACGGATACCACAAAAGGCGGTTTGGTACGGTCGGTGAACACGCCGCTGTCATGCGGTTTTGTGTTCATATACGACGGTGGAACACGGCCAATGTGGGTGGGTTGGTACGAGGGGGAAACGCCGTGAGCGTCGGAGCGACGACCACCCGCCGTTCACGGCGGGCTATCTCACGGCGAAGACGACGCCAACGCCGCCTGAACGGCCGACGCCACCGACAGCAGGAGTGCGGCTACCAGTACGGGATACTGAACGAACCACGGGGCTCCGTCTAGGGCGACGATTCCGAGGGTGAGAAGGGCCATACCCGATACCAAGGTGGTGGTCCATTCGTTCCGGTCGCCTGCCATACGATAGCTTGACGCCGGGGGAGGGATGTGTTTTCAGGTTCGGGCCCCGTACTCGACGCGGCCAGCGCCGAGGACTCCCTCTCGGGAACGTTCGAAGTGGGGTGAGAAACCGGTTCGAGAAGGTTTCAGTCCAGAATCTCGCCGACCGCGAAGTTGGATTTCACTTCCGAGACCTCGATTTTGACGCGCTCGCCGACCTCGCCACCGGGGACGATGATGACGTAGCCGCGCTCGACGCGGGCGATGCCGTCGCCCTGCTTGCCGAGGTCCTCGATTTCGACGTAGCGGATTTCGCCCGGTTCGACGGGCGGTTGCGGTTCGTCGCTCGGCGTCTCTTCGGGCGTGCCCTCGGCGTCGGTTGTACTGCCGCCCTCGCCCGCGATGAGCGCGACCCGGTAGGTGTCACCGGGGTCGACGGCACCGGTTTCGATTTCTCGACGCGGGACCTCTACGACGAAACGGTCTTCGTTTTCTTCGACCTCGGCGCTGAACAGACACAGGAGTTTATCGGAGATTTCCATAGACCTTCGGTCACGACATGTGTGTGACGCGTATAGAAGGTACCGACTGTCGAGGGGGTTATCGCTCTTCGAGCGGTGTGCCGTCGGGTCGCTTGGCCCCCTCGGAGTCGTGAACGACGACGCCGTTCACGTCGGAACGCGGTTCGTAGCGGTCCCGAAGCGAGATGGCCTCCTCGAGTTCCCTTACGGCGCGTTCCTTCAGCGCGGCAGCCAGTTCCTCGGCCTCCGCTCGTGAGATATCCCGACCGAGACCCTCACACTCGTGTGCGCGGACGAGGCCCTCGCGGTCGACGGCCTCGCCCATCGGTTCGCTCGTCCCGCCCAAGGCGACGCTGAACGGGTAGGTGCGACAGACGAGCGGCCTGCTGTCGTGGACGCCGCAAGCGCCGGTGCCGTCCTCGGCTTCCTCGTAGAAGGTGCAGTCGCCGCAGGCGTCGGTCTGGATGGCCCACTCGAAGGTCTCGCCTTCGGGGCCGTCCTCGCCTTCCGAGAGGCCGTAGGGCATCGGGCGAGCAACGTCTCGCCAGTCATAGGCTTCCTCGAAGTCTTCCTCGGTGGCCTTCTGCAGTTGGCGGGCCTCGTCGGGAAACAGCGTCGCGGTGTGTGGCTCCGTCTCGCCGTCGCCGTCGGCCGGGTCGTTGGCCTTACAGCAGGCGCCACAGCGGGTACACTCGAAGCCGATGGACTCGATGGCGTCGGCCAACTCGGCCACCGAGAGGTCACGCGCCTGTTCGAGTTCGGTTTCGAGGCTCTCCATGCCCCGCCTTTCGGGTCCAGAGAAATAAGAAGCGTGTTCGACCGACTCAGGCGGGGTCGGCGCGGGCGCCGTCGAACTCGATTCGTCCCTCGTGGTGGAGTTTCCAGAGGTGAGCACGCACCGTCGCGCCGGCGAGGTCACGGACGCCGGTGAGGTCCTTCTCGTAGGCGGCATCGAGGATGTCGGCGACGGTTCGGTTGCCCGACTCGACGGCCGCGAGGACGCGCCGTTCGCGGTCGAGGCGGTGGGTGATGAGTCGCTCGCAAGTCCCACGAACGTCCTCGATGACGGGTCCGTGGCTCGGATACAGCCGGTCGGAGGCCATCGCGATGACGCGCCGAAGACTGGTGAGATACGCCCGCACGTCGCCCTCGGGGTCGCCGACGACGACGCTCCCAGCGGCGACGGCGAGGTCCCCGGAGAGGAGGTCGTCGCCGGCTTCGAAGGCGACGTGTTCGGGGGCATGGCCGGGGGTCTCCCGGACGGTCACGTCGCCGTCGCCGGTCGGTATCGTCGTTCCCTCCCGGAAGGTGTGGTCGGGAATCGCCCCGGTTACGTCTTGGAACTGGCTCTCACGGCCGTAACGACACCAGACGGCTGCTCCGGCGGCCTCGGCGTAGTCGGCGACCGAACCGACGTGGTCCGGGTGGTGGTGGGTGACGGCGACGTGTTCGACATCGTCGAGGTGGCGTTCGATGCGCTCGTCGAGCGCCGGCGGGTCGACGAGCAGGGCCCCGTCGTCGCCGACGACGTAACAGGCGGTCTCTCCCGTCGGTGCCCGAGTGGGAACCTCGACGGGAACGCGCTCTACGTACATATCACTCCCGTGGACGGGCGACGGCTTAGTTGTGGGCCACGGCGAAGCGTTCGCTGGGCCGGGAAAACGAAATAATCGGGACGCGTGGGAGACGTGTCGTTACTCGATGAGGAAGTACACCTGCTTGCGCGCGTCGTGGAAGGAGTACCGGGAGTCGACGAGGTCCTCCTCTTCGAGTCGGTTGAGCGCGTAGCGGACCGTGCGGTCGGGAAGCAGCGACTCCTCGGCGAGTTGCCCCTGGGAGAGCGGCGAGGCGTCCTCCAGGACCTTCGCGACGAGTTTGGCGCTCGGGGGGAGTTCCCGGAGCCGCTCGCGGAACTCTGGGTCTGACAGCGGCGAGTCGGTCTGGCGTGAGCGTTCCTCCGTGGTCGTGCTCATACAGGTCCGTGAGTGGAACCCACTGGTAAAGCTTCGCTATATGGGTAACAAAACAATAGGTACACTCAAGTGTGTATTATGGCCCCTTATACTCTGTATTCCGTCATGTAGTACCGTCCCGAAATACGCCCCAAAAATTGCCGCCGGATGGACGTTCATTCACATTTTTTGGAACAACTGTGTCGTGGTGTTTCGGCGAACGGAGAGGTTCGGCCCCGAAAGTATCAATTATCCAATTAGAACGCAGTCCCTCGAATACCCGACTCGACGGCCGGCGATGGCACTCATGAGCACGGGCCCCCAACGACGCGGGGCGCGCGGTCGGGAGCGAGGGGGCCTCCGTGGCCGTTGTATCCAGCATTCTTTTATGCCCCGGGTGGGTCGGTTCGAGTAGCGTGAAGGGACAGGAGTGGTATCAGGCCGACGACATCGCGGAGGCGTACGACGACAAACGCTTCTCGCAGGGCGGCCGCTTCATCGACCGGCGCGAGAAGGAGGCAGTGTTGGACGCGCTGGCGCCGCTGGACGGCAAGCGCGTCCTCGAAGTTGCCTGCGGGACGGGGCGGTTCACCGTCATGCTCGCCGACCGCGGCGCCGACATCGTCGGCGTCGACATCTCCGAAGCGATGCTCGAGCAGGGTCGGGCGAAGGCCCGCGCCACCGGCGTCACCGACAGCCTCGATTTCATGCAGGCCGATGCGAGTCGACTGCCGTTTCCCGACGACTACTTCGATTCCGTCTTCGCGATGCGGTTTTTCCACCTGGCGCCCGACCCGGAGGCGTTCATGGCCGAACTCCGGCGCGTCTCGAAGAATCAGGTGTTCTTCGACACGTTCAACCGCTACTCCACTCGCTCGATTTACAACTGGGCGCTGCCGATGGGGTCGCGACTCTACTCCGAGCGGGAGGTGCGGGAGTTGCTACTCGGTGCCGACCTCGAGTTGGCCGACGCCGCCCACGATTTCGTCGTCCCGTACGGCTTCTACCGGGCGGTTCCCGGGTGGGTCGCCCGCCCGTTCCGGGCGCTCGACACCACGGTCGGACGAACCCCGGTCGGCGACCGTCTCGCCTCGGTCTCCTACTGGGACGCCCGCGTCGCCGAGTGAGGTGAACCCGCGGAACTTTTAGGCATCGGGCGCGCTACGGCGGAGTATGGACCTCTCGGTGGTGGTACCGACGCTGAACGACCGCGACGAGCTCGGCGGCTGTCTCGACGCGCTCACGGCGGAGACCCCCACCGAAATACTCGTCGTCAACGGCCCCTCAACCGACGGAACCAGCGGGATGGTCCGTGACCGCGAGGACGTGTCGGTGCTCGTCGAAACCGACGACCGAAACGTCAACGTCGCCCGGAACGCCGGCCTCGACCGCGCCCGCGGCGACGCCATCGCGTTCGTCAACCCCACCATGGCCGTCGAGGAGGGATGGCTGGATGCGGTCACCCATGCACTCGACGGCGCCGACGCGGTCACCGGCCCGACTCACGAACAACTCCGCGCCGGCGTCGCCACCGACACGAGCGAGTCACGCACCATCCGCGGGCGGACGGTCACCTACTTCAACGGCGGCAACGCCGCCTTCACTCGGGAGGTGTTGGAGAAACTGGATGGCTTCGACGAGTACCTCGAAATCGGCGGCGCCCGCGATGCGGCCCACCGCCTCGCCGGCCTCGACTACGACGTGGCGTGGGCCACCGACATGTGTGTCGCCCGCGAGGCCGCCACCGACGGCGGCATGACCGAACGGAACTGGCGCACCCGGTATCGCTCGCTGGCCTACCGGATGGCGAAGAACTACGGCATCCATCCCACGGTATCGCTCCGGACCGTTCGACACGCGTTCACCGACGCCGCCTCGACGCTTCGAGACGTCGCCCGCGGCGACGCGAAACCGACCAGCTGGTTCGGCAATGGCCGCGACGTCGTCGTCGGGAGCGTCGCCGGCTACAAGGATGGACTGCTCGCCCGCTACACCGACCGCAGTCCACGACGGAACCCCAACGGGTGGTCGACCCGTGCCGACCGCGCCGTTGCGGTGTACGACCGCAGATAAAACCACCGGACTGAGCGGCCGTCCGGCGGTCCCGTCTGCGGGGCGTTGCGGAACGTTTATATAGAACCGCTGACGACATACGTGATGACTATGTCACAGCAGATGCGCCAGCGGCGCGGACAGCCGCTTTTCATTCTCAACGAGGACACGGAGCGGACCCGCGGCAAGGACGCTCAATCGTCGAACATCACAGCTGGCAAGGCCGTAAGCGAGTCCGTTCGGACCACGCTCGGTCCCCGCGGGATGGACAAGATGCTCGTCTCCGACTCCGGCGACGTCGTCATTACGAACGACGGCGCGACCATCCTTCAGGAGATGGACATCGAACACCCGGCGGCCCAGATGATCGTCGAGGTCGCCCAGACACAGGAGGAAGAGGTCGGCGACGGTACGACCACCGCTTCCGTGCTGGCCGGCCAGCTGCTCGCCCAGGCCGAGGACCTCCTCGACGACGACGTCCACCCGACGACCATCGTCGAGGGCTACCAGCAAGCCTCCCAGTTGGCACTCGAAGCCATCGAGGAACAGACCCTCGAAGACGAACTCGACGAGGAACTCCTCCGTGCCGTCGCCGAGTCGTCGATGACCGGCAAAGGCACCGGTGACATCGACGCCGCGGCACTGGCCGAAACCGTCGTCGCCGCAGTCCAGCAGGTCAGCACGGACGCGGGTGTCGACCGCGACGCCATCACCATCCGCACCCAGACCGGTGCGGGTGCCTCCGCGACCGAACTCGTCCAGGGCGTCATCAGCGAGGAAGAGCCCCTCAACGAGGATATGCCCCGAACCGTCGAGGACGCGACCATCGGCGTACTCGATTTGGACCTCGAAGTCCGCGAAGCCGAAATCGACGCCGAGTACGACATCTCCAGCGTCGACCAACTCAACGCGGCCATCGAGGCCGAGGAGGGCGAACTCCGCGGCTACGCCGAGGCCGTCGCCGACGCCGGCATCGACGTGGCGTTCGTCACCGGCGACGTCGAGGACCTCGTCGCCTCCTATCTCGCCAACGAGGGCGTCCTCGCCTTCGACGGCGTCGACGACGACGAAGCCCGCTCCATCGCTCGCGCGACCGGCGCCAAGACCGTCGGCACGCTGAACGACATCGAGGAGTCGGACCTCGGCCGCGCAGACACCGTCAGCGTCCAGACGTTCGGCTCCGACGAACTCGCCTTCATCGAGGGCGGCGCGGCCGCCGAGACGGTCACCGTCTTCGCCCGCGGCGGCACCGAACACGTCGCCGACGAACTCGAGCGTGCGCTCCGTGACGCTCTCGACGTGGTCACCGCGGCACTAGACTCCGGCGGCGTCGTCCCCGGCGCCGGCGCGACCGAAATCGCCATCGCCGACCACATCCGTTCGAGCGCCGCCAGCATCGAAGGGCGCAAACAGCTCGCCATCGAGGCGTTCGCCGACGCCGTCGACGTGCTGCCGCGCACCCTCGCGGAGAACACCGGCATGGACCCCATCGACGCGCTCGTGGAACTCCGTTCGACCCACGACGCCGAGGGACGGGCCGGCCTCATCACCGAAGGTCAGTCCGGCGATGTCGGCGACCCCGTCGAGTACGGCATCCTCGACCCCGCTGCCGTCAAGCGTGAAGCCGTCGAGTCCGCCACCGAGGCGGCGACGATGATTGCGCGCATCGACGACGTCATCTCCGCGAAATAAGACGGCCCCGGTCCGCTTTTATTTTCGAGACGAGAACGTCTGCGCGATGAGCCACCGCCTCGGTCTCGTCGAGTGTGTCTCCATCGCGTTGGGCGGGATGATAGGCGGCGGCATCTTCGCCGTCCTCGGCGTCGTTGCAGGCATCACCGGCCCAGCGACGTGGCTGGCGTTCGTCCTCGCCGGCGTCGTCGCGCTGTGTGCCGGCCATTCCTACATCGCCCTGAACCGACTGGCCGACGAACGCGGCGGGTCCGTCTCCTTCGTCCAGCACTTCACCGGCAACACGACGGTCGCCGGGATGGTCGGCTGGACGCTGCTGTTCGGATACGTCGGCTCGATGGCGATGTACGCCTTCGCCTTCGGACAGTTCGCGCTCCGTCTCGGCCTCCCAGAGACAGCCTTCGGTGTCCCGCTTCGTCCCCTCCTGTCTGTGGCTGTCGTCGGGACCTTCGTCGGCCTCAATCTCCTCGGAAGCCGGGCGACAGGCACCGTCGAGAACCTGCTCGTCGGCGGAAAAGTCGGCATCCTGCTGGCGCTCGGGGTGGGCGGTATCGTCTACGCGACGGCCATCGAACCCCGGCCGCTGTCGTTCGGTGACAGTAGCCTAATCGCGACGGGGCCCGTGGTCGCCGCCGCCATCTCCTTCGTCGCCTTTCAGGGCTGGCAGTTGCTGTTCTACGACCAGCCGTCCATCGAGGAACCCGTCGAGACGATACGGAGGGCCGTCTACGTCGCGATTCCGGCTGCCGTCGCCATCTACGTCCTCGTCGCGGTGACGACGACGAACCTCGCGAGCGACGCGCTGCAGAGCCACCCACACACCGCCTTGGCGAGTGCGGCCGAACCGATGTTGGGGGCCGTCGGCTACGCCAGTGTCGGCGTCACTGCCGTCGCCATCGCCGCGCTGTTTTCGACGGGGTCGGCCATCAACGCGACGCTGTTTTCCTCCGCACACTTCGCGAGGGGAATGGTGTCTTCGGATTTGTTGCCCGACCGCGTCGCCGACGACGGCGAGGGCGTGTCGGCCAGAAGCCTCCTCGTGTTGGGCGGCGTGACCGCTCTGTTGACCGGGCTCGGAAGCCTCGATGCGATTACCTCCTTTGCGTCGCTGTCGTTCATCGTCGTCTTTGGCGCGATGAGTTCGATTGCGTTCCGGCACCGCGACAGCGACCCCGTCGTCGGAAGCGTCGCGTTGGGCGGCGTCGTCGGGACGGCCGCGTTCTTCCCGCTGATGTTCAGCCACCTCTACCGGAAGGAACCGGGGACGTTCGTCGCCGTCGTGGCGCTCGCGGTCGGTGCGCTGGCCGTCGAACTTGCGTACTTCGAACGGAACCGACTCCGGGAAGAAATCGAGGCCTTCGAGGCGGACCTCGAAGCCGCGCTCACCGACGACTGAGACCGACCGACTCCGTTTCCGGTCGACGCGACGACTTTTGTAGCCGCACGGCGACGACCCGATATGGGACGACTCGACGGAGAGACGGTCATCGTCACCGGCGCGAGCCGCGGACTCGGCGCGTCGATGGCGAAGCGATTCGCACGGGAAGGAGCCAACACCGTACTGACGGCGCGAAGCGAAGACGAACTCCGGTCGGTCGCCGAGAGCGCCGACGGCGAAACGCTCGCCGTGCCGGCCGACGTGACCGACGAACCGTCGGTCGAGGCGCTCGTCGAGACGACCGTAGCGGAGTACGGCGAACTCACCGGCGTCGTCAACAACGCGGCAATCGGGATGTTGAGCCTCTACGACGAGTTGCGCGAGGTGACCGAGATAGCCGTCGAGGACTGGCGACTCATCATGGAGGTGAACGTCACCGGGCCGTTCCTCTGTGCGAAACACGCGATTCCGGCAATGGAGTCCGGAAACGTGGTCAACATCTCCTCGGGGCTCGGCCGGCGTGGGTCCGCCGGGTGGGGGCCGTACGTCGCCTCGAAGTGGGCACTGGAGGGGTTCTCGAAGACGCTCGCCGAGGAGGTCGAACCGGACATCAACGTCAACTGTCTCGACCCCGGCGGCCGCGTCGAGACGGGCTTTTGGGACCACCTGCCGGACGACGAGCGGGCGTCGATTCTCGACCCTGACGTGATGGACGAGGCTGCCGTCCTGCTGTTGGAGCAGTCACCGGGCGGCGTCACCGGCGAGTCGATGCCGGCCGGCGACTGGGAGAGCGAACTGTCGGGGTGAGGTTCACCACTCGATTCGGACGCTGTCGCCGGCCGACAGCCCGAAGGCCTTGTCGCCGCGGCCCCGATTGACGGCGAACTCGACGTTGTCGTGACTCCCGACGGTGGCGACGGCCGCGCCGATTTCGGCGTGGGCATAGGAGCGAACGACCGGAACATCGGTTCCGTCGACCGTCACTCGTTCGCGACCGTCGAGGACCTCGCCGGGGACGTTCGTGACGACGTTGCCGAAGTCGTCGACGACGAGTACCTCGCCGCTCGCGTCGTCGTCGCCGATGTCGGGAGTCGGGAACGTGAGGTCGACCACGTCCTCGGCCGGCGAGACGCCGTCGAGTTCCGGCAGTCGGTCGATGCCGGCCTCGTGGACCGCCGCGGCGCCGGGGGCGAAGACGTCCCGGCCGTGAAACGTCGAACTGCGGGGGTTTTCGAGTTCGAGTTCGTAGGCGTCGATGTCGGTTTCGTAGTTTCCGTCGCCGCCGCTGGCGAGGGCGCGGGCGGGCGGCAAGAGAACGCCGTTGTCGGGGCCGACCAGCGCGTGGTCGCCGGCGCGGACGACGAGCGCACGACGGTCGGTGCCGACGCCGGGGTCGACGACGACGAGGTGGACCGCGGGCGGGAACTCTGGAAGGACCTCCGAGAGCCAGAAGGCGCTCGCGCGAACGTCCTGTCGGGGGAAGTCGTGGCCGACGTCGACCAGCCGTGCGTCACACTCCGAGAGGATGACCCCTTTCATCGCCGCCGGATACGGCGTTCCGAAGTCGGAGGCGAGCGTTATCATCGGCTATTCGGAGGGGTTCCCTTCGCCGTTGGCGTCGCTGGCTGTAATCTGCTGGATGCGGTCGACGCCGTCGATTTCCTCGATGACCTCGACGACCGCGTCGGGGACGAGCGACTCCCAGTCGCCGCCGGTCGCGATGCGCTCTCTGACCTCCGTCCCCTCGAACTCCTCGCGTCGGAACATCGGGGAGTGTCGCACCTCGATGCCCGCCTCCTCGAACAGTCGGGAAACGAGCGGGTTGTTCGAGTAGGCCACTTCGAAGCGCGGACTCATCGATTGAACGTGGCTCACCCACACGGAGTTGCGGTTGAGGTCCTCGATTGGCACCGCGTAGGTGACGACGTCCATGTCGACGAGCGCCTTCGTTATCATCATGATGCGCTCGCCGGCAGTGAACGGGTTTCGGACCGTATGCGACTGGTCTGCGCTCCCGATGCCGACGACGAGTTCGTCGACCTCCTCGCCGATGCGCTCGACCATCGCGTGGTGGCCCTCGTGGAACGGCTGGAACCGGCCGATGTAGAACCCCCCGCGTCATACCGAGAGGGTCGTGAGCCGATTTTATAAACCCGACGAGACGCGTTCTCGACGCTCCGTTTTCCGAGCAATCTGCTCGCTTTCTGCCGGTTTTGACCGTCGGCAGGGTGTGACGTGGGGAGAAAGTATATGAATTGACCGGGCCCTAATATGGACAACAGCAACGGTTCTATGAGCAACGAAAAGGATACGGACGAGGCTTCCGAGCCCGAAGAACGACCGCCCACCGACGAGGAGCGGCGAGGCTCCGAGGAGCCGGAGTCGATGGACCGACCGGCCCAGCGGCGAGACGAGGCCAACAACCAACTCGACGAAGACGAAGAGCTTCTGGATGGCTCGGACCTCGGCAGCGACGTCCGCGTCGATGCCGAAGTCGAAATCGACGAAAGCGAGGAGGACAACCTCCTCGGCGGACTGCAGGTCGAATCCAGCGACGATATCGAGGTGCCGGACCGACTCGTCGACCAGGTCATCGGACAGGACCACGCCCGCGACATCATCCTGAAGGCCGCCAAGCAGCGACGGCACGTGATGATGATTGGCTCCCCGGGGACCGGGAAGTCGATGCTCGCGAAGGCGATGAGCCAACTCCTCCCGAAGGAGGAACTGCAGGACGTTCTCGTCTATCACAACCCCGACGACGGCAACGAGCCGAAAGTGCGGACGGTGCCCGCGGGCAAGGGCGAACAGATAGTCGAGGCACACAAGGAGGAGGCCCGCAAGCGCAACCAGATGCGGAGCTTCCTGATGTGGATTATCATCGCCGTGGTGTTCGGCTACGCCATCCTCATCGCCGAGCAACTCCTGCTCGGTATCATCGCCGGCGGTATCATCTACCTCGCGTTCCGCTACATGAGCCGCGGCAGCGACGCGATGGTGCCGAACCTGCTGGTCAACAACGCCGACCAGCAGGTCGCACCGTTCGAGGACGCCACCGGCGCCCACGCCGGTGCCCTGCTCGGCGACGTGCGGCACGACCCCTTCCAGTCCGGCGGCATGGAGACGCCCAGCCACGACCGCGTCGAGGCGGGTGCCATCCACAAAGCCAACAAGGGCGTGCTGTTCATCGACGAGATGAACACCCTCGACATCCGCTCCCAGCAGAAACTGATGACCGCGATTCAGGAGCGGGCGTTCTCCATCACCGGACAGAGTGAGCGCTCCTCGGGGGCGATGGTTCAGACCGAACCCGTCCCGACGGACTTCGTGATGGTCGCCGCCGGGAACCTCGACGCGATGGAGAACATGCACCCCGCGCTGCGCTCGCGCATCAAGGGGTACGGCTACGAGGTGTACATGGACGACACCATCGAGGACTCCCCGGAGATGCGCCGGAAGTACGCCCGGTTCGTCTCCCAAGAGGTCACCAACGACGGCCGCCTGCCGCCGTTCACCGCCGAAGCAATCGAGGAAGTCATCCTCGAGGCCCGCCGTCGGGCCGGTCGGAAAGGCCACCTCACCCTGGAGTTCCGGAACCTCGGTGGCCTCGTCCGCGTCGCCGGCGACATCGCCCGCGCCGAGGACAAGGAGTACACGACTCGCGACGACGTGCTACAGGCGAAGGCCCGCTCGCGGTCCATCGAACAGCAGCTCGCCGACGACTACATCGAGCGCCGGAAGGACTACGAACTCACGGTCAACCAAGGCGACGTGGTCGGCCGCGTCAACGGCCTCGCGGTGATGGGCGAGGACAGCGGTATCGTCCTCCCCGTCATGGCCGAAGTGACGCCCAGTCAGGGACCGGGTGAAGTCATCGCCACTGGGCAACTGAAGGAGATGGCACAGGAGGCCGTCCAGAACGTCTCCGCCATCATCAAGAAGTTCTCCGACGAGGACATCTCCCAGAAGGACGTCCACATCCAGTTCGTCCAGGCGGGTGAGGGCGGCGTCGACGGTGACTCCGCCTCGATTACGGTCGCCACCGCCGTCATCTCGGCGCTGGAGAACGTCCCCGTCCGACAGAACATGGCGATGACCGGGTCGCTGTCCGTTCGCGGCGACGTGCTGCCCGTCGGCGGCGTCACCCACAAAATCGAGGCGGCCGCGAAGGCCGGTCTCGATACGGTCATCATCCCGAAGGCCAACGAGCAGGACGTGATGATAGAAGACGAGTACAAAGAGCAAATCGAGATTATCCCCGTCTCGCACATCTCGGAGGTGCTGGAGGTCGCCCTCGAAGGCGAACCCGAGAAGGACTCGCTCGTCGACCGCCTGAAGAACATCACCGGTTCGGCGCTCGAACAGCGCACGGTCGGCGGTTCGACCGGCAACCCCAGCCCACAGTAACGTGACGCGGTGGGCGGCCTTCGCGGGCGTCACACTGGCCGTCCTCTTTCTGCTGCTCGTTCTCGCGCGACTCTCACAGTCGGTCGTTACGGGTGCGTACGTCACCCGCGAGGAGCGCCGCTGGCTGGACCGCCTCCCCGACGGCGCCGACCACCTCGATTCGCGGTCGCGCCCGCACCGCGGACGTCGCCGGCCGAATCGACGCTGGAGCCCGACTCCGAACCGTCGACGCTGGCGCTTCTGGCCAACGTCTCCGTCTCACAGGGCTTTTTCGCGCTGTTGTTGCTCGGCGGTGCGTGGCTGGCCGAAGTGCCGGCCTCGGCGCTTGGCGTCGCCGCCGACTCCCTCAGTACCGGCTTGCCGGCGCTGGCGGTGGGCGTCGCGGCAGGCGTCGGCCTCTCGCTTGCGAACGCACTCGCGGGCGGCCTCGCCGAACGCTTCAACGGAGACCCAAGCGAGGAGTTGCGAGAGTTGCTGTCCCCGGAGAGCCTCGGCGGGTGGGTCGTCCTACTGGGTGTCGTCCTCCCGATTATCGCCGGCTTCGAGGAGTTGCTCTTCCGGGGCGGCGCGTCGTCGGCGCC
>NZ_WPCC01000069.1 GCF_009741925.1 Natronomonas sp. CBA1123
GACCTCTGGTCGGAACGGACTCGCGAGCAGTGGGAGGACCTCGAGGAGCGCCCCGCAGGCGACGCCCGCGAACACGCCGAGTGGGTCGCCGAACGATTCGGCGGCGACCCGGAGGGACGTGGCGAGACTCCCACCGACCACGACACGGTCGGCGCGGTGGCGACCGACGGCGAGACGGTCGCCGCCGCCACCTCGACGGGCGGTCGCTGGCTGGCGCTGGCCGGCCGGGTTGGCGACGTGCCGCAGGTCGGCAGCGGCTTCTACTGCACCGAGGCTGGCGGCGTCTCCGCGACGGGTGCCGGCGAGGACATCGCTCGCCTGAACCTCTCGCGCCGTGCCAGCCAGTTCCTCGAAGACGGTCTGGACGCTCAGGCGGCCGCCGACGCGGTGCTCGCGGAGTTCGGCGACCTCGCCGAGGGGTCGGCCGGGCTTATTGTCCTCACGCCTGACGGCGATTGCGGGGAGGCCTACAACAGCGAGGCGATGCAGACGGCGATTGCGGGGTCGGTCTGACGGTTCCCCTCGCAAAATTATATGCGTGAAAGTACCGACTTCACGGTATGCCGCGTCAGATACTCGTTCCACACGACGGTGGGACCCCGGCGGATGCCGCTCTCTCGTTTGCGCTCCGGGAGTTCCCCGACGCCTCGATTACCGTCTTGCACGTCGTCGAACCCTTCGCCGACCACACGGCGGCGGGTACGGAAGGGCAATCGGCCGATAGCTGGCAGGACCGAGCGGCAGAAATCGCCGACGAAGTGTTGGCGGAGGCGCGAGAGGTGGCGGCCGACCACGCCGCCGACATCGACACCCAGTGGGAGTACGGTCGCCCACGTCACGTCATCGTCGAGTACATCGAGAACAATCCAATCGACCACGTCGTGATGGGGAGTCACGGCCGCGGTGCTGTCTCCCGGTTGATTCTCGGGAGCGTCGCGGAGGCGGTCGTCCGCCGCTCGCCGGTCCCGGTGACGGTCGTCCGCGAACCCGAGGGCGACTGAGCCCCGACGGCCCGCTCTCGCCGCCGGAACGCTACGACTCCTGCCAGGGTTCCTCGACGCTCTCGCCGAACAACTCCCGCATCAAGACGACGATGCTCTCCGGTGGGAACTGGCCGCGCTCGGTGACGATGGCGTCGACGTGTCTCGGCGGCGTCACGTCGAAGGCGGGATTGGCGACCTCGATGTCGCCGATGTCGGCGCGGGCTTCCTCGTCGATGACCTCCGAGTCGTCGCGCTGTTCGATTTCGACCGCCGCGCCGGTCAGGGTCTTGGGGTGGAGTTTGATGGACTGGGCGGCGACCATCACCTCGACCCCGCGGTCCCGAGCCGAGACCGCGAGGCCGGCGGTCCCGATTTTGTTGACGACGCTGCCGTCGGCGGCGATGCTGTCGGCGCCGACGAGCAAGTGGTCGGCATCGTCGAGAAACCGGTGGGCAGCGTTGTCGACGACGAGCGTCACCGGCACGCCCAACTCCCGCAACTGGCGGGCGGTGATGTGGCCCTGATTGCGCGGGCGGGTCTCCTTGACGATGGCCTCGATGTCGGTGCCGTCCTCGACGGCGGCCTCGATGCAGGCCATTGCGTCCGTCGAGTGGCAGTGGGTCATCACCACGTCGCCATCGGAGAGCCGTCCCGCCCCGATACGGCCGAGGCGGTCTTGGGCGTCGTCGAGGTCCGACCGGAAGCGGGCGACGGTTCGCTCCACCGAGCGGCGCAACTCCTCGACGGTGTCGCCCTCCATCCCCGAGAGGACGTATCGGAGGGCGTTCGGGAGGCTGACGGCGGTCGGCCGGGTGTCGTGGAGTTCGCGGGCGGCGACCCGGAGTTCCGCCCGGAACGCCGCCGCCGACTCGGCGTCGCTGTTGGCGGCCTGCGTGCCGAGGGCTGTGGCGGCGGCGTCGGCGATGGTGGCGGCACCGCGAACCTCCATCTCGGCGATGCGGTCGGCCGTCTCGCTGACCTCCGGATGCAGCGACGGCGGTTCGGTCATGGTCGTTGTTACCACGGCAGCGGCAAAAGACTCGCGCCCGAATCGCCCTCGGACGGAGCGAGGGGTCGATTTATCCCGTTCGGTCGCGAGGTGTTCGGTATGAACCGCGCCGAGTTCGCCGCACGCATCGACCACACCGTCCTCGGGCCGGAGACGACGTGGCACGACGTGAAAGCGGTGCTCGACGCCGCCGACACTCACGGAATGAACGCCTGTATCCCGCCGTGTTACGTCGCCGAGGCCGCCGAGTACGCCCCGGACGTAACCCTCGTCTCGGTGTGTGGGTTTCCGCACGGACAGGCGGCCCCCGAGACCAAGGAGTTCGAAGCCGAGCGGGCGTGGCAGGACGGTGCCGACGAAATCGACGTGGTTCTCAACGTCGGCCGTCTCCGAAGCGGCGACACCGGTGCGGTCGCCGAGGAACTCGCCTGCGTCGTCGCCGCCGTTCCTCTCCCGGTGAAGGTCATCGTCGAGGCGCCCCTCCTCGAGGAGGCGGAACTGCGGACGGCGTGTGAACTCGCCGCCGAGGCCGATGCGGCGTTCGTCAAGACCGCGACGGGGTTCTCCGATGGTGGCGCGACCGTCGCGGACGTACGCGTGATGGCCGAGTACCTCCCGGTGAAAGCAAGCGGCGGCATCGGGACCTTCGAGGACGCCGTCGCGATGCTGGATGCCGGCGCCGAGCGCATCGGTGCCTCCTCGGGTGTCGCGTTGGTCGAAGGGTTCGACCCCGAGGCGTTCTGACTACTCGAGGGCGTACAGCGTCGCCTCGCCTTCGTCGTTCTGGGCGGCGCCGAACACCGCACCGTCGGCGACCGAAAGTCCCGTGACGACGCTACCGTCGACATCGTATCGCCAGCGTTCGGTTCCGACGCGGTAGTCGTCGACCCCCGTCCCGCCGTCCATCGCGTAGCCGGCGATGAACCCTTCGCCGCCGGAGTAGACGGTGTCGCCGGCGCCGGCCGGCGGTGCTCGCAGGCGGTCGTCGACCGACCAGCGTTCCTCGCCGGTTCGGGTGTGAACCGCCGTGAGGCCACCGCCGACGGCGTAGGTGTTGCCCGCAGCGACGAAGCCGTGGGAGCCGGTCTGGTGGGACCAGCGTGGGGCGCCAGCACTGTCGCCGTCGCGCCGACTCGTCGGGCCGCCGAACACCGAGACGACGACGCCGTCGCCGTCGAGCAGGCTGACCTGCATCACTCGTCCGTCCAGCTGTCTCCGCCACATTCCCTCGGGGCCCTGAAGGTCGTAGTAGACGAGCAGTTCGCCACCGGTCGTTCCCGCACAGAGCTGGTCGCCCCACGAGGCGAGCGCGGAGACGGGGGTGAACGTCTCACGGTCCCACAGTCGTTCGCCATCGATGTCGACACCGACGAGTCCGCCGTCGGTGCCGACGGCGAGTCGCTCCCGGTCGTAGTCGACGACGGGGGCGGTCGTCGGCGAGACACCGATGTCGACCCGCCAGTTCGTCTCCCCCGTTTCGACGTCGAAGGCCACCAGTTCATCCATCCCGCCGGCGTAGCGACGCCGTCGACGACGATGGGCGCCGTCTCGATGGCGAGTTCCTCGTCTTTGAAGCCGAGTCGCCAGCGCTCCTCACCAGCGAGGTCGTAGCCGATGAGGCCACCCTGGGCCGGAAGCACCACTCGTCCGTCGGCGACGACGGGGCGCCCGGCCGGCCACACCGTTTCGACCGCCCACCGTTCTTCAGGTACTTCGCGCGGCGCGACGGCGTCGGCACGATAACAGTCGAAGCGGTCGGTGCCGCCCGGTTGGGGCCACTCGGTATCGGCGTCGGTACCGGGTGTCGCGTTGCTCGCGGGACCGGCGTCGGTACAGCCGGCGAGTCCGACCGCGGCTACGCTCCCGAGGCCGCAGAGAACGCGTCGTCTGGAGGGCATGTTCCACGAATTTCGAACCTTCGGCAAGTGTTTTTCGGTGGTGTACCATCGAGGGTGTCGGGGTCGGACGAAACGTCGCCCTTTTGGCCGCGCACATACAATCGAAGCGCAAGCCGATGGCCACGTACCACATCGAGACGTACGGCTGTACGTCCAACCGGGGTGAGAGCCGACAGATAGAGCGCAAGCTCCGCGATGCGGGTCACTACCGCGTCGACGGCCCCGAGGAGGCGGACGTGGCCATCCTCAACACCTGTACCGTCGTCGAGAAGACCGAACGCAACATGCTCCGGCGGGCTGCGGAACTCGAAGCCGAGACCTCGGACCTCATCGTCACCGGCTGTATGGCGCTCGCACAGGGCGAGGAGTTCGAGGACCTCGACGTACAGGTGCTCCACTGGGAGGACGTACCGACGGCGGTGACAAACGGCGAGTGTCCGACGACGACCCCCGACGCCGAACCGATTCTGGACGGCGTCGTCGGCATCCTCCCCATCGCCCGCGGCTGTATGTCGAACTGCTCGTACTGCATCACGAAGTTCGCGACGGGGCGAGTCGACTCGCCACCGGTTTCGGAGAACGTCGAGAAGGCCCGGGCGCTGGTCCACGCCGGTGCCAAGGAAATCCGCATTACCGGCCAGGACACCGGCGTTTACGGCTGGGACAAGGGCGACCGGAAGCTCCCGGAACTGCTCGACCGCATCTGTGATATCGACGGCGACTTCCGGGTTCGACTCGGGATGGCCAACCCCGGCGGCATTCACGGGATTCACGACGAACTCGCCGAAGTCTTCGCCGAGAACGAGAAGCTCTACAACTTCATCCACGCGCCGGTCCAGTCGGGCAGCGATGACGTCCTCGAAGACATGCGCCGACAACACCGCGTCGAGAAGTTCCGCGAGGTCGTCGCCGCCTTCGACGACCGTCTGGACCACTGGACGCTGTCGACGGATTTCATCGTCGGCTTCCCCACCGAGGACGACGACGACCACCGCAAGTCGATGGAACTGCTCGACGACGTTCGCCCCGAGAAAATCAATATCACGCGCTTCTCGAAACGGCCAGGCACCGACGCCGCCGATATGAAGGGTCTCGGCGGCACAATCAAGAAGGAGCGCTCGAAGTCGATGACGGACCTGAAGATAGATGTCTGCCGGGAGGCCTACGAGTCGATGGTCGGCGAGACCCACGAGGCGCTGGTCGTCGAGGAGGGCACCGGCGATTCGGTGAAGTGCCGCGACGAAGCCTACCGGCAGGTCATCGTCACCGACGCCGAGGCGAAGGGCATCGAAGTCGGCGACTTCATCGAGGTCGAGATTACCCAAAACGAGACCGTCTACTGTTACGGCGAACCGGCCTGAGTTTCCTCGGCGTCCTTCCACTCCCCGATACCTGCGGGGTCGAGATGGAGGTGTACGTCGCCGACATCGTCCAACTCGCGGAGCCCGTCCATGAGTTCCGTCTCGATGTCGTGGGCCTCGATGAGTGTTAACTCGCCGTCGACCTCGACGTGGGCTTCGACTTCGAGGTCGGTGCCGTCGTAGAAGACGGCGAGGTCGTGGACGCCCTCGACAGCCGGGTGTGAACGGAGTTCCTCGACGATTCGTCGGCGCTCGGCTTCCGAGGGGGCGGCACCGACGAGATACGTGACGTTCTCGCGACCGATGTCGGCGCCCTGATACACGACGAGCAGGCTGACGAGGCCACCGGCGGCGGCGTCGAGAACGGGGTAGCCGAGAAAGACGCCGACGACGCCGACCAGCGCCGCGACGGTGGTGTAAATGTCGTTGAGACAGTCGATGGCGAGCGCCTCGAGTGCCGAAGAGCCAATATTCGCGTTGACGCGCTCGGTGTACCAGTACAGGAGGTACATGTCGGCCATCGCGAACAGCAGTGCGCCAATCAAAAGCGGGCTGAAGGTGACGGTCGGCCCCTCGATGAGGCCGAGTGCGGATTCGTACAGGAGGTTCAGCCCGAGGATGACGATGACGCTGCCGACGAACAGCGCGGCCAGCGGCTCGACCCGCTGGTGGCCGTGGGGGTGTTGTTCGTCGGGGTCGGCGTAGACGCTGCGGCCCCACACCAACACGACGAGGCTGGCCACGAGGTCGGCGACGGAGTGGGCGGCGTCGGCGACCAGTGCGACCGACCCGAACGTCAGTCCGACGGCGGCCTCGACGACGATTTTGACGGCGTTGCCGAGGACGTTGACGACGCTGGCGCGGGTGAACCCTCGCTTTGCGGCGTCGGTGTCCAACCCCGCCTCGGCGACCGCCGTATCGCTCATTGCCCGGAATACCGCAACCGGACTGATAAGCGGTCGGGTTAGTGTGGTCGAACCCCCGTCTTCGACGGGGCTAAAACTCGATGTGGACCGACCCGCTGTCGGTGACGGACGCGCCGTCCTGTTCGCGGAACGCCTCCCGAAGCGTCTCGTAGGTGTCTTCGACGGCTTCGACGATGACCTTCGTCCCCGACGTGACGGGCATGAAGTTCGTGTCGCCGTTCCACCGCGGAACGACGTGGGTGTGGAGGTGGTCGTCGATGGAGCCCCCCGCCGCGTCGCCGAGGTTCAACCCGGCGTTGACGCCGTCGGCACCCAGTCCCTCCTCCATCGCCCGGATGGTTCGCTGTTTCAGGCGGGCGTGGTCGAGGAGGGTCTCGTCGTCGAGGTCGCCGAACGACCCCGTGTGGGTGCGGGGAATCACCATCGCGTGACCGGGGTTGTACGGGTAGTTGTTCATGAGGACGAACGCGCGGTCGGATTCTGCGACGACCAACGCCTCGCGGGCGTCGTCTCGCTCCGGGAGCACGCAGAACGGACAGCCGTCGATGTCGGCGTTGCCATCCTCACGCTCGACCCACTCGATTCGCCACGGCGCGAACAACTGGTCCATACCGTTCGATTGGGCCGGTGGGTGGTTAACGCTGTTATTCGACGGAATGTGATACTATATAAAATTATTGGATGTTCAACTATCCGAAGCGTGAATGAAGTGTTGAGAACGTTTTCTAAACCGTCTCGAGCGATTTCGAGCGACGAACGCGCTATAGGGAAATAATCGCGGGATGAACGGTTCAAACGGAGTCCAACCGAATGGGGTTTTTATGCTTCAATCCCGGCAATCCGGAGTCACGCATGGCAACCCGAATCGACGACGACGGTATGACCGAGGAGTGTGAGAAGTGTGGCCGCGAGACGCCCCACGAGGTGAGCATCGAACTCCTCACCGAGAGCACCAAAGAGGAGAACGCCGAGTTCTCCCGGGAACCCTACCGCGTGTCGACGTGTCGCGTCTGTGGCACCGAGATGTCGGTACGGATGAACAACGCGTGACGGACGCGCCGCCGAATCGGTAACTGTTTTCGAAGCCGCGTTACCGCGAACGAGTCGTCACTTCACAGCCGTCCTCGGTGACGATAATCGTGTGTTCCTTCTGGCTCACGAGGAAGCCGTCCTGTTCTTTCAGGACGGGGTAGCCGTGGACGACGTTCTGCTGTTGGAGTCGTCGCAGCGCCATCTCCGCCCGTGAGGTGTCGAGCCATCGGCGGGCGAAGGGCAGCGTTTTGAACTCCTCGACTATCTGTTCGAGGGCCTCCCGGGCCTGTCGGTTGCGCACCGACGCTTCGCGTTCGAGGGCGTAAATCTCCTCTTTGGCTCCCTCGGTGACTTTCCCGCCGCCGTCGGTGGCGAACGGTTCGATGGCGACCACGTCGCCGACCTCCAACTCGATACCCTGTTCCACGCCGCGGTTCGGAATGTTCGGGTCGGTGTGCTGTTCCCAGTGGCCCAGGCCGTGGCCCGAGAGGTTGACGACGGGGTTGTAGCCGTAGCCGTCGATGACCGACTCGATTTCGGCGCCGATTTCGCCCGTCTCGATGCCGGGTTCGATGATTTCGAGTGCGGCGTCGAGGGCCTCGGCCGGCGCCTCGGCGAGTTCCGGGTTCCCCGAGAGGTCGACCGTCACGGCGGTGTCGGCGAGCCAGCCGTCGATGTGGACGCCGATGTCGAGGTTTATCATCTCCTCGCCGAACGTCGTGTCGTCGTCGGGTTTCGGCGTCGCGTGGGCGGCCTCCTCGTCGATGCTGATGTTGACGGGGAAGGCGGGTTCGCCACCCAACTCGCGGATGCGGTCTTCGGCGTACTCGGCGATTTCGAGGTGGCTGGCTCCGACCTCGACGCGGTCGGCGGTCTCGTCGCGGACCTGTGCGAGAATCTCGCCGGCCTCGCGGTTCTTCTCGTAGGACTCCTCGGTGAGGTCGACGCTCATGCCGCCCGCTTCGGCGGGTCCGATAAAAGGGGTTGTGTTCGGGCCTCGCCCGCTTCCACAATCGCAACGTTTTCCGGCGCCGGCGTCGCTGGATACGGTAGTGTCGCCACTCCCATCGGGGTTCGCCCTGCCCGCCCTGCCGTATCTGGTCGGCCTGCTCGTCGCCGCCGCCGTCGCCGGTGGCCTGCTTTATCGGCGACGGCCGCCGGTCACCGAGGCGACGGTGACCGCGCTGACGCCGTGGATGGCTGCCGGCGGCGGCCTGTACGCGCTGTTCCAGTTCGGTGCCGTGCCGTCGGCCGTCGCACCGCTGTTCGGGTCGCCCGCCGTCTACGTCTCCGTCGGCGTGCTCGCCGGCAATCGTCTGGGGGCGGCCGTCGCC
>NZ_WPCC01000078.1 GCF_009741925.1 Natronomonas sp. CBA1123
GGGGGTGGCCGCTGCCGCGGTCGGAACGCTCGTCGCCGCCGCGGCGGGCGCGGCGATGTCGAATCTCGACGGCTGATTTGCCCCTGAAGCCACGCGACAGTTTCTAGTTAGCCCTCATCGAATCGGGGGTATGACCGACACCAACGAGTGGTTCCTCGAAAACCACGACCACCTCCGGGACCTCGGCATCGAAATCGACGACCAGCGAGAGGGATTCATCCGCCTCACGTTGCCTCACGAGGCGTCGCTCACCAATCCGGGGTCGGAGGCCATTCAGGGCGGCGTCGTCGCGACGCTTATCGACCACGCCGGTGGCGCGGCCATCCGGACGACACTGGCGGACCCGATGTCGACGCCACACGCGACGACGGAGTTAAACGTCAGTTACGTCCGACCGGCCGCCGCCGATTTGACCGCCGAGGCGACCGTCGTCCGCTCCGGTCGGAGCATGGGCGTCGTCGAAGTCGAGGTGACGATGTCCACCGACGAGGGGGAAAAGACCGTCGCGGTCGGCCGGGTGTCGTTGCATCTCGACCGGGAGTGAGTCGGGGGTCGTTGTTCCGCACATTGACGGCGGAACGTTGAGGTGAGGCCGACCGCACGTGAGGGTATGGCAGCCACACGAGAGGGGGTGGGGCCGTCGTGAGCCACACCCGCGGAACGTTCGCCGCGCTCGTCGACGCACTCGTCCCGGAGACGCCGGACCTCGCCGACAGGGGCGACGAACACGTCCCCGGCGGGCTCGCCGTCGGACTGGAAGAAGAGATTATCGACCGCGTGAACAACTTTCAGGAGGCCGACGGGGCTCTCGCTGCCGCCGGCTACGACGCCACACCGATGGCACCCGCCGTCGCGGTGTTGCTCGACACCGCGGCCGCCGAACTGCTCGTCCGGCGTCGCAGTGCGGACGGCTTCAACTCGCCGGCCGAGGCGTTCGCCGGCGGGCCGTTCTCGCGACTCTCCCGCCAGGACCGCCTGCGTGCGCTTCGCTTGCTCGAAGACGAGGGCGTCTTTCCGCGGTTGGCCGACCGGTTCGACTCCGCCGCCCTCGGCACCATCCAGTTTCTCGCCAGTTCGCTTCCGATTCTCGTAGAGTTCGTCTACTACTCCGAGGCGACGGCCGACGACGGCGAGGAGCGCTCGCTCGGCTGGCAGCAGGCCGACTATCCCGGCCCGTCGGACGGGTATGCGGTCGGTATGGGCTACGAAGTCGAGGAATTCGAGGAGAACGACTACTGATGTACGAACGCGACACAGACGTCGTCGTCGTCGGCGCGGGCGGTGACGGTCCCGCCTTGGCGTGGCGACTCGGCCAACTCGGCATCGACGTGACGATACTCGAGGCCGGCCCCTTCTACGGCAACGAGAAGTGGGAGGCGCCCAACGACGCCCCGGGCGGCGAACGCTCCGGGGACCCCTCGGACCTCTCGGGTGAGCTCTACGACGAACAGTTCACCTCGAAAGAGGGCGATATGAACGACCCCGTCACCGGAAAACTGCGGTGGGGGCCGGCCGATTCGGACCGCCCGCCGTGGCAACGGACGGTTCCCCAGCAGGCGCTCATCTCACAACTCTCGGGCGTCGGCGGAACGACTCAACACTACTACGCCAACCACCCCCGCGCCTTCGTCACGAGCGTCGAGGACCAACCCCACTGGCCCATCGACTACGAGGAACTGGTACCGTACTACCAACTGCTGGAGGAGACCCATCCCGTCGAACCGGCGCCGACGACGCCGAAAGCCGAGGTGTTCTTCGAGGGCGCTCGAAGAGCGGGGTACGGTCTCAACGACGGCTACAACGTCACTGAGTCGGGGTATCGTCCGTTCCCCAACGCCATTCCGCAACCGGACGAGCGGCTGATGCGCGACGGCGGCGAAGAGGGCGATGTTGGTGGGAACAACACCAGCGAGTACCGCTACCCCGACTACGAGGGAGACACGCTGGCGATGCACGAACACCAGGGTGGTCCCCACCCCCGAGACGCACCGATGCGTGAGCGTGCGCGTCGCTCCTCGAACGTCTCGCTGGTGCCACGGGCGCTCGATACCGGCCACGTCGAGATTCGGCCGAACGCCTTCGCGACGGCCATTCTCACCGAAGGCGGTGCGGCCGAGGAGGCCACCGGCGTCGAGTTCCGCGACACGTGGGCCGGGACGACCGAGCGCATCCACGCCGACGTGGTCGTCCTCGCGGCTGGGTGTATCGAGACCCCACGACTGTGGCTCAACTCCGGACTCCCGGACAACGGCTGGGTCGGCCGGGGCCTGACCACCCACCACTTCGATTTCGTCGCGGGCACCTTCGACCCCGATACCCTCGAAGCGCTCATCGGCCAGCGTGCGGTCGAACCCCATCAGGGGCAGGCCGCCGGTTCGCGGGTCGACGTTCCCGGCAAAGGCGGCATCGCCGTCAACACGTTCGCGCCCGGCATCACCGCGATGGCGATGTACGCCGCCGCACAGGGCGAGTGGGCCTTCGACCGCGACACCGCGGGCGAACCGTGGGACACCGCCGGCCGACTCGCCGGCCGGCAACTCAAAGAACAGATGGCCGACTACCGCCGGACGCTGACGCTCATCTGTCACACCGACGACCGACCCCGGAAGGAAAACGGCGTCTCCATCGACGAGACGACCGAGGACGAACACGGTCCCGTCCCGCTCGTCGAGTGGGAGGCCCACCCCGAAGACGACGCCCGACGCGACGACCTCGCCCGACGGGCCGCAGAAATCCTCGAGGAAGCCGGCGCCGAGCACGTCCACCGCACCGACGCCGCGCCGATTCTGTTGCACATGCAGTCGTCGATGGCGATGGGGAAGGTGCTCGATACGGGCTGTGAAGCGATGGACGTGAGTCGGCTGTTCGTCGCCGACCACTCGGCGCTCTCCAACGGCGTCGGCGGCGCCAATCCCACCCACTCGGGGCAGGCGCTGGCGCTGCGGACCGCCGAAGCCGTCGCCGACCGCTACTTCGACGGCGTAGAGGACCCCATCGGGTCCGTCTGAACGGGTTTCACCCGTTCCCAAACGAACCCGAGTAGACACAACTTAACCGAAACAACGCTGAAGGGGCCGTTTACTGTATGCGGCCTATGGCGAAGGTGTTCGTCCTCAACGCGCACTCGCGACACGGATTGGTCTCGATTCGGTGTCTCGGTGGGCGGGGATTGGACGTGACTGCCGGGAGTTCGAGACGGTTCCACGCCGGGCGGCTGTCCAGATACGTCGACCGGTTCGTAGCGTATCCTTCGCCCATCGACGCTCCGGAGGCGTTCGTCCGTGCCATCGAGGCGGAACTCCAGCGGGCGGACTACGACATGCTGTTGCCGGTGAACGAGGCGACGGTCGAAACCGTCGTCCAACACCGCGACCGCTTCGAAGCACACACGACAGTTCCGTTTCTCCCGTACGACCAACTGGCCGTCGGGCTCGACAAGCGACGAACCGTCGAGGCGGCCAGAGCCCACGACGTTCCCCACCCGGAAACGCGCTTCGCCGAGGAGTTCGACATCGACACCGTCGGCGACGAACTCGGCTACCCGGTCGTCGTCAAACCGACGCGGGGGTCCAGCCGAAACGGGGTCTCGGTCTGTCACTCACGGGCCGACCTCGAACGGACGCTCCGTGAGACGCCGGCACGGTACCGCCCGCTGTTGGTCCAGGAGTTCGTCCCCTTCGGCCATGAAGTCGGCGTGTACACCCTGTACGACTGCTCGGGGACGCTGACCGGGTTGACCGTCCAGAAGCGCCTTCGCTCGAACCCGCCCGAGGGCGGGGCGAGTACGTACCGCGAAACCATCCGCGACCCGGAACTCGTCGCCCTCGCCGACGAGTTCCTGACGGCACTGGAGTGGCGCGGCCTCGCGATGGTGGAGTTCCGCGTCGACGCCGACACCGGCGAGCCGAAACTCCTCGAAATCAACCCCCGTCTGTGGGGAAGTCTCGCACTGTCGGTGTACGCCGGCGTCGAGTTCCCGTATCTGCTGTATCAGTTGGCCATCGGCGACGACGTCGACCCGCAGTTGGAGTACGCCGTCGGCGTCCGGGCCCGGTGTCTGTTCACCGACGCCCAACAGGTGCTGGCACGCGAGGACCGAGCGACGGCGCTCGCGGAGTTCCTCACACCGTCCTCGAAGCCGTGCTGTTACGACATCGTCTCGAAACGGGACCCACTGCCGACGTTCGGACAGTTCGCGTACGCCGTGTCGTGTCTGTTCGACCGCGGACACGACACGGAATCCGGTCCCGTCGACGACCCCGACGATGTCTCGGAGACGCCACCAGAACTGTCACCACCGCTGTCGTAGCGGTGTTCCGGGACCCGGCCGTCGACGTGAGAACTCGGCGGTGGCTCCGTATCGAGATTCGATACGAACGAAACCCACTATACGTTACCGTATCAACACGAAACAATCGCAGTATCGTGGGAACGGCTCACGAGGTCCGGGTGAGTAATTCGAGATGTCACGAACGGGTCCGACGAACGTTCTCTTCGAGACCGGCGAGCACGGCGAGTGCGACGAAGCCGCGTGTATGCACCTCCTCGGAGTCGACGACCCCACCAACGTCGACGTGCTGTTCGTCACCGTCACGAAGTCGGGGCGGGAGCGCATCGAGGCACTGAAACGCCACGCCGATGCCCCGCCGTCCAACGTCGGTATCGTCACCGTCGACGTGGGTGGCTCCGACGGCAGCGCACGCCTCGGCGGCGAATCCGGCCCGATGGTTCGTCGCATCTCCGACCCGAGCGACCTCACCGGCGTCGGCATCGCCATCTCGGAGTTCCTCTCGGCGTGGCACGGCAACGGCAACCGGACCGTGGTGTGCTTCGAGTCGGTGACGGCGCTGTTGCAGTACGTCGAACCCAACCGCGTGTTCCAGTTCCTCAACGAAATCACCTCGAAGTTCGAGCAGTCGGGCGCCCGAGCGCACTTCCACATCACGCCGGCGGCCCACGAAGGGCAGGTGCTGAGCGTCCTCACGTCGCTGTTCGACGACCGCGTCACCGCCCGGGACCTCGGACACGTCCCCGAATCGGAATCGGCGGCGGGGACGACGGCGGCCGCGACGGGCGCCGCCGTCGACGACGCTTCGACCGAGGCGGCCGACGCCGACCCCGAATCGGCTTCGGCGGATTCCGAGGCATTGGAGACAGACCCGGACGCCCCCGACCCGGACGCCACGGACCCGGACGTCCCCGACGCCACGGACCCGGA
>NZ_WPCC01000083.1 GCF_009741925.1 Natronomonas sp. CBA1123
CCCCCTGCTCCGCCGTCACCGCCGGCTTCCGCCCGTGGTTCGGCGGCGGGCGCGTCCGCCGAGGTGGTCCGTGCGGCCGACGCTTGCACCTGGTCGCCGAGACCGCCGTACCCTGACGTGGCCTCGGCTTCTCGGAGATACGCGCGGAACTCCTCCGGTGAGTCGAACGTCGAGACGGCATCGTTTTCGGGTGATTCAGTCGGCTCGGTGGCGTCGGTATCGAGTACGACCGCGCCGACGGTTCCGCCGACGAGCAGGACCCCGACGACGACGGCCAGTTGCGCCATCGATAGCGAACCGATTCGCGTCATACCACCTCTGTTCCCCGTCGAACGGATAATGTGTTACCGTAGAACAAAGAGCGGTTTTACCTACTCGCCGCCGCTGTCCTCGGTAGGTCCACGGCAAGTTACAACGACGAAAACGAGAGTAATACTTAGGGTGTATCGTTGAGGAACGAAAGTTGTCAGATGGACCCTGCTGACACGCCCACCACGACCAGACGAACCGCCCTGAAGACGCTTGGCGTCGGCTTTACGACGCTCGCTGTGGCCGGAACCGCCGCGGGGTCGTCGCTGTCGGTGACGACCGATTGGGCCGACAAGTACGGCGACACCGAGTGGATACTCGGCGGCACGCTCGACGCCCTCGGCGACGCGACTGAGGCGTACTGCTACTTCGAACTCCGGCCGGAAGGCGACGATGCGTGGACGACAACGGAGGGGACGACGCTCTCCCAACCGGAGTCCTACACCGCCACCACCGGCACGGTTGAGCCGGGCGTGACCTACGAGTATCGTGCGGTCGCCGAGACGAGCAGTGGCCGCGTTACCGGTTCGACGGACACGTTCTACGCGTACGTCTCGCCGACGCTGACGACCGGCGACGTGACGGCACTCGAAGAAGACCGGGCGACCGTCACCGCCACCCTAGAGGACCTCGGCAGCGCCGACAGTTGTGCGGTGTGGTTCAGCTACCGCGTCAGCGGCGGGTCGTGGCAGGAGACCGACCGACAGACGCTCTCCTCGCCCGGCGAGTTCGCCGCCGACCTCACCGGTCTGAGCGCCGACACCGAATACGAATACCGGGCGCGCGCGGAGGGTGACGACGGTACCTACGGTTACGGCGGCGGTCGGACGTTCACGACCGATACACTGCTGGGCGTCACAACCGATGCCGTAACTGCGCTCGATGAGAACGCCGCGACGCTCGAAGGGACGCTGACCGACACCGGGGGTGCAGACAGCGTTTCGGTCGGATTCACGTACTACGACCTCGCCACCTCCACGGGCTACCGCGTCGACGCCGGCGAACTGACCGCGAACGGCTCCTTCGAGGCCCGGGTCTCCGACCTCGACCCCGAGACGGACTACGAGTTCCGCGCCACCGCGACCGGCAGCGACGGCGACAGTGCCCGCGGCGACGCGCTTCGGTTCACGACCGACTCGTTGCTCGGCGTCGAGACGGCCGGCGCGACCGATATCGAGCCGACAGCGGCGACGCTCACCGCCGACCTCACCGACCTCGGTGACGCCGACTCGGTGGACGTGACCTTCGAGTATCGCCGTGTCGGGGCCGATGCCTGGGTCGACGGCGGCGTCGAAACGGTTTCCACCACCGGGACGGTCAGACGGCGCGTCGACGGCCTCGACGACGACACAGACTACGAGTACCGTACAACGGCGACCGCCAGCGACGGCGACGCCGACGCTGGCGGAACGGCGACGTTCACGACGCCGGTCGGTAACGAGGCGCCGACCGTCGAGTCGCTGTCCGCATACGACTCCTCGCCGCCGAACCCGCATGCGGAACTCAACGCCGAGTGGACCGTCGCCGACGCCGACGGCAACCTCGCGTCTGTCGACGTGACCATCCGCGACTCCGCCGGACGGAGCGTCTACACCGACACGAGGCGGGTCAGCGGTGGCGAGGCGAGCGGCAGCGAGTACACCGAAATCAAGAAAGGTGACGGCGAGAGCTACACCGTCTCCGTCCTCGTCACCGACTCCGACGGGGCGACCGGGAGCGACGAACTGTCGTTCCGAGCCTGAAGGACGCTTCGGCGGGTCCAGCCGGCATCCACGTTTATACCTCTGCCGGCCCTACCCAAACCAGTGAGGTATCCATGACCGGAACACAGGGGGCGAGGGTGCTCACCGTGTCGGGGTCGGCCGACGGTCCGACGGCCGCCATCGAGGGTGAAGGGTCGTTCGCCGTGCTCACGGCGACGGATGCGGCCGGGGCGCTGACTCGACTCGAGGAGGCCGACTGTGTGGTGGTGGTCGACGATGCGGACCTCGACGCGGTCGGGGTGCTGGAGGCGGTTCGGGAACGCGACACCGACGTTCCTGTCGTCGTCGTGGCGGACGACGAGACGGTCGCCAGCCGAGCGGTCGCCGCCGGCGTCGACGAGTTCGTACCGAAGACGACATCCGACGCCGAGCGCCGACTGCTCGAGCGACTCCGGGCGGCACTGGAGGGGGCGGCCGCCGCTCCGGACCGACGGCGCCGCCCGGATGCCCATCGAAAACCTCGGCGTCCGCGAGGAACTCCGGCTGAAGGAGCGAGCCATCGACGAGGCGCCGGTCGGCGTCGACCATCGCCGACGCCGACCGCCCAGACGACGCCGATGGTGTACATCAACGACGCCTTCGAGCGGCTGACGGGCTACTCCGAAAGAGCGCGTA
>NZ_WPCC01000076.1 GCF_009741925.1 Natronomonas sp. CBA1123
GGTTCTGGTTCCGGTTCTTCGGGTTCTTTCGGTTCCGGCTCCGCCGGTCCCGGCGTCGGTCCGCCGCTTCCCGACATCGACGATGGGGACTCGAAGGCGGCTTCGTCGTCGGGAATTTCGGGGGCCGCGGAGCCACAGACGTAGCGGTCGAGCCAGTCGTCGAGTCGTCGACCGGCCACTTCAGCGACGATGTCGACGAAGGCGTCGTGCGTGAGCGGCCGGTCGTAGGTGTTGATGCGGCGAAACACGTCCTGGAACGTCGACTCGCCGTCGGTCGCTTCGCGGATTTCGAGGTCCAACGCGGCGAGAACGCGACGACCTTTGGTGTAGTAGGCCTGGCTGCTGGTCCACCGTTTCGGGTCGACAAGAACCGACCCAGAATCCCGGTTCGTCGAGACGTAGCCGTGGAACGCCGAGAACGGTGCCTGCCCGCGACGGTAGGTGAAAAGCGACGCGTAGTACTCCGTCGTCGCCTCGACGAGCCACTTCGTCGACGCCGAGCGGTCCCACTCCTGTCGCGTGTGGACGTACTCGTGAACCCAGGTGTTGTTGACGTTGTCGAGCCGACAGTCGTCCTGTGCCCAGAAGCCGTTGGCGCCGCTCTGGACGCCGAGTGAGCCCCACCCGACGCCGGTCGGGGCAGCGATGGCGAGGACTTCGTCGTTTCGACCGCCGACGTCGAGGCGGGCGGCAGCGTCGCTCAGCGCCGACAGCACGGCCTCGACCGACGGGCGGAGCGCCGCCGCCTCGGGAACGACGAGCCGGAACCGCTGGCCAGCGGTGGTATCGGTGTACTCGTCGTGGCGGCCCAGATACATCACCGAGCCGTCGGAACTGGTGACGCCCTCGCCGTCGACATCGTAGCGCCGCTGTAGCATCGGTTCGGCGCCTCGGTACTGGTAGGCGATACTCAGTTGCGGGCGCTGTACGATGGCCCAATCGCCGGCGTCGACGTACCGGTAGGTTCCCGGTCCGCCGGTGTCGGCCGAGAGGCTCCCGCTCAACCGTGCGGGGTTCGTCGCCCCGTCCCAGTCGTACTGGCGACCGTTCGTCCGAAAGCCCCGCGTGCCGTCGACGGCGAGCGTCGAGGGAATCGCGACGCTACAGCCCGTCAGCCGGTCGGCGAAGTCGTACTCGATATCGAGTTCGACGGTGCCCTCCGTGGCGGTGTCGAGGCGAACCGTCGTCGCCTGGACGATTCCCGCAGCGTTTCGATTCGTCGCACCCTGTTCCCCGCGTCGGTTCACACGCCGACTGATTCGGCCAGCAATAAAAACGTCTCGCCGGCAGTCCGGTGGTCGGCCCGACGCCTTAGTCGGACTCCGTCGCTCGGTTTTGAGGCGACCCAAGGGATTAAATAACTGATTTCTGTTTAGCCTAACATGGCTGGCAAAGAGCCGTCACCGACGTTTCTCATCGGGGTGGGACAGGCGGGAATCGAGGTTCTCGAGACCCTCAAGCGACACGTCCCGGAAGAAGAGTCGGCGTACTTCGATTACCTCATCGTCGACTCGAACATGAGCGAGCTCAACAGCTCCTCGATAGAGAAGAACCTGTATCTGAAGACCCCCGACACGCTGGTCGGAACGCATCGCGAGGAGTACCCGTTTCTGACCGACGGCATGCGGTTCGGAGCGAAAGGCGCCGAACGCCAGCGTCCCGTCGGCCGGTACAAGTTCGACAACCCCGAGGAGCCGAGTTTCTCCGACGTGTTCAAGACGATTCAGCGCAACGTCAATCGGTTCCGACAGGACCACCAGACCGCGCTCACGTCCTCGAACAAACACATCAACATCCTGCTGGTGAACTCCCTCGGCGGCGGCACCGGAAGTGGGACGTTCCCGATTCTGACCGGCATTCTCCACCACCTCGCCGAGAACATCCGCAACCGGAACAACATGTTCGCCTACCTCGGCGGGTTCGGCGTCGTCCCCGAGTTCGAGTTCGGTCGCGACATCAAACAGCTCCCGGGCGACGACGGACGGTACTACGCCAACAGCTACGCCGCGCTGCGTGACCTCGAACACCTGCTCAACGCCGACGCCAACGACACGCTCCGGCTCCCGATTCACTCCCGACACGACGCCGACGGCGCCGCCTCGACGAGCGACGCCATCGACGCCGCCCTCGAGGAGAACGCCTTCGAGTTCGAAACCCAGCCGTTCAACGACTACTTCCTCGTCGGCGTCAACGAGGACAAAATCGAGGGCGAACAGGCCGCTGCCGGAATCGAACGCTACGACCAGATGATAGACAACACCGTCGCCGAATCCATCTACACGATGGCGAAACACGGCGACGACATGGAGAACGTCTCCGGCGTCTCCGACACCGACCCCCGAGTCGGAACCGTCGTCGAAACGGAAGTCGAGATTCCTCACGACACGCTCCGGACCTACTGTGAGACGAAAGCCGACATCGAGGCACTGGAGAGCCTGCTGTATGCGGGTCGCTCCTCGCTCGAGGAGACTGATTCGGACCTCGACGCTATCGAACACCTCGTGCGGAACTCGGAGGTCGTCTTCGAGCAACTCGACCCCGAGGAGGCGAGCGAGACCAAACGCGAAGTCCGTGAGATAATCGACAACAGCCTCGGCGGCGGCGTCAACATGGTCAACCGGACCCGCGAGGACATCGCGTCGGTGCTCGAGCAAGTCGAGGCCGAACACGACCTCCGGTTCGTCCCCTTCGCTCTCGACGAAATCGAGTCGTCACTCGACGAACAAGAGCCGAAAATCCGCGAGAAACGCGAGGAGACGGTCTCGGAGATGTGGAAACACTTCGAACTCTCCTCACACCCCGAGTTCGGCGACGTCTCCCGGGTCAACCAGAAGGCGCGAAACCTCTTCGACTTCCTCCGGGGCCGAATCGAGGACACCAAGGTCGAACTCGAGGAGGCCGAGGAGTCCTTCTGGGACGGCAAGCCCGGAATCAAAGGCCGCGAGGAGAAACTCGACAGCCGGCTATCGAACCTGAAGGAGGCACTCGAACGGCTCCGAGAGGTCGAGGACGACTACGACGGACTCAACGACCTCAGCGACGGCATCGTCGACCAGCGTGCCGAAATCGAGAGTCGACTCAAACACAAGAAACGCGAACTCGGCGACGCCCGAGACGACCTCAAGTCGCTTCGTCGTGAACTCACCGACCCCGACCAATCGGGGCTTCGCATCGCACGGATGCCCCTCGAACCCGAGGCCCTCGAGGAGGTGACGCTCGAAAAACTGGAGACGGACCTCACGGACATCGAGTCGTACCTCGACGAGGGGTACGTCGACCGCGACGACTTCCTCGAAGCCATCGCCAGACGCTACGAACGGTGTTTCCAGAAGGAACCGCGACTCGTCCTCGACGTCGACGAGGACGACGCGCCCGACGACGCCCTCGATTACTTCCAGAACCTCGGGATGATAGAGACGGACATGTACATCGTCTACGACGACGACAACGAGGACGTCATCTCCTTCGAGCGGGTTTCGACGGCGAGTTCGGGGTACAACCGCTACACCGACGACAGCTACGACTCCCATCGCGTCAAGTTCGTCGCCTACGTCCGAACCGGTCCCATCGACGTGTTGCGGCTGTATCAGGAACTCGACACCTACGCCGACGACGGCGGTCTCGACGACCTCGTCGCCCAGCACTGGGACGACTACCGACTGGCCTTCGCCTATCCCGAGTGGTACGGCCGCGACGTCCGGTCCGCATTCAGCGTCAACGAGACCATCGAGTTGCCGATGCCGCCGGAGCCGAAACTGGAGTACGTCCACCTCGAAACCGGCGACGCGGGCGAGGGCGAACTGAAACACGAGTTCATCAGCCGCGACGGTGTCGTCAGCTACCTCTATCAGGGCGTCCTCTGGGACAACTACGAGGACGGCGCCACCGGGTTCCGCGGGTGGAAACAGGCGCTCGACGGGGTCCGCCTCGGCTGGAACGCCGTTCAGGAACTGTCGCCGCCCTCGGAGAAGAAACGGCAGTGGCTGGCCGGCAACGTCTCCTGGGAGGAACTACTGGAGGAGTACGCCCGCGAGTTCGAGGACCGCGAGGGAATCAAAATCGAGTTCGTCGACGAGGAAGCGATTGCGGACTGAACCGCTCGCCTACCAGTCCGGACCGGAGTTGCGTCGACGATAGATGACGACGGCGCCGCCGACGACGGCGACGACGATGGCCAGAGCGCCGATACCGGCGAGTACGCGCATGACGAGACTGGTCTGATTTCCGTCCGCTATCTCTGACTGGAGGGACTCGATTCGGTTGTCGGCGCTGTTCGACGCGTCGGCTTGGGCGGTGAACGAGGCTTCACCGGGCGTACCGCCCTCGGTTTCGTAGTTCACCGTCACCGTTCCGGCGTCGAGTTGCTCGGCGGTGGTGCCGCCGGTGAAGTAGGAGGCGAACTCCACGCGGATGGTCGTCCCGGCGGGAATCTCACCTTCCGCGGGCGTCAACCGAACCTCTCCCGCGCGGTACTGGCGGTCGAAGGAGATGGACTGACTCCCCTCGACGAACACCTCTATCGAGTCGGTGTCGAGGACGGCCGCATCCGTCCCCTCGATGACGATTTCGGGATTGACCGCGGTTTCGCCCTCGACGGTGAACTGCCCGTCGACGGTTATCTCGTTCGGTGTTTCGGCGTCTTCGCCGTAGCCGGCGAGGGTTCCGTCGAACTCGCCGCCGACTTCGACGTCCGCGGCGGCCACCCCAGCGAAGACAGAAGAGAACAGAGTCGCGACGACAACCACCACAGCAACCCGCTTTGCGTCTCCGTACAGTCGTGTCATGGACAGTATTCACCCGACACGGAGGAGATTTAGTTCTTTGGCAACACCCTGGGCCTCCATCAGTTGAGGTGCGTCCACTGGGTGAGGTGCCCTCGGTTCCGGAACGTTCCAGGTCTCACGGCGAAGCGATACGTATGCCCGAGGTGCATCTCGACCGGGAGACGCTCGATTGCCTCGGCACCCCCGTATCGAGGACGAACCCTGCGACGAATTCGTCACCATCTACGAGGTCGAAGAACTGACGCTGTCACCCCCGACGAGTGGCGTAACTGGATGTTCCTTCTTTCGGATGGGAACCGCTACAATACAGTCACACAAAAACCGAGTCGTCGGCACTGCCGACGACTCGAAGTCGCGTTACTCCTCGTCGTCCTCGTCGTCGACGTCTTCGAAGTCGGCGTCGACGAACTCCTCGCCGTCGCCGTCGGCGCCGCCGGGACCAGCGCCTGCACCGGGGCCGGCACCGCCCATGCCGCCCATACCGCCCATGCCGCCGGCACCCGCTGCGCCGCCGGGACCGCCGGCGCCCGCAGCACCGCCTGCGGCCTGTTGTTCGTACATCTGCTTGCCGATTTCTTGGAGTTGCTCCGAGAGGCTCTCGGTTGCGGATTCCAGCGCCTCGGAGGCCTCGTCGAGTTCGTCGCTGTCGACTTCGGCGTACTCCTCGAGGGCTTCCTC
>NZ_WPCC01000085.1 GCF_009741925.1 Natronomonas sp. CBA1123
GGGGATGTCGTTCATCGGTGCCTCGATGCCCTCGCGCTTCTCGAAGCCGACGGAACTGTCGTCCTGATAGATGACGCCTTGATACTCCTTGTCGCGGTCCATGATGAGGTCCTTCGCGGCGTCGTAGTCCGAAGAATCGTGGTCGAAATCGTCGTCGGCCACGTCGACGATGGCGTCGCGGAAGTAGTCGTAGGTGTCGACATCGTTGAACGTCACACACGGCGAGTAAACGTTCACGAAGCCGAAGCCGTCGTGTTCGATGGCCTTCTGGACGATTTCGGCGTGTCGCTGGGAGTCCGAAGAGAACGACTGGGCGATGAACGTCCCGCCCGCGGCGAGCGCCAGCGCCAGTGGGTTGACCGGCTGTTGGTTCGTACCGTCCGGCGACGTCGAGGTCTCGAAGTCCTCCCGGCTGGTCGGCGAGAACTGCCCCTTCGTCAGCCCGTAAATCCGGTTGTCCATGACCACGTACGTCATGTCGACGTTCCGGCGGACCGCGTGGACGAAGTGGCCGGCCCCGATGGAGTAGCCGTCGCCGTCGCCGCCGGCGACCATCACTTCGAGTTCGGGATTGGCCATCTTCATACCGATACCTACTGGCAGGGCGCGGCCGTGGATGCCGTGCAGCGCATACGAGTGCATGTACGTCCCGATTTTCCCGGAACAGCCGATGCCGGCAACGACGAACGTGTTGTCGGGGTCGTTGCCGGTCTCGGCCAGCGCTTTCATCATGCCGTTCATCGTCCCGAAGTCACCGCAACCGGGACACCACGTGGGCTGTTTGTCGGATTTGAAATCCGTAAATCGAATCTCGGAACTCATCGGCTCAATGAACACCTCCAGCCGCATACCGAGTGGCGTACTTTGTCAGGACGATACTGTTCCGGGTCGGTCGTTGCGTGAATCGGCTTGCAATCATGAGCTTTCGACTTTCGCGGTTTCGATATCTTTGACGCCTAGATCTGCGATTTCGGCTGTAACTGCCGGTGGAAGTGTTTCCATGCAGTCATCGATTTGTGGGTCAATCGACACGCCATCAACTTTGATCGCGACCAGTTTACCGCGGCTACCGTGTGCGGCGATTTCGAACTCGAACGGTCGGTCACGTTCGTCGACAGTGTGGACCCAGACTTTCGCGAGTCCATTGGCGCTCTCCCAGTGGACGCTATTTACCACAGTGAGAGAGCCAGCAGGCGGGACGCACGACGACCCACACGCCACACACCGAGCGGGATGTGGCAACGTACCGAGGTACTCGTATTCTGTCCCGCACTGGTAGCATTGGAGTGTTAGAATCATCGGTGATCGCTCTATTGCTACCTCAGAGTCGCCTCTCTCGCCCTGGGTCGACGTCGATGGCGTCGACGGGGCAGTCCTCGAGACAAGCACCGTCGGCGATGCAGATGTCGAAGTCGACAGCCACGTGTGTCCCGTGGATTCCCAGTTGATCCGGTTCGTCGACTGGCCCCCAGACTGTATGCCCCTCGTGTTGCTCGGCGACGTCGCGAGTGTCCTCGAATGTTGAATCGATTCCCATTATACACCCTCTATGAAACTGGACGGGTCCCGAGGGACCACTATCCGAGCGACCCCTCCATTTCGAGTTCGACGAGGCGGTTGAGTTCGACCGCGTACTCGATGGGTAATTCTTCCGTAATCGGTTCGATGAACCCGGCGACGATCATCTGCTTTGCGTCGTCGTCGTCCAGTCCGCGCGACTGGAGGTAGAAGACGTCCTCGTCGCCGATTTTGCCGACGGTCGCCTCGTGGGCCACGTCGACCTTCGACTCCTCGATTTCCATGTACGGCATCGTGTCGCTGGTCGACTCGTTGTCGAACATCAGCGCGTCACACTCGACGGACGTCGAGGAGTTCTCGGCGCCGTCGGCGATGTGGACGAGGCCACGGTAGTTCGTGCGGCCGCCGTCCTTGCTGATGGACTTCGACTCGATGGTCGATTTGGTGTTCGGCGCGTTGTGATACACCTTCGCGCCGGTGTCGATGTTCTGGCCCTCGCCCGCGAACGCGATGGT
>NZ_WPCC01000084.1 GCF_009741925.1 Natronomonas sp. CBA1123
GACGGTGTCGGCCTCCGGTGCGGCCTCGAACAGCGCGGGCGTGGCGACGACGACGTTCCGGGCCGCCGCGGCGCGGGTCCCGCTTGCCACCGCCAGCGGCGTCGCCAGTCCGAGCGCACACGGACAGGAGACGATGAGGACGGTCAGGCCGGTCAGAAGCGCCTCGGCGGGCGCCGCTCCGCTCGCCAGTAGCCACCCGGTCGTCGCCACCGCGAGGACGACCACGAGCGGAACGAACACCGTCGCCAGTCGGTCCGCGAGCCGCTGGGCGCCGGGTCGGGAACTCTGAATCCGCCACAGCAACTCCACGAGTCGGTCGAGCGTACTCGTCACCTCCTCGCCGGCCCGGACCACGAGCGGGGCGTCGGTGACGACGGTCCCGCCCCGAACGTCGTCCCCCGGCGCCTTGCTCCGCGGGAGGGACTCGCCAGTCACGAGCGCCTCGTCGACGGCGGCCGACCCCTCGGCGACGGTGCCGTCGACCGGAATCCGGTCGCCGGGTTTGACGAGCAGGTCGTCGCCGGGTTCAACCGCCGAGACGGCGACGACCTCGCCGCTCGGGTGACGGGTCACCTCCTCGACGCGGAGTTCCGTCAGCTCCGAGAGGAGGTCGCTGGCTCGGCGCTTGATGCGGGACTCGTACTGCGTTCCGGCGGTCACCACGAGGACGATGGCGATGGTCACGTCGAAGTACAATTCGGTGCGACCGAGGGCCAACGCGAGGGTGCTGTAGACGTAGGCGCCGACGGCCGCAAGCGACACCAGGAGGTCGGTGTTCGGGCGGCCGGCCCGGAGACTGACGTAGGCGCCGCGCAACAGCGGATAGCCGGTGTAGAACAGCACGACCGAGGTGAACACCCAGATGTTGGCGGCGATGTAGGCGAAGGCGAACCCGCCCAAATCGACCAGCGGCGGGTAGCCGAAGTACGTCGGATACAGGAAGAGGATGTACCACAGCATCGCCATCATGCCGAAGAAGCCGCCGCCGATGAGGAACCGAACCACGTCGCTGCCGTCGTCTTCGGCGGTCTCCTCGGGCAGTCTCGCGTCGTAGCCGTACCCCGAGAGCCGCTCGGGGAGGGACTCGCTGTCGACGCGGTCGGGGTCGTAGACGACCCGGAGCAACTCGCTGGCGTAACTCGCCTCGGCGGCGTCGACGCCGTCGATGTCGCTGCCGAGGGATTCGACGAACACCTCACACGTCGAGCAGTGCATCCCGTCGACCGCGAGAAACGCCTGCTCACAGCCCTCCGGAACCGGTTCGGTCCCGAGGTCGTCGTCGTTGGCTTCGAGGGCGGCTTCGGCGTCCTCGCCGAGGCGACGCTGGACCTCCAGACAGCCCCGACAGCAGAACTCGCCGTCGGTGTCCGGGGCGGTTATCGGCGGGTCCGGCGTCGGCAGGTCACAGAGTTTACACGACATTGGTGATTGAACGGTGGGGAAGCGGCGGGTGCGGGAGGTGGATGCCGAACAGCATCAGGCCGTGGGCCAACAACACGTACCCCAACGCGACGAAGGCGGCACCGAGCGCGCGGTGGAGCCACCGCCGTCGCGTCGCGCTGACGGCGTCCAGGACGGTGCCGTAGAGGAACAGCGTCGGAATCGTCCCGAGGCCCAAGACGAGAAGCGAGAGGCCGCCCCGAACGGGGTCGCCCAGCGCGAACGCATACAGGTAGGCGGGGTAGATGATGGGGCACGGAAACAGGCCGTGGAGCGCGCCGAGGCCGACGATTCCGGGGCCGGCGGCGAGTCGGTCGACGCGGTCGGTCGCGGCGGCGACGAGCCGACCCAGCGGCGCGCCGTCCGGAACGAACCGGTGGAGGCCGCCGGCGCCACCGAGCAGATACGAGACGCCGACGCTGACGATGAGCAGGCCGACGAGAACGCCGACGCCGCCACGGAGGCCGTCGCCGACCCCTTCGATTGCGGCCACCGACCCGAACGTCACCGACCCGAGCAGGCCGGCGAGGGCACCGATGAGGGCGTAACTGCTCGCGCGGCCGAGGTTGAACAGGCCGTGTTGCCGGACGGCTCTGGG
>NZ_WPCC01000086.1 GCF_009741925.1 Natronomonas sp. CBA1123
CCCCACGAGAACGTCTTCAGTCGTCGCGACCGCGAGGCGGCCGTCGGCGCTGGCGGCATCAGTCGCGGTGCCGCGGTGGACCAGCGAGAACTCCCCGACGATGTCGTCGGAGACGTCGACACGGGTGATGCCGACGCCGGTCGCGACGAACGCCGTCGTGGTGCCCGTCTTGTCGGCGTAGACGCGTTTCTCGTCGATGCTGATGTCCTCGTCGCTCATACCGTACCTCGGAGGCGAGGGGCCGAAAGCGTTTACACCGGCGTCGAGCGTTCGACCAGTTCCGAGCGCTCGCGGGCCCGCTCGAAGACGGTCCGGCCCCACCTGATGGCGTCGTCGTCGGAGCTGAACGTCGCACCCAGCAGCGACCCGTCGTCGTAGGCGAACAGGCCGATTTCGTCGTCGTCGAACAGCATTACTGCGAACGGGAGTTGCTCGGTTGACGCCCTGAGGTTCAATCCGGGCTCTTCGAGGGCCGCCTCGAAGCGGTCGTAGCTGTCGGCCAGCCGCGATAGCGCGGCCGACTCGGTGACGAGCGTCACCGTCTGGTCGGTTTCCTCGACCCGTTCGTGTGTGGCCTCCAGATACCGCGGCATCCCGACCGGCGAGAGACACCTGAGTTGGACGGTGTTTGCGGCACGGGCTTCCATCCGTTCGAGCGGTCGTTCAGGGGCATTTCGTCCCGTCGTGACGATGTGACCGTGTTCGAACAGCGACGGTGGGTACTGGCGGTCGGCGGGCAAGCCCTCAAGCAGTCGCTCGGCGTCGTTCAGCCGTTCGAGTCGAGCGAGATACGCGTCGTGCCGCTGCCACGCCAACCGCCCGAAACCGGTGAGGCCGTATCCCCCTGCTCGCTGTTCGACCAGCCCCACCTCTTCGAGTTCCTTCAGCGCCTTGTACACCGTCGAACGCGAGACACCGAGTTCGTCGCGCAGTCTCCGCTGGTCGGTCGGCCCGTCCGCCAGCGCCGTCAACAACGACGTTCGCTTGGCGAGTACGTTCGCGACCGTTGACACGTCACGGTCGGGTTCGTCCATATCGGCCCCTAACGAACTACGTTGATAAAGGAATACGCATCGAATCGATGTTTCGAACGTCGAAACGCGTTCGACCCCTCGAAACAGCGTGCGGCGCGTAATCTAAAGGCCCCCGACTGCGCAAGGGTAGGTAGGTCCCCCTGACGCTGCGGTGCCTCCGGAAGGACCATTCCTCCACTTCATCCCGACGCCAGCGGCCGCTGTCGGAACCCCTTTGCCGTCGCCCGCCAACGGGTCAGATATGCAGGTGTTCGGGTCGAGTGGCGTCCGTGGCGTCGCAGGCGAGGAGTTGACGCCGCCGTTCGTCGGACAAGTCGCCGCTGCTGCGGGTACCCAACTCGATACCGAGTCGGTCGCCATCGCTCGTGACACACGAACCACCGGTCGGCTGTTCGCCGACGCCGCCGCGAGCGCCCTTGCCGCCATCGGCTGTGACGTACACCGCCTCGGCATCGTGCCGACGCCGGGCGCTCAAGCCTACGCCGAGCGAACCGGCGTTCCCGTTGTCGTGATTACCGCGAGTCACAACCCACCGGAGTACAACGGCGTGAAACTCGTCGGGGCCAACGGCGTCGAGTTGCCACAGACGACGCTGGAGCGAATCGAGGAGCGCCTCCTCGCGGAGGATTTCACGCTTGTCGGCTACGACGCCGTCGGGTCCCACCGCGAGGTCGACGACGCCCCGGAGCGCTACGTCGACGCGTTACTCGACAGGCTGGCCTCGGAGGGGCACCGCGAACGAATCGCCGACGCCGACCTCACGGTCGCCCTCGACCCCGGTCACGGCGCCGGCTGTCTGACCAGCCCCGAGTTCTTCCGGGAACTCGGCTGTCGCGTCGTCACCGTCAACGCCCAACCCGACGGCCACTTCCCCGGTCGGAACCCGGAACCCGTCGCCGCGAACCTCGGAGACCTGCGGCGACTCGTCGGAGCGACCGACGCCGACCTCGGTATCGCCCACGACG
>NZ_WPCC01000081.1 GCF_009741925.1 Natronomonas sp. CBA1123
CCCCTCGCGGCCGGCCAGCGAGTCGCGGTCGGTGAAGCCGAGAAACGCCTCGTCGGCCAACAGGACGGTGCCGGCCGCCGCACAGCGGTCGGCGAACTCAGCGAGTGCGTCCTCGGCGTAGAGGTCGCCCGTGGGGTTGTTCGGCGTACAGACGATTGCCATCGCGTACTCCGAGGGGTCACACTCGAGCAGTTCGTCGTGGGCGACGAACTCGGGGCGGCCGCCGGCCAACTCGACCTCGCGGGCGTACTCGCCGAAGGAGGGGTACGGGACGAGTACGTCCTCGCCGGGAGAGACGGTGACGCCGATTGCGAGGCGGATGGCGGCCAGTCCGCCGGCGGTCGGGACGACCGATTCGGGCGAACAGCCGACGTAGTCGGCGGCGGCCGCCCGGAACTCCGGGTAGTCGTCGTTCGGATACGATCGGGCCGACTCGAAGGCGTCCTCGTAGACGGCGCGCGTGCCGTCGGGGACGCGCGGGTTGATGTTCGCGCTCAAATCCAACACGTCGGGGTCGTCGCTGGAGCCGTGGGGGACTCGCTCGGCGTCGGCGACGCTGTCAGGGTCCACGTGCTAACACCTCCGCGACCTCCGCATCGCCGGGGCGGTTGACGTTGACCGCGAGGCGGGCGTCGTAGCTGAGGTGGATGGTTTCGTCGCCGTCGCCGACGACGTTCAGGCCGGTTGGGGAACACTCACGGCCACCGTGGGAGCGGGTCGTCTCGGCGCTGACGCCGAGGGCCTCCTTCAGGTGGGTCGGGACACAGACGGTCAGCGACCCGGCGTCGTAGGCTGCAAGCGTGCGGTCGACAACCTCGCCGGCCAGAAGCGGGAGGTCGGCGACGACGGTGAGGGCCGGCTTCTCGACGGTTTCCAGCGCCGCGCCGAGGTCCTCGACGTACCCGTCGCCGGGGGCCTCTATCAGGTGGACGCGACCCCCGAGGTGGGCGGTCGTCTCGGGGACGTGCGGGGAGGTGACGGCGTGGACGGTGTCGATTCGGCTCTCCGCGAGGGCGTCGAGAACGCGGTCGACCATCGGTTCGCCGGCGACTTCGAACAGGGGTTTCTCGCCGCGGTCGAGGCGGGTCCCGCGGCCGCCGCACATCAGAACTGCGTCCACGCTATCACCCCCACGAGGAGCGCGGCGACCCGGGCGAGTTCGTTGGCCGCACCGAACACGTCGCCGTTGACGCCGCCCAGCGCGGCCTCGGCCCACCGAACGAGGCCGTAGGCGACGAGCGGTCCGGCGGCGACGGCGAGGACGGTCGGGACGCCGCCGAAGAGCGCGGCGGGAACCGAGACGACGGCCGGCCCGAGCAACAGCGCGGGGTCGGCGTTGCGCGTGAACTGCGAGCCAAGCCCCTCGTGGGCGGCGGTACCGAGACAGGCGACGGTCGCCATCGCGAGTTTCGCGCTCACCTCAGCGGCGACGACGAGCGTAACGAGAAAGACGGCGCCGACCGGCAGGCTCGCCACGCTCACGGCGCCGAGTCCGAGGGTGGCGACGACGACGGCGACTGCCCCGACCGCGCCGACGCCCGTGGTCGTGTCCTTCAGCGCCTCGCGGCGGTCGTCGCCGTCGTGTATCGCGGCAGCATCGCCCAAATCGGCGACGCCGTCGAGGTGGTTGACACCCGTCAGGAGGTAGACGAACAGGAGGTAGACGGCGGCGACTGCGGCCGCCGGGCCATCGAGGACGGCGAAGGGAACCGCCAGCAACAGGCCGAGGAGGTAGCCGACCGCGGGGAAGGCTGCGGGAATCTCCTGGAACCGTAGCCAGTCGCGTTCGGACCCCGAAAGCGGGAGTCGGGTGCAGAAGGCGAGGCCGCCGCGAACGGCACCGGGGAGGTCGCTCAGAGCCACAGTATCACCCCGAAGAGCGCGACGACCACGTAGATTGCGATGCCGGCTCTCGTGACCGTCCGGATGGCGTCGTGTCCCTCGGCGACCGTCGGGAAATTCGCCACCTCGTTGAGGACGTACGTTCCTGGTTTCTCCAGTCGGAGGTTGTGGGCGGCAGCGACCGCCCCCATCGGCCACCCGGCGTTCGGCGACTCCGGAACCGAGGCGTACCGGCGGGCCCGTCCCGGGGCGTCGGGGTCGCCTGCAGCCAGGCCGAGGACGACCGAACTGAGCCGGGCGGGGACGAACATCACGAAATCGTCGAGGCGGGCGCTGGCCCAACCGAACGCGCCGGGGTAGCCGAGCATCGAATCCAGCGTGTTGACGGATTTGACGTAGGTTGCGGCGGCCGCGGCGGCGGGCAGCGAGACGAGCGCAAACAGCGTGAACGCCAGAATCGGCGCGAGAAAGCCGTCGGAGAAGTTCTCCGCGGCGCTTTCGACGGCCGCACTCCGGAGGAGTTCCGGCGAGAGGCCGGCGGTGTCCCGGCCGACCAACGCGAGCAGCGCCTCGCGGGCGGCCTCGGTGTCAGCGTCGCTTTCATCGATGGCTTGCTCGGCGGCATCGAGGAGCAATCGGAGACTCGATGTCGACCACAGGACGAGGCCGGCGAGGACCGCAGTGACGACGCCCGGAAGCATCGTCGTCGCCCATAGGGCCGCATAGACGGCCACGGCGGCGGCAACCGGAAGGATAGCGGCGACGGCGAGACCGGCTAGTTTCGGCCGGCGGTACTCGTCGTCGACCGCATCGACGAGGTGGCCGAACAGCGTCACCGGGTGGTAGTCGGCGGGCGGTTCCCGGAGCGTCCAATCCAGTCCGGCCGCCAGCAGGACGGCGACGGTGATGCCGAGGGGTACGTCGGTCACTGTCGGTCCTCCAGTCGCGATTCGAGGTCCGAAAGCGGCACCTCGCCGACGTTCACGAACCGGCCGCCGACCTCTCCGATGCCGCCGTCGGTCGCGGGGTCGTCGCCGACGTGGACGAGGTCCTCGACCGCACAATCGAGGCGGCGGGCGACCGTCTCGAAGGCTCGTGGGTCGGGCTTTCGCCAGCCACAACCGACGCTCGTGACGACGACGTCGAAGGCCTCGTGGAGGTCCGCACGAATCAGGGTCCGACGGGCCAACTCCGGGACGCTGCAGTTCGAGCAGACGCCGACCGGGCCGAGTTCGCGGGCGGCGGCGATGGCCTCGCGAGCGCCATCGCGTCGCGTCACGTCGGGGTCGAAGGCGGCGACGACCGACCGCCTGGCGGCGTTGTTCGGCGCGTCGACGCCGCGGGAGGCAAGCGCCGCCGAGACGTGTGCCGGCAGCGGCACCTCCGCGCCGTCGGGGG
>NZ_WPCC01000087.1 GCF_009741925.1 Natronomonas sp. CBA1123
GCCCCGACTGTGGCGTCCCGCGCGCTCGTCGAACGTGCTCTTCGAGGTGGTCGCCGAGGCGGCCGTCGGTTTCGGCGGCGAAGGCGGCGGCGCCTTCGACCGTTGGCGCGACGCGAATCCGCAGTACTGCACGGCTGACGAGCGCCGGTGCCGCGCCGAGTGCGCGACTTCGGCGGGCACTCCCGACCGTTCGAACAGCCGTCCGGCATCCGGCAGTCGTTCCGATTCCGACACCGACTGCGACGACGAACAGCGCCGGCGACATCGTAACGGCGGCGAGGACGGCGACCACTGAACCGGCGACGATGCCCGCACCGTCGGCGGCGGCGGCCAGCAGACGCGGGTCCGTATCGAGCAGCGGCGCGATGTCGAGGAACGCCTGCGGTGCCGCCGTCCGCGGCGACAGACGGGCGAGTCGGGCTATCAGAGACATCGACCGGAGAGGGTATCCGCACGTGCTTCGATGTCGTTTCGAACGTCTTCGGGCGTTTCTGTCGGTCCGGCCAGCGTGGAGAGCGTCGACGCCTCGACCGGGTCGAATCGACCGCCCCCATCCGTGAGCGACTCGAAGGTGACGCCGGCAGGACTGCGTTGGACGGCCTCGATATCTCGGAGGCGACGGGTTCGTCCGTTACCGTCGTCGAAGGCTTCGAGCGTGACGACGAGGTCGGTGTCGGCGAACGCCGTCTCGGGGACACCGAGGTCGGTCACGACCCGCTCGCGGACCGACTCGCCACCGCCGCCGTGAATCGTTCCGAGGACGGCGCCGTCGGCCGCGCCCACGCGCATCGCCTCGTACAGTACTCGCGCCTCCTCGCCCCGCACCTCGCCGACGACGAGGGCCCCGTCACCCAACCGGAGCGCCGTCCGGAGCGCGTCGCTCGGTTCGATGGATGTGCCGTCGCCCGTTTCGACCCTGAGCGCCTGTACGTCGCGGCCGTCCGACTGTAGCTCCTCGATTGGCAGTTCGGGCGTGTCCTCGATGGCAACGGTGCGAACGCTTTCGGGGATTTCCCACAGTAGCGCGCCGAGCAGAGTCGTCTTGCCGGCCCCGCGAGCGCCGGCCAATAGGACGACGGCCCCGCGTTCGACGGCGACCGAAAGGAAGGCCGCGGTCCTCGGAGCGAGCGTCCCGTTCTCGACGAGGCCCGGGAGACGGAACGCGGATTCGTCGTGGGCGCGGAACGTGAACCCGACGCCGTCGCTGACCGGCCGGGTGACGCCGGCGACGCGAATCCTGCGGCCGTCGCATTGAGCAGTCGCCGCCAGCGTCGGACTCGCACGCGAGAACGCGCGGCCGCTGGAGCGTCGAAACCGGGAGGCGAGCGACTCGACGCCCTCGTCGGTCAGTCTGACGTTGGTTCGCAGCGTTTCGCCGTCACGACGCACGCGGAGCGGGTTCTCCGCGACCGGTGCGGTCGCGAACACGTCGGTGACCGCCGCGTCCGCGAAACAGTCATCGAGAACGCCGAGCCCTCGGGTGTGTTTTTCCAACACCGACGCGAGCGTCTCGACCGGTTGGCCGTCCTCGGCGACCGACCGGACCGCCCGCGACGGCGCTCGCTCACCGCCGGAGACCGCACCGCTGGCGAGGCGTTCGTGGGCTTCCGCGAGCGTCGCCGTCGCCGCCGCGTCGAGGCGGTGTTCGACTGGAGTGAGGTGATACGTCGCCAGTCCCGCGGTCTCGTAGCGACGGACGACGGCACCGGTGTCGAGTTCCTGTCGGTCCTGCAGGGTCGCCTCGGCGGGCGGACGCGTTGCGATTCGCGAGCGCGCGAGCGCCGGCCCGACGTGTGGCCGGAGCGCCGTCTCGTAGTCACGGCCCACGAACGCTTCGAGACCAGTTTCGGCTGCGAGGCGGGCGAGTGGGTCGCCTCGACCGGTCGCGACGCGTGCGGCACCGAGGGGG
>NZ_WPCC01000059.1 GCF_009741925.1 Natronomonas sp. CBA1123
CCCGAGATGGCGGCGTCGACGCCCTCGACAGCCAGACCACCGATGCCGCCCAGTTCGACGGCGAGAAGCGCGGTGTCCGTCCGCCGGGCTGCTGCCGCCGCGGCGGCGAACCCATCGTCGCCGACCGAACCGACGGCCGCGGCGACATCGGTCGCACCGATACTGTCGGCATCGATGGCGACGGCCTCGGCATCCGTATCCGAAAGCGCCGAACGAATCGCTTCGACAGCGGGTCCACCGCCGAGCAAGCCGACAGTGGTCACGCCGACGACACCGCCGTTCGGGAGGCGACCGCGGAGGGCCGTTCGCGATTGGTTTCCATAGCCCTCCCTACCTGTCGGCGGTCGATAAACGTGGGGGCATCGGAGGGAGAAGAGCGGACCGCTGGGCGCTTCAGGCGGCGAGCATCGACTGAGCGACGCTGGCGAGTTGGCCGGTGTCGGCCTCACGCAGGCGGTCGTCGCCCAGTTTCAGACGGAGTCGCGGCCGGCCCACGTCGATGGGGACCTTCTCGGTGTCGATGAGTCCCATCTCTTCCATCCGGGTCTTCGTCCGGGAGAAGGTGGCTTTCGAGGCGATGCCGACGTCCTCGCCCCACTTCGAGATGTCGTAGAGGAGGTCCTCGTTCTTCGCCGCGACGAGCAGGGAGATGGTCACCTCGTCGAGGCCGTCGCCGTCGCCCCGGGCCGTCTCCAGCGACTGCAAGACGCCGTCGAAGTCGTCGGCGGTCGGTTCGCCGAGTTCGGCCGTCAGCGTCTCTCGGACACGCGAGATGGCGGGCGTTCGGAGGTTGAACGACTCGGCGCTCTCCCAGTCGCTCGTGAACTGCTCGTATGCGCTCTCGATGAACGCCTCGTCGTCGGTCGCCAGGCCGGCGACCCGGTCGCCGGCGCTGACGATGGCGACGACGGAGGCGTCGGTGACGAGAAGCGTGTTGGTTCCGCCCTCGTGAGTTCGTACGTCGAGCCGTTCGGCCTCGATGTGGTCGGCCGCGCGACTCGCGACGATGAAGTCGTCCATCACGGATTTCAGCTCGCTCTCCGCTGCGAGCAACCGTACAGTCGGGGCTTCCTCGCCGAGTACTTCGACGAGTTCCTCGATGACATCTGCGGGGGGGTTGACGACGAACAGCTCTTCGTCGGCGGCGCTGAGCGCCTCGTTGAGAACATCGGCAACGGTCCGCTCGACAAGGTTTGATTGCATTATCGTGTGTGAAAGTATGTCTCTGAACGTATTTAATATTAGCGGGATTATCGATGGAAAACTCCCCTGAAATACATAAATTGCCGTATCTGTACGGCCTCGGTTATTTATACAGCAGTTCGTCGCCCATTTAATCGTGTTGTCTCGTCGCTCCCAATCGCTCCGCCAGTTCCGTCGCCCACACGAGGTCGCCGTCGTAACGCACCGGGACCGAGTGTCGTGATAGCAGTTCGCGGAGCCCCCCGCGCTCGAGGGTCGTCGTCGCCGACGTTCCCGCGAGTCGCTCTTCGCCGTCGAACGGTTCGGCGTACCGTCTGCCGGCCGAATCCGGTGCCGTCACGTCGTATCGGACGGTGAACGCCTCGCCGTCGGTCTGTATGTCGAGCGTCGCCGGTTGTCCCGTCGGCTGGCGGAGTCGGTGCGTGCCATCACCGACGACGACGTAGTCGCGCCCGACGATGATTTCGCGCCGGGCCATCGACAGCGCCCGGTCGAAGGAGTAGCCGGCGGCGAGCAGTTCGGCGAACGTCGTCCCGAGTCGTACCGCCTGCTCGTCGAGTACCGCCGTCAGCGTCGTTGCGCCGACGATTGCCCCCTGTCTGACGAGGTCGTATCCTTCGTAGTAGGAGCCACAGGCGTTGAGGAAGAACGCCGCTGCCCCGCATTCATCGAGGTCGGTCGCGGCGAGCGTGCCGTCCGGACACACCAGTCCGTCCGTTTCGACGTGGCCGATGAAGTGGACCAAATCGGTCCGGCCTTCGAATACCGCTGCCAATTCCCGGCGCTGGAGCCCCTCGTGAACCCGAACCGATACGTCGTGGTCCGTGAGCCGGCGGCGATACACCGAGGCGACCGCCTGTTCCGACGCCATGTCGGCGTCGTTGCACACCACGTCGACCGTCAGCCCCTCCGTCGGCGGCCGTCGCCCCGATTCCGCGCCGAGGAGGGTATAGGCGTCGACGGGGGTTCCGTCGGCGAGCCACGCGTGGAAGCGGCTCTCCGAGAGCGTCGGGTCGACGGCCTCGACGTTCGGGGACTCGCCGCGATAGAACTCGTCGAGACTCCGCTTCAACAGCGCCTTCGGGTCGAGCGCCGACGACTCCGCGGGGTGGACGAGGCTCAATCGGTCGAGCACGTACGGGAGGTACCGCCCGTTTTCGACGGTTTCGTCGACGTAGGTCGACAGCGGCCACTGCGGCAGCGTCGGCGAGGACGCTTCGAGTGCGGCTCGCAACCGTGCCGTCGCCGGTGCCGACCGCAACGTCTCGGCATCGTAGCCGTCGACGGACATCGCCCCCGACTCACCGGGGACCGAACGCAGTCTGCTGTCGAGGGTACAGAGCCGTCGGAGCCACTCCGCGACGGTGTCGGCGAACGCGGGGAGGGGCTCGAAGGTCCGAGAGAGCTCCGGACTCTCGATGTGTGGCACCCCCTCGGCCACCCTCAGTTCGCCTCCGAGGTAGTACGTCAGTGGTGCCGCAATAAGGACGGCCCTCGTCGAGGGTGGAACGGTTACTGTCGCCGCTGGCGAGCGGTCGCGAAGCTCCGCCGGTATCGACTGCTTGCCGAAGGTCACACGGGGCGTCCGAGGGCGGAACCCCGGATGCGAACGGGCCGGGCCAGTCGTTCGATGCGTCCCGCCGGCGGCCGTGACTGCGGTCGCCAGTCCCGCCGGCGTCTTCGGTACGGTTACCGTGGGACGTGGTGTCCGAGCCTCGCGGAACCCGACGGCCACTGCTGTCGGTTCCGGAAATTCGACTCCGAAACCGTCACCGGCGTCGACGACGGTCGCTGGACCGTCGAAGGCGAGGTGTGATTCCACAGGCGCGGCCACCCGGAGGTGGTGTCGGCCCGCCGGAAGCGCGTCGGGTTCGAGAAGTCGGTCGCCCGCCGAAGCGACGAAGACAGCCGCATCCGCGGGCAAACCGAGCCGGGTAGTGGTGCCGACGACGACGGCGTCGGTGGCGGCGGGTAGCGACGACGGGTCACCGCCGAGCTGCCAGTCACTGACACCGATTTCCACCGAGTCGTCGTCGCCGAATCCGCAGACACAGTCCTCAGCCGCGGCCCACTCGACCATCTATCGTTCGGTTGGTTCCCTGTTGTATAATACTACTCCCGGCATCGAACGGTCGTCCCGAAGGGCCGAAAGTCGACCCTCCGATGGCATCGACACCGGCCGTGCTTGCCAAGAACGGGTAGCTTCTTGGTTCGGCGTTCCCGACCTGCTGGTATGAGCTACGAGCAGGTTCGGGAGTCCGACCCAGCGGTCGCCGACGCCCTCGACGGCGAACGCGACAGACAGGAGCACACCCTGGCGATGATTGCCTCCGAGAACCACGTCTCGAAGGCGGTTCTCGAAGCCCAGAGTTCGGAGTTGACGAACAAGTACGCCGAGGGCTACCCCGGCGAGCGTTACTACGCCGGCTGTGAGTACGCCGACACCGTCGAGGAACTCGCCATCGAGCGCGCCAAAGAGCTGTGGGGCGCCGAACACGTCAACGTCCAGCCCCACTCGGGCACGCAGGCGAACATGGGCGTCTACCTCGCCATGCTCGAACCGGGCGACAAAATCCTCTCGCTGGAACTCGAACACGGCGGCCACCTCAGCCACGGCCACCCCGCCAACTTCACCGGCAAGACCTACGAGGTCGAACAGTACGAGGTCGACCCCGAGACCGGCTACATCGACTACGAGGAACTCGATTCGCTGGCCCAGGAGTTCGACCCCGACATCATCGTCTCGGGCTACTCCGCCTACCCCCGCGAAGTCGACTTCCAGCGCGTACAGGAAACCGCCGACTCCGTCGACGCCTATCACCTCGCGGACATCGCCCACATCACCGGCCTCGTTGCCGCGGGCGTCCACGAATCGCCCGTCGGCGTCGCCGACTTCGTCACCGGGTCGACCCACAAGACCATCCGCGCCGGTCGCGGCGGCATCATCATGTGCGACCAGGAGTACGCCGACGACATCGACGCGGCCGTCTTCCCCGGCGCGCAGGGTGGTCCCCTCATGCACAACGTCGCCGGCAAGGCCGTCGGCTTCAACGAAGCCCTCCAACCCGAATTCGAGCAGTACGCCCAGCAGGTCGTCGACAACGCCAAGGCGCTCGGCCAGCGCCTCCAGGAACACGGCTTCAAACTCGTCTCCGGGGGCACCGACACCCACCTCGTACTCGTGGACCTGCGTGAGTCTCATCCCGACACCCCCGGCGGCGTCGCAGAGGAGGCCCTCGAGGAAGTCGGCATCGTCCTCAACAAGAACACCGTCCCCGGCGAGACGCGAAGCGCGTTCAACCCCTCGGGCATCCGCGCCGGCACGCCCGCACTCACCACCCGCGGCTTCGACGAGGAGGCCTGCGAGCAGGTCGCCGACATCATCGCCCGCGTCGTCGACGCACCGAACGACGAGGACGTGAAGGCCGAGGCGGCCGCCGAAGTCGAAGGGTTGTGCGCCGAGTACCCGCTGTACGACCGCGAAGGGTCGCTGACGGACTTCCAGTAGGCGCGTTCACTGCCGCCACACACTCGACTGACTTTTATCCCTTCCGCCGGCGAACCGCCAGCAATGAGCACGTTCGTCGTCGTCGGTGGAGACGCAGCCGGGATGTCGGCCGCGAGCAAGGCGAAACGCGACGACCCCGACCTCGATGTCGTCGTATTCGAGAAGGGCGAGTGGGTCTCCTACGGGGCCTGCGGGCTTCCGTACTACATCAAAGGCGAAATTCAGCGCCTCGAGGACCTCGTCTCCATCACGCCCGAGGAATTCCGCGAAGAACGCGACATCGACCTCCGGACGGGCCACGAGGTGGTCGACATCGACCCCGACGACCGGACAGTGACGGCCCGAGGCGACGGCAAGGTGACGGTGGGCTACGACCACCTCCTCGTCGCGACCGGGGCGGAAGCGGTCGTCCCCTCCATCGACGGCCGCGAACAGGAAGGCGTCTACACCCTCGGATCGATGACGGATGGCAAGGAGCTTCGGGAGTTCGTCGCCCGCTCGCGGGAATCGAGTCCACTCGAACAGCCGGACCGCGGGCCGGCGTGTCAGTTCCTCGAATCGTGTACCGGGCCGGTCGCCGTCGTGGGCGGCGGCTACATCGGCGTCGAGATGGCCGAGGCGCTCGCCGCAAACGACTTCGAGGTCCACCTCTTCCAGCGTGGCGACCGCGTACTCAAGGGGTTCAGCGAGGAGACGAGCGCATACGTCGCCGACCACCTCCGAGAGCAGAACGTCGCGCTGTATCTGAACAGCGAAGTGCAGGCGTTCGAGGGTGACAACGTCGTCGAGGCCGTCGTTACGGCCGACGAGCGCGTCCCCGTCGAGATGGCGCTGCTCGGGACCGGCGTCCGACCCCGGACCGACCTCGCCGAGGACGCCGGCATCGAGTTGGGGCCGACGGGTGCCATCGCGACCGACGCCTACCGGGAGACGAACCTCCCCGACGTGTACGCCGCCGGTGACTGTGCGGAGGCCGAACACGTCGTCACTGGCGAACCGGCGTACGTCCCGTTGGCGCTGACCGCGAACCGCCACGGTCGCGCCATCGGGGAGACGGTCGCTGGAAACCCCTCCGTCGGCGGCGGCATCGCGGGGACGGCCGCGGTCAAGGCCTTCGATGTCGAGGCTGCCCGAACCGGTATCCTCGACGACGAGGAGGCACGGGACGCTGGCTTCGACCCCACGACGGTCACCATCGACGCGAAATCGCGCGCCGGCTACTACCCCGAGGGCGGGACGGTCAAGGTCACGCTCACCGCCGACAGCGAGTCGGGGCGGGTCCTCGGTGTCAGCCTCGCCAGCGAGTACGGCGAGGGCGCAGTCCACCGGAGTCACGCCGTCGTCGGTGCCGTCACCGAAGGTGCCACCGTCGAGGAACTGGCGAACTACGACCTCGCGTACGCGCCGCCGTTCAACACGACGTGGGACCCGGTGTTGACCGCGGCGAAGGTGCTCGGTGGGAAACTGTGACCGTCGGGCGCCGTCGCACGTTGGCGAGTGGACTCGGATTGCTCGTCGCGGGACTCGCGGGCTGTACCGGCGATACCGGCGACGAAAATGAAGACAGCGAGGGGTCCGACGAGGGCGACCTCGACCTCCGGGAGGCGAACGTCACCGGCGTCGAAGCCGAACGCGTCGACGGCGGCTATCGGTTCTCAGTGACGCTGTATCACGACGACGACGGCGAGGAGGGGTACGCGAACTGGTGGCAACTCGAGACGCTCGACGGCGACCGCCTCGGTCGCAGGGACCTCGCCCACTCCCACGGGACCCGGAAGTTCACCCGCTCTTCGACCGTCGAAATCCCCGAAGACGTCGATTGCGTGGTCGTCCGCGGCCACGACCAGACGCACGGATACGGCGGGCGAGCGGTGCTGTTCGCCCTCGACTCGGGAGCGACACGCGGCGTCAAACAGGGGAGCGAACCGACGACATTCGACGAAAGCGACTGCCCCTGATACTCACGTTCGTGTACACTCGTGCCGCTATACGGCGACAAACAGGCACGAACCCGAATCATTGATACGTTCGGCGCGCCGGATTCTCGACAATGACAGAGGTCATCGACGGCAACGCCGTCGCCAGCGAGATTCGCGAGTCGCTGTCCGAGAGCATCGACGCCCTCGCCGAAGCGGGCGTGACGCCGGGACTGGCGACCGTTCTGATGAGCGACGACCCCGCAAGCGAGACGTACGTCTCGATGAAACAGCGCGACTGCGAGGAGGTCGGCATCGACGGTATTCACGTCGAAATCGACAGCGACGCGCCCGCCGTGGAACTGTACGACACCATCGACGAACTCAACGCCGATTCGTCGGTCCACGGCATCCTCGTCCAGATGCCGCTGCCCGACCACGTCGACGAGCGGCGAGTCCTCCGGAGCATCGACCCGGTGAAGGACGTCGACGGCTTCCACCCGGAGAACGTCGGCCGCCTCGTCGCCGGCAACGACCGCTATCGGCCCTGTACGCCCCACGGCGTCCAGAAGTTGCTCGAAGCCTACGACATCGAAACCGAAGGCGCCGACGCCGTCGTCGTGGGCCGTTCGAACATCGTCGGCAAGCCGCTGGCGAACCTCCTGCTCCAGAAAGCCCCGGACGGCAACGCGACGGTGACGGTGTGTCACTCCCGAACCGAAGACCTCGAAGCGAAGACTCGGAACGCGGACATCGTCGTCGCCGCCGCCGGATTGCCGGAGTTCATCGACGGCGAGATGATTTCGGAGGGCACGACCGTCATCGACGTGGGCATCAACCGCGTCGACGCCGACACCGAGAAAGGGTACGAACTCGTCGGCGACGTGGACTACGAGAGCGCGAAGGCCAAAGCCGGCGCTATCACGCCCGTTCCGGGTGGCGTCGGACCGATGACGCGCGCAATGCTGCTGTACAACACGGTCAAAGCCGCCGGACTGCAGGAGGACATCGCAGTCGAGTTACCCTGACTGTCTCGGCCATGTCGCTCACGCCGGAGGACCTCGCCGCGCGCTACGACGACCCCTACCGGAAAGCCGAGCGTATCGAAATCGACGCCGACCGCTTCGACCGAGCGATGGAGCGCGACGACGACGGCGCGTGGGGCGTCGGCGCGCTCGTCGTCGATTCCGGGCGTGTGCTGTTCGTCCGCGAGGGCGACACGTGGCTTCTGCCCGGCGGCCGCCTCGAAGCGGACGAACCGCCCGAGGTGGGTGCGATGCGCGAAGTCGAAGAGGAAACGGGCGTCACCATCGAACTCACCGGCCTCGCCGCCATCGCCGAGCAGACGTTCGTCCGGGACAGCGACGGGTCGAGCTACCAGTTCTACTTCGCGACGTTCCTCGGGACACCCCTGACGACGGGCATCGATTCGAACCCCGGGCGCCCGTCGGAGGGTATCGACGAGGCAGCGTGGCTCGACGAAGTACCCGAAAACACGTTCGACCGTGACCTCGTCGCTCGACTCGTCGACACGTATCTTTAAATACGAACACGGGACCAGGACCCCCGTGCTCGACTCGCCTACCCCGGAGTGTCCAGCGGGAGCGCGGCACAGCGCTTCGGGGGTCGACGTGCCGCCTGTTCGCCACTCGCTGTGAGTCCCATCGGCCCGGGAGGGATTATTCGCCTCGCCACGCTCTCCCCGTCGTCAGCCGCCGAACGTCGAGGGGTCGTACGCTCGGAACGCCGCGGCGCCGGCCATCCCACCTTCGGTCCCCGACCCGTCTCCGCTCGCTCCCGCACTGAGTACGGCTTTCCGTTCGTCGACTGACTCGTCGAGCGCCCCGAGGGCGTCTTCGCAGGCGGGAATCGTCTCGGTAGTGGCAACGCCGGCGTCGCCGCCGCCCGTTACCGTCGCGACGATTACTTCCTCGGTCGCGGCCCTTCCGGCCCCAGTTCCGATACCAGCGACGCTGGCGTCGACGCGGTCGATACCCGTCTCGGCGGCGACCAGTGAGTTCGCCGTCGCACAGCCGAGGTCGTCGCGGAAACTGACGCCGGCCCGTGTGAGGTCGGCGCTCGCGTCGGCGAGCGTCCGCAGGAAGCCCGCGACGAACGGCGGCGTCCGAGCGCCGACGGTGTCCGCGAGGACGATGGAGCCATCGAACCGTCCGAACGCGCCGGCGACCGACGGTACGTCGGCACGGAACGCGTCCTGCAAATGGAGGTGGCCGTCAGCGCCGCCCTCACGAGCTTGGCGTATCGCCGTCTCGGCGCGGTCGAACGCGTCCTCGCGCGACATCCCGAGTACCGCTTCGAGTCGCACGTCGGAAACGGGAATCGACACCTCGACGATGTCCGCGCCGGTTTCGAGCGCTGTCTCCACCTCGTCGGTCCGGGCGCGACAGGTCGCCACCACGTCGGCCTCGAGGTTCGACGCGAGGCGGCTGATTGTCTCGGGTTCGACGCCCGACACGGAGGGGTTTCCGGCCCGTACCAGTGGCACGCCGAGTCGGTCGAGCGCCTGCCCCGCTTCGACCAACTGGTCGGCCGTGTACGTTCGGTCGGAGTGCTGTGCGGCCGCTTGAACGGTGGTATCACAGAGTCTCATTCGGTCGGGCCTCCTTGAGGTACGTCGCTGAGCCAACTCATGTATCGGGCTGAGGACGGCACCGATTAAACACTCTGGGGCGGTTCAGGCCAGTTCGTCCAGTCGGGATTCGGCGGCGGCGAGCGCACTTTCCTCGCCCGAACTCAGATATCGGCCGATGTCGCGGGCCGATTCCACGAGCGACTCGACCGCTCGCGGGGCCACGTCGCCGTCGAGTGCGCGAATGCGTTTGGTGTGGTCGCCGAGGCGTTCGAGGATGTCGCCGACGACTGGGTCGGGGTGTTCCTCCAGATACCGACGGAGGTCCGAGCGATACTCCTTGACGGCGTTGGCGTACGCCAAGCCACGCATCGCTCGGAGGGGGTCCGGGACCTCCTCGACGGCCGGCCGCTCGCCCTCGTCGGCCCGAAGCAGGGTGGTGAAGTAGAGTTCCTCGTCGTCGGTGCTATCCATCCGTCGCGTGAGTTCACCGGCGACGTGTCGAAGCTCCATCGCCGCGAGGTAGGTGTCGTCGAGCGGTTGGAGGGAGCCGGACCGGATGAACCCGTAGCCGCCGGTGAACTCCCGGCATCGTTCTACCGCGCGTTCTGCGAGTCGTCGGGTGGGCTGTTCGTCGATAGCGTTTCGGACCGGCGACAGGTCGAGCGTCGCCGCCGTCGCGGTGTGCAACGACCGTTCGTCGTCGGTGCCGACGCTGTGGAGGCTGCCACACCCCGGACACGCGATTTCCCCGGTGTCGTAGTAGGACCACCGCGTCCCGCATTCTTTGCATTCCCGTCGGCCGCGGACCTTCATGTCGCTCCCTTGGGCCGTCGCCGGCAAAACAGTCCCGGACCGTCACGCCGAGAACACGTCGAACGCATCGAAGCGCTCGTCGACGCGGCCGGCGGCGACCGCGAGGACGAGTTCGATGCGCGCTGCCCACGGCGTTCCGTGCGCGAATCGGACGTGGTCGTAGTTCGCCAGCGTCGCCGCGCCGCCGGGTGTGCCGTACACCGGTTCCGTGGGCCCGGCGTAACACCGGGAGGCGATGACGACCGGACAGTCGGCGTCCGCGATGGCCTCGCCGAGGGCACCCGTCGTGTTTCCGAGGCCCGTGCCGGCGACGACGACGGCGTCCCCGCGGGACGCGGCGTCAGTGAACGCGTCCCGGCCGACGCCGGAAGCCGACACGACGATGGGTACCGTCGGGTGGGATTCGGGGTCGGGAACGGGGAGCCGTGTGTCGGTCGCTGTCGGGTCGCGGTGCCAGTGGATTCGGCGCCGGGTGAACCGTGCGATGGGTCCCGCCTCGGGGGACTGAAACGTATCGAGCGAACTCGTGTGGGATTTCTGGACCGTCGCGGCCGCGTGCAACTCCTCGTCGAAGGCGACGAACGCGCCGGCGTCGAGTCGGTCGTGGGCGGCGGCTCTGACCGCAGTTCGGAGGTTCGTCGGGCCGTCACTGCCGAGTTCGTCGGGCCGTCGCTGGGCCCCCGTCACGACGACCGGTCCGTCCGTCGTGAGCCCGAGGTAGTGAGCGGTCTCCGCGAGTGTGTCGGTACCGTGAGTGACGACGACGCCGTCGACCTCGTCGGTGATGGCTCGAACGCGCTCGGCGACGCGTGCACAGACCGCTGGTGACATGTCGAATCCGGGGTGGCTGGCGACGCTCTCGACGGTGATGTCCGCGAACGATTCGAGGTCGGGGACGGCCTCGACGAGGTCGTCGCCGGAGAGCGACGGGGCGGCGCCGGCCTCGTCGCCGTCTTCGGTCGAGGCGATGGTTCCGCCGGTGGCGATGACGTGGACGCGCATACGCCACCTGCTGTCGGCGTCGGGTTGGGCGTTGCGGTCGCCGGGTGACGAACTTTCATTTGACTCCCGTGAGAGTGTCCGGTATGCGCGACGAAGAGGAAATCCGAGAGCAGTACGAATTCCTGAAAAACGAACTCGACGACGAGGACATGAACCACGAAGGTGTCCGGCAGATGTTCACCTACTACAAGCGGGCGCTAGGATGGGTCCTCGAAGAGGAGTACATCTAGTCCGGTAGGCCTCACCGGTGCCGGTACATTTATGATGCGGTACCTACTTGATTCAGGTGACGCTTCGCTTGGAGGGCCGAAGCGTCAGCGGGGACCAATTCAGGGCGGCAAGCCCCCGGCCGGTCCTTTTCATCCGGCTCGGGGCTTTCCACTCGCTAACTAACAAACGAAGAGAGAGTTCTGGGTCCGGAATCAGGCGATTTCGAAACCAGCGTCGTCGCTGCCATTCCCGTCGCCGTCGTTTTCGTCCCACTCCAGTTCGAACTCCACGCTGAGCTCCGAGGAGGTTCCTTCCTGTTCGCGTTCGGCTTTCACCTCGAAGGTCGGTTGGGACGGTATTTCGAGACTGATGCTTTCGGTGCCCGACGAGAGAGTCACCGGCTCACCGGCCTCGAGTTTGTCGGCCACTGCACGAAGATGGTCTGCGATTTCGGCTCGGGACTGTCGTTGTTCGGTTTTGAAGAGGACTTCCTCCATGGGCACTGTACGTGGTCGGTGGGAATAAACGGATAGGTGACTGGTGCCGACGTACAATTAAGGCACCCACCGACGCAGAGGGCCCCATGGGTCCGGAACGGTGGTCGTCTCGACTCGGCTTTCTCCTCGCGACGGTCGGTGCGGCCGTCGGTCTCGGCAACGTCTGGCGGTTCTCGGCGGTAGTCGGACAGAACGGCGGCGGGGCGTATCTGGTGCCCTACCTCATCGCGGCGCTGGTTTGTGCGGTTCCGATGCTCGTCCTCGAACTGTCCGTGGGGCGGACCCTCCGAACCGACGTTGTGTCGGCGTTTCGGTCGGTTCGACCGGCGTACGCTGCCGCAGGTTGGCTCGTCGTCGGTGGCGTGTTGCTGATTCTCAGTTACTACCTCGTCCTCACGGGCTGGGTGTTCGGATTCTTCCTCTCGTGGCTCGCCGGAACCGAACTGACGTTTGCGGGGTTCGTCGACGGCTGGCTTCCGGTCGGCTACTTCGTGGTCGTGACGGTACTGACCGGCGGTGTGGTCTCGATGGGCGTTCGCGGCGGCATCGAGCGGATGGCGAGAGTCGTGATGCCGACGGTGTTCGTCGTTCTGGTCGGGCTGGCGCTGTATGCGGTGACGCTGTCTGGGTGGCGAGCGGCAGCAACGTTCCTGTTCACGCCGGAGTTTTCGGTTCTCGGTGACCTCGGTATTTGGAGTGCGGCCTTCGGACAGGTGTTCTTCTCGCTGTCGGTCGGGCAGGGAATCATGCTCACTTACGGGAGTTACGTCGAAGACGATGCCGACCTGCTCCGGTCGTCGCTGGCGATTACGGTGCTCGACGTTGGGGCGGCGCTCGTCGCGGGATTGGTCATCTTCCCCATCGTGTTCAGTTTCGGGCTCCAGCCGACGCTCGGGACGGAGTTGGCGTTTACGACCCTCCCGACGGCGTTCGCGACGATGCCGTTCGGTCGAGTCGTTGCAACCGCCTTCTTCGGGTTGTTGTTCTTCGCCGCGTTGAGTTCGTCCGTCGCACTGTTGGAGGTCGGCGTCGCCGCGGCAGCGACGACGACGCGGCTCGAGCGCCGTCCGGCAACTGTCGGCATTACGGCGGGCGTGTTCCTGCTCGGCATCCCGTCGGCGCTCAGCTACAGTCCGGCGGACATCTCGCTTCTCGGCCGTCCCGTCCTCGACATCATCGACGAATCCGTCGGCACGTTCGCCCTCCCGGTGTCGGCGCTGCTCATCGTCACCGTCTTCGTCTGGGTCGTCGACCTCGAAGCCGTCCGTGAGGACCTCGGTGGCCTGTACCCGCTCGTTCGCTACCTCATCCCGGTGGTGCTCGTCGGCGTCACGGGCGCGAAAGTCGCCGGCGTCGCTCGGCCGGCGTGGCGGCTCTTGGTGGGGACCGCCAGAGTCGACAGCGTCGCGGTGGGTGTCGCCGCAGCCCTGCTTTCGCTCTCGGTCGTGGTCGGCTGGCTCCTCCGAAATCGGGGGTGGAGTCCGCCGCGCATCGGTCGAAACCGGCGTTAATCCAGCCGACGGAGGACGAGTACTGCGACTGTCAGCGCGACGATACCGATTGCACAGCCGACTGCACTCCCGGTCAGTAACGCGCCCGCCATCTCGGGATACTGCTCGACGACCGGGAGGAACAGCCGCACGTCGAGTGCGAGGACCAACACTGCACCGACGACATCGAAGACGAGGTCGAGAGCGGTGTCTCGCCGGCCGTAGTGGACGAGGATCGGTTCGATATCGTAGCGCTTGCCCAACTCGCGTGCGACCAATTCGAGGATTTCCCACGCGATGCCGGCCGCGAGCGTCAAGCCGACAGTCGCCCCGGCGACGGCGAGTGTCAACTCCGCCGTGTCCGACCAGGCAACGAGACTCATCGGATAGAACGCGGCCGCGAGCACGCCGGCAGAGAGGGTATGCGTCAAGTGGTCCCACCAGTCCACGGACTCGTAGAGTCCGAGCATACCGAGGGAGTGGAGGAAACTGGCTGCCGCAGCCCAGAGCGTGATGTCCCACACCAGCGCAGGGCCCGCCTCGAGAGACAACAGGACGGCCGAGGGAACGGCGGTGATGCCGAGGGCAGCCACGGCGTTCACGACGACAGCGCCGCTCTCACGTCGAATCCCTTCGACGAGCGCGGCGACGATGCCGGCGACGAGTAGTGCCACCACGAGCGCTTCGAATGTGAACATCAAATCGACGTACGTTGTTGAGGACGCGACACGGTAATGACTCTTTTCCGGGAGTAGTTCACGAACGACCTATGCGAGCAGTGTTCAGGTTCCGATAATTCACCGAAACGTATCACCTATCCAATCAGGGTTGCTTCGACTGAACGACACATAGCGGTCGTCTCGGGTCGGTTAGCGGGATCGAATCGAGTATCACTCCGACATATTTAACCTAATTGGACAGTAACACCGAAACAGAACTTACCGATGCACGACTTGACAGGGTTCCAGCGAGACTTGCTGTACGTCATCGCGGGTCGCGACGACCCCCACGGCCTCGCAATCAAGGAAGAACTGGAGGACTACTACGAGAAGGAAATCCACCACGGTCGGCTCTACCCCAACCTCGACACGCTCGTCGACAAGGGACTCGTCGAAAAGGGTCAGCGGGACCGCCGAACCAACTTCTATACGCTCACCCGTCGCGGCCGCCGAGAGATAGAGGCACGCCGTGAGTGGGAGGACCAGTACGTCGACCTATCATAAATAACCGGCAAATAACGGTTATCGTTGTAAAGCAACGGTAGGGTTCCTGCAAACGTCGTTAGGAAAAGTTGGCCTTTTATAGTTTCAGTCGAACGTAGCGGTATGGACTTCGAACTGTCCGAGGAACAGGAACAACTGAAAAGCGAGGTTCAGCGCTTCGCCGAAAACGAGATTCTCCCGGTCGCCAAGGAGTACGACCGCGAGGAGAAGTATCCCCACGAGGTCGTCGACAAGGCCGCCGAGATGGGTCTGCTCGCCCCGCAGATTCCCTTCGAGTACGGTGGCGCCGGCTACGACGTTCTCGACACCGCCATCATCGTCGAGGAACTGTTCGCGGCCGACCCCGGTATCGGTCTGTGTCTGTCCTCGACCGGCTTCGGTGGCGAGGCCATCATCGAATTCGGTACCGAGGAGCAGAAAGAGGAGTACCTCGAACCCATCGCCTCCGGCGATGCCATCATGGGCGCGGCGATTTCTGAGCCGGACACGGGTTCGGACGTGTCGAGCGTGAGCACGCGCGCGGAGAAGGACGGCGACGAGTGGGTTATCAACGGGAACAAGATGTGGATTACCAACGGCAGCGTTGGTGATTTCTTCGTTGTCCTGTGTAAGACGGACCCTGACGCCGACGGTCGCTACAACGGCTTCTCACAGATTATCGTCGAGTCCGACCGCGACGGCTTCACCGCCGACAAGATTACGGGCAAGATGGGCATCCGTGCCTCCGACACCGCCGAACTCATCCTCGACGACGTTCGCGTCCCCGAGGAAAACCTCGTCGGGACCGAAGGCATGGGGTTCCTCCAGCAGATGCAGTTCTTCGACGAGACCCGAACCGGCGTCGCCGCACAGGGCGTCGGCATCGCCAAGGGTGCGGCGCGTCGCGCCCTCGAATACGCCCAGGAGCGTGAACAGTTCGGCCGCCCCATCGGCGACTTCCAGGCCATCCAGCACAAACTCGCTGACATGCACACCGAGGCCGAAGCCGCACGCAACCTCACCTACAAATCGGCGTGGTCCGTCGACAACGCCGACGGCCAACTGACGAAGCTTGCCTCGATGGCCAAGGAGTTCGCCTCCCGAACCGCCGTCAAGAACGCAAACGAGTGTGTTCAGATTCACGGTGGCTCCGGGTTCGTCGACGACTTCGACGCCGAGCGGTTCTACCGCGACGCCAAAATTACCCAAATCTACGAGGGTACCACCGAAATCCAGAAGATGATTATCGCCCGCGAACTGCAGGGTAAGGGGCTTCTAAAAACCCACTTTTTTACGCCCTCGGGGTTCCGCGCCACAGGCGCGGAACCACTCGGGCGCAAAAAACTTGGGGA